>NC_009664.2:3400845-4081014 GCF_000017305.1 Kineococcus radiotolerans SRS30216 = ATCC BAA-149 | reverse complement strand
GGCGCCCGAGCCGGGGGTGCCGGGGAGGCCCGCGGCCCCCACGGTGGGGATCAGGCCCGTCGGGAAGCTCGTGGACGAGGGGTGCACGTGCTCGGGCAGGGGGCTCACTCCCGGCCCAGGTCGCGGTGCAGGACGCGCACGGGGACCCCGTCGCGGCGCAGCCGGCGGCCGAGCTCCTCGGCCATGGCCACGGAGCGGTGCTTGCCGCCGGTGCAGCCGAACGCGACGGTGGCGTAGCGCTTGTTCTCCCGGCGGTAGCCGTCGAAGACGGGGCTCAGCGAGGACTCGTAGCGGTCGATGAAGGTGCCCGCGCCCTCGGCGGCGAGGACGAACTCGGCGACGGGGACGTCCTGGCCGGTGAGCGGGCGCAGGTCGGGTTCCCAGTGCGGGTTGGGGATGAACCGCACGTCGGCGACGTGCTCGGCGTCGGCGGGGGTGCCGTACTTGAACCCGAAGCTCATGACGGTGACGCGCAGGTCCTCGTCGCGCTCGGACTCGAAGAGGGAGGCCACGAGCGAGCCGAGCTGGTGGACGTTGAAGGAGCTGGAGTCGACGACGACGTCGGCGCGGGCGCGCAGCTCCCCGGTGAGGGCGCGCTCGCGGGCGATGCCGTCGACGATGCGGTCGTCGCCCTGCAGGGGGTGGGGGCGGCGCACGGACTCGAAGCGGCGGACGAGGACCTCGTCGGTGGCGTCGAGGAACAGGACCCGCGGGGAGACGTGGCGGGTGT
Source organism: Kineococcus radiotolerans SRS30216 = ATCC BAA-149 (assembly GCF_000017305.1). Classification (GTDB taxonomy): domain Bacteria; phylum Actinomycetota; class Actinomycetes; order Actinomycetales; family Kineococcaceae; genus Kineococcus; species Kineococcus radiotolerans. The sequence continues at coordinate 4,080,284 of NC_009664.2, read as the reverse complement.
CCAGGGCGGCCAGGGCACCGGTGAGCTCGGCGAAGAACGTCCGGCCGCGGACGTCGACGACCACGGCCAGGCGGGGGATGGTCAGCCCGGCGCGGGCGGTGAGCTCGGCCAGGGGTTCGAGCATCTGCGGGGGCAGGTTGTCCACGACGTACCAGCCGAGGTCCTCCAGGGCCTTGCCCGTGGTGGACCGCCCGGCCCCCGACATGCCGGTGATGATGAGGAGCTCGGGGCGGCGTGGCCGCTCCACCTCCACCGCCGGATCCCTGTCCCTGCCCGCCGCGTCCTGCACCGGGCCATCCTGTCATCCCGGGCGTGTCGCCCGCGACGAGGCCAGCACGCCTCGTCGTCGCCCCCTCACGCTGCGTCCCGGCCTCAGTCGAGGAGCTCCCCCGTGGCCGTGTTCACCGCGGGCGCCGACGACTCCGGCGCACCGCCCGCCAGCGCCTCCACGACGGCCCGGGCCGTGCGCGGACCCATCCCGGGCACGGCCGCGACCTCCTCGGCGGTCGCGGCCCGCAGCTTCTTGACCGACCCGAAGTGGCGCAGGAGCGCCGTCTTGCGGGCCTGCCCCAGACCGGGCACCCCGTCCAGGGCGCTGGTCGTCATGGCCTTGCTGCGCTTGGAGCGGTGGTAGGTGATGGCGAAGCGGTGGGCCTCGTCGCGGACCCGCTGCAGCAGGAACAGCCCGGGGCTGGTGCGGGGCAGCACGACGGGGTGCGCCTCCCCGGGCAGCCAGACCTCCTCGAGGCGCTTGGCCAGCCCGCAGAGAGCGACGTCGACGACGCCGGCGTCGGCCAGGGCGCGGGCGGCGGCCTCCACCTGGGGCTGGCCGCCGTCGACGACGACGAGCTGGGGGGTGTAGGCGAAGCGGCGGGGCCGGCCGGTGTCGGGGTCGATGCCGGCCAGGACCTCCCCGCCGACCGCGCCGGAGGTCTCGACCTCGGTGCCGTCCTCGCCCTCGGTGATGCGCTCGTCGCGGGTCGCGCCGGGGGGCTGGTCCCGCGCGTCGTCGGCGCGCACCCGGCGGAAGCGGCGCAGCAGGACCTCGCGCATGGCGCGGGTGTCGTCGACCCCGCCCTCCTCCCCGCGCACGGCGAAGCGGCGGTAGTCGGCCTTCTTGGGCAGGCCGTCCTCGAAGACGACCATGGAGGCGACGACGTTGGTCTCCTGGGTGTGGGAGACGTCGTAGCACTCGATGCGCAGCGGGGCCTCGTCGAGGCCGAGGGCCTCCTGCAGCTCCTGGAGGGCCTGGCTGCGGGTGGTCAGGTCCCCGCCGCGGCGGGTCTTGTGCAGGGCGAGCGCCTGGGTGGCGTTGCGCTGCACCGTCTCCATCAGGGCCCGCTTGTCCCCGCGCTGGGGCACCCGCAGGTCCACGCGGGAACCGCGCAGCTCCGAGAGCCAGTCCTCGACGTCGGCCTCGACGGTGGCGGGCAACTCGGGGACGAGGACCTCGCGGGGCACGCCCTCGCCGGTCTCCCCGCCGTAGACCTGCAGCAGGAGCTGCTCGACGAGCTGGGGGGTGTCGACGTCCTCGACCTTCTCCGAGACCCAGCCGCGCTGGCCCCGCACGCGACCGCCGCGGACGTGGAAGACCTGGACGGCGGCCTCGAGCTCGTCGTCGGCGATGGCGAAGACGTCGGCGTCGGTGGCGTCGGGCAGGACGACGGCGGACTTCTCCAGCGCCTTGGTCAGGGCCCCGAGGTCGTCGCGCAGCCGGGCGGCGCGCTCGTAGTCCATCTCGGCCGCGGCGGCCTTCATCTCCCGCTCGGTGCGGCGGACGAACTTCTGGGTGTTGCCGGCCATGAAGTCGCAGAAGTCCTGGGCGAGCGCGCGGTGCTCCTCGGCGTCGATCTTGCCGACGCAGGGCGCGGAGCACTTGTCGATGTACCCGAGCAGGCAGGGCCGCCCGACCTGGCCGGCGCGCTTGTAGACCCCGGTGGAGCAGGTGCGGACGGGGAAGACGCGCAGCAGCAGGTCGACGGTCTCGCGGATGGCCCAGGCGTGGGTGTAGGGCCCGAAGTAGCGGGTGCCCTTGCGCTTGGCCCCGCGCATGACCTGCACGCGCGGGACCTCCTCGCCCATGGTGACGGCGAGGTAGGGGTAGGACTTGTCGTCGCGGTACTTGACGTTGAACCGCGGGTCGAACTCCTTGATCCAGGAGTACTCCAGCTGCAGCGCCTCGACCTCGGTGGCCACCACGGTCCACTCGACGCTGGCGGCGGTGGTGACCATGGCCATCGTGCGCGGGTGCAGCGCGGAGAGGTCCTGGAAGTAGTTGGACAACCGCGCGCGCAGGCTCTTGGCCTTGCCGACGTAGATGACGCGGCCGTGCGGGTCGCGGAAGCGGTACACCCCGGGTTCGACGGGGATCTCCCCCGGCCTGGGGCGGTAGGTGGCGGGGTCGGGCACGGCTATGAGGTTAGGTCGCGGTTCGGACAGGTACCCCCGGAGGTCCCGCCGCGGTGGCGGCCCGTCCCGATGGAGCACTCCCGGTCCACCGTCGATGACGTTGTGCAACAACGGATGAGCGCACCGCGTGACGTCGACCCGTGTCCGCCGAAATTCGGCCCGCAACGGGCGGGCGCCGGTCTAGCGTCCCCCCGTGGCCACCCCGACGATCGCGTCCTCCTCCCTGCCCGCCCCGGAGCGCACCGCGCTGCGACGCCCGCTCGGGTTCCCGGTGGGTGAGGGGGCGCCGGGACCGGTGGCCGTGGTGCTGGGCACCCGGCCGGAGGCCATCAAGCTGGCCGAGGTCGTGCGCCGGCTGGGCTCAGCGGGCCTGCTGGTCCACACCGGCCAGCACTACGACGCCGCGCTGTGGTCGGACGTGACCGCGCAGCTGGGCTTCGGCACCGAACCCGTCGCCCTGGGGGTGGGCGGGTCCTCCCGCGGGCAGCAGCTGGGAGCCGCCGTCGCGGCCCTGGACGAGACCTTCGCCCGGCACCGGCCCTCCTGCGTCGTCGTGCAGGGCGACACCACCGCGGCGCTGGCCGGCGCGCTGGCCGCGAACGCAGCCGACCTGCCGCTGGTGCACGTCGAGGCGGGGTTGCGCAGCTTCGACCGGCGGATGCCCGAGGAGCACAACCGGGTCCTCATCGACCACCTCGCCGACCTGTGCTGCGCCCCCACCGCGACCGCCGTCGCCCACCTGCGCGCCGAGGGCATCGCCGACGAGCGCATCCTGCTCACCGGCAACACCGTCGTGGAGTCGGTGCAGCACCTGCTGCCCCCGGCCGCGGAGCGCGACCGCGTCCTCGCCGAGCTGGGACTGCCCGCGCGGTACCTGCTCCTGACGCTGCACCGCCCGGAGAACGCGGACAACCCCGACGTGCTCCGCCAGGTGTTCGGCGAGCTGCAGGCCGTCGTCGCGGACGGGCTGCCGGTGGTGTTCCCCGCCCACCCGCGCACCCTGGACCGCATGCGCCGCGACGGCCTGGGCGACCTCGTCGACGCGTTCACCGTCATCGCCCCGCAGCCGCCCGCGCAGTTCCTGGCCCTGCTGGAGCGGGCCCGGCTCGTGGTGTCCGACTCCGGCGGGGTCCAGGAGGAGGTCAGCGTCCTCAAGAAGCGCCTCGTCGTGGTGCGCCGCTCCACCGAGCGCCCCGAGGTGATGGGGACCTTCGCCTCCCTGGTGCCCGGCGGCCTGCGCCTGGGCGCGGCCGTGCGCGCGGCGCTGGCCGAGGACCCGCAGGCGCTGCGGGACGTGCCCTCCCCCTACGGGGACGGATCGGCCAGCCGGGTCGTCGTGGAGTCGATCGTGAAGCTCGTCGCGCCCTTCTGAGGGCGCCCGGGCTCAGGCGCCGCCGTCGACCGCGGTGGTTCCGCAACGCCGCGGCGGCCACGGGGTGGTCCTCGAGGCCGGAGGCGGCCGCACCGGCGACGCGGGAGGTGGCGCGCGACGTCGCGCAGATCGCTTCCGGCGCCGGCGAGGTCACCCGCTCGACCACCGGGATGGCCCGGACGGGAACCGCGCGACCGGAGACGCCCGGCGGACGGCCGGGCGGGTGGCCCGCTCGGCCGCCCGCCTCGGCGAGGCGGCGGCTGCGTCAGGCGTCCGCGGTGAGGACGTGCGCGCCGATGCTGCGCCCGGTGAGCAGGGAGTCCTCCTGACCGTCCCAGTCGTGGCGGCCGTGCCGGCCGACGCGGGCGAGGTTGACGAAGCGGTCCAGCTGCTCGTCGACGTCCGCGCGCGCCGCCTCCACCCCCAAGGTCAGGACGGGGACGCTGCGCGGCAGGCGCAGCACGTGGTGGTCCAGGACCCGCACCCGGGGGTCCACTCCGAAGGCCGGCAACTCGCTGACCGCCAGCTGGGCCAGCTCGTGGTCGGACCTGGCGGCGAGGTCGTCGTCGCCCGAGCTCCAGAACTCCGCGCACAGCGCGGTGCGGGGCTCGTCGCGGAAGGTGCCGGGCCGCCAGACGCGGGTGTTGGTGAGGCGTCCCACCCGCAGCGACTCGTCGTAGGCGGTGACGTAGTGGCTGTCCTGCCCGACCGGGCCCTCCACCAGCAGGTGGACGAGGTGGGTGTCGCGGCTGCGCAGCGCCGGGCCGGCCGGAGCCCGGGTACCGGGCAGCCAGCGCAGCAGCACCGGCGCCGGGACGCTGGAGACCACGGCACGGGCCCCGATGCCGAACTCCGCACCCGCGTCGCGGACCTGGACCCCGGTGACCCGGGTGCCGCTGGTGCTGAGGCCCACCACCCGGGTGTCCAGCAGGATCCGCGCGCCGCGGGCGCGCAGCCGGCGGGCCAGCTCCTCCCACACCGCCCCGGTGCCCTCGCGGGGGGTCAGCAGGTCCACGGGACCGCTCCAGCCGCGGCGGGTGCCCTGCAGCTTGTCGGCGAAGGCGGCCGACAGCTCGCGGGGGTGAGCGCCCAGGTACTTGCGGGTGTAGGGCACGAACAGTTCCTCGACGACGGCTCGCCCGTGGCGGGCGACGAGCGCCTCGTGGGCGGTGGCCGCGGGGCCCCGGCGGTCCAGGGTCGCCGCGACCCGGCCCCCGGCGAGGCGGGCCGCGCCGAGCGCGCCGACGGTGCGCAGCACCTGCGCGGGACTGGGCGGGAAGCCCACGACCCGGCCCCGCCAGACGGCCGAGCGCACCGCCTCGGTGCGTTCGACCCCGCCGACGGCCCCGGCGAGGTCCAGCCAGCGGGCGACCGACTCCGGGTGGGAGTCGGAGAGGAAGCTGTGCGGGCCCAGGTCGAAGCGGTGCCCCCAGAGCTCGATCGAGCGGGAGAGCCCTCCGACCGCGGGGGCGCCGTCGACGACGACGACCTGGACCCCCGCGTCCAGCAGGTGCTCGGCGGCGGCCAGCCCGGCCGGCCCCGCACCGATGACGACGACCGGCTGGTCCGTCCCCTCGCGACCGGTCACGTCCTCCACCGCGGGAGCGCTCACCTCGTGCTCCTCTGCCCCATGTCGTCCTCCCCCAGTCGTTCCCCGCCGGTCACGCCCTCGCGCCCGGCCAGCAGTCCGTCCACCACGGCGCCCCAGCGCCGGGTCAGCACCTCCGCGGCGAAGCTCGCCCGCGCCCACGCGCGGGCCCGCTCGGCCAGCTCGGTCGTGCGCGTCCCGCCCTCGTCCGCCCAGCGCTCGAGGGTGGCCAGCGCACGGGCCAGCCCCTCGCCGTCGCGGAAGAGCAGCAACTGCTCCCCGTCCGCGACCGCCATGCCCGAGGCCCCCTGCGGTGTCGTCAACGGCACCAGCCCGAGCACGGCCGCCTCGACGACCTTCACCGTCAGTCCCAGCGCCTCGCGCTGCGGGGCCAGCAGGAAGGAGTGCTGGACGAGCTCGGCGTGCAGCGCGGTGCGGTCGAAGGCTCCCCGCAGCACCACCGAGGGCGCCTGCACCCGCGGGCGGACCGCGTCGGGCACCTCGCCGAAGACGTGCAGCTCCCACCCGTGCAGCCCGTTCGCCCGCAACGCCGGCTCGAGCTCGTCCAGCCACCAGCGGACGGCCTCCTCGTTGGCGAAGGCCGTCAGCGAGCCCGGGAAGGCCAGCCGCCGGTCCAGCGGTGCCCCCGGGGTCCAGGTCCGCCGGACGTCGGCGGTGACCGCCATCGGCAGCGACCGCACCTCGGCCCCGGCCCGCACGGACAGCCGCTCGGCCTCGATCGGGGACACCAGCGACGTCCCGTGCGCGGTGCGGGCGAGGACGTCCTCGCGCTCGCGCAAGCGCCGCGCCTCCAGGGCCAGCACCCGGCGGACCGGAACCCGGCGCAGCGCGGCCGCGGCCAGCCGCGACGTGGGCCGGCGGTGCCCCAGCAGCTGGTGCAGGTCCAGGTCCCGCGAGCGCCACAGGTCGTAGCGGTCCGACAGCAGGTCGTCGAGGTCGACGAACCAGGGGCGTCCGGAGTCCTCGGCGTACGCGGCGAGGCGCACCCCGTCGGCCACGACGGCGTCGATGCGCTCCAGGGCGACGAGCCGGCGGACCTCCCGCGCGACGCGGGGTGAGTGGTAGAGCCGCTCGTTGAACGAGCGCAGGCCCCGGCGGCGGGCGGAGGACCCGGCCACCTCCCACCAGCGGACGTCGGGCAGGCGGTGGGTGGCGACGGAACGGTCCACCGGGACCGGCGTCCGCGGCCCGCCGACGACGGCGCAGACGACGTCGTGGCCGGCCCCGGCGAGGGAGTCGACGATGGTGCGCAGCACCAGACCGCGACCGCCGGCGCCGGCCAGCGGTCGGGTCATGAGCAGGAGGATCCGGGCCACCTGGCGTCCCCGGTCAGACGAGGTGGCGCCAGTCGAGCACCGCGGTGTCGCGGCGCTCCCCGGCGGCGAGGACGAGGGCCTGCACGGCGAAGGCCGTGACCCACACGTTGGCGTGCGGCAGCGGGGTGCCGTCGGTACCGGCGCCGAAGACGAACCCGCCGTGCGCGCGGGGTTCCTCCGGGGCGTCGACCTGGTGCTCGAGCAGGGCCGCGACGAGGCGCTGCGCGGCGCGGGTGCCGTGCGCGGAGTGCAGCGCGGCCAGCCGCAGGACCTGGGCGACCCCGTCCACCCGGGGGTGGCGCACCGCGGAGACCGCCCCGGTCCCGGTCACGCCGTAGCGGCGAGGGGGGAGGCCGTCGCGGTCGGTCGTGGCCAGCGCCCACAGCGCCGCGCGCTCGGAGGCGGCGACCAGGTCGTCGCGGCCGGTCGCGGTCCCGACCGCCCACAGCGCCTCCGCGGCGTAGCTGTGCGGGTGGACGTTCGTGCTGCCCGCGACGGGGTTGGTGACGAAGCGCCCCGAGGGCAGCTGCGAGCGCAGGGCGTCCTCGCAGACCGCCACGGCGGCGCGGGTGTAGCGCTGGTCACCGGTGAGGTCGCCGAGGGCGGCCAGTCCGATGCCGATCTTGGCGTGGTGCACGCCGGGACGGGTCGACCAGTCGCCGGGCGCGTCCTGCCAGCGCCCGGCCTGCGGGGTCGCCGGCCACGGCTGGACCGCACCGGTGGCGTCGACGTGCCGCAGCAGCCACTCGCCGGTGTCGAGAGCGGTGCGGCGGGCGAGGTCGTCGCCGGTCGCGACGTGGTGGGCGACGAGACCCTGCAGGATGATCCCGGCGTCGAAGGTGTAGAGCCGGTCGGCCTTGCCGGCGAAGCGGCCGACGGCGGCTGAGGCGTCCAGGCAGCGGAAGGCCCCCGGGACGGGCTGGACGGCGGAGGCCAGCCACCGCACGGCGCGGTCGGCGTCGGCCAGGGCGGTCCGCGCGACGGTCGTGTCGCCGCGGGCGGCCAGCCAGGCCGAGAGCGTGACCTGGTAGCCGGTGACCTCGGAGTACTCGAAGGGGTACACGGCCGCGTCGCGGTCGAACCAGGAGCGGTACCCCCCGGTGGGGCTCTGGATGCCGGATCCCTGCAACCAGCGCACCCCGCGGCGCGCGGCCTCCAGGGCCGGGGCGGCGTCCGCGGCCCGGGGGCGGGGCACCGCCCCGAGCGTGGTCACCGGGCTGGTCGTGCTGGTCTCGGTCATCCGTCCCCCTCGTGGCGCTCTGCCGCCCAGGGACCCCCCGGTTCCTGGACGTGATCACCAGGAGTGTGGCAGCCGCGGGGACGCCCCGGCGGGGAATATCCGATCGCCACGGAAGAAACACGGAGCGCTCTCGAACGGTGACGAGCGGTACCCGCATCCTCCGCGAAACCACTACGGGGAGTAGACGATCGGGACTGTGCGCAGTCCCGATCGCCCGCACGCGCTCGCCGGGGTCAGCTCGCGCGGGCCCGCCCCCGGCGGGTCGCGGCGGCCTTCGGCGTCCCCAGCACCTCGGCCAGGAACTGCCCCGTGTAGCTGCCCGGGTGCCCCGCGACCTCCTCGGGGGTGCCGCAGGCCACCACGGTGCCGCCGCCGTTGCCGCCCTCGGGACCCATGTCCACCAGCCAGTCCGCGGACTTGATGACGTCGAGGTTGTGCTCGATGACCAGGACGCTGTTGCCCTTGTCCACCAGCCCCTGCACGACCCCGAGGAGGCGGCGGATGTCCTCGAAGTGCAGCCCCGTCGTCGGCTCGTCCAGGACGTAGATCGTCCGGCCGTTGGAGCGGCGCTGCAGCTCGGAGGCGAGCTTGACGCGCTGGGCCTCCCCGCCGGACAGCGTCGTGGCCGGCTGCCCCAGCCGGACGTAGCCCAGGCCCACCTCGGTGAGGGTCGTCATGAACCGCGAGATCGCCGGCACCGCGGCGAAGAAATCCTTCGCCTCCTCGATGGGCATGTCGAGGACCTCGGCGATCGTCTTGCCCTTGAAGTGCACCTCGAGGGTCTCGCGGTTGTACCGGGCCCCGTGGCACACCTCGCAGGGGACGTACACGTCGGGCAGGAAGTTCATCTCGATCTTCAGCGTCCCGTCGCCCGAGCACGCCTCGCAGCGACCGCCCTTGACGTTGAAGGAGAAGCGACCGGCCTGGTAGCCGCGCAGCTTGGCCTCCGGGGCGGAGGCGAACAGCTTGCGGATGTGGTCGAACACCCCCGTGTACGTCGCCGGGTTGGAGCGCGGGGTGCGCCCGATGGGGCTCTGGTCGACGTGGACCACCTTGTCCAGGTGCTCCAGCCCCTTGACCGCCTTGTGCCGGCCCGGGACCCGGCGCGCGCCGTTGAGCTGGTTGGCCAGCACCGTGTAGAGGATGTCGTTGACCAGCGTCGACTTGCCCGACCCGGACACGCCGGTGACCCCGACGAGGCAGCCCAGCGGGAACTCGACCGTGACGTCCTTGAGGTTGTTCTGCCGCGCCCCGGTGACCACGAGCTTGCGGTCGGGGTCGACGGGACGCCGCTGCTCGGGGGTCTCGATGGCGCGCGCCCCCGACAGGTACTGCCCCGTCAGGGAGCGCGGGTTCTCCAGCAGGCCCTGGAAGTCGCCGGAGTGCACGACCTCCCCGCCGCGCTCGCCCGCCCCGGGACCGAAGTCGACGATCCAGTCCGCGACCCGCACGGTGTCCTCGTCGTGCTCGACGACGATGAGGGTGTTGCCCAGGTCGCGCAGGCGGGTCAGGGTGTCGATGAGGCGGCGGTTGTCGCGCTGGTGCAGCCCGATGCTCGGCTCGTCGAGGACGTAGAGGACCCCGACGAGGCCGGAGCCGATCTGGGTCGCCAGCCGGATGCGCTGGGCCTCCCCGCCCGACAGCGTCCCCGCGGGGCGGTCCAGGGAGAGGTAGTCCAGGCCGACGTCGAGCAGGAACCCCAGGCGGGCCTGGATCTCCTTGAGGACCTGCGCCGCGATCCGCTTCTCCCGCGTGGAGAGCTGCAGCGCGCCCAGGAACGTCGCGCACTCGTCGATCGGCATCGCGCAGACCTCAGAGATGGAGCGGTCCCCGACCTTGACGGCCAGGATCGAGGGCTTGAGCCGGGCGCCGTGGCAGGCCGGGCACGGCGTCTCGCGCATGTACCCCTCGTAGCGCTCCTTGCTGGAGTCCGACTCCGTCTCGCCGTGGCGGCGCTTGACGAAGTCGATGACGCCCTCGAACCCGGTGGAGTAGGAGCGCTCCCGGCCCCAGCGGTTCTTGTAGCGGACGTGGACCTCGTGGTCCTTGCCGCGCAGCAGCGCGTCCTTGGCCCGCTTGGGCAGCGCCCGCCACGGGGCGTCCATGGAGAACGACAGGTCCTCGGCCAGCGCGGTCATCAGCCGCTGGAAGTAGTCGGCGGAGCCGCTGGCCCAGGGCGCGATGGCCCCCTCGGCCAGGGAGAGGTCCTCGTCGGGCACCACGAGCTCGGGGTCGACCTCGAGCTGGGTGCCGATGCCGGAGCACTCCGGGCAGGCGCCGAAGGGGGCGTTGAAGGAGAACGAGCGCGGTTCGATGTCGTCGATGTCGAGGGGGTGCTCGTTGGGGCAGGCCATCTTCTCGGAGAAGCGGCGCTCCCCCTCGGGGCCCTCGACGTCGACGAGGTCGGCCACCAGCAGCCCGGAGGAGAGCAGCAGGGCGGTCTCGACGGAGTCGGTGAGGCGGCGCTTCACGCCGTCCTTGAGCACGAGGCGGTCGACGATGACCTCGATGGTGTGCTTGAGCTTCTTCGACAGCGTGGGCGGGTTGTCGAGGGCGACGACCTCGCCGTCGACGCGCGCGCGGGCGAAGCCCTTGGTCTGCAGCTCCCGGAAGAGGTCGGCGTACTCGCCCTTGCGGTCGCGCACCATGGGCGCGAGGACCTGGAAGCGGGTGCCCTCGGGCATCTCCAGCAGCTGGTCCACGATCTGCTGGGGGGTCTGGCGCCCGACCGGCTCGCCGCAGACGGGGCAGTGCGGGCGCCCGGCGCGGGCGTAGAGCAGGCGCAGGTAGTCGTAGACCTCGGTGATGGTGCCGACCGTGGAGCGGGGGTTGCGCGAGGTCGACTTCTGGTCGATGGAGACCGCCGGCGAGAGCCCCTCGATGAAGTCGACGTCGGGCTTGTCCATCTGCCCCAGGAACTGGCGGGCGTAGGCGGAGAGCGACTCCACGTAGCGGCGCTGACCCTCGGCGAAGATCGTGTCGAAGGCCAGCGAGGACTTCCCCGAGCCGGACAGGCCGGTGAAGACGACGAGGCTGTCGCGGGGCAGGTCGACGGAGACGTTCTTGAGGTTGTGCTCGCGCGCGCCGCGCACGACCAGGCGGTCGTCGGCCACCCGCGCGGAGGCCACCGTCCGCGTGGCGGCGCTGGCCGCGGTGCGGGGTGCCTTGGGCGTGCGGGCCGTCGAGGCGCGCGGGCTGGAGGAGGGAGTGCGAGAGGCCACGCCCCAACCCTAGGCGCCCCCTCCGACAGGAGCCCGCGGCGGTGTTCGGACGCCGTTCGGACGACGGCCCCCCGTCGGGGTCCACCGTTGGGTGGACGCAGGTGGTTGAGAGCAATGCCTATCCTCGGGGCATGGCACTGCCCGGCACGCTCGTGGACGACGACCCCACCGCGCAGCGGGAAGACGCCCCCGCGGCGCCCGACCCGACGCGCTGGCTCGACGACGAGGAGCAGGTCACCTGGCGCACCTTCCTCTCGGCGGTCCAGCTCCTGGTGGACCGCTTCGACCGCCAGCTGCAGCAGGACTCCGGGATCGTGCTGACCTACTACGAGATGCTGGTGCGGCTGTCGGAGTCCCCGGGCCGCTCGCTGCGGATGAGCGAGCTCGCGGAGTCCTCGCTGTCCTCCCGCAGCCGCGTCTCGCACGCGGTGGCGCGCATGGAGGAGCGCGGCTGGATCCGCCGCGAGGCCTGCCCCACCGACGGCCGCGGCTACCTCGCGGTGCTCACCGACGAGGGGTTCGCCGCCCTGGCCGCAGCGGCCCCCGGCCACGTGGAGACGGTGCGCCGCAACCTCTTCGATCTGCTCACCCCCGCCCAGGTGGATCAGCTGCGCGAGATCAGCGAGACCCTGCTGGGGCACCTCACCGACACCGGCAGCGTCTCCCCCGTCCCGGGCCTGCCGCCGCACTGACCCCGGTCCGGCCGGGCCGGCCGCCCGGGGAAGGGGCGGCCGGCCCGCGCGTCAGGCCCCCTGGGCCGAACGCATCCCGCGCAGCTCCTTCTTCAGGTCGCCGACCTCGTCGCGCAACCGGGCGGCGAGCTCGAACTGCAGCTCGGCCGCCGCGGAGTGCATCTGGTCGGTCAGCTCCTGGATGAGCTGGGCCAGGTCGGCCTGGGGCAGGCCGGGCCGGGACTGCCCCGCCTCCTCCCGGGCCCCCTTGCGGGTCCTGCCGCCGCCGGGGGTCGGCGCCTTGCCCCGGGACTGGGCGCGACCGCCGCCGCCCTGGGCCGCGGCGAGCAGCTCGGCGGTGTCGGCGTCCTCACGGGCGATGAGGTCGGTGATGTCGGCGATCCGCTTGCGCAGCGGCATCGGGTCGACGCCCCTCTCCCGGTTGTACGCGACCTGCTTCTCGCGGCGGCGGTTGGTCTCGTCGATGGCCTGGGCCATCGACGGGGTGATCCGGTCGGCGTACATGTGCACCTCGCCCGACACGTTGCGGGCCGCGCGGCCGATGGTCTGGACCAGCGACGTCGCCGAGCGCAGGAAGCCCTCCTTGTCGGCGTCGAGGATCGCCACCAGCGACACCTCGGGCAGGTCGAGGCCCTCGCGCAGGAGGTTGATGCCGACCAGGACGTCGTACTCGCCCTGGCGCAGCTCCCGCAGCAGCTCCACCCGGCGCAGGGTGTCGATGTCGGAGTGCAGGTAGCGCACCCGCACCCCCTGGTCGAGGAAGTAGTCGGTGAGGTCCTCGGCCATCTTCTTGGTCAGCGTCGTCACCAGGACGCGCTCGTCCTTGTCGGTGCGCAGGCGGATCTCGTGCAGCAGGTCGTCGATCTGGCCCTTGGTGGGCTTCACCACGACCTGCGGGTCCACCAGGCCCGTGGGGCGGATGATCTGCTCGACGACGCCCTTGCCGCGGGAGAGCTCGTACTTGCCCGGGGTGGCCGACAGGTAGACCGTCTGACCGGTGCGCTCGAGGAACTCCTCCCAGCGCAGGGGGCGGTTGTCCATCGCGCTGGGCAGCCGGAACCCGAAGTCCACCAGCGTGCGCTTGCGGGACATGTCGCCCTCGTACATGCCGCCGATCTGGGGGACGGTGACGTGCGACTCGTCGATGACGAGGAGGAAGTCCTCGGGGAAGTAGTCCAGCAGCGTGTTCGAGGCCGAACCGGGGGGACGGTTGTCGAAGTGGCGGGAGTAGTTCTCGATGCCCGAGCAGGACCCGACCTGACGCAGCATCTCCAGGTCGTAGGTGGTGCGCATGCGCAGGCGCTGCGCCTCCAGCAGCTTGCCCTGCTGCTCCAGCTCGGCCAGCCGCTGCTCCAGCTCGGCCTCGATGCTGCCCACCGCGCGCTCCAGCCGCTCGGGGCCGGCCACGTAGTGCGAGGCGGGGAAGATGTAGACGTGCTGCTCCTCGCGCAGCACCTCCCCCGTCAGCGGGTTGAGGGTGTAGAGCTTGTCGATCTCGTCGCCGAAGAACTCGATGCGGATCGCGTGCTCCTCGTACACCGGGATGATCTCCACGGTGTCCCCGCGCACCCGGAAGGTCCCCCGGGTGAAGGCGAGGTCGTTGCGGGTGTACTGCTCCCCCACGAACTTCCGCAGCAGCTCGTCGCGGTCCATCGTCATGCCGACCTTGAGCGCGGTCATGCGGTCCACGTACTCCTGCGGGGTGCCCAGGCCGTAGATGCAGGAGACGGTGGCCACGACGACGACGTCGCGACGGGTCAGCAGCGAGTTCGTCGCCGAGTGCCGCAGCCGCTCGACCTCCTCGTTGATCGAGGAGTCCTTCTCGATGTAGGTGTCGGACTGCGGGACGTAGGCCTCGGGCTGGTAGTAGTCGTAGTAGGAGACGAAGTACTCGACGGCGTTGTGGGGCAGCAGCTCGCGGAACTCGTTGGCCAGCTGCGCGGCGAGGGTCTTGTTCGGCGCCATGACCAGGGTGGGGCGCTGGACCTGCTCGATGAGCCAGGCCGTCGTCGCCGACTTGCCGGTGCCGGTCGCGCCGAGCAGCACGACGTCCTGCTCCCCGGCGTTCACCCGCCGGGCGAGCTCGGCGATGGCCGTGGGCTGGTCCCCGGAGGGGGAGAACTCGGAGACCACCTCGAAGGGCGCCACCCGGCGCTCGATGTCTGTCGTCGGCCGCATGGGCCGAAGCCTAGGCGGGCCCTCCGACACGAGCCCCTCAGCGCGGGGGCACCGGCCGCAAGCGGCAGTCCACCGCGCGGCCGGGGTCCGCGGAGGACGCCAGGACCTCCCCGGCCCCGGGGGGTGCCGGCCGGCGCACCAGCCCGGCGGCCCGCAGGTCGTCGGCCACGGCGCCCGCCGTCGCGAGGTCGCCCACGAGGACCTCGACGTCGATCACGTCGGGCGCGCGCCGGCCCGGCGCGGCGGTCGGCCCGGTGTGCCGCACCTCCAGGGCCCGCTCCCCCGCCACCCGGGCGATCCGGGCGCGGGCCCGCTCCCCCGCCGCCGCCCAGCCGGGGTCGCGCTCCGGGACGGGGCCGCGGGCCGCGGGCCGGCCGGCCCGCAGGTTGGCCTCGAAGGGGAGCAGCCGGTCGCGCCACAGCGCCTCGACGAGACCGGGCAGCGGGTCCGGCTCCCCCGCCGGGCGGCGGGGGTTGGGCAGCAGCACGTCGGCGGCGGCGCGGCGCTCGGCGTCGGTGGCCTGGGCCGCGAGGCGGGCGCGGGCGTCGGCCTCGTCCATCCCGCGGTCCTCGACCAGCCGCCGCACCCGCTCCGCGGCGGGGGCCTCGACGACCACGACCAGCGGCAGGCCCGCGGCGGCGCCGGTCTCCACCAGCAGCGGGACGTCCTCCACGACGACCGCGTCCGCCGGGGCCGCGGCGACCAGCTCGGCCCGCCGGGCCGCCACCAGCGGGTGCACGACCGCGTTCAGCGCCGCGCGGGCCTCGGGGTCGGCGAAGACCCGGCGTCCCAGGGCGGGGCGGTCGAGGTCGCCCGCGGGGGTCAGGACCCCGGGACCGAAGCGCTCGACCACGGCGGCCAGGCCCGGGGTCCCGCGGGCGACGACCTCGCGGGCCAGGACGTCGGCGTCGACGACCACCGCCCCCAGGCCCGCCAGGGCCCGGGCCACCGTCGACTTCCCCGCTCCGATGCCCCCCGTGAGGCCCACTCTCAGCACGGGGTGACCCTACGGGCCCGCGGGGACGACGCAGGGCCCGACCGGAGCGGTCCGGTCGGGCCCTGCGTCGAGGTGGTGCGTGGTGGGACCGGGGGTCAGCGCACCCCGCCGCGACGCTTGTTGTAGACGTCGAAGGCGACGGCGAGCAGCAGCACCAGGCCCTTGATGACCTGCTGCAGGGACTGGTCGACGTTCAGCAACTGCATCCCGTTAGAGATGACGCCGACGAGCAGACCACCGATCATCGCGCCCTGGATCTTGCCGACACCGCCGGTGACGGCGGCGCCGCCGATGAAGGCCGCGGCGATGGCGTCGAGCTCGAAGCTGTTGCCGGCGCTGGGCTGGGCCCCGTTGGAGCGCGAGGAGAAGATCACGCCCGCCACGGCGGCCAGGAAGCCCATGTTGACGAAGATCCAGAAGTTCACCCGGCGGACGTTCACCCCGGAGAGCTGGGCCGCGGCCAGGTTCCCGCCGATGGCGTAGACCTGACGGCCGAAGACCGACGACTTCATGATCGTGGCGTAGGCCAGGATGAGGACGGCCAGGATGATGAGGACGTAGGGCAGACCGCGGCTGTGGGCGAGCTGCCAGGCGAAGGCCATGACGACGACGCCGACGCCGACGATCTTCAGGACGAACAGCGGCAGCGCGTCCACGACCTGCTGGTAGCGGACCTTGGCGACGCGGGTGCGGACCTGGGCGACGGCGAAGCCGGCGACGGCGAGGGCGCCGATGAGCAGCGTGAAGGCGTCGTAGCCGTTGCCGCCGATGAGGCCGTTGGAGAAGCCCGTCGCGACCTTGCCGTACTCCGCCGGGAACGGCGAGAGCGAGACGTTGTCCAGGACGTAGAAGGTCAGGCCGCGGAAGAGCAGCATGCCGGCCAGGGTCACAATGAACGCGGGGATGCCGATGAAGGCGACCCAGAAGCCCTGCCAGGCGCCGATGACGATGCCGACGCCGAGGGCGGCGAGGATGCCGACCCACCAGGGCTGGCTGGAACCGATGACCAGCTGAGCCGAGACCGCCCCGGTGAGGGCCACCACCGACCCGACCGACAGGTCGATGTGACCGGCGACGATGACGATCAGCATGCCGATCGCCAGCACCAGCACGTACGAGTACTGCAGCACGATGTTGGTGATGTTGCCCGGGCTCAGCGACAGGCCGTCGGTGAGCACCGCGAAGAGCAGCACCACCACGACGAACGCGATGTAGATCCCGCTCTCGCGCAGGTTCTGGGTGATGGCCAGGAAGGGGTTCGCGCTGCCCGTCTTCGGCGTCGGCGCGGACGATCCCTGCTTGGTCAGGGTAGAGCCGCTCATGCGGTGTGCTCCTGCGGTGTCTGGGCGGTCGGGGACGGAGGGGTGGGGCTCGGGTCGGTGGATCCGGCCGAGGCGCCGCGGTCCTTGGTCATGAGGACCATGAGGCTCTCCTGCGAGGCCTCCGCGATCGGGACCTCACCGGTGATCCGACCGGCGTTGAGGGTGTAGATGCGGTCGCAGATGCCGAGGAGCTCGGGCAGTTCCGAGGAGATGACGATGACGGCCTTGCCGGCGGCCACCAGCCGGTTGATGATCGTGTAGATCTCGTACTTCGCGCCGACGTCGATGCCGCGGGTGGGTTCGTCGAGGATGAGGACGTCGGGGTCGGAGTAGATCCACTTCGACAGGACGACCTTCTGCTGGTTGCCGCCCGAGAGCTTGCCGGTCAGCGCGGTGACGGTCGGAGCCTTGATGTTCATGCTCCGCTTGCTGTCCTCGGCGACCTTGATCTCCTCGTTGGCGTCGACGAAGCCACCCCGGGTGAGCTTGCCGAGCGCCGCCGCGGAGACGTTGCGCTTGATGTCGTCGATGAGGTTCAGGCCGTACTTCTTGCGGTCCTCGGTGGCGTAGGCCAGACCGTTGCGGATCGCCTCGCCGACGTTGCGGCTCTGGATCGGCTTGCCCCGCTTGTACAGCGACCCGCCGAGGTAGCGGCCGTAGCTGCGGCCGAAGACGCTCATGGCGAGCTCGGTGCGCCCGGCGCCCATGAGACCCGCGATGCCGACGACCTCGCCGGCGCGCACCGAGAGGTTCGCGTGGTCGACGACCAGACGGTCCTGCACGGGGTGGCCCACGGTCCAGTCCTCGATCCGGAGGACCTCCTCGCCGGGGTGGGACTCGCGCTCGGGGTAGCGGCTGTCCAGGTCGCGCCCGACCATGCCGCGGATGATGCGGTCCTCGGTCACGGCGTCGGCGCGCATGTCCAGGGTCTCGATCGTCCGGCCGTCGCGGATGATCGTCACCGAGTCGGAGATGGCCTCGATCTCGTTCAGCTTGTGCGAGATCATGATGCAGGTCATGCCCTCCGAGCGCAGCTGGCGCAGGAGGTCCAGCAGGTGCGCGGAGTCGTTGTCGTTCAGCGCCGCGGTCGGCTCGTCGAGGATGAGCAGCCGCACGTCCTTGCTGATCGCCTTGGCGATCTCCACCAGCTGCTGCTTGCCGACACCGAGCTGGCCGATGGGCGTGGTGGGGTTCTCGTGCAGGCCGACGCGGTTGAGCAGCTTCGAGGCCTCGCCGTTGGTGCGGTTCCAGTCGATGAGACCGCCGCGACCCTTGATCTCGTTGCCGAGGAACAGGTTCTCCGCGACCGACAGGTACGGGACCAGGGCGAGTTCCTGGTGGATGATCGCGATGCCGGACTTCTCGCTGTCGGCGATGCCGGAGAACTGCGAGAGCTGGCCGTCAAAGTGGATCTCACCCTCGTAGGTCCCGTACGGGTACACGCCCGAGAGGACCTTCATCAGGGTCGACTTGCCCGCGCCGTTCTCGCCGCAGATGGCGTGGACCTCACCGCGTCGGACCGACAGCGAGACGTCGGACAGCGCCTTGACCCCGGGGAAGGTCTTGGTGATGGAACGCATCTCCAGGATGTTGGGCTGCGTCGCTTGGGTGTTGTCGGTCATCGGTGAACCGTCGTCCCTCGTTCTGGGTGGGGGGTTTCCGCCGGACACCACGGATCCCGCCCCGGTCGAGACCGGGGCGGGAAGCGTCGTGGTGGGTCAGCTGGCCTTGCCGGCGTCGACCTCGGCCTGGGTGTAGTAGCCCGTGTCGACGAGCGCGGACTTCACGTTGTCCTTGGTGACGATCTCGGACTCGAGCAGGAAGGAGGGGACGACCTTGACGCCGTTGTCGTACGTCTCGGTGTCGTTCGCCTCGGGCTCCTTGCCCTCGACCATCGCGCTGGCGGCCTTGACGGCCTCGTCGGCGAGCTTGCGGGTGTCCTTGAACACGGTCGCGTACTGCACGCCGTCGTTGATGAGCTTGACGGAGGCGATCTCGGCGTCCTGGCCGGAGATGATCGGCATCGGCGTCCCGCTGCCGCCGTAGCCGGCGTTCTGCAGGGCGGTGATGATGCCGCGGGAGATGCCGTCGTAGGGCGAGAGCACGCCGTCGACCTTGCTGCCGTCGTTGTAGGCGGAGGTGAGCAGGTCCTCCATGCGCTTCTGCGCGGTCTCCTGCTGCCAGCGCAGGATGGCGGCCTGGTCGATCTTCGTCTGGCCGGACTTGACGACGATCTGGCCCTTGTCGATGAACGGCTGCAGGGTGTCGATCGCGCCGTCCCAGAAGAACTGGGCGTTGTTGTCGTCGAGCGAACCGGCGAACAGCTCCACGTTGAAGGGGCCGGTCGCGGTCCCCGGGGAGCCGTCGGGGTTCAGCAGGCCGAGGCCCATGAGCACCGAGGTGCCCTGCTGCACACCGACGTTGTAGTTGTCGAACGACACGTAGAAGTCGACGTCGCCGGAACCGCGGATGAGGCGGTCGTAGGAGATGACCTTGACGCCCTGGGCCGCGGCGTTGGCCAGCTGGCTGCTGAGCGCGGTGCCGTCGATGGCGGCGACGATGAGCAGCTTGTCACCCTTGGTGATCATCTGGTCGATCTGCTGCGCCTGCGTCGGGATGTCGTCGTTGGCGTACTGGAGGTCGACCTTGTAGCCGGCCTTCTCCAGACCCGCCTGGACGTTCTTGCCGTCGGCGATCCAGCGCTCGGACGTCTGGGTGGGCATCGCCACGCCGACGGTGATCTCCGAGGGGTTGGCGGAGGAACCGCCACCGTCGCTGTCGGTGCCGGTACCGGCACCGCCGCCGCCGCAGGCGGCCAGGGTCAGGGCGAGGCCGGCACCGAAGACGGCAAGGGCACTGCGACGTTTCATCACGGCGGAACTCCTCTGTACCTCGTGAAAGGCCGCACGAAGGGGCTCGTGGGGCACTCTGCTGCGCGCCGGGTGGCGCTGGGGGGGTGGTTCGCTGCGGGGCTCGAGCTTCCTCGTCCCAGCGCCCGGCAGCAGTGCGATCTGACGATCTGGTGGAACTGGTGAGTTCATTGTTAACGTTGCCATCGGAGAACGTCAAGCCGTTCACCCGGACGCCGAGGAGCCGCACGTGACGACGGCGGCTGGGTTACCCTGGCGCCGCGAGGTCGACGCCGACGAGAGCGCTCCCCCGCACTTCCCGCCGTTCTTCCCGCCCCTCCAGGGTGCTCAGCGATGAGTACCCGGACCTGCACACCGAGTCAGGAAGTGGCATGTCCGCCGAATCCGCACCCCGGGGGGAAGCCCCCGAGGCCGAAGGGCGCCTGCCGGTCCTCGCCGACGTCGCCCAGCTCGCCGGCGTGTCGCAGCAGACCGTCTCGCGCGTGGTGCGGGGCAGCCCGTCGGTGGCGCGGCGCACGCGCGAACGGGTCGAGGCCGCCATCGCCGAGCTCGGCTACCGCCCCAACATCGCCGCCCGCACGCTGGTCACCCGTCGCTCCCACCGCATCGGCGTGGTCGCCGCGGACACCTCGCTGTACGGCGCGGCCACGACGCTGGCCGGGATCCAGGAGGCGGCCCGCGCCGAGGGGTACGCCGTCTCGCTGGTGATGCTGCCGGACCTGAGCGCCGCCGGGATCAGCACCGCCCTGGAGGAGCTGCGCGCGCAGTACGTCGACGGCGCGATCGCCGTGGTGCCCCAGGACGCCGCGCAGGACGCCGTCCGCGCCGCCGACGCCGCCTTCCCCTGCGTCCTGGCCCCCGGGCTCGACGGCGCCGGCGTCCCCGACGCCTACTGGGCCGAGGTCGCCGCGGCCCGCGAGGCCACCCACCACCTGCTGGACCTGGGCCACCCCACCGTCCACCACGTCGCCGGTCCCCCGGACTGGGCGGAGTCCCGGGCCCGGGCCACCGGCTGGCGCACCGCGCTGGTCGAGCGGCTGCGGGTCGTGCCCCGTCCCGTGCGCGGGGACTGGTCGGCGCAGTCGGGCTACACCGCGGTGGGGGACCTCCCGCTGGAGGAGGTGAGCGCGCTGTTCGTGGGCAACGACCAGATGGCGGCCGGGGTGCTGCGGGCGCTGGCGGACCGCGGGCGCCGGGTGCCCGACGAGGTCAGCGTCGTCGGCTTCGACGACGTGCCGGAGGCGCGGTTCTACTTCCCGCCCCTGACCACGGTGCACCAGGACTTCACCGAGATCGGGTGGCGCTGCGTCCGGGTGCTGCTGGGCCGCCTGCACGACCGCGTCGTCGAACCCGGCCCGGTCACGTCCACCCTCGTGGTGCGCTCCAGCACCGCCCCTCCCCCGGCCCCGCGGGTGGCGGGACGTCCGGGGGACCAGGCCCTGCGGGGCTGACGGCCGCCGGGCGGCGCGCAGCGACACGGAGGCGGCGACACGGAGGCAGCGACACGGAGGCAGCGACGGCGAAGGCCCCGACCGGGATCCGGTCGGGGCCTTCGTCGATCAGCGCGTCAACGCGTCAGCGGGAGGTCAGTTCCCGCCGGTGAGCTTCTCGCGCAGGGCCGCCAGGGCCTCGTCGGACGCGAGCGTGCCCGCGGCCTCCGGAGCCTCGGAGGTGTAGGAGGAGGGAGCGGACGAGGAGCTGCTGCTGGAGCTGGAGCTCGAGCTGCTGCTGGTCGCCGCGGTGACACCCTCCGCCTCGGCCTTCGCCTCGGCCTCGGCGGCCTCCGCGACCTGCTTCTTGTGCTGCTCCCAGCGCTCGTGGGCCAGGGCGTACTGCCCCTCCCACTCCTCGCGCTGGGCCTCGAAGCCCTCGAGCCAGTCGTTGGTCTCGGGGTCGAAGCCCTCGGGGTACTTGTAGTTGCCCTGCTCGTCGTAGTCCGCGGCCATGCCGTAGAGCGAGGGGTCGAACTCCTCGCCGGCCGCGGCGAGGGACTCGGTGGCCTGCTTCAGCGACAGCGAGATCCGGCGACGCTCGAGGTCGATGTCGATGACCTTGACGAAGATGTCGCTGTTGACCTGGACGACCTGCTCGGGCACCTCGACGTGGCGCTCGGCCAGCTCGGAGATGTGGACCAGGCCCTCGATGCCGTCGTCGACGCGCACGAACGCACCGAACGGGACGAGCTTGGTGACCTTGCCCGGCACGACCTGACCGATCGCGTGGGTCCGGGCGAACTGCTGCCACGGGTCTTCCTGGGTCGCCTTCAGCGACAGGGACACGCGCTCGCGGTCCATGTCGACGTCGAGGACCTCGACGGTGACCTCCTGGCCGACCTCGACGACCTCGGAGGGGTGGTCGATGTGCTTCCAGGACAGCTCGGAGACGTGGACGAGACCGTCGACGCCACCCAGGTCCACGAACGCGCCGAAGTTGACGATCGAGGAGACGACGCCGGAGCGGACCTGACCCTTCTGCAGGGTCGTGAGGAAGTTCTGGCGGACCTCGGACTGGGTCTGCTCGAGCCAGGCGCGGCGGGACAGGACCACGTTGTTGCGGTTCTTGTCCAGCTCGATGATCTTGGCTTCGATCGTCTTGCCCACGTAGGGCTGCAGGTCGCGGACGCGACGCATCTCGACGAGGGACGCGGGCAGGAAGCCGCGCAGACCGATGTCGAGGATGAGGCCGCCCTTGACGACCTCGATGACGACGCCCTCGACGACCTCGTCGGCTTCCTTCTTGGCCTCGATCGTGCCCCAGGCGCGCTCGTACTGGGCGCGCTTCTTGGACAGGATCAGACGGCCTTCCTTGTCCTCCTTCTGGAGGACCAGGGCCTCGACCTCGTCGCCGACTCCGACGACCTCGTTGGGGTCGACGTCGTGCTTGATCGAGAGCTCGCGCGAGGGGATGACGCCCTCGGTCTTGTAACCGATGTCGAGGAGGACCTCGTCACGGTCGACCTTCACGATGGTGCCGGAGACGATGTCACCGTCGTTGAAGTACTTGATGGTCGCGTCGACCGCGGCAAGGAAGTCCTCAGCCGACCCGATGTCGTTGATCGCGATCTGAGGAGTGGTGCCCGCCGGCGCGGTCGTGGTGGTCGTCATGGAGGTAGGGGCTCCGTCAGGGACAGTCGTAGGGTCGCGGACCCGGGAGGCTCCCGGCCGCCACCTGCGCCCCGCGGGGACCCGTGGGTGGGTCCTGGGACGCAAGCCGTCCAAGCCTACCCGGGCGCACCGGAGGGGGTAAAGCCGGGCTCGGCGGCCGCTGGTCCGGACCGGGGCTGGGACGATCTGCGGCGTGCCTCCCGAGCAGACCCCCGAGCCGACCCCCGACCAGGACCCCGGCGCGGTCCCCGGCCTGCCCGACCAGCCGGCGGTCGGGCGCCGCGAGGTGGGCGCCGCCGAGACCGTCGCCGCGCAGCGCCGCTGGTGGGACGCCGAGGCCGGCGGCTACCGCCGCGAGCACGGCGCGTTCCTCGGCGACGACCGCGAGGGCTCGGAGCTGGTGTGGGGTCCGGAGGGCCTGCGCGAGGCCGACGCGGGCCTGCTGGGGGACCTGGCCGGGCGCACCGTCCTGGAGGTCGGCGCGGGCGCGGCCCAGTGCGCGCGCTGGGTCGCCGCCCGCGGCGGGCGCGTCGTGGCGAGCGACCTGTCGCTGGGCATGCTGGGCGAGGGGGCCGCGGCCGCGGCCGCCGCCGGGGTCCCGCTGCTGCAGTGCGACGCGCGGGTCCTCCCCTTCGCCGACGACAGCTTCGACGTCGTCTTCACCTCCTACGGCGCGCTGCCCTTCGTGGCCGACGCCGACCGGGTCCTGCGCGAGGCCGCCCGCGTCCTGCGCCCGGGGGGCCGGTTCGCGGCCAGCGTGCCGCACCCGCTGCGCTGGGCGCTGCCCGACGTGCCCGGCCCCGAGGGCCTGACCGCCACCCACTCCTACTTTGACCGCCGCGCCTACGTCGAGGCCGACGAGCACGGGGTCGTCACCTACGCCGAGCACCACCGCACCGTCGGCGACTGGGTGCGCCTGCTCGTGGCGGCGGGCTTCGCGGTGCGCGACCTCGTCGAGCCGGAGTGGCTGGCCGGGGAGGCGGTGTGGGGCGGCTGGAGCCGGCTGCGCGGTGAGCTGCTGCCCGGCACGCTGGTCCTCGTCGCCGACCTCGCCCCCCCCCGCCCGCCGGCCGTCCCCCGCGCCGACGGCTGAGCCGTGCCCGCACCCTCGACCGGCCCCCGCCCGCCCGGGGCCCGGTCCGTCCTCCTCGCCGTCGCCGCGCTGCTCGCCGCGGCGTGCCTGGTCCTGCCCACCGGTCCCGCCGGGGCGCTGCTGTACGCCATGGTGGCCTGCGCCATGCCGGTGGGGGCGGTGCTCGGCCTGCGTCGGCACCGGCCCCGCCCCCGCGGCGGCTGGGTGGTGCTGGGCAGCGGGCTGGGCCTGTGGGCCGCGGGCGCGTGCGTGCAGGTGCTGCCGTGGTTCGCGCCGACCCCGGCCGGCCGGTGGTGGCTGTGGGACCTGCCCTTCCTGCTCGGCTACCCCCTCGTGGGGGCCGGGGTGTGGTGGGTCGCGCGCCGGACCCGCCCCCGCCCCGGGGTGGGCGGCGTCATCGACGTCGCGGTCATCACCTCGGGGGTGTCCGTGCTCACGTGGGCCTTCGTCGTGGAACCCGACCTGGACCGGTTCGGCCAGGACCCCGCGGGCGCGGTGGCGGTGCTGGCCTACCCGGTGCTGGACCTCGCCCTGCTCGCGCTCGCGGTGGGCGCGGGTGCGGTGAGCCCGCGGGCCGCGGTCCCGCTGCGGCTGATGACCCTCGGCCTGCTCGCCTCCCTCACCGCCGACCTGGCCTGGCGCCTGACCGGTCCCGGTCCCGGCGGGCAGGTGGTCGTCGTGGCGTTCCTCGTCTCGTTCCTGACCTGGACCGCCGCGGTCACCCACCCCGCGGCGGCGCGGCTGCGGCGGGAGGGGCCGGCGGGCTCCGTCCAGCTGACCCGCCTGCGCCTGCTCGCCCTCGGCGCGGCGGGGCTGCTGGCCCCGGGCACCGCGGCCCTGCAGCTCGCGCTGGGGCGGGAGGTCGACCCGTGGACGGTCGTCGTGGGGTGCGGCGTGCTGTTCACCCTCGTCCTGGCCCGCGCCGCGGTCCTGCTCGAGGCGGTGGGCGCCCAGGCGGAACGGCTGCGCTGGCTGTCGGTCACCGACGAACTGACGGGGCTGCCCAACCGGCGCAGCGGCCGGGAGCAGCTGGCGGACCGCTGCGCACCGGGGGCGGCGGGGCGGCCGGTGACGATCGCCCTGCTGGACCTCGACCACTTCAAGCGGTTCAACGACACCCGCGGCCACCCCGCCGGCGACACCCTGCTGCGGGAGTGCGCCGACGCCTGGCGGGCCCGCCTGCCCCCCGGCGGTCACCTGGCCCGCTGGGGCGGGGAGGAGTTCCTCCTGCTCTGCGCGGCGCCGGTCGAGGAGGTGGACCACCTGCTGTCCGGGTGGCGCCGGGCCACGCCGCAGGGCCAGACCTTCTCCGCGGGCACCGCCGGGTGGGACGGGCGCGAACCCGTCGAGGCGCTGGTGGCCCGGGCCGACGCCGCCCTCTACGAGGCCAAGTCCGCCGGGCGGGCGTGCACGCGGCACGCACCCGCCCCGCGCGGCGCCCGGCGGGCGGCCGCCGGCTAGCCGGAGCCGGTCAGTGCCCGGCCTCGTGCCAGGACCGGCCCACCCCGACGGAGACGTCCAGCGGCACCGCCAGGTCCGCGGCCCCGGCCATCGTCGCGCGCACGAGCTCCTCCAGCGGTTCGCGCTCGCCCCGCGCGACCTCGAGGACCAGTTCGTCGTGGACCTGCAGCAGCAGCCGCGAGCGCAGCCCCGCCTCGCGCAGCCCCGCGTCGAGGTCCAGCATCGCGACCTTGATGATGTCCGCGGCCGACCCCTGGATGGGGGCGTTCAGCGCCATCCGCTCGGCCATCTCCCGGCGCTGGCGGTTGTCGCTGGCCAGGTCGGGCAGGTAGCGGCGCCGGCCCATGATCGTCTCGGTCCAGCCGGTCCGGCGCGCCTCCTCCACGACGCCGTGCAGGTAGTCGCGCACGCCGCCGAACCGCTGGAAGTACTCGTCCATGAGGTCCTTGGCCTCCTCGGTGGAGATCTTCAGCTGGTTCGACAGCCCGAAGGCGCTCAGGCCGTAGGCCAGGCCGTAGGACATCGCCTTGATCTTGGCCCGCATCTCGGGGGTGACGTCGACGGGGGCCACCCCGAAGACCCGGCTGCCGACGAAGCGGTGCAGGTCCTCCCCCGAGGTGAACGCCGAGATGAGCCCCTCGTCGCCGGAGAGGTGGGCCATGATCCGCATCTCGATCTGGGAGTAGTCGGCCGTGAGCAGGCACTCGTAGCCGTCCCCGGCGCCCGCGTCGGGCCCGACGACGAACGCCTCGCGGATCCGGCGCCCCTCCTCGGTGCGGATGGGGATGTTCTGCAGGTTCGGGTCGGTCGAGGACAACCGGCCGGTCGCGGCGATCATCTGCTGGTAGGTGGTGTGGATGCGGCCGTCGTCGGCGACGGACTTGCGCAGCCCCTCGACCGTCTGCCGCAGCCGCGAGGCGTCGCGGTGCTCCAGCAGGTGGGCCAGGAACGGGTGCTCCGTCTTGACGAACAGCGCCGCGAGGGCGTCCGCGTCCGTCGTGTACCCCGTCTTGGTGCGCTTGGTCTTGGGCATGTCCAGCTGCTCGAAGAGCACCGTCTGCAGCTGCTTGGGCGAGCCCAGGTTGATCTCGGTGCCGATGACCTCGTACGCCTGCGCCTGCGCCTGCGCCACCCGCTCGGCGAAGCGGGCCTCGAGGTCGGCGAGCAGCTCGTCGTCCACGGCGATGCCGACGCGCTCCTGCGCGGCCAGCACGGCGACCAGCGGCAGCTCGACCTCGTGCAGCAGCCGCGTGCCCCCGCGCTCCTCCAGCTCCGCGGCCAGGACCCCGGCCAGCTCGGAGATCGCCAGGGCCCGGACCATCCCCTCCTCGGCGCGGGCCTGCTGGTCCCCGCCGACGGGACCGTCGCTGCCGTCGAGGGTCAGCTGCTCGTCGACGTCGGCGTCGGCGCCCCCGGTGGAGCCCTCGGCGCGCAGCTCGCGCTTGAGGTGGCGCACGGCGAGGTCGGCGAGGTCGTAGCTGCGCTGGTCGGGCCGGCACAGGTAGGCGGCGAGCGCGGTGTCCAGGACGACCCCGGCCAGGGTCCAGCCGCGGGCGAGCAGGGCGTGGCTGGGGCCCTTGACGTCGTGGGCGACCTTGGGCCGGTCGGGGTCGGCGAGCCAGGCCGCGAGCGCCTGCTCGTCGGCCGGTTCCAGGGTGAGGGGGTCGATCCAGGCGGCCACCCCGTCGGCGCCGGCGAGGGCGAGACCGGTGACCTCGCCGCTGCCGCGGCTCCACTCCCCCGTGACGTGCAGCCCGGTGCGGTCCTGGGCGTGGTCGGTCAGCCACGGGGCCACCTCCCCGGCGAGGAGGACGGCGCCGTCGACGCCGAAGCCGGCCTCCGCCTCGGGTTCGGCGGACTCGAGGGTGGCGAAGAGGCGGTCGCGCAGGACGCGGAACTCAAGGCCGTCGAAGACGGTGTGGACCTGCTCGCGGTCCCAGGCGCGGCGGACGAGCTCGGGGATCGTCGCCGACAGGGTGAGGTCGTGGACGAGGGCGTTGAGGCGGCGGTTGCGGATGACGGAGTCCAGGTGGGCGCGCAGGCTCTCCCCCGCCTTGCCCTTGATGAGGTCGGCGTTGGCGATGACCCCGTCGAGCCCGTCGTAGAGGTTGATCCACTTCGCCGCCGTCTTGGCCCCGACCCCGGGGACGCCGGGGAGGTTGTCGGAGGACTCCCCCACCAGCGCGGCGAGGTCGGGGTAGCGCTCGGGCGGGACGCCGTAC
Source organism: Kineococcus radiotolerans SRS30216 = ATCC BAA-149 (assembly GCF_000017305.1). Classification (GTDB taxonomy): domain Bacteria; phylum Actinomycetota; class Actinomycetes; order Actinomycetales; family Kineococcaceae; genus Kineococcus; species Kineococcus radiotolerans. The sequence continues at coordinate 4,053,178 of NC_009664.2, read as the reverse complement.
TTGGCCTCGACGGCCTCAGGGGTCATCCGCGTCAGCTCCGAGACGCCCTTCACCGGGTAGAGGACGGTGACCTCGGGGCGGACGAGCTGGAAGGCGTCGCGGTCCCCGCTGGAGATGAGGACGTCGAACCCCTGGGCCACGGCCTGCTCGGTGAGGGTGGCGATGACGTCGTCGGCCTCGTAGCCCTCGATCTCCACCACCGGCACCCGCAGGGCGGCGAGCACCTCCTTGACCAGGTCCACCTGCCCGCGGAACTCGTCGGGGCTCTTGGTGCGGGTCCCCTTGTAGTCGGCGTAGACCTCGGTGCGGAAGGAGGCCCGCGAGACGTCGAAGGTGACGGCGAAGTGCGTGGGGTCCTCGTCGCGCAGCAGGTTGATGAGCATCGAGGTGAAGCCGTACACCGCGTTCGTCGGCTGACCCGTCGTCGTCGCGAAGTTCTGCACCGGCAGGGCGTAGAAGGCCCGGTAGGCCATCGAGTGACCGTCGATGAGGAGCAGCCGCGGACGGGCGGGGGCCGCCTTCGCCCCCTTCCGCGCGCTGCTCGCGCGCGCCCGGGTCGTGGAGGCGGTGGTGGAGGCAGCGGGGGTCACGTCGGTCAGGGTAGTCAGCTCCGGCGACACGGGGGCGGTGGCGAGCGGGCGGGGCGGGTCCCGCCCCGCCCGGCGCCGGTGCCCCCGCCCCGGCACCGGCGCCGGGGCGTCCTCAGGAGGCGGTGGGGACCCCGGCGGGGGGGCTGCCCGGCCCGGGGGCGCCGGCCCGGGCCAGCCGCGCGCGCAGCGACCGGCGACGGGCGACGACGTCGGTGGTGTGGGCCAGCGCCGGGGGTCCCTCGGCGAGGCGGCGGCGCAGCACCGGGAGGGGCACCGCGCGGCGCACGACGACGGGGGCGAAGCCGAGGCGGGCCAGGTAGCGGGTGTACTCGCGGTCCCCGGGCAGGACGGTGCAGGCGACCTGGTCCGCCCCGTCGGCCTGGGCCAGCAGCATGGCCCGGCGCAGCAGGGCCCGGCCCACGCCGCGCCGGCGCAGGTGGGGGACGACGTGCAGGTGCTCGATGCTGGGGCCGGCGCTGCTGCCCAGCGGCAGCAGCGGCGAGGTGGTGATGAGGGCGTAGCCGGCGGGCTGGGCGCCCAGGGAGGCGAGGAGCACCTGGACCTCGCCGTGCTCCAGGGCCCGCAGCAGGCGGGCCCGCACGGTGGCGGTGGCGGTGCGCAGCTGCCCCTGGTCGAAGCGGGCGGAGGCGTAGAGCCCCATGAGGACGTCGATGTCGCCGGCCCCGGCGTCGCGGACCTCCACTGCGGGTCGTGCCACAGGATCCCCTTCCACGCGGTGCGTCGACGCACCCGACGGAGCAGACCGGGCCCCCGCGCCGGTGGCCGCCCCGCTCTCTCGGGGTGGCTGCGCCGGACACTAGGGCACCCGGGCGCGGGGCGGAAGATCCCCCCGCGATCCGGGCGGGGACGTTCACCCGGTGTGGTGAGGGACAGCACCGGGGGTGACTCCCGGCGCCGCGGAGCGGCGCCGGGAGGACACGGGACGGCTAGACGTCGCCGCCGAGGTAGGCGGCGCGGATGGAGTCGTCGGCCGCGAGGTCGGCTCCCGTCCCCGAGCGCACGACGGTGCCCGTCTCCAGGACGTAGGCCACGTCGGAGATCCGCAGCGCCTGGGCGGCGTTCTGCTCCACGAGCAGGACGGTCGTCCCCTGCTGGTTGATCTCCACGATGATCGAGAAGATCTGCTGGATCAGCTTGGGCGCGAGCCCCATCGACGGCTCGTCGAGGAGCAGCACCCGGGGCCGGCTCATCAGCGCCCGGCCGATGGCGAGCATCTGCTGCTCGCCGCCGGACATGGTGCCGGCGAACTGGCTGCGGCGCTCCTGCAGGCGCGGGAACAGCCCGTAGACGCGCTCCAGGTCGCTGCGGTAGGCCGCGGTGCGCCGGTCCTTGCGGGTGTAGGCGCCCATGTCGAGGTTCTCCTCGACGGTCATCCCGACGAACGTGCCGCGCCCCTCGGGAGCCTGGCAGAGGCCCTTCTGGACGAGCTTGTGCGAGGGCACCTTGGTGATGTCCTCGCCCTCGAAGACGATGGAGCCGGTGCGCACGCTGCGCAGCCCCGACACCGTCTTCAGCGTCGTCGTCTTGCCCGCGCCGTTGGCCCCGATGAGCGTCGCGATGGCGCCCCGGGGCACCCGGAACGACACGTCGCGGATGGCCTCGATGCGGCCGTAGTTGACGCTGAGCCCCTCGACGACGAGCTGGTCCTCACCGAGGGTCTTCTGCTGCGTCGGGGTGTTCATTCGTCCACGTCTCCTTCGGCCAGCTGATCGTCCTCGACCCCGAGGTAGGCGGCGATGACGGCCGGGTCGTTGCGGATGTCGGCGGGCAGGCCGTCGGCGATCTTCTTGCCGAACTCCAGGACCACGATCCGGTCGGTGACGCCCATGACCAGGCGCATGTCGTGCTCGATGAGCAGGACGGTGTTGCCCATGTCGCGGACCTTGCGGATGAGGTCCATCAGCCGCTGCTTCTCGACCGGGTTGAACCCGGCGGCAGGTTCGTCCAGGCAGAGCAGCTTGGGCCGCGTGGCCAGCGCCCGGGCGATCTCCAGCCGGCGCTGCTCGCCGTAGGAGAGGTTGCGGGCCAGGTCGTCCGCGCGGTGGGAGAGGTCCATCATCGCGAGCAGCTCGTCCGCGAGGCGGTGGCCCTCGCGGGTCTCCCGGCGGTGCCGGGGCAGCCGGAACAGGGAGTTGACGACCCCGGAGCGGTGGTGGGAGTCGGCCCCGACGAGGACGTTCTCCCGCGCGGTCATGTTCCCGAACAGGCGGATGTTCTGGAAGGTGCGGGCGATCCCGAGGCGGTTGATCTGGAACCGCTTGCGCCGGCCCAGCGGCTGGCCGTCGAAGACGACCCGTCCCGACGTCGGCTGGTAGACGCCGGTGAGGGCGTTGAAGCACGTCGTCTTCCCGGCGCCGTTGGGGCCGATGAGCCCCAGGATCTCCCCCTCGCGGATGTCGAAGGACACGTCGTTGAGGGCGACGACGCCTCCGAACTTCAGGGTGACGTTCTCCATCGTCAGCAGCGGAGCGCCGAACGCCTGCGGGGCGCGCGGGGCGGTGTCCTCGGTGAGCTCAGGCACGAGCGCCCTCCTGGGTCCCTTCGAGTTCCTGGGTGGCGGCGTCGGCGCGCTGGGCGCGCTTGGCCCGGCGCGGCGGCAGCAGGCCCTGCGGGCGGAAGTTCGCCAGCAGCAGCAGGAGCAGCCCGAAGACGACGATGCGGAAGTCGGCGAACTCGCGGAAGCGCTCCGGCAGGTACGCCACGACGACACCGCCGACGATGGCGCCCCAGCGGTTGCCCTGACCGCCGATGACGACGGCGGCGAGGAACATCATGGACAGCTGGATCATGAACGAGTCGGGGTTGATCGCCCCGATCCGGGAGGCGTACAACGCCCCCGAGAGGCCACCCACGAACGCGCCCATGGCGAAGGCGAGCAGCTTGAAGCGGAAGGTCGGGACGCCGTTGAGCTCGGCGGCCTCCTCGTCCTCGCGGGTCGCCTCCCAGGCGCGCCCGACGCGGCTGGCCTGCAGCAGCTTGTCGGCGATGAGCACGAGGATGATGACGATGAGGGCGAGCCAGTAGTACGGGACCGCGTCCAGCAGCCCGAACTTCAGGAAGATCGAGCGGGCCCCCTCGCCGAGGTCCACCTTGGCCGTCGCCCCGTCCCAGACCAGGCTGGGCAGGCCGAACAGCTCGGTCGAGGGCGGGCGCGGGATGCCGGTGATGCCGCGGGCCTGGTTCAGCCACTCCGTGTTGAGCGCGGTGAGCCGGATGATCTCGCCGAACCCGAGGGTGACGATGGCGAGGTAGTCGCCGCGCACCCGCAGGGTGGGCGCCCCCAGCAGCAGGCCGCTCGCGGTGGAGATGGTGACGGCCATGATGATCAGGACGAACCAGTTGATCTCGCCGTGCAGCGAGCCGCCGACGCCCACGGTGTAGGCGCCGATCGCGTAGAAGCCCACGTAACCGAGGTCGAGCAGCCCCGCGTACCCGAGCACGATGTTCAGGCCCAGGGCCACGAGGGCGTAGTTGGCGACGCTGGCCAGCACCGAGCCGAACTCGGCGTCGGGGGTGGACACGATCGGGAGGTTCAGCAGCGGCAGGACGAAGAAGAAGAGCGCGAGGAGGACCCAGACCAGGACCTGGACCGGCTTGGGCAGGGCGGTCCAGCGGTCGGCGAACGACGGCTTGGCCGGGCGGGCCGGCTTCGCGGCGGTGGCGGAGGTGCTCATGCGCGGGCCTTCCCGAGGGATTCGCCGAGGATGCCGGTGGGCCGGAACAGCAGGACGACGATCAGCAGCAGGAAGGACACGACGTCCTTCCAGGACGAGGCGAGACCGAAGAACGTGGCGTAGTTCTCGGCCAGGCCGAGGACGAGCCCGCCCACGAGCGCGCCGCGGATGTTGCCGATGCCGCCGAGGACGGCCGCGGTGAAGGCCTTGATGCCGAGGATGAAGCCGACGTTGTAGCGGGTGACCCCGATGTGGACGAGGTAGAGCAGCGCCGCGGCACCGGCCATGAGGCCGCCGATGAAGAACGTCAACTGGACGACGCGCTTCTGGTTGACCCCCATGAGCGCGGCGGCCTCGGGGTTCTGCGACACCGCGCGGACCCCGCGGCCCAGTCGCGACCGGCGGACGAACTGGTCCAGGGCGATCATCATGACGATCGCGGCGACGAGCACGATGAGCTGGTTGCTGCGGATCTGGAACCCGGCGACCTCCAGCACCTGCACGTTCGGCAGGGGGTTGACGAAGGCGGTGTTCTCGCGGGCCTGGCGGACGTAGGGGGCGAGCACGCCGTCCAGGTTCAGCCAGCCGGCGATGCGGTCGCGCAGGCCCATGATCTCGGAGAGCATGAACGAGGCGCCGATGGCGGAGATGAGCGCGACCAGCGGGGGCGCGTTCTTCTCCCGCAGCCGGCGGTAGGCGACGCGTTCCACCACGAGGGCGACGCCGCCGCTGACGAGCATCGCGGCGACGAGGGCGACGAGCAGCAGGCCGATCGCGGCCGGCCAGCCCATGCCGGCGTGCGCGCCCAGCAGGGTCATGGCCCAGACGGCGCCGAAGCTGCCCCACATGAAGACCTCGGAGTGGGCGAAGTTGATCAGGCGCAGGACGCCGTAGACGAGGGTGTAGCCGAGCGCGAAGAGGGCGTAGATCGCGCCGACGACCAGACCGGTGAAGGTCAGGTTCAGGAACGTGGACAGGGGAACTCCCCGGGGTGAGGGATGGCGACGGGGGACGGCCGGAACGCGGACGACCCCACCCGCGCGACGCGGGTGGGGTCGTCGAGCGGTTCAGGAGGCGTTGATCTCCTGGTCGGCGACGATCTCGCCGCCCTCGACCTTGTAGGCCCAGACGCTGACCTCGCTGGGCTCGCCCTTCTCGTCGAACTTGAGCTGCTTGGTGACGCCCGGCTTGTCGTAGGACTTCACGTAGGCGAGCAGGTCCTCGCGGGTGACGTTGCCCTCGGCGATCCCGTCGAGCAGGATGTTCGCCGCGTCGAACGCCTCGGCCGAGTAGGTCGCCGGGGCGGTGCCGTAGGCCTCGGTGTAGTCGGCGACGAAGGTGCCCCCGGCCTTGTCCGGCGGCAGGCACGGGCAGGTCATGAGCGCGCCCTCGGCGGCCGCCGCACCGGCGGCGGTGATGAGGCCCTCGTCCTTGGCGCCGTCGTCGGTGATGAAGGCGAGCTTGTCCGCGCTCAGGCCCGACTCGCGCAGCTGCTTCAGCAGCAGCCCGCCCTCGGGGTAGTACCCCCCGAAGAAGACCGCGTCGGCCCCGGAGGCCTGCACGTCGGCCACGACCGCGGAGAAGTCCGTCTGCCCGGTCTGGATGGTGTTGTTCTTGACGGCCTTCGCCCCGAGGCTCTCGCGGACGATGTCGGCCAGGCCCTTGCCGTACTCGGTGGCGTCGTCGATGACGTACACCTTCTGCTTGCCGAGGGTGTCGGAGATGTAGGTGGCGGCGGCGGGGCCCTGGGAGGCGTCGTTGCCCAGGACGCGGAAGAAGGTCTTCCAGCCGTTCTCGGCCAGGGCGGGGTTGGTGGCCGAGGGGCTGATGCCGACGATGCCGGCCTCGTCGAAGATCGGGTCGGCGACCTTGGACTCGCCGGAGAAGGCCGGGCCGACGATGCCGAGGACGTTCTCGTCGCCCACGACCTGCTGCGCGAGGCCCTGGGCCTGGTTCTGGTCGCCCTGGGAGTCGTAGGGGGTCACGGTGACCTGGCACGCGCCGCTCTCGGCGTTGTGCTGGTCCACGGCGAGCTTCACGCCGTTCTGCTCGTTGACGCCGAGGTTGGCGTTGGGACCGGTCAGCGCACCGAAGAAGCCGATGCTGACGTCTGCGGGGCAGCTGCTGCTGCCGCTCGAGGAGCCCTCGGCGGCGGTGGTCTCGTCGCCGCCGGTGGTGCCGCACGCGGCGAGGAGCAGGGCGGCAGCCGCGGCGGGGGCCGCGAGTTTGACGATGGAACGCACTGGGTCCTCCTGGGCCGGGGGCGCGGGGGCCGCGACGACGCACGGACCCGCGGGCGCCACCCGGGAGCGGTGGAGCCGGGGTGAACACTAGGGGGCGTGCCCGCCCTCCGGGGGCGTTCGGTGTGCGTGTTCACCGGGTCGTTACACAGATCGGTCAGCACCGGGCCCCGGAACTGCGCAGATCTGCCGCTGCGTGACCGGATCGCGGCAGGAACGACAACGGCCCCGCCACCCGTGGGGGTGGCGGGGCCGTGGCCGGGCGTCGCGGGGCGACGGGTGCCGGGGAGGGGTGGCGTCAGCCGCGGTCCTCGCCACCGGCGCTGATGACCGTGGTGGCGACCTCGCGCATCGTGAGGCGCTTGTCCATCGACGTCTTCTGGATCCAGCGGAACGCCTCGGGCTCGGACATGCCGAACTGGGTCTGCAGCTTGGACTTGGCCCGGTCGACCAGCTTGCGGGTCTCGAAGCGGTCGGCGAGGTCGGCGACCTCGTCCTCCAGGGCCATGATCTGCTGGTGGCGGCTCACCGCGATCTCCACGGCCGGCAGCAGGTCGGCGGAGGTGAAGGGCTTGACGACGTAGGCCATGGCCCCGGCGTCGCGAGCGCGCTCCACCAGCTCGGCCTGGGAGAACGCCGTCAGCAGGACGACCGGCGCGATGCGCGCCTTGGCGATGCGCTCGGCCGCGGAGATGCCGTCGAGGATCGGCATCTTGATGTCCATGACCACGAGGTCGGGCTTGTGCTCCTCGGCCAGGGCCACGGCCTGCTCGCCGTCGCCCGCCTGGCCGACGACGTCGTACCCGGCCTCGGTGAGCATCTCGACGATGTCGAGACGGATGATCGCCTCGTCCTCCGCGACGACCACCCGACGAGTGGTCGCGGAGGAGGAGGCGGGGGTGTCGGGAGTGTTCGTCACGCGGGGCATCCTAGTCCGTGCCCCGGCGCTACTACGACCCGTCGTCGCCTCGGGCCGGTCGCGGGGCACTCCCAGGGTCCCGGTAAGGTGATCCGGCGCCCCGCGGGACGCCCTGGTAGCCCAACCGGCAGAGGCAATCGACTCAAACTCGATCCAGTGTGGGTTCGAATCCCACCCAGGGCACGTGCGCGAGAGCCCCGGAGCGACGTGCTCCGGGGCTCTCGCCGTCCGGGCTCAGGCGTAGGCCGCCGACATCCCCGACGTCGCGTCGCCGATGCGGTGCACGCGCAGGGCGTTGGTGGAGCCGACGATCCCCGGGGGGGCACCGGCCACGATGACGACGAGGTCGCCGACGGCGCAGCGGCCCATCTCCTGCAGGCGGCGGTCCACCTCCTTGACCATCTCGTCGGTGGTGGAGATGAAGGCCGCGAACTCCGGCTCGATGCCCCAGGACAGGGCCAGGCGCCGGCGGGTCGCCTCGTCGGGGGTGAAGGCCAGCAGCGGGATGCCCGAGCGCAGCCGGGACAGCCGGCGCGCGGAGTCGCCGGACTGGGTGAACGTCACCAGCAGCTTGGCGTCGAGCTGCTTGCCGACCTCGGCGGCGGCCAGGGTGATGGCCCCGCCCTTGGTGTGCGGCACGGTGCCCAGGGCGGCGATCCGCTCGGCGCCGTGGGTCTCGGTGTTCTCGATGATGCGGGCCATCGTCCGGACGGCCTCGTAGGGGAACGCCCCCACGCTGGTCTCGCCGGAGAGCATGAGCGCGTCGGCGCCGTCGAGGACGGCGTTGGCGCAGTCGGAGGCCTCCGCGCGGGTCGGGCGCGGAGCGGTGATCATCGACTCGAGCATCTGGGTGGCGACGATGACCGGCTTGGCCTGGCGGCGGGCCAGCTCGATGGCCAGCTTCTGGACCAGCGGCACCTCCTCCAGCGGCAGCTCGACGCCGAGGTCGCCGCGGGCGACCATGATGCCGTCGAAGGCGGCGACGACCTCGCGCAGGTTCTGCACGGCCTGCGGCTTCTCGACCTTGGCGATGACGGGGACGGTGATCCCCTCCTCGTCCATGACCTTGTGCACGTCGTCGGCGTCCGCGGCGGAGCGGACGAACGACAGCGCGACCATGTCGACGCCGAGCCGGAGGGCGAAGCGGAGGTCCTCGACGTCCTTCTCCGACAGCGCCGGGACGCTCACCGCGACCCCGGGCAGGTTGATGCCCTTGTTGTTGCTGACCGGGCCGGGGACGGTCACCAGCGTGGTGACCCGCGGGCCCTCGACGGCGGTGACCACGAGACCCACCTTGCCGTCGTCGATGAGGATCGCGTCACCCACCGACACGTCCCCCGGCAGGCCGGCGTAGGTCGTGGAGCAGATCTCCCGGGTCCCCACCACGTCCTCGGTGGTGATCGTGAACACGTCACCGACCGCGAGGTCGTGGGGCCCGTCGGCGAACCTCCCGAGGCGGATCTTGGGGCCCTGCAGGTCCGCGAGGATCGCCACCGACCGTCCGGTGGCGGCCGCCGCCGCCCGCACCCCCTCGAAGTTCGCGCGGTGGTCGTCGTGGGAGCCGTGGCTCAAGTTCAGTCGGGCGACGTCCATCCCGGCGTCCACCAGTGACCGCAACCCGTCGTGACCCGCGACCGCGGGCCCGAGGGTGCAGACGATCTTCGCTCTGCGCATGACCCCGAGCCTATTGGGCCCCGCCCCGGGACCGGCGGGTGGGGCGCGCCACGACCGCGACGTCCACCGCACCGCCACCCGCCCGGCACCTGCGCGGCCCGGCGTGCCGAGGCCGGGCGCCCACGTCATGCTGACCCCGTGAACACGCAGGAGCCCCAGCACCAGAAGGACTTCGAGCACGAGATCGACGAGCTCGTTGAAGAGGCCATCGAGCACGAGTACGCCGTCTACCTCCGCCTGCACGAGGACGGGGAGTGGCCCGCCGGCGCGGTCGCGGGCCTGGTCGCCGACCTGCACGCGGCCCACCCGCGCGTGGAACGGGTCGACGCCCCCGAGCACGACGTCGTCCTCAGCGTCGACGGCGACGGCCTCGACGCGCAGGGCGCGGCCCGCCACGCCCTGCAGCGCGTCACCGAGGCCGCGGCGGCCCGGGGCCTGTCCCCCTCGGCCGCCGACGTCACCGTGCTCAGCGACAGCGCCGTGTGGACCTACGGGCAGGACGAGATCGCCGCCTGGTGAGACCCCGCGGGCCCGGACCCGCGGGGCACGACGAGGGCCACGACGACGAGGGGCGCCACCCGGTGGGTGGCGCCCCTCGTCGTGGACGGGCCGGTCAGGCCGTCAGCGGGACCGCGTCGGCCCGGATGGGCGAGGGCAGGGCGGTGTCGCCCATGAGGAACTCGTCCACGGCCGAGGCGCAGGCGCGGCCCTCGGCGATGGCCCACACGATGAGCGACTGCCCGCGACCGGCGTCGCCGGCGACGAAGACGCCCGGGGTGGAGGTCGCGTAGCCCGGGGTCCGGGTGAAGCGCGTGCGGGCGTCGGCCTGCAGGCCGAGCTGCTCGACGAGCCCGCCGTGCTCGGGTCCGGAGAACCCGATGGCCAGCAGGACCAGCTGGGCCGGCAGGTCCTGCTCGGTGCCCTCGACCGGGGTCCACGTGCCGTCGACCTTGCGGACCTCGACGACGCGCAGCGCGGTGACCCGGCCGTCCTCGCCGATCAGCGCCCGGGTGGAGGCGGAGAACTTCCGCTCACCGCCCTCCTCGTGGGAGGAGGACACCGAGAACACCTTCGGCATCGTCGGCCACGGCTCGTCCTCGGTGCGCTCGCCCGGGGCCGCCGGGTAGATGTCCAGCTGCGTCACCGACCGCGCCCCCTGGCGCAGGGCGGTGCCGTAGCAGTCCGAGCCGGTGTCGCCGCCGCCGATGACGACGACGTCGAGACCGGCCGCGTCGACGTAGTCCGCCGGGCGCTCCTCCCCGACCGCGACGCGGTTGGTGGGGGGCAGGTACTCCATCGCCTGGTGCACGCCCGCGAGCTCGCGCCCGGGCAGGTCCACGTCGCGCCACTGGGTCGCCCCGGTGGCCACGACGACGGCGTCGTAGCGCTCGCGCAGCTGCTCGCCGGTGATGTCCGTGCCGATGTCCACCCCCGCCCGGAAGCGGGTGCCCTCGGCCTCCATCTGGGCCAGCCGGCGGTCCAGCACCGCGCGCTCCATCTTGAACTCGGGGATGCCGTAGCGCATCAGCCCGCCGATCTTGTCGTCGCGCTCGTACACGGCGACGGTGTGACCGGCCCGGGTGAGCTGCTGCGCCGCCGCGAGCCCGGCCGGGCCGGAGCCGATGACGGCGACGGTCTTGCCGGTGAGGCGCTCGGGGACGCGCGGCTCCAGCCAGCCGTGCTCGGCGGCGTTCTCCGCGATCATCACCTCGACCTGCTTGATCGTCACCGGCGGCTGGTTGATGCCCAGCACGCAGGCCGACTCGCACGGAGCGGGGCACAGCTTCCCGGTGAACTCGGGGAAGTTGTTCGTCGCGTGCAGGCGCTCGATGGCCTCGCGCATGTCACCGCGGCTGACCAGGTCGTTCCACTCGGGGATGAGGTTCCCCAGCGGGCAGGCGTTGTGGCAGAACGGGATGCCGCAGTCCATGCAGCGCCCGGCCTGGCGCTTGAGCTGGTCGAGGTCCTGCTTCTCGTAGACCTCGCGCCAGTCCATGAGGCGCAGCGGGACGGGACGGCGCGGGGGCAGCTCCCGGTCGCGGACCTTCAGGAACCCTCGGGGATCAACCATGCGAAGCCTCCATGATGCGGGTGAGCACGGCCTCGGAGTCCGGGGCGAGACCGTCGCTGACGGCCTTCGCCCGCACCTCCAGCACGCGCCGGTAGTCCCGCGGGACGATCGTCGAGAACCGCTGCCGCGCGGCACCCCAGTCGGAGAGCAGCTTGGCGGCGGTGGTGGAGTCGGTGTGGTCGCGGTGCGCCACGAGGAGGTCGTGCACCCGCGCGGCGGCCTCGTCGTCCAGCGGGACGACGTCGACCATGTCGCGGTTGACGCGGCTCTCCTTGAGGTCGAGCACGTGGGCGAAGCCGCCGGACATGCCCGCGGCGACGTTGCGGCCCACGCGGCCGAGGACGACGACCTCACCACCGGTCATGTACTCCAGCGCGTGGTCGCCCACCCCCTCGACGACGGCGGTCGCCCCGGAGTTGCGGACGCAGAAGCGCTCCCCGACCTCCCCGCGCAGGAAGAGCGAGCCGCTGGTGGCGCCGTAGCCGATGACGTTGCCGGCCACGATGTCGCGCTCGCGCGAACCCGACGAGCGGTCCGGCCGCACGACGACCGTCCCGCCCGAGAGGCCCTTGCCGACGTAGTCGTTGGCGTCGCCGAACAGCCGCAGGGTGATGCCGCGCGGCAGGAAGGCGCCCAGCGACTGCCCGGCGGAGCCGGTGAGGGTGACGTCGATCGTGCCCTCGGGCAGACCCTCCTCGCCCCACTTCCGGGTCAGCTCGTGACCCAGCAGCGTGCCGACGGTGCGGTTGACGTTGCGCACCGGCAGCTCCACCCGGACCGGGGTGCCGTCGGTGAGGGCGCCGGCGGCGCGCTCGATGAGGACGTGGTCCAGGGCCTTCTCCAGCCCGTGGTCCTGGGTCTGCGAGCGGTGCAGCGTCGACCCCTCCGGCGGGACCGGGGCGTGCAGGATCGGCGAGAGGTCCAGCCCGGACGCCTTCCAGTGCGCCACGGCGCGGCGGGTGTCGAGGACCTCGACGTGACCGACGGCCTCCTCGATGGAGCGGAAGCCGAGCGAGGCCAGCATCTCGCGGACCTCGGCCGCGATGAACTCGAAGAAGTTCACGATGTACTCGGCCTTGCCGGTGAAGCGCTCCCGCAGCTCGGGGTTCTGCGTGGCGACGCCGACGGGACAGGTGTCCAGCTGGCAGACGCGCATCATGATGCAGCCGGAGACGACGAGGGGCGCCGTGGCGAACCCGAACTCCTCCGCCCCCAGGAGGGCGGCGACGACGACGTCGCGGCCGGTCTTGAACTGGCCGTCGACCTGCACGGTGATCCGGTCGCGCAGCCCGTTGACGACGAGGGTCTGCTGGGTCTCGGCCAGACCGAGCTCCCAGGGACCGCCGGCGTGCTTGAGGCTGGTCAGCGGGGCCGCACCGGTCCCGCCGTCCGCGCCGGAGATCAGCACGACGTCGGCCTTGGCCTTGCTCACCCCCGTCGCGACGGTGCCCACGCCGACCTCGGAGACCAGCTTCACGTGGACCCGGGCGGCCGGGTTCGCGTTCTTCAGGTCGTGGATCAGCTGGGCGATGTCCTCGATGGAGTAGATGTCGTGGTGCGGCGGGGGCGAGATGAGCCCGACGCCGGGCGTGGAGTGCCGGGTCCGGGCGATGTTCGGGTACACCTTGTGGCCGGGCAGCTGCCCGCCCTCGCCGGGCTTGGCGCCCTGGGCGACCTTGATCTGCAGGTCGGTCGCCGAGGACAGGTAGTTGCTCGTCACCCCGAAGCGGCCGGAGGCGATCTGCTTGACCTTCGAGGTCCGCTCGGGGTCGTAGAGGCGGTCGACCTCCTCCCCGCCCTCGCCGGAGTTCGACCGGCCGCCGAGGCGGTTCATCGCGACGGCGAGGACCTCGTGGGCCTCCTGGCTGATCGAGCCGTAGCTCATCGCCCCGGTGTTGAACCGCTTGACGATCTCGCTGACCGGCTCGACCTCGTCGAGGGGGACCGGCTCGCGCACGCCCTTCTTCAGCTGCAGCAGGCCGCGCAGGGTCATGAGCCGGTCGGACTGCTCGTCCACCCGGGCGGTGTACCTGCGGAAGAGGGCCTCGTTGCGCTGGCGGGTGGAGTGCTGCAGCTGGAAGACGGTCTCGGGGTCGAACAGGTGCGGTTCGCCCTCGCGGCGCCACTGGTACTCACCGCCGGTCTCCAGGTCGCGGTGGGCGCGCTCCTGGCCCTCGACCGGGTAGGCGAGGCGGTGGCGGCGGGCGACCTCCTCGGCCAGCACGTCCAGGCCCACCCCGCCCAGGCGGGAGGTGGTGGCCGTGAAGTACTCGTCGACGAGGGTCTGGGACAGGCCCAGCGCCTCGAAGACCTGCGCGCCGCGGTAGGAGGCCACCGTCGAGATGCCCATCTTGGACATGACCTTCAGGACGCCCTTGCCGAGCGCCTTGATGAGGTTGCGCACGGCCTTCGTCGCGTCGACGTCGGTGATGACGCCGCGGCGAACGAGGTCCTCGACGGTCTCCATGGCCAGGTAGGGGTTGATCGCGGCCGCGCCGTAGCCGATGAGCAGCGCGACGTGGTGGACCTCGCGCACGTCGCCGGCCTCGACGACCAGGCCGACCTGGGTGCGCAGCTTCTGCCGCACCAGGTGGTGGTGGACGGCGGAGGTCAGCAGCAGCGACGGGATCGGCGCGTACTCCGCGTTGGAGTCGCGGTCGGAGAGCACCACGAAGACGGCGCCGTCGGCGATGGCGCGCGAGACCTCCGCGCGGATCTCCTCGATCCGGCGGGCCAGCTCGGCCCCGCCGCCGGCCACCCGGTACAGGCCCTTGACGGTGTGGGTCGTGCGGCCGGGGTTGCGGCGGTCCTTGTCGATGTGGACGATCTTCGCGAGCTCGTCGTTGTCGATGACGGGGAAGGGCAGCACCAGCTGGTGGCAGTGCGCCGCCGACTCCGCCAGGGCGTTCTGCTGGGGCCCGGCGGTGGTGATCAGCGAGGTGACGAGCTCCTCGCGGATGGCGTCCAGCGGCGGGTTCGTGACCTGCGCGAAGAGCTGCGCGAAGTAGTCGAAGAGCAGCCGGGGACGCTCGGAGAGCACCGCGAGCGGGGTGTCGGACCCCATCGAGCCGATGGGCTCGGCGCCCGCGCGGGCCATCGGGGCGAGGATGAGCCGCAGCTCCTCCTCGGTGTAGCCGAAGGTCTGCTGGCGGCGGGTCACCGAGGCGTGGCTGTGCACCACGTGCTCGCGGGGCGGGAGGTCGCCGAGGTGGACGACGTTCTTCAGCCACTCCGCGTAGGGCTGGGCCGCGGCGAGCTCGGCCTTGATCTCCTCGTCGTCGACGATCCGGCCCCGGGCCGTGTCGACGAGGAACATCTTGCCGGGCGCCACGCGGCCGCGGGCCACGATCGAGGACGGGTCCAGCTCCAGGACACCGGTCTCGGAGGCCAGCACGACCAGGCCGTCGTCGGTGACCCAGTACCGCGAGGGGCGCAGGCCGTTGCGGTCCAGGACGCCGCCGATGACGGTGCCGTCGGTGAAGGTGAGGTTGGCGGGCCCGTCCCAGGGCTCGGAGAACATCGAGTGGAACTCGTAGAAGGCCCGGCGGGCCGGGTCCATCTCGGTGTTGTTCTCCCAGGGCTCCGGGATCATCATCAGCACCGCGTGCGGCAGCGACCGGCCGGCCAGGTGCAGCAGCTCCAGGACCTCGTCGAAGGAGGCGGAGTCGGAGCCCTCGGTGGCGCAGATCGGCCCCAGGCGCTGGAGGTCGCCGGGGATGAGCGGGGTGCTCATCGTCGACTCGCGCGCGGCGGTCCAGTTCCGGTTGCCCTTGACGGTGTTGATCTCACCGTTGTGGGCGATGGTGCGGAAGGGGTGCGCCAGCGGCCAGCTCGGGAACGTGTTCGTGGAGAAGCGCGAGTGGACCAGGCCCAGCTCGGAGGTGAACCTCCGGTCGGAGAGGTCGGGGAAGAACGGCTCCAGCTGACCGGTGGTGAGCATGCCCTTGTAGACCATCGTCCGCGACGACAGCGACGGGAAGTAGACGGCCAGCTCGCGCTCGGCGAGCTTGCGCAGCGGGTAGACGCGGCGGTCCAGCGCGATGCCGGTCTCCGGCGCCGGCGCGACCCCGGCCGCGGTGGCGACGAAGAGCTGGGCGAAGAACGGCATGGCGGCGCGGGCCTGCTGGCCGACGAGGTCGGCGGTCACGGGCACGTCGCGCCAGCCGAGGACGTCGAGGCCCTCGGCCGCGGCGATCTCCTCGATGCGGGCCACGGCGGCGGCGCGCTCGGCCTCGTCCACGGGCAGGAAGGCGTTGCCGACGGCGTAGGCGCCCTTGGCGGGCAGCTCCACGCCCTGCTCGGCCATCACGGCGCGCAGGAACTCGTCGGGGACCTGGGTGAGGATGCCGGCGCCGTCACCGGTGTTGGTCTCGGCGCCCACCGCACCGCGGTGGTCGAGGTTGCGCAGCGCGGTGAGCGCGTGGTCGACGATGTCGTGCCCGGGCTCGCCGCGCATGGTGGCGACGAAGGCGACGCCGCAGGCGTCGTGCTCGTGGGCGCGGTCGTAGAGACCGGCCGAGGGCGGGAACGACGTGAACGGCAACGGGCGGACCGCCGGGTTCACCGTCGTGGTGGTCGGGTGCGACGCGGGGGAATGCGACATGCTGTGCACCGTCCTCGGAGAGAGGTCACGGGCGACCTCGAGTGGACAGGGGGTCTCTCGACGGATCTCTTCGAGCGTTCGCCACGGGGGCGGATCTCGGTGAGCCGGGTGAGTCTCTTCGAGATGAGGCTCGCGCCTGGAGGGCGCGCACCACGAACGCAGGGCGGCGCTGACCCGCGTTCACCTCACTGTAACGCGCGTGACGCCGTGCTCAGGAGCACTCCGACGTCACCGGATCATCACGAATCGCGCGCGTCCGGCCGGTCGTCCCGGTCCGGTGAGGGGCGAGCGCCGGTCGTGGGGACGGTCGGTCCCCCGCTCTGCGTCGCGGCGCCGCTGGACGGGCTGGTGGCCGTCGGCGACTCGGAGGAGGCTACCCGCTCCAGGACCTCCGGCTGACCACCCTCCCCGGCGTGCGCCCGGCGCGAGCGGACGAACGCGACCAGGGCGAGCACGAGGACGATCCCGGCCACCCACTGGTTGACGCGCAGGCCCGCGACCTCGTTGGCGGCGTCGATGCGCAGGTCCTCGAACCAGCTGCGCCCGAGGCAGTACAGCGCGACGTAGAGCAGGAACGCCTGCCCGTGGCGCAGGCGGTACCGGCGGTCGAGCACGACGATCGCCGCGGCGACGGCCAGGCACCACAGCGACTCGTAGAGGAACGTGGGGTGGAAGGTGCCCAGTACCTGCGGGGTGCCGTCGGCGCCGGTGACGGCCCGTCCGGCGGACTCGTCCCAGCGGTGGACGGTCAGCGCCCAGGGCAGGTCGGTGGCCCGGCCGTAGAGCTCGTTGTTGAACCAGTTGCCCCAGCGGCCCAGGGCCTGGGCGACCAGCAGCCCGGGGGCCATCGCGTCGGCCATCGGCGCCAGCCGGTACCCCGCGCGGCGGCAGGCGATCCAGACGCCCAGGGCCCCCCCGGCGATGGCGCCCCAGATGCCCAGGCCGCCCTGCCACAGGTACAGGGCCCGGACGGGGTCCCCGCCCTCGCCGAAGTAGGCCTGGGGGGAGGTGACGACGTGGTAGAGGCGCGCCCCGACCACGCCGAAGGGCACGGCCCACACGGCGGCGTCGAGCACGAAGTCCTTGCGGCCGCCCTTGGCCTGCCACCGGCGTTCGGCGATGACGACCCCGAGGACGATGCCGGCCACGATGCACAGCGCGTAGGCGCGCAGCGGGACCGGGCCCAGGTGCCAGACGCCGACCGTGGGGCTGGGCAGGGCGGCGGCCAGGGCGGCGGGGATCACGGCGCGACCGTCGCCGCGGTGACCGCCCGCTGCAGCGCGCCGGCGGGGTCGGCGCCGAGGAGCTCCTCGGCCGGGATCGCCCGCTTCTCCCCGCCGGGGGGCGTCACGGTGACCGTCGGGGTGCCGCTGACGTCGTTGGCCCGCATGGAGTCCGCGACCGCCCGCACGTGGTCGCGGTAGGCGTGGCCCTCGTAGGCGGCCTCCCAGGCCGCCAGGTCGGGGACCCCGGCGTCCTGGGCGAACTGCCTCAGCTGGGCGTCGGTGTAGCCGGTCCCCTCCCGCTCGGGCTGGTGGGCGAAGACGACCTCCGTGTACTCCACGAACCTCCCCTGCGCGTCGGCCGCGGCCGCCGCCTCGGCCGCGCGCTGCGAGGCGTCGTTGCCCAGGTTGCCGTCGAGGAAGGTCAGGGTGTGCACGACGACCTCCGCCTGCCCGCTCGCGGCGAGCTCCACGTAGGCGTCGCCGGCCGCGTCCTCGAACTCCTTGCAGTACGGGCACTGGTAGTCGAGCCAGATGTCGACGGTCGGCGCCCCCGCCGCGGGGGTGCCGGGGAGCACGTAGCCCGCGCCCTGCGCGGCGGCGCTGGGCGGGACCGCCTGCGCGGCCGCGGGGTCGTCCCGGTTCGCGCGGACGACGACCACCGCGACGACGGCGACCAGGGCGAGCACGACCACGACGACGAGGCTGACGAGCACGACCCGGCGGCTGCGCTCACGGGCCAGCTCGCGCTGGCGCAGGGCCGCGGCCTTGGCCCGCCGCGCCTCGCGGGCGTCCTCGGCCCGCCCGGCTCGTGCGGGGTGGCCACCGGGCTTCTTCGTGCTCACGTGCGGGTCTCCTCGGGCGGGGTGCTCATCGATCGGGCGGGTCAGCCGGTGCGGACGGCCTCGGCGAGGGACTGCGCGAACTCCCCCACGGCCCGGGCCCCGGCGGCGGTCGAGTCCGCCTCCAGCAGGCGCTGGACGAAGGCGGAGCCGACGATCACGCCGTCGGCGTAGGCGGCGACCTCGGTGGCCTGGGCCGGGGTGGACACCCCGAGCCCGACGCACACGCGCTCGGTCCCGGCCGCCCGGGTGCGCCGGACGAGTTCGGCCGCACCGGCCCCCACGCTCGCACGGGTTCCTGTGACCCCCATCAACGAGGCCGCGTAGACGAACCCGCGGCACGCCGCGGAGGTCGAGCGCAGCCGGGCGTCGGTGGAGCTGGGGGCGACGAGGAAGACGCGCTCGAGGTCGTGCTCGTCGCTGGCCGCGATCCAGTCGGCGGCCTCGTCGGGGACGAGGTCGGGCGTGATGAGCCCCGCTCCCCCGGCGTTGGCCAGGTCCGCGGCCCAGCGGTCCACCCCGTAGCGGTCGATCGGCGGGAAGTAGGTCATGACGAGCACCGCGGCGCCGGTGGAGGCCACGGCCTCGACCGCGCGCAGCACGTCGACCGGCCGCGTCCGCCGGGCGAGGGCGACGTCGACGGCGCGCTGGATCGTGGCGCCGTCCATCGTCGGGTCGGAGTAGGGCAGGCCCAGCTCCACGACGTCCGCGCCCCCGGCCACGGCGGCCTTGGCGGCCTCGACCGAGGCGTCGACGTCGGGGAAGCCCACGGGCAGGTAGGCGACCAGCGCCGCGCGCCCGTCGGCCTTGGCGCGGTCGATCGCGGCGCCGGCCGTGCCGGTGCGGGGTGCGGCCCCGGTGGTGCTCGGTCCCACGGCGCTCACCACCCCGACCCCTCGGTGTTCTCGGGCACGTCGGCCACGCGCTCGGCCTCCGAGGCGACGAGGTCAGCGTCGCTGACCAGCCCGAACCAGCGGGCGGCGGTGTCGACGTCCTTGTCCCCGCGCCCGGACAGGCTGACGAGGATCACCGCGTCGGGGCCGAGCTCGCGCCCGAGGTCGAGGGCCCCGGCGAGGGCGTGGGAGCTCTCGATGGCGGGGATGATCCCCTCGGTGCGGCACAGCAGGCGGAAGGCGTCCATGGCCTGCGCGTCGGTGACCGGGTGGTAGGAGGCGCGGCCGCTGGCGGCCAGCCACGCGTGCTCGGGCCCCACGCCGGGGTAGTCCAGGCCGGCGGAGATCGAGTGCGACTCGATGGTCTGGCCGTCCTCGTCCTGCATGACGAACTGGCGCGCGCCCTGGAAGACGCCGGTGACCCCGGCCGAGATGGGCGCGGCGTGGCGCCCGGTCTCCACCCCGTCGCCGCCGGCCTCGTAGCCGTGCAGCGCGACGGAGGGGTCGTCGAGGAAGCCGTGGAAGATGCCGATGGCGTTGGAGCCCCCGCCCACGCAGGCGGCGACGGCGTCGGGCAGGCGCCCGACGAGGTCGAGGACCTGCTGGCGGGCCTCGACGCCGACGATGCGCTGCAGGTCGCGGACCAGGACGGGGAAGGGGTGCGGGCCCGCGACCGTCCCGAAGGCGTAGTGGGTGGTGTCGACGGAGGCGACCCAGTCGCGGAAGGCCTCGTTGACGGCGTCCTTCAGCGTCCGGCTGCCCGCGGTCACCGGGACGACCGTGGCCCCGAGCAGGCGCATCCGGGCGACGTTCAGCGCCTGCCGCCGGGTGTCCTCCTCGCCCATGTAGACCGTGCACTCCAGGCCCATGAGCGCGGCCGCCGTGGCGGTGGCCACCCCGTGCTGGCCGGCGCCGGTCTCGGCGATGATGCGGTTCTTGCCCATCCGCTTGGTGAGCAGCGCCTGGCCGAGCACGTTGTTGATCTTGTGCGAGCCGGTGTGGTTCAGGTCCTCGCGCTTGAGGACGATCCGGGCCCCGCCGGCGTGGGCGGCGAAGCGCGGCACCTCGGTGAGGATGCTCGGGCGCCCGGAGTAGCTGCGGTGCAGCTCGGCGAGCTCGGCGAGGAAGCCCTCGTCGGCCATCGCGGCCTCGTGCGCGGCCGCGATCTCGTCGAGGGCGGCGATCAGGGCCTCGGGCACGAACCGGCCACCGAAGCGGCCGAAGTAGGGGCCGCGCTCCTGGCTGAAGGTGTACCCGGGGGTCTCCGGCTGCGCGGGGGTCGTGGTCACGGGCGCACCGCCTGCACGGCCGGGTGCGCACCCGCGGCGACCAGGTCGGCCACGGCGCGGCGGGGATCCTCGCCCCGGACCAGGGTCTCGCCCACGAGGACGGCGTCGGCACCCGCGCGGGCGAACTCGACGACGTCGCGCGGCCCGGAGACCCCGGACTCGGCGATCCGCACGACGTGGTCGGGGATGAGGGGGGCCAGGTCGGCGAAGGTGGCGTTGTCGACCTCGAGGGTCTTGAGGTTGCGGTTGTTGACCCCCACGACCCGGGCGTCGGCGTCGAGGGCGCGCGCGACCTCCTCGGCCGTGTGCACCTCCACCAGCGCGGTCATCCCGAGGGACCGGGTGCGTTCGATGAGCGACACGAGGGCTTCCTGTTCGAGGGCGGCCACGATGAGGAGCACGACGTCGGCTCCCCAGGCGCGGGCCTCCCACAGCTGGTACGAGTCGACGACGAAGTCCTTGCGCAGCACGGGGACGTCGACCGCGCACCGGACGGCGCGCAGGTCCTCGAGGCTGCCGCCGAAGCGGCGCTGCTCGGTGAGGACGGAGATGACCGTGGCGCCGCCGAGCTCGTACTGCTCGGCGAGGGCGGCCGGGTCGGGGATGGTCGCCAGCGCGCCCTTGGAGGGGCTCCGGCGCTTGACCTCGGCGATGACCTTGACCCCGCGCTGCTCGGCGTCGCGCGGCTTCAGCAGCCCCTGCGCGTCCTTCGCGGGGACCTGGCGGTGGGCCCGTTCCTTGAGCTCGTCGAGGGTGGTGAGCGCCTTGCGGGCCGCCAGGTCCTCGCGGACGCCGGCCAGGATGTCGTCGAGGACCGTCACGGGTCGAGGGTATCCCCGGCCGGCGGCCGTCCGGACACCACTGGGGCGGGCCCGCGCGGGAGGGGTCTCAGCGCTTGGGGCGCGAGGCTCCGACGGGCTTGCCGTCGGCGCCCTTGACCCCGTACCCGGCCCTGGCCAGGACGGCGGCGACGACGAGGGAGGCCAGGATGACGACCCCGCCGACGATCCCCCACGTCCAGCTCGGGAAGACGACCGCGAGGCAGAGGATGAGGAAGCCGAGCAGGCAGACCGCGACCCCGGCCCACGCCGCCACGCTGTGCCCGTGACCGTGCTCGTCGGCGATGTCGGCGGGCCCGTGGGGGGACGACGGGGTCTGCTGGCTGCTCACGCTGGGCTCCTGGGGACGGTGCGGACCTGCTGGGGGTACGACGCACACCGTACCCACCCCCCCTCCGCTCCGCCGGGCGTGGTGGGTCGGCCCGGGCCGGGCGGCTTCAGCGGGTCGGGTCCTCGCCGTGGGTCAGGGAGTCCCAGGCCGCCGCGGGGTCGTCGCCGGGGGCCGGGGCGGTGCGGATCCGGGTGGCGTCGCGCTCGTGGCGCGTGGACGTCGCGGCGGGGTCGCCCTCCCGCGCCCAGCGGCGCGAGCGCAGCAGCACCCCCGCGCCGGCGACCAGCACCAGCGCCCCGCCCGCGGCGGACACGACGGGCCAGGGCCGGACCGAGGGCTCCCCGGCGAGGACGGCCCCGGTGGTGCCGCTGGCGGCGCGGGCGGGGGCGGCGAGGGCGTCCTGCGGGGCGGTGGCGACGGCGAGGCTGGCCAGGACCGTCCCGGCCCCCCCGAGGACCAGGACGAGGGCGGCGACGGTGCGCGCCAGCCGCCGGCCCAGCGTGGAGGCCACCACGGCGGCCAGGCTCACCAGGGCCAGGGCGGTGGCCGCGGGGGCGCCGTCGCGGCCGGTGGCCACCACGGCGGCCGTCCCGGTCGCGGTGGGCACCGACCCGGTGACCCACGTGGGCGCGCCCGCGGCGAGGGCGAGGACGGCCCCGGCCGCGCCGGTCAGCAGCAGCGGGCCGCGTCCGCGGCCGGCGCTCACGCCTCCGCCCGCGAGCCCACCCGGACCGGCAGCGGGGAGGCGTCGAAGCAGGTGCGGTCCCCGGTGTGGCAGGCCGCCCCGACCTGGTCGACCTCCACGAGCAGCGCGTCGCCGTCGCAGTCCAGCGACACCCGCTTGACCCACTGGACGTGCCCGGAGGTGTCGCCCTTGCGCCACAGCGAGCGCCGGCTGCGGGAGTAGTACGTGGCCCGGCCGGTGGCCAGGGTGCTGGCGAGGGCCTCGTCGTCCATCCAGGCGACCATGAGGACCTCGCGGGTGTCGTGCTGCTGGACGACCGCGCACACGAGACCGGTGTCGGTGCGCTTCAGCCGGGCGGCCAGCGCCGGGTCGAGCGGGGGCACGGTCGCGGGGCCGGTCGCGGGAGGGGGGGACGAGGACACGCCGGTCATGGTCTCACCGCCCCCGCGCGGCGCCGCCCGCCGCGGGTGGCACGATGCGGCCATGACGACGCCCCCGGCCGCACCCGGCCACCGCGACGACGCGCGGCGCGAACGCGACGCGTTGTGCGACACCGCCTCCCGGGTCGGACCGGACGCCCCCACGCTGTGCGCGGGCTGGGACGTGCGCGACCTGCTGGTGCACCTGGCGGTGCGCGACAACCGCCCCGACGTGGTCCTCGGCGAGACCGTCCCCCCGCTGCGGCCCCACCGGGACCGGGTCTGGGCCGAGCTGGCGGCGCAGCCGTTCGAGGACCTCGTCCAGCGCGTGCGCAGCGGTCCCCGCGGCCCGCTGCGGCTGCCGGCGCTGGACGCCCTGGTCAACTCCGCGGAGTTCTTCGTCCACCACGAGGACGTCCTGCGCGCCCAGGAGGGGTGGGCCCCCCGCGAGCTGCCCCCGGGCCAAGCGGCGTCGCTGTGGCGGACGGTGCGGGTGCTGGGCCGCGTCGCCTACCGCCGCGCCGGGGTCGGGGTCGTGCTGGTCACCCCGGGCGGTCCGCGCGCGGTGGTGCGCTCGGCCCCCGACGCGGTGTCGCTGACCGGGGACCCCGCGGAGCTGCTGCTGCACGCCTTCGGCCGCCGCAGCCGCGCGCGGGTGCGGGTGGACGGCGCCCCGGCCGTGGTGCAGCGCTTCCGCGAGGCCTTCCCCGAGCAGCCCCCGGCGTAGCGCTCCTCGGGGTACCCCGGCGTAGCGCCCGGCTAGCGGACGGCCGACCCGGCGGCGCGCAGCGCGTCCTTGACCTCGCCGACGGTGAGCTGCCCGAAGTGGAAGACGCTCGCGGCCAGCACCGCGTCGGCGCCGGCCGCCACGGCGGGCGGGAAGTGCCCCACGGCGCCCGCGCCGCCGCTGGCGACCAGGGGGACGGTGACGCGGGCACGGACCTCGGTCAGCATCTCCAGGTCGAACCCGGCCTTCGTGCCGTCGGCGTCCATCGAGTTGAGCAGGATCTCCCCCGCCCCCAGCTCCGCGGCGCGCGCGGCCCACTCGACGGCGTCCAGCCCCGTCCCCCGCCGGCCCCCGTGGGTGGTCACCTCGAAGCCCGACGCGGTGGTGGGTTCCCCGGGCAGGGTCCGCCGGGCGTCGACGGACAGCACCAGGACCTGGGCGCCGAAGCGGTGGGCGATCTCGCCGATGAGCTCGGGGCGGGCGATGGCGGCGGTGTTGACCCCGACCTTGTCCGCCCCGGCGCGCAGCAGCTTCTCCACGTCGGCGACGCTGCGGACCCCGCCCCCCACGGTGAGGGGGATGAAGACCTGCTCCGCGGTGCGGCGCACCACGTCGTAGGTCGTCTCGCGCGAGCCGGAGGAGGCGGTGACGTCGAGGAAGGTGAGCTCGTCGGCGCCCTCCGCGTCGTAGCGGCGGGCCAGTTCGACGGGGTCGCCCGCGTCGCGCAGGTCGGCGAAGTTGACGCCCTTGACGACGCGGCCGGCGTCGACGTCGAGGCAGGGGATGACACGGACGGCGACGCTCACGGAGGGAAGGGTAGACCGCTCCCGCACCCGTCCGGTCCGGTGCGGGCCGGTAGCGTCGCCCGGGTGGACGCTGCCCTGCCGATGACCTCGATCGACCCGCGCGACCGGGTGGCCCTGCGGGACTGGGCCACCGCCAGCCGCGCCGCCTTCCTGCAGCCGGCCCCCACCGAGGAGGCCCTCGACGAGCGGCTCGCCGAGGTCGCCGACCACCGCCTCACCGCCGTGCGCGACGTCGTCGGCGGCGAGGAGCGCGTGGTGGCCACGCTGCGGACCTTCGACGCCGAGGTGGCGGTGCCGGGGGCCGAGCCGGTGGTCGTCGACGCCGTCTCGACCGCGACCGTCCTGCCGACCCACCGCCGGCGCGGGCTGCTCTCGCGGATGCTCACCGCCGACCTGGAGCGGGCCCGCGACGGGGGCCTGGCGCTCGCCGCCCTCATCGCCGCCGAGGCGCCCATCTACGGCCGGTTCGGCTTCGGGACCGCGACGCGCTCCACGAGCCTGGTCGTCGACCACACCCACGTCCGCTTCCGCCCCGACGCGCCGTCGGCGCCGGGGAGCCTGGAGTTCGTCCCCGCCGGGCGCACCGAGGACCTCGCCCGGGTCCACGACCGCGCCCGGCGCGCCCGGCCCGGGGGGTTCCCCCGCGACGCGGCCTGGTGGGCGGCGGCCGGGCGGCGCGGCGAGGGACGCTGGCTGGGGACGCGCGGACACGTCGTCCTGCACCGCGACGAGGCCGGGGTCCCCGACGGCTACGTCGCCTACGACCTCGCCGACACCTCCACCGGCCGGGTGGCGGGCGGGACGGCGACCGTGGCCGACCTGAGCGCGACGACCCCCGCGGCCTACCGGGCGCTGTGGGAGTTCGTGACGTCGATCGACCTGGTGCGCAGCACCCGGGCCGCGGACCGCCCGGTGGACGAGCTGCTGCCCCACCTGCTCGTGGACCCCCGGGCCGTGCAGACCGGCCCGGTCGACGACTTCCTGTGGCTGCGCGTCCTCGACGTCGTCGGCGCCCTGAGCGCCCGTCGCTACCTGGGCGCGGGGACGCTGGTGCTGGAGGTGGTCGACCCCCTCGGGCTGGCTGGTGCCACCGTCCGCCTGCACGTCGCCCCGGGTGAGCGGGGCGACGGCGAGGGGTGGCTGTCGCCCGAGGTGAGCACCACCGGCGCCGCCCCCGACGTCGTGCTGGGGGTGGGCGAGCTGGCGTCGCTGCTGCTGGGCGGGACGTCCGCGATGGCGCTGCACCGCGCGGGCCGGCTGCGGTGCTCCCCCGCCGACGCGCACGCGCTGCAACGGCTGTTCGCCACGCCCGAGGCGCCGTGGTGCCCGACGTGGTTCTGACCGGCCGCTCCACCGCCGACGTCGTCGACGGGCTCGCCGCGCGGCTGGCCGCCGTCGCGGCGCCGGGGGCCGGGCCGCGCGTCGTCGCCGTCGACGGCCGCTCCGGGACGGGCAAGACCGACCTCGCCGCGGCCCTGGCCCGGCGGACCGGGGCCGCGGTCGTCCACCTGGACGACCTGTACCCCGGCTGGTCGGGGCTGGCCGCCGCCGTCGAGCTGCTCGGGGAGGTCCTCGACGGGCTGCGCTCGGGAGCCCCTACGTCGCACCCGGTGTGGGACTGGGCCCGGGGCGCCTACGTGCGCGAGGTGGCGCTGCCGACGTCGGGGACGGTCGTCGTGGAGGGCGTGGGTGCGGGGTGCGCGCGCCCGGTGGACCTGCTCGTGCGGCTGGAGGCCGACGCGGAGCTGCGGCGGGCGCGGGCGCTGGCCCGCGACGGGGAGACCTTCACCCCGCACTGGGACGCGTGGGCCGCCCAGGAGGCGGAGCTGTTCTCGCGCGAGCGCTTCCGCCCCGACGTGGTCCTCAGCAGCGCCACCGCCGTGGGCGGGGAGCCGCTCTGGCGCTAGTCGCGGGTGTCCTGCGGCGGCCGGGGGGCGTGCGCCTCGACCAGCCGCGCCAGCCGCAGCGCCTCGGCGCGGGCGAACTCCCCGTCGGCGCGCTGGACGGCCATCACGGCGAGGTTCTCGCCGTCGTCGAGGTCGAGGGTCAGCCACGGGTCGGCCCCGCCGAAGCGGACGGCGACGATCGCGCCCCAGTCCACGCGCCGGGTGAAGACGACGTTGCGGACCTCCAGGCCCTCCGCGTCCGCCCGGGCCCGCACGCTGACCAGCCGCACGAGGACCCCGGCCAGCAGCGCGGCGAAGACCGCGGCGCTCACGGTGTCCTGCGCGCCCCAGCCGGAGTCCGGGGCCAGGGACAGCCCGATCGCCATGCCGACCCAGACGACGACGATGCCGACGGCGAAGGCGAGGCCGACGACGCGGGCCCGGCGGGGCCGGAACACCCGCGGCGCGGCCGTCCCCCCGCCTGCGCGGGGCGTCGCGCCGCTCACAACCGGCAGGCGTGGATGCTGGTGACGAGGATGGCGCGCGCGCCGAGGTCGTAGAGCTCGTCCATGACCTGGTTGGTCGCGGCCTTGCGCACCATGACCCGCACCGCGACCCAGTCGGGGTTGGCGGTGGGCGAGACCGTGGGCGACTCCAGCCCGGGGGCGACCGCGCAGGCCCGCTCGACGATGTCCCTGGGGCAGTCGTAGTCGACCATCACGTACTGGCGGGCGACGAGGACGCCCTGCAGGCGGCGGACGAGGACGTCCACGGCCGGGTCCGCGGGTGCTCCCGCGCGGCGCACGAGCGTCGCCTCCGAGCGCATGATCGCCTCGCCGAAGACCTCCAGGCCGGCCGCGCGCAGCGTCGTCCCGGTCTCGACGACGTCGGCGATCACGTCGGCGATGCCCAGGGCGACGGCGGTCTCCACGGCCCCGTCGAGGTGGACGACGTCGGCGGTCACGCCGTGCTCGGCGAGGTGCTTGCCCAGCAGGCCGGAGTAGCTGGTGGCGATCCGCCGGCCCTGCAGGTCGGCGACGGAGGAGGCGACCCCGGGGCGGCCGGCGAAGCGGAAGGTGCTGCGGGCGAAGCCCAGCGGCAGGATCTCGTCGGCCGGGGCGCGGGAGTCCAGCAGCAGGTCGCGGCCGGTGATGCCGACGTCGAGGGTCCCCGACCCGACGTAGAGGGCGATGTCGCGCGGGCGCAGGAAGACGAACTGCGCGGAGTTGTCCGGGTCGTCGAGGATGAGTTCCTTCGCGTCGCGGCGCTGGTTGTACCCGGCCTCGCGCAGCATGGCGCTGGCGGCCTCGGACAGGGCCCCCTTGTTGGGGACAGCGATGCGGAGCTGGCTCGCGGGCAAGGGATCTCCTAGAGGTGGGCGTACACGTCGTCGAGGGTCAGTCCGCGGGCGATCATCAGCACCTGCAGGTGGTACAGCAGCTGCGAGATCTCCTCGGCGGTCCGTTCCCCGGACTCGTGCTCCGCCGCCATCCAGACCTCGGCCGCCTCCTCGACGACCTTCTTGCCGATGGCGTGGACCCCGGCGTCCAGTTCCTGCACCGTCCCGGACCCGTGGGGCCGGGTCAGCGCCTTGTCGCTCAGTTCCGCGAACAGGGCGTCGAAGGTCTTCACGTGTCGGGAGTCTAGGCGCTGCGCCCCCTCGCCCCGACCACCACCCCGGCACCCGTCCCACCGGGGTTCCCCGGCGGGACGGGTGCGGGGCGGGCCGTCAGCCCTGGGGCAGGGGGGCGACGCCGCGCAGCGCGACGACGGTCTCCAGGGCCGCGAGCACGGCTTCGGCGCCCTTGTCCTCGCGCGACCCGCGCAGCCCGGCCCGGTGCAGCGCCTGCGCCTCGTTGTCGACGGTCAGCACCCCGAAGCCGATGGGCACCCCGGTGGTGACCGCGACCTGGGTCAGGCCCTGGGTCGCGGCGTCGCAGACGTAGTCGAAGTGCGGGGTGCCACCGCGGATGACGACCCCCAGGGCCACGACGGCGTCGTGGCCCGCCCGGGCCAGCCGCGCCGCGGCCACGGGCAGCTCGAACGCCCCGGGCACCCGGACCTCGGTGACCTCGGTGACCCCCGAGGCCTCCAGCGCGCGCCGGGCGCCGGCCAGCAGGCCGTCCATCGTCTCCGCGTGCCAGCGCGCCGCGACCACCGCGACGCGCAGCCCGCTGCCGTCGACCTCGATCTCCGGGCTCCCGTCCCCGCTCATGCCAGGTCCTCCTCGTCCGTTCCTCAGTCCGCCGCCGCGGACAGGTGCGTCCGCAGGTCGGCGATGGTCAGCACGGGCAGGTCGTACTGCTCACCCAGTGCGACGATCTGGTCCCAGCGTGACATCGAACCGTCGTCCTCGACGAGTTCGGAGATGAGCCCGACCGGCGCGAGTCCCGCCAGGCGGCACAGGTCGACGGCGGCCTCGGTGTGCCCGGGGCGTTCCAGCACCCCGCCCGGGCGGGCCCGCAGGGGGAAGACGTGACCGGGGCGGATGAGGTCGCCGGGGCCCGAGGACGGCTCGGCCAGCACCCGCGCGGTGCGGGCGCGGTCGGCGGCGGAGATGCCGGTGGTGACCCCGGAGGCCGCGTCGCAGCTGACGGTGTAGTCGGTGCGGTAGGAGTCCTCGTTGCGCTCGACCATCCGCGGCAGCCCCAGGGCGTCGGCCCGTTCGGCCGGCATCGGCGCGCAGAGCATCCCGGAGGTGTGCCGCACGGCCCAGCCGACCCACTCGGCGGTGGCGAGCTGGGCGGAGAGGACGACGTCGCCCTCGTTCTCGCGGTCCGCGGCGTCGCTGACCAGGACGGGCCGGCCCGCGCGCAGCGCGTCCAGCGCCGCGGCGACCGCCGTGCCCGCCGGGACGGCGGGGGCGCTCACGCCGACGCCCCGCCCGCGCGGCCGAACGCGTTGAGCCGTTCCACGTACTTGGCCAGCACGTCGACCTCGAGGTTGACCGTGGTGCCCACCGGGGCGCTCCCCAGCGTGGTGAGGTCGAGGGTGGTGGGGATGAGGGACACCTCCAGCCACGGCTCGTCCTCCTCGACGGCGCTGACCGCGGAGACGGTGAGCGAGGTGCCGTCGACGGTGATGGAGCCCTTCTCCACGACGTAGCGGGCCAGGTCGGCCGGGACGGCGATCCGCACGACCTCCCAGGCGTCGCCGGGGGTGCGGGCGGTGATCGTCCCGGTGCCGTCGACGTGGCCCTGCACGATGTGCCCGCCGAGGCGGCCGTGGGCGGCCAGGGCCCGTTCCAGGTTGACCCGGCGTCCGGGGGCGACGTCGCGCAGGGAGCTGCGGCGCAACGACTCCTGCATGACGTCCACGGTGAAGGTCCCGGGTCCGGGCTGGTCCACGACGGTCAGGCAGACACCGCCCACGGCGATGGACGCGCCGTGCACGGCGTCGGAGACGACGAGCGGGCCGCGCACGGTCAGCCGCGCCGACTCCGCGCCGAACTCCACGGCGACGACCTCGCCGATCTCCTCAACGATCCCGGTGAACACCGGAGGGCCTCCTCGAACTGGTGCGGACGTCCGTCGGCGGACTCCGGGGTTCGACGCGGGGAGGCACCGGCGGCCGCCGGCGGGACCCGGGCAGGGTGCACCGCAGCGGACCGCCGACCCGGGTGCCGTCGGGAGGGCCGGGGCGCGCGCCGGAGGGCGGCGACGACGGCTCGCACCGACGACACCGCGCGCTGCCTCCCATCCGGACTCTCACCGTCGGTCCCGGAGTTCCACCGGATCAACCACCCGCCGAAGCGGGGGCTCGCGGACTGTCACCGCCGGTTCGGAATTGCACCGACCCCGGAGCACGCGTGTCGTGCGGTCTAGCTGTTGGTCTTGCTCGCGCCAGTGTGCCACGCGGGGCACCCGCCGCCGCGCCGGGCGTTCAGTGCCGGCAGGCCCCGGCGGCGAGCTCGCGGAGGGTGCCGATCGCCGCGGCGGCGTCCTCGGCCCCGTAGACGGCCGACCCGGCGACGAAGACGTCCGCGCCGGCCTCGGCGGCCCGCTCGATGGTGCTCGCGGAGACCCCGCCGTCGACCTGCAGGCGCACGTCGAGGTCGCCGATCGCGGCGCGGGCGCGGGCGATCTTGGGCAGGGTCACGTCGAGGAAGCTCTGGCCGCCGAAACCGGGCTCGACGGTCATCACCAGGAGCATGTCGAACTCGGCGAGCAGGTCCACGAACGGTTCCAGCGGCGTCGCCGGGCGCAGCGCGATCCCCGCGCGCCCCCCCGCGGCCCGGATCTCGCGGGCCAGCTTCACCGGGGCCATCGCGGCCTCGGCGTGGAAGGTGACGCCCGCCGCGCCGGCCTCGGCGTAGGCGGGGGCCCAGCGGTCCGGCGCCTCGATCATGAGGTGGCAGTCCAGCGGGATCGGCGAGACCCGCTGCAGCGCCTCGACGATCGGCAGGCCGAGGGTCAGGTTCGGGACGAAGTGCCCGTCCATGACGTCGACGTGCGCGGCGTCGGCGGTGGAGATCCGCCGCAGCTCCGCCTCGAGGTTGGCGAAGTCCGCGGAGAGGATGCTGGGGTTGACCTGGACGGAGCGGGACACGGTCAGACCCTAGCCGCGCCGCGGGCGACGACGTCGGCGGGGCCCAGGTCGCGGATCGAGCCGATCCCCAGCTGCCGCAACGTGGTCACCAGCTCGGCCTGGTAGTTCCCCAGGACGGTCGCGACCCCGTCGGCGCCGTCGGCGGCCAGCCCCCACATGACGGGGCGCCCGACGTGCACGGCCTTCGCGCCCAGGGCGATCGCGGCGGCGGCCTGCGCGCCGCCGCGGATGCCGGAGTCGACGTGGACCTCGACCTCGGAGCCGACCTCGGCGAGGATCTCCGGCAGCGCGAAGGCGGAGGTCACCGAGGTGCCCAGGCGGCGGCCGCCGTGGGTGGAGACGATGATCCCCTCGGCGCCGGCGTCGACGCAGCGGCGGGCGTCACGGGCGGTCAGCACGCCCTTGCAGAGCACGGGCAGCCCGGAGACGTCGGCCAGCCAGCCGATGGTGTCGGGGGTGAGGTCGAGGGCCATGTCGGTGTCGGACCCGAAGCGGTCCAGCTCGGCCTCGGTGAGGTTGGCGGTGCGGTTCTTGCGCGGGCCCGCGGGCCAGTTGCGGGGGTCGATGGCGGGGACCTCGCGCCCCAGCGGGGTGGTGTCGACGGTGAGGATGAGCGCCTTCGCCTCCGCCGCGGCGGCCCGCTCGACGAGGATGCGCGTGGCGTCGCGGTTCCGGGCGACGTAGACCTGGTACCACCAGGGCGCGCCCTCGGCGGCGATGTCGGCGAACCTCGCCCCGGTGTTGGTGGAGACCCCGAGCAGGGTGCCGGCCTTCGCCGCGCCCCGGGCGGTGAGGACCTCGCCCTCGGGGCGGGCCCCGACCTGCTGGGCCATGGGGGCCACGAGGACCGGTGCGGCCACCGGCGTCCCGAGGACCTCGGTGGCGGTGCTCTGGGCCGAGGCGTCGCGCAGCACGCTGGGCCGCATCCGGAACGCGTTCCAGTCGGCGATGCCCTCGCGGTCGCACGAGCCGTCGCCGGCGTTGGAGTGGTAGTAGGCCGACACGTAGTCGGGCAGCACGGCGTCGGCGCGGCGGGCGAGGTCCTCGATCCAGGTCACGGACCGCATCCTCGCCCACCGCCCGGCCGCGCCGTTAGCCGATCCGGCCCGAGGCGGCGGAAATCACTAGTTCAGCGGCCGGGTGCCCTCGGGGATGCCGCCGCCGGCGTAGATGCCGCGGGCGGCGTCCTGCAGGGCGGTGAGCGCGACGCGCTGGGTCAGCGGCCCGTAGGTGATGCGCGCGACGCCGAGCTCGGCCAGCCGCGCCTGGTCGGGGACGCCGGGGAAGCCGATGACGGAGAGCTTCTGCGGGCCGAACGCGGCGACGAGCTGCTGCACGGCGTCCTCGTCGAGGGGGCCGGGCACGAAGACGCTGGTGGCCCCGGCGGCGAGGTACGCCCGGCCGCGCTCGATCGCGTCGGGCAGCCACACGTCGCGGCCGCGGTCACCGCCCCTGACCAGGGCGTCGGTGCGGGCGTTGAGGACGAAGGGGACACCCTCGGCCTCCCCCGCGGCGACGATCGCCTCGACGTTCGCGACCGACTCGGCCAGCGGCCGCAGCTGGTCCTCGACGTTGGCGCCGACGACGCCGACGCCGATGGCCTTGCGAACGGTCTCCCCCGCGTTCCCGAAGCCGCCGTCGAGGTCGGCGGAGACGGGCAGGTCCCCGGCGGCGCCGACGATGCGCTCGACGAGGGACAGCGCGAGGTCGAGGGGGATCTGCTCCCCGTCGCCGTAGCCGAAGGTGGCGGCGATGGAGTGCCCGGCGGTGGCCAGCGCCCTCGTCCGCGGTTCGCCCGCGACGACGGTGGCGGACACCGCGTCCCAGACGTTGACCAGGACGAGGAGCTCGGGGTCTTCGTGCAGCTGCCGCAGTCGTGCGGCCTTCTCGGCGGAGTTCACGCCCCGAAGCTCTCACGTCGCCCCGGGCGGGGGCACCGCGGCCCCCGCCGGGGTCCCGCGCTCAGCTCTCCCGGCGCAGCAGCGCCACGTGCATGGCGTCGGTCCCGTGGGTGTGCGGCCACAGCTGCACGGCCCGGCCCGCGGCGGCCGAGGGCATCCCGGGTACGACCTGCTCCAGGACGGCGGGGGTGTCGAGGCGCTGCACGACGACCCCGCGCTTGGCGGCGGCCTTCACGGCGTCGTCGACGACGAGGCGGGTCTCGCTGAGCACCGGCGAGCACGTCGCGTAGGCGACGACCCCGCCGGGGCGCACGGCGTCCAGGGCCGAGGCGAGCAGGTCCCGCTGCAGCGGCCCGAGCGCGCCGAGGTCGGCGGGGGTGCGCCGCCAGCGCGCCTCCGGTCGCCGGCGCAGCGCGCCCAGCCCGGTGCAGGGGGCGTCGACGAGCACCCGGTCGTAGGCGGCGGGCTCGTCGGCGCCGACCTCGCGGCCGTCGCCGACGCGCACCTCGGCCCCGCCGGGGACGGCGGCCAGCGCGGAGCGGACGAGCTCCGCGCGGTGCGGGGCCACCTCGACGGCGGTGAGGCGGGCCCCGCGCTGGGCGGCGGTGGCCGCGAGCAGCGCCGCCTTCCCCCCGGGCCCCGCGCACAGGTCCAGCCAGCGCTCGTCGCGGCCCTCGAGCGCGGCGGCGGCCAGCAGCTGGGCGACGATCTGGGACCCCTCGTCCTGGACGCGCGCGCGGCCCTCGCGGACCAGCGAGAGCTGGCCGGGGTCGCCGTGGACGAGCTGGACGGCGGTGGCGGACCAGCGGCCGGGGACGACCTCCAGGAAGGACGCCCGCCGCACCAGGTCGGCGGGTTCGGAGAGGCCGGGCAGGGCGGCCACCGCGACCTGGGCCGGGGTGTTGTCGGCCACGAGGAGGTCGGTGAGCTCGGCGGCCTCGTGGCCGTGGGCGCGCAGGGCCTCGCGCAGGCTGCGGACGATCCACTGCGGGTGGGAGTACCGGACGGCGAGGTCGTCGTCCTCGTTCCCCGTGGTGGCGACCTCGGCGACCCAGGTGTCGAGGTCGCGGCCGGCGGCGCTGCGCAGCACGGCGTTGATCAACCCCGCGGGGCCACCGCCGACGACGTTGCGGGCCAGCGCGACGCTGGTCGCGACGGCGGCGTGGTCGGGCACCCGCATCGCGAGCAGCTGGTGCAGGCCCATCCGCAGGACGTCGAGGACCCCCGCGTCGAGCTCGGCGAGGGGGCGGTCGACGAGGGTGGCGAGCAGGGCGTCGTAGGTGCCCCGCCCGCGCAGGACGCCGTAGGCCAGCTCGGTGGCGAAGGCCGCGTCGCGCCCGTTCAGGCGCCGGTCGCGCAGCATCCTCGGCAGCACGAGGTTGGCGTAGGCGTCGTCGGCGGACACCGCGCGCAGCACCTCGTAGGCGACCTTCCGCGACGCGTCGACGCGGGTGAAGCGGTCCTGCTTGACCCCGCTGCGCGGGGTCCGCTGCTGACCCGTCCCCAGTTTCGGTCCGGTCACGAGAACTCCTCCCCCGGCTGCGGCCGGGTCCCGCGCGCCCAGTCGGTCGCGCTCATCGCCTTCTTGCCCGCGGGCTGGACGGTGCCCAGCACCACGGAGCCCTGCGCGGTGCCCACGAGCACGCGCTTGCGCTCCACCGCGATCCGCCCGGCCGGCACCGGGTCCGGCACGGGCACCACGGGGCCGACCTTGAACCGCTCCCCGCGGAACGTCGTCCACGCGCCCGGTTCCGGGGTGCAGCCGCGGACCCGCCGGTCGATCTCGGTGGCCGTCGCGGCCCAGTCGACCCGGGCCTCCTCGACGGTGATCTTGGGGGCGAGCGAGACGCCCTCGGCGGGCTGGGGGACGGCGTGCGCGGTGCCCGCCTCGATCGCGTCGAGCACCTCGACGAGGACCCCGGCCCCGCGCACGGCCAGGCGGGACAGCAGGTCGCCGGCGGTGTCGGTGGGCCCGACGGGCTCGGCGAACGAGGCGTGGACGGGGCCGGTGTCCAGGCCCTCCTCGAGCTGGAAGACGCAGGCGCCGGTGACGTCGTCGCCGTTCATCACCGCGCGCTGCACGGGCGCGGCCCCGCGCCAGGCGGGCAGCAGCGAGAAGTGCAGGTTCAGCCAGCCGAAGCGGGGCACCTCGAGCGCGGCCCGGGGCACGAGCGCGCCGTAGGCGACGACGGGGCAGGCGTCGGGGGCGAGCTCGCGCAGGGCGGCGAGGAACTCCTCACCGCCCGGCTTCTCCGGCTGCAGCAGCGGCAGCCCGGCCTCGCGGGCGCGTAGCGCCACGGGCGAGGCCACCTGCTTGCGGCCGCGACCGGCGGCGGCGTCGGGGCGGGTGAGGACGGCGACGACCTCGTGGCGGCTGGCGAGGAGCGCGTCGAGGGCGGGGACGGCGACCTCAGGGGTGCCGGCGAGGACGAGGCGCACTACCTCGCCTGACCGAAGGTGTCGTGCGGGGAGACCTTCACCTGCGGGGTCTCCAGGCCGAGCCACTCCGCTTCGCGGACGGCCTTGAGGGCGAGCTTGCGCTGGGCCTTGTCGAGGCGGTCGATGAAGAGGACGCCGTCGAGGTGATCGGTCTCGTGCTGGATGGCGCGGGCCTTGAACTCCGACCCCGTGATCGTGATCGGCTCGCCGTGCATGTCGAAGCCCTTGGCCACCACGTGCAGCGAGCGGCGGGTGTCGGCGACGATCCCGGGGAACGACAGGCACCCCTCGTCGCCCTCCTGGCACTCCTCGGACAGGTCCAGGACGGGGTTGACCAGGTGCCCGATCTCGTCGTCGGCGTGGTAGGTGAACACCCGCAGCGAGACCCCGAGCTGCGGGGCGGCGAGACCGGCCCCGGGGGCGGCGAGCATCGTGTCCTCGAGGTCCTTGACGAGCTGGCGCAGCTCCTTGTCGAAGGTGGTGACCTCGTCCGCGCGCTGGCGCAGGACGGGGTCCCCGAAGAGTCGGATGGGCTGGATCGCCACGAGGCTCCCTGGTGAGACGGCTGGAACGGGCCGCTCAAGTGTAGGCGCGCCCGTCCCGCCCCCTCTCCACCGGCGATCCCGGGCACCCGCACCGGCACCGTCGCCACCCGTCACCGCCGGTCGCGGTCAGGTGGCGCTGCGTGCTTCCCCGGCCCCCGGCGGGGGGACCCGGCTGCGGCGGGCGGGTGAGCGGGGCGCGTCCCCGGCGCGCCGGCGCGGAGGCTGGGGCGGTGCGCATGGGGAACAGCTGCTGCCTGCTGACGATCGGGGCAATCCTGGCCTTCGCCGTCCACGTCGAGGTCGAGGTCGTGGACGTGGCGATGGTGGGGCGGATCCTCATGCTCGTGGCCGTGGCCGGCGCGCTCGTCGAGCTGGCCGTGGTGCGCCCGCGCGCCCGGGCGGCGCGGGCGGTGGCCGAGCAGCGCCCGGCCCCCGCCCGCCCCGCCCCCCGCGCCCCGCAGGCGTCCTGGTCGCCGTGGGACACCCGGGCCTTCACCCCGCTGCCGCGCTCGGACCGGGAGTCCTGAGCCGGAGCGGGAGGTCAGACCTCGCGCTGCTTGGGCGAGGACTCGTGGGTCTTCGCCGGGTCGCGCTCCACGACGTCGCCGAGGACGGCGTCGATGCGGGCCAGGGCGTCGGCGGGGATCGTCTTGCCCGCGGCACCGGCGTTGTCGTGCACCTGCTCCGGGCGGGAGGCGCCGATGATCGCGGTCGCGACGTTGTCGTTCTGCAGGACCCAGGCCACGGCGAGCTGGGCCATGGAGAGGCCGAGGTCGGAGGCGACCGGCTTGAGCTCCTGCACCCGGGAGAGGACGTCGTCGCGCATGAAGCGCTTGATCATGTCCGCGCCGCCCTTGGTGTCGGTGGCGCGCGACCCCTCGGGCGGCTGGCCGCCGGGGACGTACTTGCCGGTCAGCACCCCCTGCGCGATGGGCGACCAGACCACCTGGGAGACCCCGAGCTCGCGCGAGGTCGGGACGACCTCCTCCTCGATGACGCGCCAGAGCATGGAGTACTGGGGCTGGTTGGAGATGAGCTGGAAGCCCAGCTGCTGGGCGAGGGCGTGCCCGGCGCGCAGCTGCTCGGCCGTCCACTCGCTGACCCCGACGTAGAGGACCTTGCCCTGCCGCACGAGGTCGGCGAAGGCCTGCATCGTCTCCTCCAGCGGCGTCGCGTAGTCGTAGCGGTGCGCCTGGTAGAGGTCGATGTGGTCGGTGCCGAGACGGCGCAGCGACCCCTCGCACGCCTCGAGGACGTGCTTGCGGGAGAGACCGGTGTCGTTGTGCTGCTTGGGTCCGATGGGCCCGAAGACCTTGGTGAGGATCTCCAGGGACTCCCGCCGCTGCCCCTTCAGCGCCTGCCCGAGGACGGTCTCGGCGACGGTGTTGGCGTAGACGTCGGCGGTGTCGAAGGTGGTGATCCCCGCGTCGAGGGCGGCGTGCACGCAGGCGATCGCCGCCTCGTTCTCGACCTGGGAGCCGTGGGTGAGCCAGTTGCCGTAGGTGATCTCGCTGATCTTGAGGCCGGAGCGGCCGAGGTGTCGGAAGTCCACGCCGCGAGCCTGCACCCGCCGGCGCCCGCGCGCGATCCCAGCCGGTGGGCTCACCCGATCTGGAGGGGGTCCACCCGCACCCGCACCAGGGGCAGCTTGCGCACGCTGCGCCCGGTGGTGACGTTCTTCAGCGCGCTCGTCAGCGCCGCCGACTCCGGGCGGGGCACCCGCACGACGCTGCGCACCATCGGCGCCCGTCCCGGCTGCTCGGGGACGGGCAGCGGGCCCAGGACCCGCACCCCCGGCAGCGGCGGCCCGCTCGTGGTCAGGGCCGCGACGAACTCCTCGACGTCGGCCGCGACCCCGATGAGCCCGGCGAACCGGGCGGCGGGGGGCAGGTCGAGCTCGCGGCGCTGGGCCAGCTCCCGCTCGGCGAACCCGGCGGGGTCCCAGCGCACCAGGGCCTGGACCGCGGCGGCCTGCGGGTCGGCGACGACGACGACCGCGCCCCCCTCGGAGGCGGGCCGCACCAGCGACGCCGCCGCGGTCCAGCGCCGGAACGCCTCCTCCTGGGCCCGCAGGTCGGGGCGGGCCAGCAGCGCCCAGCCGTCCAGCAGCAGCGCCGCCGCGTACCCGGCGGGCGCGACCGGTTCGGCCCCGGGCGTGGAGATCACCAGCGAGGGGCGGTCGGGGACGGTGTCCAGGACCTGCGACCCGCCGGAGGTGCGCACGTCCACCCCGGGAAAGGCCCGTCCCAGCTCCTCGGCGGTGCGCCGGGCGCCGGTGACGACGGCGCGGAAGCGGTCGTCCCCGCAGTTCGGGCAGACCCAGTCGGTCGCGGGCCGCCCGCACCAGCGGCAGGAGGCCCGCTCCCCGGCCCCGGTCACCGCGAGCGGACCGTGGCAGGAGGTGCAGCGGGCCGGTTCCCGGCACGCCTGGCACGCCAGGGTGGGCACGTAGCCGGTGCGCGGCACCTGCACCAGCACCGGCCCGCGGCGCACGGCCTCGCGCAGCACCCGCCACCCGTCGCTGGGCAGGCGGGCCGCGGCGGCGAGGGGGTCCTGGGCGTCGTGGCCGCTGGTCCCGGCGACCGCGATCCGCGGGGAGGAGGCGCGCACGACGTCGCGGGTGGCCAGCACCGGCCGCGCCCACCCGGACTCCAGCAGCAGCTGCGTCTCCGCGGTCCGGGTCCGGCCGGCGAAGAGGGCCGCCGAGCCGGTCTGCTCCGCGCGCAGCACCGCGACCTCGCGGACGTGGGGGTAGGGCGCGCGCTGGTCGGCGTGGGAGTCGTCGCCGTCGTCGAGGACGGCGACCAACCCGAGGTTGGGCAGCGGGGCGAACACCGCGGCGCGGGTCCCGGCGACGACGCGGGCCCGGCCGGTGAGGGCCTCCAGGAAGGCCCGGTAGCGCGGGGAGGGGCCGGCCTCGGCCTCGAGGCGGACGTGGCCCTCGGGGACCACCCGGTCCAGGGCCGCCGAGAGCCGGTCCAGGTCGCGGTGGTCGGGCACGACCAGCAGCGCCGTGCGGCCGGAGGCCAGCGTCGCGCGGGCGGCGAGGGCCAGCAGGGCGGCGGGGTCGGTGCCGGGGGCGAACGTCGCGACCGCGCGCGGGGACCCGCCGTCGCGGACGTGGGCGAGGAAGGCGGGACCGGCGCTGTGGCGTTCCCAGCCGTGCAGGTCCTCCCCCAGGACGACGGGGTCGTGGACGACGGGGGCGGCCCCCAGGACGGCGTCCTCGGCCCCGGCGTGGCGGCCGGGCACGGCCAGGCGCACGACGTCGGAGAGGGTGCCCGCGTACTCGGCCGCGACCGCGCGGCACAGCTCCAGCGTCGCGGGGGTCAGCAGCGCCACCCCGGACACGACCCGCCGCAGCCGGGCGAGGCGGCCCGGGTGCTCGCTCGCGGCGAGCCGTTCCAGGACGTAGCCCTCGGCGTCGGTCCCGGCGAAGGGGACCCGGACCAGGCGCCCCGGCTCGGCGGTGTGCTCCATCGAGGCGGGCACCAGGTAGTCGAAGGGGCGGTCCAGGTGCGGCAGCTGCGAGGACACCAGCACCCGCGCGACCGGCTCGGACTCCGCGACCCCCTCGAGCGCCTTCGCCTTCCGGGCCGGGCGCTTCCTCGCCGGGGCGGGGGCGCTCAGCCCGTCCAGGGCGGTCTGGGCGGGCTGGGCGTCCGGCTCGTCGGGCAAGGGGTCAGGCCGTCGCGGCCCGCAGGGCCTCCACCCGGTCGGTGCGCTCCCAGGAGAACCCGGGCAGCTCGCGGCCGAAGTGGCCGTAGGCCGCGGTCGGGGCGTAGATCGGCTGGAGGAGCTGCAGGTCGCGCACGATCGCGGCCGGGCGCAGGTCGAACACGTCGCGGATGGCGGACTCGATGCGGCCGCGGGCGACCTTCTCGGTGCCGAAGGTCTCGACGTAGAGCCCCACCGGCTGCGCCTTGCCGATGGCGTAGGCGACCTGGACCTCGCAGCGCGTGGCGAGCCCCGCGGCGACGACGTTCTTGGCGACCCACCGCATCGCGTACGCGGCGGAGCGGTCGACCTTGGAGGGGTCCTTGCCGGAGAACGCGCCCCCGCCGTGGCGGGCCATGCCGCCGTAGGTGTCGACGATGATCTTGCGGCCGGTCAGGCCGGCGTCGCCCATCGGGCCGCCGATCTCGAAGCGGCCGGTCGGGTTCACCAGCAGCCGGATGTCGGAGGTGTCGAGGTCGAGGCCCTCCAGCACGGGCTCGATGACGTGGCGGCGGACGTCGGGGGTGAGCGTCTTGACGAGGTCGACGTCGGGCTCGTGCTGGGTGGAGAGCACGACGGTGTCCAGGCGCACGGCCCGGTCGCCGTCGTAGCCGATCGTCACCTGGGTCTTGCCGTCGGGGCGCAGGTAGGGGATCTCCCCCTTCTTGCGGACCTCCGAGAGCCGCTGCGAGAGCTGGTGGGCCAGGTGGATCGGCAGCGGCATGAGCTCGGGCGTCTCGTCGCAGGCGTAGCCGAACATGAGGCCCTGGTCGCCGGCGCCCTGCAGGTCGAGGGGGTCCGCGCCCCCGCCGTCCTGGCGGTTCTCCCACGCCTCGTCCACGCCCTGGGCGATGTCCGGGGACTGCGAGCCGATGGAGACCTCGACCCCGCAGGTGCGGCCGTCGAAGCCCTTGGCGGAGGAGTCGTAGCCGATGTCCAGCAGCGTGCGGCGCACGATGGTGGGGATGTCGGCGTAGGCGTCGGTGGTGACCTCGCCGGCCACGTGCACCAGGCCGGTGGTGACCATCGTCTCGACCGCGACGCGGCTCTTGGGGTCCTGGGCCAGCAGCGCGTCGAGGATCCCGTCGGAGATCTGGTCGCAGATCTTGTCCGGGTGCCCCTCGGTGACCGACTCGGAGGTGAACAGGCGAAGCGGGGTGGTCACGGGGCTCCAGTCTCCAGGGGGGTCGTTCCACCGGTCGGTGTCGCCGGGGACGTCAGCATAGGCACCACGGCGTCCCAGACCGCGTCGGCCACGACGTCCTTGCCGGCCTCGGGGACCTCCCGCTCGGAGCCGTCGGCGCCGAGGAGCGTCACGGCGTTCGTCGCGGCGGCGAAGCCCCGGGTCTCCCCCACCTCGTTGAGCACCAGCAGGTCGCAGCCCTTGCGGGCCAGCTTGGCCCGGCCGTGCTCCAGGACGCTGCCGCTCGCGTCGCCGGTCTCGGCGGCGAAGCCCACGACCACGGGGGCGGCGCCGACGCGCTCGCGCACCAGTCCCGCGAGGACGTCGGGGTTGCGCTCCAGGACGACGACGGGGTCGCGGGCGGGGTCGTCGGACTTCTTGATCTTGGTGCTCGTGCGGGTCGCGGGGCGGAAGTCGGCGACCGCGGCGGCCATGACGACGACGTCGGAGCCCGCCGCGCGGGCCCGCACCGCCTCGCCCAGCTCGGCCGCCGTCGTCACGCCCACGACCTCGACGCCGGCGGGGACGGGGACCTCGAGGTGGGCGGCGACCAGGGTCACGCGCGCGCCGCGGGCGGCGGCGGCCGCGGCCAGCGCCACCCCCTGCCGGCCCGAGGACCGGTTGCCCAGGAAGCGGACGGGGTCCAGCGGTTCGCGGGTGCCCCCGGCGGAGACCACGACCCGGCGGCCCTCGAGGTCGCGCGGGCGCGAGCCGGACCCCAGCAGCCGGCGGCAGGCCGCGGCGACGTCGGCGGGTTCCGGCATCCGTCCCGGGCCGGTGTCGGCGCCGGTGAGGCGCCCGGAGGCGGGGTCGAGGACGGTGACCCCCCGCGAGCGCAGCAGCGCGACGTTGGCCTGCACGGCCGGGTTCAGCCACATCTCGGTGTGCATGGCGGGGACCAGCAGCACCGGGCAGGTCGCGGTGAGCAGGACGTTGGTGAGCAGGTCGTCGGCGAGGCCGTGCGCGGCGCGGGCCAGCAGGTCGGCGGTGGCGGGGGCGACGACGACGAGGTCGGCGTGCCGGCCCAGCCGCACGTGCGGGACCTCGTCGGCGCGGGTCCAGACGTCGGAGGCGACCGGCTTGCCGGAGAGGGCCTCCCAGGTGGCGCGCCCCACGAAGTGCTCGGAGGCGGCGGTGGGGACGACGGTGACGTCGTGCCCGGACTCGCTCAGCTCGCGCAGCAGCAGCGCCGCCTTGTACGCGGCGATGCCTCCCGCGACCCCCAGGACGACGCGCGGGCCGGGCTCGGGGTCGCGGGGGGTGCTCACTGCTGCTCGATCGGCTCCGAGGTCAGCAGACCCTCGTTGATCTCGCGCATGGCCACGGACAGCGCCTTCTCCTGCACGTGCGTCTCGACGAGCGGACCGACGTACTCCAGCAGACCCTCGCCCAGCTGGGAGTAGTAGGCGTTGATCTGCCGGGCGCGCTTGGCCGCGTAGATGACCAGCGCGTACTTGGAGTCGGCAGCCGTCAGCAGGTCGTCGATGGGCGGGTTGGTGATGCCCTCGGGCGACGCGACGGTTCCAGCCACGGTTCTTCTCCTCGGTTCGAGAGCTGGCGGTCAGCTGACCGGCAGACCCATCCATCTTACGAGCTCGTCGGTGGCCCGCTGCACGTCGTCGTTGTAGATGGTCACGTCGAACTCCGGTTCGGCCGCCAGCTCCACCCGCGCGGTCGCCAGGCGGCGCTCGCGCTCCTCCTCGGACTCGGTGCCGCGCCCGACGAGGCGGCGGACCAGCTCGTCCCAGCTCGGCGGGGCGAGGAAGACGAACCGGGCCTCGGGCATGGCCTCGCGGACCTGGCGGGCGCCGGCGAGGTCGATCTCCAGCAGCGCGGGCCGGCCGGAGGCCAGCACCTCGAGGACGGGACCGCGCGGGGTGCCGTAGCGGTGCCGGCCGTGCACGCGGGCCCACTCCAGCAGCTCCCCGTCGCGCACGTAGGCGTCGAAGGTCTCCTCGGAGACGAAGTGGTAGTGCACGCCGTCGACCTCGCCGGGGCGCTGGGCCCGGGTCGTGGCCGACACCGAGATCCAGACCTCGGGGTAGCGGGTGCGCAGGTCGGTGGAGACGGTGCCCTTCCCCACGGCGGTGGGGCCGGCCAGGACGGTCAGGCGCGGTTCGGCGTTCAGGACGCGCTCCCGGCGGCGTCCTGGGCGTCCTGGGCGTCCTGGCGGCCGAAGCGCTCGACGAGCGCGGCGATCTGGTGCGCCCCCAGGCCGCGCACGCGGCGCGACTCGGAGATCCCGATCTCCTCCATGATGTGCTTGGCGCGCACCTTGCCCACGTTGGGCAGCGACTCCAGCAGCGCCGAGACCTTCATCTTGCCGAGGACCTCGTTCTCCTGGCCCTCCCTGATGACCTCCTCGAGGCTCCCGCCGGTGTACTTCAGGCGGTGCTTCACCGCGGCGCGCTCGCGCCGGGCGGCGGCCGCCTTCTCCAGGGCGGCGGCGCGCTGTTCGGCGGTCAGGGGAGGCAGAGCCACGGAGTCACCTCGGGGTAGTCCACTCGGGTCCTCGGCCTCGCGTCGGGGGCCGACGGAGCACCAGGAGGAAGTCGGCTGAACCTATCCACCCTGGTCACGGGGCTGCAACGGCAGGGGGGACCCCCGCGGGGCGGGGGTCCCCGCGGGGGGTGGGTCAGGCGGCCGCGGAACGGTCCACCGGGGCGATGCGCCCGGCCTCGATGTCCTCGGCGAAGTGGCAGGCCACCTTCTGCGTGGCCGGGTGGCCCTCGAGGACGCGCAGCCGCGGGCGCTCCTCGTGGCAGCGGGTCGGCTGCACCCACGGGCAGCGGGTCCGGAAGCGGCAGCCCGACGGGGGGTCGGCGGGGCTGGGCAGGTCCCCGGCGAGCAGGATCCGCTCCCGCGTCGCCTCGGCCACCGGGTCGGGCACGGGGGCCGCGGACA
Organism: Kineococcus radiotolerans SRS30216 = ATCC BAA-149; assembly: GCF_000017305.1. Taxonomy (GTDB): domain Bacteria; phylum Actinomycetota; class Actinomycetes; order Actinomycetales; family Kineococcaceae; genus Kineococcus; species Kineococcus radiotolerans. Next base: position 4,010,209 of record NC_009664.2, on the reverse strand, counting down.
GCAGGGCCCGGGTGTAGGGGTGCAGCGGGCGGGCGTAGAGGCCGCTGCTGGTGCCCTCCTCGACGATGCCGCCGAGGTACATGACCCCCACGGTGGTGGAGACGTGCTTGACCACGGCGAGGTCGTGGGCGATGACGAGGTAGGTCAGCCCGAGGTCGCGCTGGAGCTCCTCCAGCAGGACCAGCACCTGGGCCTGCACGGAGACGTCGAGGGCCGAGACCGGCTCGTCGGCCACCAGCAGGTCGGGGTCGAGGACGAGGGCGCGGGCGATGCCGACGCGCTGGCGCTGCCCGCCGGAGAACTCGTGCGGGTACTTCGCCCCCGCGCCCGCGGGCAGGCCCACGCGGTCCAGCAGGCCGCGGACCCGGGTCCGCCAGGCTGCGGGTCCCCCCGGCACCCCGTGCACCGCGAGGGGCTCCACGAGGGCGCTCTCCACGGTCTGGCGGGGGTCGAGGCTGGCTAGGGGGTCCTGGAAGACCATCTGCATCTGCCGCCGGGCCCGCCGCAGCTCCTCCGGCCCGAGGCCGAGCAGGTCCCGGCCGGCGATGCGCACCGACCCGCCCGTGGGTTCGGACAGCCGCAGCACGGCCCGGCCCAGCGTCGACTTGCCGCAGCCGGACTCCCCCACCAGCCCGTAGGTCGTCCCGCGCGGGACGTCGAGGTCGACCCCGTCGACGGCCTTGACCGCTCCGACGGCGCGGCGCAGGACCCCCGAGCGGATGGGGTAGTGCACCTGCAGGTCCCGCACGCTGAGCAGCGGCTCGCCCGCCGCCTCCCTCGCGGGCTGCGCGGTGTCCGGCGTCGGGCGGGTCACGGGGTGGCCTCCAGGGCGTCTGCGGCGGGGTGGACGCACCGCGCGAGGTGGGGGGAGCCGGCGGGGCCGGTCAGGGCGATGTCGCCGCGGCGGCAGGCGTCGTCGGCGAAGCCGCAGCGCGGGGCGAACGCGCAGCCCTGCGCCCACTCCAGCCGGTCGCGCACGGAACCCGGGACGGGTTGCAGCGCCGTGCCCTCGGGGGCGTCGACGCGGGGGACGGCGGCGAGCAGCCCCGTGGTGTAGCGGTGCCGGGGCTGGGCGAAGAGGTCGTTCCGCCCGGCCTGCTCCACGACGCGCCCGGCGTAGAGGACGTTGACCCGGTCGCAGGTGCCGGCGACGACGCCGAGGTCGTGGGTGATGAGGACCATGGCGGTCCCCGACTCCCGGACCAGGGTCGTGAGCAGGTCCAGCACCTGGGCCTGGATCGTCACGTCGAGGGCGGTCGTGGGCTCGTCGGCGATGATGAGGCGCGGGGAGCAGGCCAGGGCGATGGCGATGAGGACGCGCTGGCGCATCCCCCCGGACAGCTGGTGGGGGTACTCCCCCACCCGCCGCCGCGGGTCGGGGATCCCGACCCGGCCGAGCAGCTCCACGGCCTCCCGCTTCGCCGCGGCGCGGTCGAGGTCGGTGTGGGTGCGCAGCACCTCGGTGAGCTGCCGCCCCAGGGTCAGGACGGGGTTCAGCGAGGTCATCGGGTCCTGGAACACCATGGCCAGGTCCCGGCCGCGGCGCCTGGCCAGCTGCGCGGGGCTGAGGGTCAGCAGGTCGGTGCCGTCGAAGCGCACCGCGCCGGTGACCGTCGCGGTGCGCTGGGGCAGCAGCCCCATGACGGCCAGCGAGGTGACGGACTTCCCGCACCCGGACTCCCCGACCAGGCCGACGACCTCCCCGGCGTCGACGGAGAAGGACACCCCGTCCACGGCCGTGGTGCTGGGTCCGCCCTTGCGGGAGAACACGACCCGCAGGTCGTCGACCTCCAGCAGGCTCATCGGGAACTCCTCGGGTCGAGGGCCTCGCGCAGCGCCTCGCCGAGCAGGGTGAACCCCAGCGCGGTGACGGCGATCGCGAGACCGGGGTAGATGGCCAGCATCGGCGCCTGGTCGAGGCGGGCCTGGGCGGTGACGAGCATCCGCCCCCACTCCGCGACGGCCGGGTCGGGGTCGCCCAGGCCCAGGAAGCTCAGGGCGGCGACCTCGATGACCGCGGTCGCCAGCGTCAGGGTGGCCTGCACCAGCACGGGGCCGAGGGAGTTGGGCAGCATGTGGCCCACGACGATCCGGCGCTGGCGCAACCCCAGCGACTTCAGGGCGACGACGTAGTCCTGGCCGCGCTGGGCCAGCAGGGACGCCCGCAGCAGGCGGGCGAAGATCGGCACCTGCGCCGCCGAGATGGCCAGCATGATCGAGAACGAGCCGCGGTCCAGCACCGCGGCGATCGACACCGCCAGCAGCAGCGAGGGGATCGACAGCAGGACGTCGACGACGCGCATGACGAGGGTGTCGACCCAGCCGCCGATGCCGCCCGCGAGGACGCCCAGCAGGGCGCCCGCGGCCAGCCCGATGGCGGTGGAGACCACGCCGATGACCAGCGAGGAGCGCGCGCCGTAGATGAGCTGGGTCAGCAGGTCCGACCCGAAGGAGTCCAGCCCCAGCGGGTGGTCCTCGCTGGGGCCCGGCACCTGGGTGGGGGTGACCTCGCCGAACCACTCCGCCGTCGCCGGCCGGTAGGGCGCCAGCAGCGGGGCCGCGATCGCGACGAGCACGAACAGCAGCACGAGGACGGCGCCCACGATGCCGGAGGGGTTGCGGCGCAACCGCCGCCAGGCGGCGTGCCAGGGACCGAGGCCCGCCTCCCCGGTGACCTCCGCCGCGGCGGGGGTCTGGGGGGTCAGTGCGTCCAGTGCGCTCATGAGACTCGAACCCTCGGATCGATGAACCCGTAGCTGACGTCCACCACGAGGTTGACCAGCGCGTACATGACGGCGATGAACAGGATGAACCCTTGCAGCACCGGGTAGTCCAGCTGCGTGACGGCGTCGAAGAGGTAGCTGCCGATGCCGTTGATGGCGAACACCGTCTCGGTCAGCACCGCCCCGGACAGCAGCGCACCCGCTTGCAGGCCGAGCGTCGTGGACACCGGCAGCAGCGCGTTGCGCAGCACGTGCCGGCGGCTGATGATCCCCTGCGGCAGGCCCTTGGCCCGCGCCGTGCGGACGTGGTCGTCGCCCAGGACGTCGAGCACCGAGGCCCGGGTGATGCGGACGATGATGGCCAGCGGGATGGACCCCAGGGCCAGCGCGGGCAGCACGAGGTGCACCAGCGCGTCCCAGCTCGCGTCCCACTCCCGGGTCAGCAACCCGTCGAGCACGTAGAAGTTCGTGACGTGGGTCGCGTCGATGCGGGCGTCCTGCCGCCCGGTGGTGGGGAACCACCCCAGCTCGATGGCCAGGAGGTACTTGAGGATGACGGCGAGGAAGAACACCGGGACGACGACCCCGAGCAGCGAGCCGCCGACGACGGCGTTGTCCAGCCAGCCGCCGCGGCGGCGGGCGGCGAGGTAGCCCAGCGGGATCCCGAGGGCGATGGCGAGGACCAGCGCGGCCAGCGCCAGCTCGATGGTGGCGGGGAACCGCTCGGCGAACGTGGAGACGACGGGTTCCCCGGTGTTGATGGAGGACCCGAAGTCACCGCGCACGATCTGCCCGAGGTAGGTGAGGTACTGCTGCCACACGGGCTGGTCGAACCCGTAGCGGGCGTTGACCGAGGCGATGCCCGCCGGGGTCGCCTTCTCCCCCAGCAGGGCCCGCGCGGGGTCCCCGGGCAGGGCCCGGATCCAGGCGAACAGCAGCAGCGACAACCCGAACAGGACGACGACCAGGAGGCCGAGGCGGCGCACGACGAACGTCAGCACGCCGCCCCCTCCCGGCTGAGGAGGAGCACCATCAGCTGTCGGACACCGTCACGGTGTTCCACACCTCGTCCTGGACGGGGCTGGCGGTGTACCCCTCGACCCCGGCGGCGAAGGCCAGCGACGGGACGGGGCTGGCGATCGGGATGCCCGGCAGCAGGGTCATGATCTGCTCGTTGATGTCCTGGTAGGCGCTCTCCTGCTCCTCCTCGCTGGTGACGGTGCGGGCCGCGGCCAGCGCCTCGAACAACCCGGGGTCGTTGAAGCCCCACTCGTTGGTCTGCGCGCCGAAGAACACGCCGATGAAGTTGTCCGGGTCGTTGTAGTCGCCGGTCCACCCGAGCAGGTGCAGGCCGTGGTTGGCCCCGCCCTGGACGGTGTCGAGGTAGTTCGGCGTCCACTGCTCGGCCACCGGGGTCGTGGTGATCCCGGCCGCGGTCAGCTGCGACTGGATGGCCTTGAAGATGGTCTCCGGGTTCGGCATGTAGGGCCGCGAGACGCCGGTCGGGTAGTTGAACGGGATGGTGAGGTTCGCCTGGCCGGCCTCGGTGAGCAGCTGCTTGGCCTTGTCGATGGAGAACTCGTAGGTGGTGACCCCCTCGTTCCAGCCGATGACGTTGCTCGGCATGAACTGGGTCGCGACCTCGGTGCCCTCGGGCAGCGCGTTCTTGACGACCGCGTCCTTGTCGATGGCGTGGGCGATGGCCTGGCGGACCTTGAGGTCCTGCAGCGGCGGGAACGCCTGGTTGATGCCGAGGTAGAGGATGTTGAAGGCGGGCCGGTTCTGGATCTGGAACCCGCCCGACTCCAGGGTCGCCACGTCGGCGGGCGCCACGAGGTCGTAGCCGTCGATGTCGCCGTTCTGCAGGGCGGTCTTGCGCGCGGTGCCGTCGCCGATGAAGCGGACGATGGCGGTGGGGGTCTTGGCCTTCTCGCCCCAGTACTCCTCGTTGCGCTTGAGGGTGACCTGCTGGCCGCGCTCCCAGGAGTCGAAGACGTACGGCCCGGTGCCGACGGGCCCGGAGGTGGCGTAAGCGCTCTGCCGGGGGTCGCTGCCGTCGGCGCCGTTGCCGCCGCCGGCCTCGACCGCGGACGTCTCCTGCATCGAGAGGGCCGGCAGGGTCAGCGCGGCCAGGAAGCCCGCGAACGGCGAGGTCAGGTTGACGGTGACGGTGCCGTCGGCGTTCGCGGTGGACCCGGCGTACAGCGAGGTGGTGAGGGCGGCGTCCTCGTTGGTCTTGAAGCCGCGGAAGATGGAGCGGTAGTAGTACGCAAGGTCCTCGCCCTGGGCGATGCCGGTGAGGTTGTACCAGCGCTCGAAGTTCGCGACGACGGCCGCGGCGTCGAAGGGCTTGCCGTTGGAGAACGTCACCCCCTCCTGCAGGGTGAACGTGTAGCTGAGGCCGTCCTCGGAGGTGGTCCAGTCGCTGGCCAGCGCCGGGGCGAGGTCGGTGGTGCCGGGCTTGGTGGAGACCAGCCCCTCGAAGATCTGCCGGCTGATCCGGAAGGTCTCGCCGTCGGAGGCGAAGAACGGGTCCAGGGAGTCGGGGTCGGAGGCCCCGCCGAAGACGAACGTGTCGCGGGTGCTGCCGCCCCCCTCGGTCCCCTCGTCCCCGGAGTCGTCGCGCTCGCTCTGCGCGCAGGCGGTGAGGGTGGCCAGCCCGGCCGTCGCCACGGCGGCGAGGCTGAAGGCTCGGCGCGACGGGTGCTGCGCGTTCTCGGGCGTCGGGTCCTGCATCTCGGGCGACATCTGCGTCCTCGTTCCGGCGTGGTTCCTGCGGGTCGACATCTGCGGGTCGTGCGCGTCCCGGTGCGGGGCACCGGGGGGGCTGACGCTAGGCGATGCGCGGGTGCTCACCAAACACATCCGGGCCGCGTCACGCAGTTGTAACAGAGGGGGTGTCCTGTGAGGTCTGCCTGACCCGGACGTCTCCGACTGGACAACCTGCCTCCTGACCGGAGCGCTCCTTCGCAGCTCCGCGGGGATCCTAGCGACCGCCGCGCCGCGGCGGCGACGGCGCGGCGGGCCCGGCGCTCAGAGGGCGGTGCCGCGCGCGGCGTCGGCGGTCATCCGCTCCAGCCAGGCGCGGGCCTCGAGGGCGGCGAGGAGCTGGTGCTCCCCGCCGGCCTCGCGCATCTCGGCCGGGGCGAGCTCGGCGACGGCGGCGACGGCCTCGCGCAGGACCGTCACCGGGTCCAGCGACAGCCCGCGCAGGAAGGCCCCGACCTGGCGCCGGGCCTCGAGCTCGTCGTGCCCGACCTCCACGGCGGTCACGGTGAGGGCGGCGAGCCCGCGCGCGATCTCCCGGGAGGGCATCAGGCGGACAGCGCTGCGCGCACCGCGTCCGCCGAGCGGCGCGCGGCGTCGCGCAGGGCGACGGGCTCGGGGCCGGCCCGCAGGACCTCCCGGGAGCTGGCGGCCAGCACCAGCCGCCGGGCGTCGCCGAACACCTGCCGCAGGTCCTCCGCGGTGGCCCCCTGGGCGCCGACGCCGGGGGCCAGCAGCGGCCCGTTCACGGCGTCGAGGTCGATGCCCAGGTCCCGCACGGCGGAGCCGACGGTGGCGCCGACGACGAGGCCGACGTCGCCGAACGGCTCGGCCCCGGCGTTCTCCGCGGCCGCCGACTCCGCCACGACCCGGGCCACCGCGCGGCCGTCGGGCCCGGTGGCGTGCTGGACGCCCGCGCCCTCGGGGTTGGAGGTCAGGGCGAGGACGAAGACGCCCCGTCCGGTGGCCGCGGCGAGGTCGAGCACCGGGCGCAGGGACCCGAAGCCCAGGTAGGGCGAGACGGTGACGGCGTCCCCGGCCAGGGGCGAGTCGCCCGCGAAGGCCTCGGCGTAGCCGTCCATGGTGGAGCCGATGTCGCCGCGCTTGGCGTCGACGATCGTCAGCAGCCCCGCCTCGCGGGCGTCGGCCAGGACCCGCTCCAGCGCGGCGACCCCGCGCGAGCCGTGCCGCTCGAAGAACGCCGCCTGCGGCTTCACGCAGGCGACGTGCCCGGCCAGCGCGGCCACGACGGTGCGGCCGAACCGCTCGACGCCGGCGGCGTCGTCGGTCAGGCCCCAGGCGGCCAGCAGGGGGGCGTGCGGGTCGATCCCCGCGCACAGCGGTCCGTGCGCGGTCACCGCTTCCGCCAGCCGGGCCCCGAAGCGCCCCGCCGGCCGCCCCGCCGTCACGCCCGGCCCTCCCAGGCGGCGTTGAGCCGGGCGGTGTGCTCCTGCAGGGACGCGACGTTCACGCCCCCGCCGTTGCGCTCCTGGACGATCGCGGCCTCGATGGCCTGCACCGCGGCGGACAGCTCCTGGATCGTGGTGATGATCGGGGAGCCGACGGCGGTCGCGGCGGCGCGGATCTCGTAGCCGTCGGCGCGGGCCTGGTTGCCCGACGGGGTGTTGACGACCATGGCGATCTCCCCCGCGCCGATGCGCCCGACGATCGTGAGCTCGCCGTCCTCGCTGGTGCCCTCGGAGTGCTTGCGCACCACGGTGGAGGTGATGCCGTTGCGGCGCAGCACCTGGGCGGTGCCCTCGGTGGCGACGAGGGTGAACCCGAGGTCGGCCAGCCGCTTGATCGGGAAGATCATCGCCCGCTTGTCGCGGTCGGCGACGGAGATGAACGCCGTCCCCGCGGTGGGCAGCCCGCCGTAGGCGGCGGTCTGCGACTTCCCGAAGGCCGTGGGGAAGTCGACGTCGATGCCCATGACCTCGCCGGTGGAGCGCATCTCCGGCCCGAGCAGGGAGTCCACCACGACGCCCTCGGCGGTGCGGAACCGCGCGAAGGGCAGCACGGCCTCCTTCACCGAGACCGGGGAGTCGGCCGGCAGCAGCCCGCCGTCGCCGCGGCCGGGGAGCAGGCCCTCGGCGCGCAGGTCCCGGATCGAGGTCCCCGCCATGAGCCGCGCGGCGGCCTTGGCCAGCGCCACCCCCGTCGCCTTGGAGACGAACGGCACGGTGCGCGAGGCCCGCGGGTTGGCCTCCAGGACGTAGAGGACGTCGGCGGCGAGGGCGAACTGCACGTTCAGCAGGCCCCGGACCCCGACCCCGCGGGCGATGGCCTCGGTGGCCGCGCGGACCCGGGCGAGCTCGGCGTTGCCCAGCGTCGGGGGCGGGATGACGCAGGCGGAGTCGCCGGAGTGGATCCCGGCCTCCTCGATGTGCTCCATGATCCCGCCGAGGTACATCTCCTCGCCGTCGAACAGGGCGTCGACGTCGATCTCGATGGCGTCGTCGAGGAAGCGGTCGACGAGGACGGGGCGTTCCGGCGACACCTCGGTCGCGGTCCGCATGTACTCCTCCAGGGAGGCCTCGTCGTAGACGATCTGCATCCCGCGCCCGCCCAGGACGTAGCTGGGGCGGACCAGGACGGGGTAGCCGATGCCCGCGGCGATGGCCTTGGCCCCGGGGAAGCTCGACGCCGTCCCGTGCTTGGGCGCGACGAGGCCGGCGCGCTCGAGGACCTGCCCGAACGCCCCGCGCTCCTCGGCGAGGTCGATGGCCTGCGGGGAGGTCCCGATGATCGGCACCCCCGCCTGCTCCAGCTTCGCCGCCAGCCCCAGCGGGGTCTGCCCGCCGAGCTGGACGATGACGCCCGCGACCGGCCCGCAGCGCATCTCGGCGTGCACGACCTCGAGGACGTCCTCGAGGGTGAGGGGCTCGAAGTACAGGCGGTCGGAGGTGTCGTAGTCGGTGGAGACCGTCTCGGGGTTGCAGTTGACCATGACGGTCTCGTAGCCGGCGTCGCGCAGGGCGAAGCTGGCGTGGACGCAGGAGTAGTCGAACTCCACGCCCTGCCCGATCCGGTTGGGGCCGGAGCCGAGGATGACGATGGCCGCCTTCTCGCGGGGGCGGGTCTCGTCCTCCTCGTCGTAGGAGGAGTAGTGGTAGGGCGTGCTGGCCGCGAACTCGGCCGCGCAGGTGTCGACGGTCTTGTAGACCGGGCGGATCCCCAGCGCGTGCCGGACCCCGCGCACGACGTCCTCGGGCAGGTGGCGCAGCTCGCCGATCTGGGCGTCGGAGAAGCCGTGGCGCTTGGCGTGGCGCAGCAGCTCGGGGGTGAGCTCGTCGCTGTCGCGGACCTCCCCGGCGATCTCGTCGAGCAGGAACATCTGGTCGAGGAACCAGGGGTCGATCCGGGTGGACTCGAACAGCTCCTCCGGGGTGGCGCCGGCGCGGATGGCCTGCATGACCAGGCCGATGCGCTCGTCGGTGGGCTGCGCGGCCCGGCGCAGCAGGTCCGCGCGGTCGCCCGGCTCACCCGCCCAGGAGAACGTCGCGCCGCGCTTCTCGGTGCTGCGCAGCGCCTTCTGCAGCGCCTCGGTGAAGTTGCGGCCCAGGGCCATCGCCTCGCCGACGCTCTTCATGGTCGTCGTCAGCGTCGGGTCGGCGGCGGGGAACTTCTCGAACGCGAACCGCGGGACCTTCACCACGACGTAGTCGAGCGTGGGCTCGAAGCTGGCCGGGGTGGAGGAGGTGATGTCGTTGGGGATCTCGTCGAGGGTGTAGCCGACGGCGAGGCGCGCGGCGATCTTGGCGATGGGGAACCCGGTCGCCTTCGAGGCCAGCGCCGAGGAGCGCGAGACCCGCGGGTTCATCTCGATGACGATGATGCGCCCGTCCTCGGGGTTCACCGCGAACTGGATGTTGCAGCCGCCGGTGTCGACGCCGACCTCGCGGATGACGGCGATGCCGATGTCGCGCATCCGCTGGTACTCGCGGTCGGTCAGCGTCATCGCGGGGGCGACGGTGATGGAGTCGCCGGTGTGCACGCCCATCGGGTCGAAGTTCTCGATCGAGCAGACGACCACGACGTTGTCGGCGCGGTCGCGCATGAGCTCGAGCTCGTACTCCTTCCAGCCGAGGATCGACTCCTCCAGGAGCACCTCGGTGACCGGGGAGTGGTGCAGGCCCTGCCCGGCGATGCGGCGCAGGTCGGCCTCGTCGTAGGCGAAGCCGGAGCCGAGCCCGCCCATGGTGAAGCTGGGGCGCACGACGACGGGGTAGCCGAGGTCGGCGGCCCCGGCCAGGACCTCCTCCATGGAGTGGCAGAGGTGGCTGCGGGCAGACTCCGCGCCGCAGCGCTCGACGACGCCCTTGAAGAGCTGGCGGTCCTCGCCGAGCTTGATGGCCTCCACGTCGGCGCCGATGAGCTCGGTGCCGTACTTCTCCAGGACGCCGTTCTCGTAGAGGGCGATCGCGGTGTTCAGCGCGGTCTGCCCGCCCAGGGTCGCCAGGACCGCGTCGGGGCGCTCCTTGGCGATGATCGCCTCGACGACGGCGGGGGTGATGGGCTCGACGTAGGTCGCGTCGGCCATCTCCGGGTCGGTCATGATCGTCGCGGGGTTGGAGTTCACCAGGATCACCCGCAGGCCCTCGGCGCGCAGGACGCGGCAGGCCTGGGTGCCGGAGTAGTCGAACTCGGCGGCCTGGCCGATGACGATCGGCCCGGACCCGATGACGAGGACCGACTTCAGATCGGTGCGGCGAGGCATCAGGCGCCCTTCTCGGTGGTGTCGGTCTTCCCGGTCGTGTCGAGGAGCTGGGACGCGGGTGTCCCCGAGAGCAGGTCGACGAACCGGTCGAACAGGTAGGAGGCGTCGTGCGGGCCGGCCGCGGCCTCGGGGTGGTACTGCACCGAGAACGCGGGTGCGTCCAGGCAGCGCAGCCCTTCGACGACCCCGTCGTTGAGGCCGACGTGGCTGACCTCGGCGCGCCCGTAGGGGGTCTCGCGGACCTCCCCGGCCTTCCCCTCGACGGCGAAGCCGTGGTTGTGCGCGGTGACCTCGACCTTGCGGGTGGCCAGGTCCATGACGGGCTGGTTGATCCCGCGGTGGCCGTACTTGAGCTTGTAGGTCCCGAACCCCAGGGCGCGCCCGAGCAGCTGGTTGCCGTAGCAGATGCCGAAGAAGGGGATCCGCCGCTCCAGGACGCCCTGGAGGACCTCGATCTCGTGGGTCGCGGCCGCCGGGTCGCCGGGGCCGTTGGAGAAGAACACCCCGTCCGGGGCGCCGCCGTCCGCCCCGGAGGTCAGGACCTCCTCCAGCGTCGCGGTGGAGGGCACGACGGTGACCTCGATGCCGCGCTCGGCGAGGCGGTGCGGGGTCATCGACTTGATGCCGAGGTCGACGGCGGTCACGGAGAAGCGGCGCTCCCCCACGGCCGGCACGACGTAGGTCTCGTCGGTGCTGACCAGCGAGGCGAGGTCGGTGCCGACCATGTCGGGGGCGTCCTGGACGGCGCGCAGGAGCTCGGCGGCGGGCCGCTCGGCGGCCTCGCCGGAGAACACGCCGACCTTCATCGCGCCGCGCTCGCGCAGGTGGCGGGTCAGGGCCCGGGTGTCGACGCCGGAGATCCCGACGACGCCCTGCGCGTCGAGCTCCTCGCCGAGGCCGCGCCGCGAGCGCCAGCTGGAGGGGACGCGCGCGGGGTCGCGCACGACGTAGCCGGCGACCCAGATCCGCCCGGACTCCTGGTCCTCGTCGTTGTAGCCGGTGTTCCCGACGTGCGGGGCGGTCATGACGACGACCTGGCGGTGGTAGCTGGGGTCGGTGAGGGTCTCCTGGTAGCCGGTCATGCCGGTGGAGAACACCGCCTCACCGACGGTCTGGCCCACGCGGCCGTAGGCCTGTCCGTGGAACGTGCGGCCGTCCTCCAGGACGAGCACGGCGGGGACGCGTGCGTTCACTGGGCACCTCCGGGGTTCGTGTTCTTGCGGTTGCGCACGAGTTCCTCCACCTGCTCCGCGAACGCCGCCCCTTCGGCGGGGTGCCGCGGTTTGACTCCCGTGTCGACGACCCTGTCCCCCAGCTTCCACCGGAGGACGATGAGGCCCTTCTCCTTGCCGATCCACTTGCCGACCATGCCCGGTCCGTGCCCGATCCCGACGACGTCGGCCAGCGGGACGACGAAGGAGCGGGCGCCCTGGCGCAGCAGGCCGATGCCCTCGTCGACGAAGCCGATCTGGACGGCGCTGCGGCTGCCGAGGCCGTGGGCGGCGATCCGGTCCAGGGCGTTCTCGGCGTCCGTGGTGGAGACGTAGACGCCCTCCACGGGGTCGCGCAGACCCTTCCAGTCCCGGGACCCGATCGGGCGGGGCAGGTCCCGCCTCTGCCGCAGCGCGCGGCCGCGGTAGCCCATGAACATCATCCGCCACAGCACCAGCAGCGCGAGGACGAGGAGGACGACGGCGAGGACCTTCACGCTCCGACCAGCTCGCCGTCGAGGACGGTGGCCCGTCCGCGCAGGAACGTCGCGACGACCCGGCCGGGCAGCTCCATCCCCCGGAACGGGGAGTTGCGCCCGGCGGTGGCCATCGCGGCCGGGTCCACCGTCCAGCGGGCGGCGGGGTCGAGCAGGACGAGGTTGGCGGGGCTGCCCACCGCCAGGGGCCGCCCGTGCCCGGGCAGGCGCCCGATGCGGGCGGGGGCCGAGGACATCCGGTCGGCCAGGACGTCCCAGCCGACGAGCCCGGTGTCGACCATGGTGTGCTGCACGACGCTCAGGGCGGTCTCCAGGCCGGTCATGCCCATGGCGGCGGCGGACCACTCGCAGTCCTTGGCCTCCACCGGGTGCGGGGCGTGGTCGGTGGCGACGACGTCGATGGTGCCGTCGGCCAGGCCCTCGCGGACGGCCTCGACGTCGGCCTGGGTGCGCAGCGGCGGGTTGACCTTGTAGACGGGGTCGTAGCCGCGCACGAGCTCGTCGGTGAGCAGCAGGTGGTGCGGGGTGACCTCGGCGGTGACCTGCACCCCGCGCTGCTTGGCCCAGCGGACGATCTCGACGGAGCCGCGGGTGGAGAGGTGGCAGACGTGCAGGCGGGAGCCGACGTGGTCGGCGAGCAGCACGTCGCGGGCGATGATCGCCTCCTCGGCGACGCTGGGCCAGCCGCGCAGGCCGAGGACGGCGCTCACCGCGCCCTCGTTCATCTGGGCGTCCTCGGTGAGCCGGGGCTCCTGGGCGTGCTGGGCGATGACCCCGTCGAAGGCCTTGACGTACTCCAGCGCCCGGCGCATGAGGACGGCGTCGGAGACGCAGTGCCCGTCGTCGGAGAAGACCCGCACGCCCGCGCGGGAGTCGGCCATCGCCCCGAGCTCGGCGAGCTGCTCGCCGGCGAGGCCGACGGTGACGGCCCCCACGGGGCGGACGTCGACCCAGCCGGCCTCCTCGCCGAGGCGCTGGACCTGCTCCACGACGCCCGCGGTGTCGGCGACGGGGAAGGTGTTGGCCATCGCGAACACGCTGGTGTACCCGCCGCGGGCCGCGCTGCGGGTGCCGGAGTCGACGGTCTCGGCGTCCTCGCGGCCCGGTTCGCGCAGGTGGGTGTGCAGGTCGACGAGCCCGGGCAGGGCGATGAGGCCGCTCGCGTCGAGGACGGTGGCGCCCTCCGCGCTCAGGCCGGGGCCGACCGCGGCGATCTCGCCGTCGCGCAGCAGCAGGTCGGTCACCGCACCGCCGAGCGGTCGGACCTTCTGGATGAGCGTCGTGTTCACGCGTCCCCTCCCGGGAGCTCGCCGGCCAGCAACAGGTAGAGGACGGCCATTCGGACCGCGACGCCGTTGCCGACCTGCTCGACGATGGTGGAGCGGGCGGAGTCGGCGGCCTCGGCGGAGATCTCCAGCCCGCGGTTCATCGGGCCGGGGTGCATGACGATCGTGTGCTCGGGCAGCAGGGCCAGCCGCTGGCGGCCCAGGCCGTAGCGGCGGCCGTACTCCCGGGCGGAGGGGAAGAACGACCCCTTCGAGGCGTCCATCCGCTCGGCCTGCACGCGCAGCATCATCACCGCGTCGGGCGCGCCGTCCCGCAGGGCGGCGTCGAGGTCGTGGGAGGTCGCGCACGGCCAGCTCTCGACCCCCACGGGCAGCAGGGTGGGCGGGGCGACGAGGGTGACGTGCGCGCCGAGGGTGCGCAGCAGCAGGACGTTGGAGCGCGCGACCCGGGAGTGCAGGACGTCGCCGACGATGACGACCCGCGCACCCGTCAGGTCCCCCGCGCCGCTCGTGAGGTGGCGACGCATGGTGTAGGCGTCGAGCAGGGCCTGGGTGGGGTGCTCGTGGGTGCCGTCGCCGGCGTTGACGACCGCGCCGCGGGTCCAGCCGGCGTGGGCGAGGCGGTGCGGGGCGCCGGAGGAGCCGTGCCGGACGACGACCGCGTCGGCGCCCATGGCCTCCAGGGTCAGCGCGGTGTCCTTGAGGCTCTCGCCCTTGGAGACGCTGGAGCCCTTGGCGGAGAAGTTGATGACGTCGGCGGAGAGGCGCTTGGCGGCGGCCTCGAAGGACGTGCGGGTGCGGGTGGAGTCCTCGAAGAAGAGGTTGACGACCGTCCGCCCGCGCAGCGTCGGGAGCTTCTTGATCTCCCGGCGCTGGGTGGCGGCCATCTCCTCGGCCACGTCGAGCACGCGCACGGCGGCGTCGCGGTCGAGGTCGGCGGCGGAGAGCAGGTGGCGCATCGGGCCGCTCACGCGGGGGCACCTCCGGTGATGAGGACCGCGTCGCGCCCGTCGAGCTCCTCGAGCAGGACGCTGACGCGCTCGGCGGAGGAGGTGGGGAGGTTCTTCCCGACGTGGTCGGCGCGGATCGGCAGCTCGCGGTGGCCGCGGTCGACGAGGACGGCGAGGCGGACGGCGCGGGGGCGGCCGAGGTCGCTGAGGGCGTCGAGGGCGGCGCGGATGGTGCGCCCGGAGTAGAGGACGTCGTCGACGAGGACCACGACCTTGTCGTCGATCCCGCCGGGCGGGACCTCGGTGGGGAGCAGCTCGCGGGTGGGGTGCCGGCGCAGGTCGTCGCGGTACATCGTGACGTCCAGGGCCCCGGCGGGGACGGCGCGTCCCTCGACCTCGGCGAGGCGGCGCGCGAGGCGCCGGGCGAGGGGGACCCCGCGGGTGGGGATGCCGAGCAGGACGAGGTCGTCCGCTCCCCTGTTGCTCTCCAGCAGCTCGTGCGCGATGCGCGTCACGGCGCGGGACACGTCGGCTCCGGTGAGGAGCACCCTGCCCTGCGCGGGAGGGTCTGCCTGGTCCGGGGCAGCGCTCACCGCGACCTCCTTCCCCGCCTCACGGGACGGATCCTTAAAGGACGTCTTCACCAGGCCCCGGACCGCGCGGCGACCCGGGGGTCGTCGCACGGCGTGGCGCGCTGGCCGTCGACGACCCTACAGGAGGACGGTGGGGGGACGGCCCGGGGGCGAGCGGCGGGAGAACGTTGTCGTTGCGAGGTCAAACGCTCACTCGGAGTAATGCTCTCGGTGCCGTCTGAGTGGTGAATCCTGAGAAACGGGTGCGAAACGGCAGGTCAGCTTGACGAAGACGTTCACGCTCCGTGACGATCCTCGTATGGCATCGGACTACTCCCGCGCACTCGGATCGCGCCTTCGCGCCATCCGTACTCAACAGGGGCTGTCCCTGCACGGCGTCGAAGAGAAGTCCGAGGGACGGTGGAAGGCCGTCGTCGTGGGCTCCTACGAGCGCGGCGACCGTGCAGTGACCGTCCAGCGACTCGCCGAGCTCGCGGACTTCTACGGAGTCCCCGTCTCGGCCCTGCTCCCCGAAGGCGCCCCGCAGGGCAGCACCGAACCGCCCCCGCGGCTCGTGCTCGACCTCGAGCGCCTCCAGGAGGTCCCCGCCGAGAAGGCCGGCCCCCTGGACCGCTACGCGAAGACCATCCAGTCCCAGCGCGGCGACTACAACGGCCGGGTCCTCTCGATCCGCGCCGACGACCTCCGCACCCTGGCCGTCATCTACGACGTGCCCGCCACCACCCTGTGCGACGAGTTCATCGCCTGGGGCGTGCTCAACGCCGACGCCCGGCGCGCGGTCGAGCACGGCTGACACCCGGAACGCCGAACGGCCCGGTCCCCCGCGTGGGGGGCCGGGCCGTTCGGCGTTCCCCCTCCCGCGGTACCTCCCGCGGCACCGCGCGACGGCGGCGCCCCGCGCCCCCGTCGCCGGGGTGCGGGGCGCCGTCGCGTCCCGGTCCGCCTCAGGCGGAGAGGGTCTCCTTCAGCTCCGCGATCCGGGCGAGCAGCCCGTTCACGAACTTCGGGGACTCGTCGGTGGAGAGCTCCTGCGCGATCTCCACGGCCTCGCTGACGGCCACGTGGTCGGGCACGTCGGCCGCGTACAGGACCTCCCACGTGCCGATCCGCAGCAGGGCGCGGTCCACGGCCGGCATCCGGTCCAGGGGCCAGGCCATCGAGTACGTCGAGAGGACCTCGTCGATGCGCGCCTGGTGCTCGACCACGCCCTCCACGACGGTCACGGCGTACTCGCCGACGGGCGGGTCAGCGCGCAGGATCTTGTCCTTGAGGACGTCGAGGGGGGCCAGCCCGCGCTGGTCGGCCTCGAAGAGGACCTCCAGCGCGCGCTTGCGCGCCTTGCGGCGGGCCGCCATCAGTCGTTGACGCGGCCGAGGTAGTCGCCCGTGCGGGTGTCCACCTTCACCTTGGTGCCGGTCTCGAGGAACAGCGGGACCTGGATCTCGTAGCCGGTCTCCACCGTCGCGGGCTTGGTGCCGCCGGTGGAGCGGTCGCCCTGCAGGCCGGGCTCGGTGTAGGTGATCTCCAGGACGACCGACGCGGGGAGCTCGACGTAGAGCGGGGTGCCCTCGTGCGTGGCGACGATGGCCTCGGTGCTCTCCAGCATGTAGTTCGCCGCGTCGCCCACGGTCGTCGCGCTGACGTACAGCTGGTCGTAGGTGGCGGAGTCCATGAAGACGAAGTCCTCGCCGTCCTTGTACAGGTACTGCATGTCGCGCTTGTCGACCGTCGCGGTCTCCACCTTGGAGCCGGCGTTGAAGGTGCGGTCGACGACCTTGCCGGACAGGACGTTCTTGAGCTTGGTCCGGACGAAGGCCCCGCCCTTGCCGGGCTTCACGTGCTGGAACTCGACCACCGACCAGAGGTTGCCGTCGAGGTTCAGCACGGTGCCGTTCTTCAGGTCGTTCGTCGATGCCACGTCGTCTCTCAGTCCGTCTCGTTGTCCGTCGTCACCCGCGACCGGGACCGGACGCGGGTGTAGCGACCCCATCCTAGCGAGCGGGACGCCCCCACCCGCCCGCGCTCGTGGCGGGCGGGGCCCCGCCCCGGGCGCCTGCCGACCCCGGGAGCGGGCCCGTTGGGCCGGACGGAGGAGCGGGGCGCGCGTCCGGGTGGCGCGGGGCCGTACGGCCTCAGTGCGCGCCGCGGGGCGCCCGATCACCCGAGGACGACGCCACGGGGCCGCCCCGCCGGCGCACGGAGCCGGAGGGGGACCGCGTGGCCCTGCACGTCGCGGTCCCCCTCCCTCGGCGCGCCCTCGTCGCCGGTGCGGGACTGCTGACCGCGCTCGGGCTCGCCGCAGCCGTGGCCCTCTCCCCGCCCGACGGTGGCGGGGACGCCGGCACCGCCGCGCGGGAACGCCTCGCCCAGGTCGCCCGGGCGCAGGACGCCTGGCGGACCGGGCACGAGACGTACACGACCCGGCTCGAGGACCTCGGCCTCCCCTCCCGGGGCGACCTCGCCATCGTGCGCGGCGACGCGGAGGGGTTCTGCGCGGGCGCCCACGACCCGGGGACGGGGGCGGTCGTCTTCTACTCCTCCGCCGGCGGCTTCAGCGCGGTGCCCTGCGGCTGAGGGCTCCGTCCGGGTGACGAGACCTCCTGCCGGCCTGCCCTCCCGCCGATGGAGATCGTGACCAGGGAGGTGACCCGGATGCGCGATCCCCGCGCCGGTGGTGGCGACTCGTTCTACGCGCAGTCCGGCGGGCGGCCCGTGTTCAACCCCGGCAACACCAGCCCGTTCAGCGTGCCGCGCACCGAAGCCGTGCCCCGGAGGGCCGGGCGTGACCCGGTCAAGACGCTCGTGACGTGGGCCACCGTGCTCGTCGTCGGCGCGATCGGGGTGAAGTACGGCTACCCCGTGGTGATGGACCAGGTGCACGCCAAGGACATCTCCGCGGTCACGGCCGATCTGGAGAACGTCGCGGCGGGCGAGGCGTCGTACCTGAAGCTGAACGGGACCTACGGCACCGACTTCGACGCGCTCAGCATCCCCAAGACGATCAGCCACGTGGACGTCCTGTCGGCCACGGGGAGCGACTTCTGCCTGAAGGGCACCGGTGTCACGGGCGGGGTCGTGCGCTACTACTCGCCCGGCCGCGGGGTCTCCGACACCCCCTGCGGCTGAAGGGTCACCCAGAGGGCTTCGTCCGCCCGGGTGAGCGGGCTGGAGGTGGACCGAGGACGCACCGAAGCACCTGGGGAGACCCGGGAGGTTCCATGTCCTCGTTCGACCCGAACGCCGACTTCTTCGCCGCTCCCCCACCGCCACGCACCCCGCCGGCCCCGCCCGTCCCCGCCCCCGCGTTCCGACAGCCCGTCCAGCGCACCCCGGTGCCCACCTGGGCCAAGGTCCTCATCGCCATCGGCTGTGTCCTGCTCGTGCTGCCGGTCCTGGGGATCGTCGGGGCTGTGGCCATCCCCGTCTTCCTGGACCAGCGTTCGAAGGCGGCGGACGTGCAGGTCAAGGAGGACGTGCAGGCCGTGGCGATGGCCGAGGAGAACTACGCGATGGCCCACGGCACGTACACCACCGATCCCCTCGCCCTCGGCATCGCCGCACCACAGAGCGAGGTCGTCATCCTCGCCGCTGACGCCGTCGGCTACTGCATCGGCGGCCGTGACGCCGACGGCGAGGGCGACGCCTGGTACTACTCCTCCAGCGCGGGGATCTCGACGACTCCCTGCGCCTGAGTCACTCCGCGCTGATCTCGGCGTAGGCGGCCTGCAGCATCGCGGGGTCGGGGCCCTCCAAGCGGGAGGGCTTGCCGATCCCGTCGAGGACGACGAACCGCAGCAGCGCGCCCCGGGCCTTCTTGTCCCGCTTCATCGCGTCGAGCAGCTGCGGCCACCGGTCCCCGCGGTAGGTCGTGGGCAGGCCCAGGGACCGCAGGACGGACCGGTGCCGGTCGGCGTCCGCGTCGGACAGCCGCCCGGCCATCCGGGCCAGCTCGGCGACGTAGACGAGGCCGACGCTGACGGCCGCGCCGTGGCGCCACTGGTAGCGCTCGACGAGCTCCACGGCGTGGGCGAAGGTGTGCCCGTAGTTGAGGATCTCGCGCAGGTCGGACTCCTTGAGGTCCTCCCCCACCACCCGGGCCTTCACGCGCACGGCGCGCTCGACGAGCTCGGCCAGCACCGGCGAGCGAGGGTCGGTGGCCGCGGCGACGTCGGCCTCGACGAGCTCGAGGATCCGCGGGTCGGCGATGAAACCGCACTTCACGACCTCAGCCAGCCCGGCCCGCAGGTCGTGCAGCGGCAGGGTGTCGAGGGCGTCGAGGTCGCAGAGCACCCCCGCCGGCGGGTGGAACGAGCCGACAAGGTTCTTGCCCTCCGCCGTGTTGATGCCCGTCTTGCCGCCGACGGCCGCGTCGACCATCGCCAGCAGCGTCGTCGGGACCTGGACCACGCGGACCCCCCGCAGCCAGGTGGCCGCCACGAACCCGGCGAGGTCGGTGACCGCCCCCCCGCCGACCCCGACGACGGCATCGGAGCGGGTGAAGTCCGACTGCCCCAGCACCGTCCAGCAGAACGCGGCGACCTCCGCTGACTTCGCCTCCTCGCCGTCGGGGACCTCGGCCAGGATCGCTTCGAGACCCTGAGCGATCAGGTCGTCGCGCACCGCCTCGCCGGTGCTGCGCAGCGCCCGCGGGTGCACGATGAGGACCTTCGCGACCCTCGGGCCCAGCATCCCGCGCAGTTCCCCCAGCAGGCCGCGGCCGATGAGGACGTCGTAGGGGGCTTCCCCGTCGACGGCGATGCGGACGGGTCCAGGGTTCGTGGTCGGGGTGGTCATCTGTCCTCCGCGAGGTCGTTCGACGCACCGGCCGGTGCGCCGTCTGCGGCGGGAATCCCCGCCTCGGGACGACCCGGTGCGCGCAGCGGCGCGTCCCGGGCCCCGTTCTCGGGCTGAGCCAGGCGACCCGCGACCGCGTCGAAGACCCCACCGGCGACGTCCTCGGCTCTGCGCCCGTCGGTGGGGACCTCGACGTCGGCGATCTCGTGGAAGACGGTCCGGCGGGCGGCGTGCAGCTCCTCGAGACCGGGCCGTCGCAGCACCGGGCGGGAGACGTCACCGGCGGTCCGCCGCCTCACCTCGGGCAGGGAGACGTCGAGGTGGACGACCACGTGCTCGCGCAGGACCTCGCGGGTCGCCTCCCGCCCGCAGGCCCCGCCGCCCAGCGACACCACGGCCTGCGGGCCGGCGAGGACCTCCTCGACGGCGGCCTGCTCGAGGTCGCGGAAGGTCGCCTCGCCGTCGGTGGTGAAGATCTCCCGGACCGGACGGCCCGCGCGAGCCTCGACCACGTGGTCGGTATCGACGAACGGGAGTCCGAGGCGGGTCGCGAGGAGACGGCCCACGGTCGTCTTGCCGGCGCCCATGAAGCCGACGAGGACGATCACGGGTGAAGCTCCTGGGGCGCGGGGACGGGGTGCTCGGTCGCGGCCATCGTAGGCCCGGCAACGCGCGAGGCCCGCACCCCGGGTGGGGTGCGGGCCTCGTCGTGGTGAGCGTCAGTTGACGGCGGCGTCACCCAGGAAGACTGTCGCGCCGTCTTCGTCGGACGCTGACCGCGCGGACGACGTCGTCACCACCTTGAGGTTGTCCACCCCGCGGACGTCCAGGTCGATCACAGCCGGGTTGCCGACGGACACCTCGTAGGTCCCCAGGGGGCGCTCATCGCCGTAGACCTGGACCCTGGACCGCAGGCCCGACGTCGTGCCATCGGCGATGCCGACGACCGTGGTGAAGCGTGAACGCTTCGCGCCGAGGCTCCAGGTCCGGTACTCCCCGTTGGGGAGCTCCTGCGAGGAGTTCGTCGGGGCGTACGTCGAGAACGCCACGGTGCGCGGGTAGAAGACCCCCGCCATCGTGACGTTGCCCCCGAGGAACCTCGCGTTGCCCGTCGGCGCGGCCAGCTCGTCCAGGTAGGTTTTCGGGCCCGCCTCGCACGACGTGCGCTTGGCCGCGGCCTGGGAGTACGAGGCGTCCCCACCCACCGCCTGGAGATCGCGGGTGCGCAACCGTTCGATCTCCAGGTTCACGAACTGGGGGACGCAGGAGCGCGGGGTCAGCAGGAGCGGCGAGGCGTTCCTGCCGGCCTTGGCACCCGCGGCGATGGCGTCGGGCCAGCTCGTCCCTGAAGCCAACTGCACGAACGGGACCCCTGGCCCGAAGAACCGCTTGCTGACCGCGACGGCGGTCTGGTAGCGGTCATCGCCGTAGATGCGCTCGACCGGCCCCCCGGTGAACTGCTGGAGGTCGACGGCCACGTCGCGGCTCACCGATGCCTCGCCGCCGAGGACGGTGATCCGCTGCGGGGCCAGGCGCAGCAGCTCCAGACGGGTGCTTTCGGGGATGGACGTGCCGGGAACGGTCAGGACGGGTACGCCTGTGGTCGCCGCGACGGCGGAGGCGGAGAGAGCGTCCGCGTAGTCGAGCCCCGTGGCCACGAGCACGTTGGACACACCCGGCGAGAACGCGGTCGCGGACAAGCGGGTTGCCGTTTCGTAACGGTCCCTGCCCTCCACCCGGGTGATGCGCGCCCGGGTGTTCTGCTGCAACCACGTCACGACATCGGCGGAGACGACATCGGCACCACCGACCACCACGACGTTGCGGTAGTAGCCGATGACCTTGCGCACGGCGTCGGGCAGCTGTCCGCGCGACGTCAGGAAGAGGTTGGATCCCGGCTGCCCGGCAAGCGCGCCGGCCGTGACACCGTCCGCGAACTTCTCACCCGTGACGATGTAGGCGGTGTCGCGGGAGGCGTAGTTCTCGAGGTAGGCGGCCGTGGCGTACCGGTCGGCCCCGTAGGTGCGGTGGGCGGTCACGGGGGTCCCTGCGGCGGCGGACCCGCCGGCCGTGAGGACCGCCGCACCGGCCAGCACCAGCGCCACCACGGACCGGCGACCACGTCGCGTGTTGTCAGTAGAGAACACCGTCGGACTCCCTTTCACCCATCGAGCCGAAGTAGACGTTGCCCACGCCGTCCGTGAAGATGGCGCCGGCGTACGGAACCCGCTTGTCGCTGGCACCCGTGAGCGTGAGTCCGGTCGTCCCCACAGCCGTTCCCGCCGTCATCAGGACGTCGTCCTGCCGGTCGACGCGAACCCAGTACTGGTCACGCAGGACGCCGTTGAGGCGCACTTGACCGGAGACCTTGCCGAGTGCGGCCGCGGGCAACTGCGTCGGCTTTTCGAGGTTCGACGGGACGAGCCAACCCGTCGCCGGATTGTTCTCCGAGGTGAACTTGCCGAGCACCGAGGAGTCTTTCGCGGTCGACGTGGGCGTGGGGGTGGGGGTGGGGGTTGGGGTCTCGACCACGACGACCCCTTGGTAGCGGACGGACAACGGGTAGATGAGCTGACCCGTCAGGACCGTCACCCGCTTCCCGTCGAGATCGAAGACGCCGTAATCGGCGTTCCCGGTGACGAACCCCACCGCGGGCGCTTCCCAGGCGGGTGCCGTGGAACGGGACGGGCCGGGAACCGGGACGGCGGCGACTGGACTCGTCACCGCTGAAACGCTGGGAGCACTGGGAGCACTCGTGCTGATCGTCCCACCACCAGCGACGTTCCCCGCGGAGGACGCTGCGCGAGGGATCACCGCGGTGGGCACGGCCGTCACGACGACGCTGGGGGTGGAGGACGTGGGGATGACCGCGGACGACCCGGAAACCCCCTCGACCGGCAGGTCGGAGTTCACGGACGGCGCGACGGTGGCGGCGAAGATGTCCCTCCCGCCCACGCTGAAACCGATCGGACCGGCCGGGCGTGGCGGGGTCGCGTCGGCGCTCGGAACGCTGGGGACACCCGTGAGCGCGCTCGCTTCCGCATCGGCGCCCGGCACGCTGCTCAGCCACAGGAAACCGAGAGCACCTCCGCCGATCACCGCAGCGCCGGCGACACCGACGAGCAATTTGCGGAGCACCGCGCCGTCGATGACGCGAGTTCTCGCCTCGGCATCCACGTCGGACAACTGCTCGCTCATTGGGCACTCGCTCCCGTGGGCACCGCGGTGGTCCCCGCGGACTGGGTGGTGGACTCGCTCGGCGTCACCGCATCGGCTTGCAGGACGAAGATCTTGCCGGTCAGGGTCGTGGACACCACCCCGCTCGTCGAAGCGTCACCGGCGTTCAGGGCCAGGTTCTCGACGAGGAAGAACCGCTGCATGTCCGCCTGCGTGGACTTGATGAACAGCTCGGTCTGGGAGAACGAGCCGGAGGTGGTGATCGTCAGGGGGATGTCCACGACCTGGGGCCCGGAAGCCTGTGCCGTCGCAGCGTCCGTGGCGGACCCGAAGACTTCAGGGGTGCCGGGCGTGACGCCGGTCAACACCACACCCGCGGTGTTCGCGTACCCTTCGAGCTGGCGCAGGAGCGCCGGGACGTCCGCCGCGGCTGGAAGGGTCGAGCGGATGGCCGCGAGCTGAGCCCGCTTGTCGCCGATGCTCTCGAACTGGGACTGCAACTGCCGGGTCTGCTGCTCGATCCCGGCGTTCTTCTCCTTCGCGTAGACCCTCTGGGTGGCCAGGTCAGCGGCCTCGGCGCGCTTGGGCGCCACGAGGAGGAAGTAGCTGGCTACCAGCACGAGCAGCGCGAGAGCGCCGGTGCCGGCGATCAAGACGGTGTTCCTGGATGTGCTCATGTCGTCGGACCTCCTGTCCTGTCTCGGCTCACTGCTCGGTCAACAGGGCGGCCTCGGTGACCGTCGCCCCCGACGTGAAGGTGACGACGCCCGAGCTCGCGTCGTACGCGCTGTTGGTGAGCGTGGGGTTGGCGAGTCCCCCGATGGTCCCGATTGACTCCAGCCACCCCGCCACCTTGTCCTGGGACTTCGTCTGCCCCGTCACCGACAGTGTTCCCACACCGGTCACAGCCAGGGGGTCGGTGCCGGTGGCGCTCGTGCCCGCACTGGTGTCGTTGACGGCGAAGGTCAACGAGGTCAGGGACAGCTCGGCAGGGGCGTTGGTGGCCAGCTGATCGACGTAGCTGTACCACGGAATGTCGTGAGCAGCCACCGACTCGGCGACGGCCTGAGCGTCCCGCAGCTGCGCTTCGACCTTGGGCACCTCGGCGTAGGGAGCTTGAGCCGCCTGGAGGCCGGCGGTTCGTGACTGCTCGGCTTCGAGGGCGGACTGCGCATCAGCGACGTGCCCCGCGGTGACGCCGTAGGCCCCCGCGGCCGCCGCCACGACGGTGATCAGACAGGCCCCGAGGCCGATCTGCAGTCGACGAGCTCTTCGCGCCTCCTCGAACTCGGGGGGGAGGAGGTTCACCCGCACGACGGCGGTACGTGTCGCGACCGCCTCCAAGGTCTGGAAGCTCATGAGATCCCTCCGAGGGCGAGACCGACCGGCACGGCGGCGAGCGGCTGAACCGTCAGCAGCTGATCGGGGTCGAGGCCGGTCCGACCGATGTGGAGGGCCGAGATGGGGTTCCCCAGAACCACGGGGCGGCGGGTGATCGCCTCGAGCTTGGCGACGATGCCGGTGAGCATCGAACCCCCGCCGGATACGACGATGCGCTCAACGGGGAACTGGGGGGTGGATGCACCGTAGTAGTCGAGCGAGCTGCGGATCTCATCGACGAAGACCTCCAGCATGAGGTCGATGGCGCTCTGAGCCAGGTGACCGTCCGTGTCGTTCAAGTCGGCCGCGGAACCCCGCTTCACCGCCTCGGCGAATGCTGAGGGCACTCCGATCCGTTCCGCGATCGCATCCGTGACGTCCTGCCCCCCAGAGAGGAGGACACGGACGAAGCGTGGTTGACCCGCAGAGTGGATCACCAGGTTGGACACGCGCGCCCCGATGTCGAGCAAGGCTTCGGTCGCCACTTCGGACTGCGGCCTGCCGACGCTGCGCAGGACGGCGAAGGACGTGAGGTCGACCGAGACCGAGCGCAGCCCGGCAGCCTGGACCGCACCGACGTTCGACATCACCATGTCACGAGCAGCGGCGACCAGCAGCCCGCGCAGCCCGCGGGCTTCGCCGTCCTGCAGCTCTTCTGTGACGTGGAAGTCGAGGATGGCGTCAGCGACCGGCATCGGCAGGTAGTCCTGCACGTGCAGGGGCAGGGAAGCCTTCAACTCTGCGGTCGACATCCACGGGAGGTCGACCTGCCGGACGACGACGCGCTGGTTGGCGACCCCCAGGGAGACCTTCCGGCCGGAGAACCCGCTCCCCTTCCACAGTGCCCGGATGGCGTCGGCCACCACGGCGCGCTCGACGACCTCACCGTCTCGGACGGCGCCCTCGGGCAGGGCCACCTGCCCGAACTTCTCAAGCGTGATGCCGTCGCGCCCGTACGACAGTTCTGCGGCGCGCACACCCGACGTACCGATGTCGAGCCCGATAGCGGTTCGTCCGGGCACGTCGCCTCCTTGTGGTTGTGAGCCTGTTCCAGGCTGGATCCTTCGAGATGTTCACTGAGATCATCGGAGCCGATCGAGACCGCCTTGAGCGTCGAGTCGTCGATTCCGCCGGGGTCACGCGGATGGCGTGATGCCGAAGAGCGAGAGGTACCAGTCGACGACGGGCTGCGCGAAGAGGAGCGCCAGCCAGGCGCCGGCGAGCATGAAGGGCCCGAAGGGTATGCGGCTCTTGCGGCCGCCCCGACGCGTGAGCAGCACACCCACGCCGACGATGCCGCCGAGGAGGAAGGCCGCGAAGGCGCCCACGACGAGCGCTTCCCACCCCCACCACCCAAGGTACAGGCCGAGAACACCGGCGAGCTTGACGTCGCCGAACCCCATGCCACCCGGCCACAGCTGGTAAAGCAGGAAGTACAGCAGCAGGAGCCCGGCACCGCCGATCAGGCCGTGAACGTATCGACTCCACTCCCCGGTCAAGGCGGTTGCGGTGACCAGGAGCAGCAGCGAGACGGGGTAGGCCGGCTTGACGATCGCGTCGGGCAGTCGGTGGACGTCCACGTCGATCAACGCCAGGGCGACGGCCAAAGCCGCCAGGTACAGGTAAGCCGGCAGGGCTTCAACGGGTCCAACGCGCAGGGCGACCACGGCGAACACCAGTCCCGTCCCCCCCTCGACGAGGGGGTAGCGGACGCTGACGGGTGCGCCGCAGTCCCGGCACCGTCCCCGCAAGAACAACCAGGACAGGATCGGCACGTTGTCACGACGCCGGATCGCGTGTCCGCACACAGGACAGCGGCTGGCAGGAGCCACCACCGACTCACCCGACGGCACTCGGTGCACCACGACGTTGAGGAAGGATCCGACCAGGACACCGACCACTCCGCACGCAACGGCCAAACCGGTCACGAGTCGGTCAATTTCTCGAGGTACCAGGGCGAGGACACCGGCTTGATGAAGAACGGAGGGGGGTTGGCCGGTAGACGGGAGTCCCAGACGTAGTTCTTCAGGTACCCGGTTCCCGGACTGCCGCCCGTGCCGACTGGCCCACGAAACTGCTGGGCGATGGATCCGACGACGTTGAGCTTCGTGGCCACGGCGTTCGTCGGTGACAGGTTGTCGCCCAGATCGTAGTTCTGGACCAGGAAGCTGTTCTGCAACGTCAGGATGGCCGCGTTGATGTTGTACACCGGCGTGAAGCCGCTCAAGTTCTCACCGGACCCGTCCACCGGGTGGTAGACCCAGGCGTTGCGGTTGGCGATGAGCCCCAGAACGTCGGTGCCGGTCACGCCCGACGCGTAGCGGATGTCACCGGTGATGACCACGTCGTGGGAGGCGGCGATGGTCGTGGCCCCCGAGAACGTGCCCTGGACATACACGTCACCCTTGTCGCAACTGAAGTCGGGGTTGTACCTGCCGTAAGTGGGGTTCTCACCCAGAGCTGTGAGGGGGAACCCCACCCCGGTCGTCCCGTTGACGACTCCGGGGGAGCAAGAGGTGGCTCGATCCTTGACGAAGATCACCTTGGGGACGTTGAGGAGGTCGGTCCGGTTGGAGGAGAGGCAGGTCGCTCCGTTGGCATTGGCCGCGGCGACCGTCGTCCCGGGGCTCCACACCTGCATTTTGTTGCCCACGAGCGTGATCCGGGTGGCCCCGCTGTAGGTGCAGCCGTCGCTGGTGGTCGCCACCGTTTGGAGCTCGCTGTTGTCGCTCGGCATGACCAGGGGCGCCTCGTAGACGGGCTGGTTGTCGGGGAGATCGTTCGTGTACCCACCCCACCACAGGTGACCATTGGCCGGGTTCGTGTTCCACGACGTCTCCGTCTTGATGTCCTGGAAGCGCACCGCCCCGTTGATCTGCAGGGCGTCGTTGGAGTGGAGCGGACCTTGCACGATGTCACCACCGGTCCACTGGATCTCTTGGCAGTTGAAATCGTAGACGTTCCCCGAGAACGATCCACCCGTGTACTCCGAGGGGTTGACGCCGGCGATCGGAGTACCATTGCTGTTCGCCGGCACCCGCCACAGACTCGTGTTTGGGTTGGTCGGGTTGACCCGCCAGCGCGCATTCTTCCGATTACCGTAGTAGTAGTCCTGGCACTGCGTCTTGACCTGGTAGGGGTTCGCGTAGAAGAGGTAGAGCTGATTGTTCAGCGTAGCGTAGAAGAGACCCAGTCGATTGGCGTACAACTCCGGGTCCTGCACTTCGTAGTTCGTGACGTAGATATAGTTGAGGAAGCTGTCGGGCCTGAGGTTGGCGATGACCTTGCGACTGACTACGTCGGACTTGTTGGTGGCGTACCCAGTCACCTCTAGACGGATCGTTCCCGTCTGCGCGACTTCGGTCACGGAGCTGAGCATCCGGTAACGGAAGGTCTGGTCGTTGACCCTCGAACCGGGCACCGTCGCACCCCGCGGTGCTGCCGGAGTGGGGGCGATCGCCAGGTTGCTCGTGTCCGTGGCCACGTTCTTGTAGTAGGTGTCGTTGCTGTTGGAACGGGCGATGAAGTCGTCCACACCGGCCTGGGCTGCGGCGAACGCCCGCTTGGAGTCCTGGTCGACGCGCGTGGGCTTCATGGCCCCCATCACGAGACCCAGGGAGGTCAGCGCGAACATCGTGAGGATGACCATCGTCCCCAGCACGAGGACGAGCGCAGCCCCCTCGTCGCCATCGACACGGCGGCGCAGGCGAGCGGACATCAGCGGCTTCCTTTGGCGAGGGTGTTGACGAGGGTGACGGACGAGTTCACACCCGTGGTGGAGCTGGCTGCCCCGCTGACAGCACTGAGGACCAGGTGGATGTTGACCTGGCGAACCGATGCCAGTTGTGCGGCGGCGATTCCAGCGCCCGCGGCGGACACGGCCGTCGGCGACGCGTACTGAGCCGTCATGCTCGCCGTCGCTTCGGGCAGAGTCGAGTAGCTGAACAAGGCACTACCGTCCACGTTGACCGTGCCGAACGCGAGACATCTGGTGGTGGGTGCGGCGGTGAACCGGTAGTAGCGCTGGTTGGCGGCGTTCATCGCCGGGGTACCCGGAACGGTCGTCTCCGCGAGGCACCTGCGGCTGGTGTTGTACGCGTAGGTCACACGTGTCGGCGGGGGGTCGGCGGCGATGGCGGGACTCGGCACGCTGGCAGCCATGCTGGCGTAGAAGGTCAGAGACGCGGAGGTGGCCACCTCCAACGCCTGGTTCACGGATCTCCCGTTGATCTTGACCGGATTACCACCGCCATCCACCAGGAGGATCGGCTGTGCGACCCGCAGAGCCTGGGTCATGGTCGAGACTGCGGTTCGCGCGTCGTTGTTGACGTCGTTCTTGCTGCTCACCTTGGAGGTGGATCTCATCGAACCGATCGTCACAGCAGCCAGCATCGCCAGCACCAGACCGGTGATGGACATCCCCACCAGGAGCTCCACCAAGGTGATCCCGGCATCACGTCGCTGCCACACACGCATCATCTCCGCACCACCGTCTCCGCCGTCGTCTGTCGTGCAGTGATCGTCACCGCGGACGGCGAACTGAAGTCCGGTCTGGTGGAGAGCTGCCACGGTCCGGGAGGGAGGGCCACGACCGCGACGCCCGTGGCCGCCGTCACGAACGTGTACTGAGACTCCGCCCCCAGGCATCCGCCGTTGTTGGCCGGTGCCGGTCTCACGTACAGCGTGGCGCCGGGCTGGACGACGTCAGCACCGTTCTTCACCTTGACGACCGCTGCACCGAGCGGAACGTCGAGGTCCTTCACCGCGTCGACATCGACGAAGTCCGCGTCAGCTGTGGCCGGGGAGACCGGAGCGGCCAGATCACAGGTGCCGGCCCACATCGAGTACGTGCTCGCCGAATCCGGGAAGAGTCCGCTGACCACCCCTCCGGCCAAGCACGGCGTGTTGCTCCCGGTGCAGGCGGACAACTGCTTGGTGGGCCAGCTGTTGTACTTCACGGTGGCGGTGAGGTTATTCGGCACGGCTGAACCGGCAGGTGCATCTGCTGCGAGCCGGATCGAACCGCCCCGGTCGTACCGGACGGTGAGCCGGGTGACCTGGTTGGCGAAGACGCCGATGGGGTTGGTCGTCACGGTCTGGGTGGCTGCGGTACCGACGTAGCCGGGCACGGACATCGACGCCGTGTAGCTGGACGTGGTCACCAGGTTCGGGAACACCGCGCACCCGTCGGCCCCCGTGGTCACCGTCAAGCCCGAAGGGTTGAGGTTCACGGGGATCCCGGCCACTGCCTGGTTGCTGCCGCCCTTGACCGCGATGGCGATGACCCCTCTCCGGGCGTCCAAGCCGCCGGCACCGACCCCCAGGGCCTTGGTGGTGTCGATCTGGACCGGCTGCGTCGTTCCGCGATTAGCCCAGTCGACGATGACGCGCAACCGCTTGAAAGCGATGCGGCCGTTGCCCGAAGCGCTGCACACCGAGTCGTCGCTGCTGCTCTGCAGGAGTGCCGTCTCGGTCGTCACCGAGTAGACGGTTCCGTCCGCGCCGGTGGCGTTCTTGGTGCTCCGACCGTCTGTCAGGTCGATCGCCCGTTGTGCACGAAGCGCTTCGATCTCACCGGCCGCGATGTTGGCCGCTACCGTTCGGTCCGCGTTGGCCGTGCTGAGCCGCATGGCGTTCACCAGGACGCCGGCGACCGCGAGAGCGAGGATGCCCGCGATGACCATCGCGATGACGGTCTCCAAGAGGGAGAATCCGGCCTCGAGGTCCTCTTCAGCGTGCATGTGCGTCTCCTGGGATCGCGGCGTCGTGGTGCGGTGGGCGTTCAGCACGGACCCGACCCGAGTCCCGAGGAGCCGCCGCTGGTGGCGTAGTTGTAGGTCTTCTGCCGTCCCGCGTCATTGGTGAGGGCCACGCACCAGTGCGTCGCGTCGAGGACGACGGGGGGCGCCGCCAGCCGCGTCCCCGCACTCAACCTGACGGTGATGACGTAGCTCGGCCTGGCGTCGTCGGTCAGCACCAGGTACCCCGGCCGGGAGGTCGCGTCGGGGACGCCCAGAACCCCGGTGCCGTCCACGAAGTAGGCCGCGACTTCTTTGCCGAAGGCGGTGACGTCCTGCTTGACCGCCGTGTCGCGCGCAGCTGCGCGCTGTGACGTGAAGATGGGCACGGCGATCGCCGCGAGGATCCCGATGACGACCATGACGACGAGGAGCTCGACGAGGGTGAACCCGTGATCTCCGTGCTGGTCCTTGCTCACGGTTCCTCCTGGTGGGCCGTCCGGCAGAGCGCACGAAGGGGGCGGCATTCGCCGCCCCCTCCTCACTTCACGCGTGTCAGCAGGTCTCGCTCTTGGCGATCCCGTCCTGGTTGAAGCGCCACGCGGCGTCCGTGGACGTACCGGAACCGTCAGCGGCGAAGCCGCTCTTGACGATGACGCAGTAGGTGGTCGGGCTGGTGATGGTGCTGACCAGCACCTTGTTGCCGGGGCTCAGCTTGCCGCTGGCCACGGTCACGGAGGGCGTGCCGCCGGCGAGCGTCCACCCGCTGGTCTGGTTGCCGGCAGCCGTGAGGGCGCCGGTCCCGTCGACGTAGTAGGCCGCGAGCTCCTTGCCGATGACCGAGACGTCGGACTTCGCCGAGGTCTCGCGCGCCTTGGCGCGCTGCGACAGGAAGACCGGGATGGCGATGGCCGCGAGGATGCCGATGATGATCATGACAACGAGGAGCTCGATCAGGGTGAAGCCCTGGTCCTTGTCCTCGATCGACTTGCGGATGCGAGCGAGCATTCGATGCTCCCCTTCGTGAGAACCTGGAGCCGCTCGCGGTTCGCGCACCGAGTGTCCGGTGTGGCGGCTCTTGTACTCAGTACTTCGGCTGCCGTCGCAGCGAGCTTGAGCATCGAGTGCAGGCGATCACCCGGAAGGCCGAACACCCCTGACGCACGAGAGGCACGGCCGGTGAGCGGATCCGCTCACCGGCCGTGCCGGTACCTGACGAGGTGCTCAGCTGATGAGGTTGAAAACACCGAAGATCGGCATGTACAGCGCAATGATCATGGAGCCGATGATGCCGCCGAGGACGGCGATCATCAGCGGCTCGATCAGGCTGGTGAGGGCGTCCGTGGTGGCCTCGACCTCCTGGTCGTAGAAGTCGGAGATCTTATGCAGCATGGAGTCGAGGGCACCGGTGTCCTCCCCGACGCTCATCATCTGCACGACCATCGCCGGGAACACCTTGTGCTCGGCCAGCGGTCCAGCGAGGGATCGCCCCGAGCGGACGCTCTCCATGACGTCGATGGCTGCTCGCCTGATGACCACGTTGCCCGCCGCGTTGCCGACGATCTCCAGGCTCTGCAGGATGGGAACACCAGAACGCAGCATGGTCCCGAGGTTCCGAGTGAACCTGCTCAGGGCGATCTTCTGCGTCAACGAGCCGAAAATTGGCATCTTCAGCTTGACGGGGTCGACAATGTTGCGGACCTCGTCCTTGTTCCTGACACGGTTCCAGACGATCGACCCGACGACGAGGGCGACGACACCGAAAGGCGCGCCCCACTTCATGGCGGTGGAGAGGTAGACGAGGATCTGCGTCGGTAGCGGCAGCTTGCCGCCGAGGTCGGAGAACATCTGGGTGAAGACCGGGACGATGAACAGGAGCATCCCGACGACGGCGAGGATGGCGATGATGAAGACGACCACCGGGTAGGTCATCGCCGACTTCACCTTGGCTTTGAGCTTCACCTCCGACTCGAAGTTGTCGGCGATCTGGACCAGCACCTGGTCCAGGAAACCGCCCACCTCGCCGGCCCGGATCATGTTGATCATCAACGGGGGGAAGATGCGGTCGTGCTTCGCCAAGGTCGTGGAGAGGGAAGCACCCGTCTCGACCTCGGCACGTACCTCTCCGAGGGTGGCCGCGAGCTTCTTGCTCTCCGCCTGCTCGGCCAGGATCGAGAGCGCCCTGATGAGCGAGAGCCCGGAGGAGACCATCGTCGCGAACTGACGCGACATCAGTGCGAGATCCTTCAGCCCGACCCTGTTGGACCCGGGTAGCGCGATCTCCATCTGCATGCCCTTGCCCGCCTTGGACGCCTCCACCGAGACCGGGGCGAGGCCTTGGCTCTTGAGGCGGCCCAGGACCGCACTGCTGTCGCTGGCCTCGAGGACGCCCTTGACGAGCTTGCCCGACCTGTCGCGGGCGGAGTACTCGAAGGTCGTGTGCCCCGAACGTGCCGGCGCCTTGATAGCGGTTGCCATCGATCTGTCCTCTCTCAGCGCCCGGTGAGGCGGCGGAACTCGTCGGCGGCGTGGCACTTCTCCAGGCCGTGTTCGAACGTGATCTGGCGGGTCTTGACGAGCTCGGCCAGGTGCTGGTCGAGGGTGTGCATCCCGAACTGGGCGCCGGCCTGCATGGCGGTGCCGATCTGGTGGGTCTTGCCCTCGCGGATGAGGTTGCGGATGGCGGGGGTGGCGACGAGGACCTCGGTGGCGACGACGCGACCACGGCCGTCGGCGCGCTTGCAGAGGGTCTGGCAGACGATGCCCTGGATCGCGCCGGCGAACTGGGCGCGGATCTGGGTCTGCTGGTGGGGCGGGAAGACGTCGATGACGCGGTCGATCGTGGAGGCGGCGCTGGAGGTGTGCAGGGTGCCGAAGACGAGGTGACCGGTCTCGGCGGCGGTCAGCGCCACCGAGATCGTCTCGAGGTCGCGCATCTCGCCGACGAGGATGATGTCGGGGTCCTGGCGCAGCACGCTCTTCAGTGCGTTGGCGAAGGACTTGGTGTCCTCCCCGACCTCGCGCTGGTTGACGATGCAGCTCTTGTGCCGGTGCAGGAACTCGATGGGGTCCTCCACGGTCATGATGTGGTCCCTGCGGGTCCGGTTCGCGAGGTCGACGACCGAGGCGAGCGTTGTCGACTTGCCCGAACCGGTGGGACCGGTGACCAGGACGAACCCGCGCTGCAGACCCGCGAAGGACCCCACGACCGGCGGGACGCCGAGGTCCTCGAGGGGTTTGATCTCGAAGGGGATCTGGCGGAAGGCCGCACCGGTCGACTCGCGCTGGCGGTACACGTTGACGCGGAAGCGCGAGTGCCCGGGGACCTGGTAGGCGAAGTCGAGCTCGAGGTTGGCCTCGAAGGTCTCGCGCTGCTTCTGCGTGAGGATCGCGTAGATCATCTCCTGCAGCACGTTGGTGGTCATCCGGGGGAACTCGTCCATGGGCTCGACCTCGCCGGAGACCCGGGCGGAGGGGTGGGTCCCCACGGTGAGGTGGATGTCGGAGGCCCCGAGCTCCAGCGCGCGGATCAGCACATCATTGACCCGGACGGTGGGGCCGCGGTCGTGGTCGCCGCCGGTGGTGACGAGCGCTGCCGTCTCCGTAGCCTGGACGGCGGGTTCAGGCGCCAGCCGGGCCACGACCGGCGCCACCACGGGGGCGGCCAGGACCGGCGCCACGGGCGCGGAGGAGTGCCGCGGCGCCTCCTCCCCGAGCGGCTCCAGCCGCATCCCGACGGGCTCGGGCGACGGGGCGGCGATCACGGCCTGGTCGGTCTCGAGCTGCTTGAGGAGAGCGGTGATGTTCGGACGTGCCGACGGCACGCCGTCCGCTCCCCCTCGCATGTTCACCGGGACGTAAGCCCCCACGGGGGACTGGTCGCCCTGACCGGTGTTGCCCATCTCGCTCCCTCCGCGCGCCCTGGCAGGACACGACAACAGAGCGCTGACGTCCAGCGCTCCAGGGATCCATCGGGAGCGGAAGGACCGACCTTGACCGTGGTCCCCCAGCCGGACGAACGCGGCCGGCACCCGGACGCACGGCCCGCGACGTGGGCCGCTTGAGCGCAACGGGTGACACCGCATCAGGTGGGGCACGGGCTGGCCGACGTTCCTGGGGTCAGCACCATCCCGGAGGAGACCCCTTGCGACACGACATCTCGACCACCACCCGGCGCCGCGGGGTGCTGCGCCTGGCCGCCGCCGTCGGCTGCGCCAGCGCTCTGGTGGGGGCTGCCGCCGTCCCCGCCTCAGCACGGGCGGAGCCGACGATCGTCATCGTCCCGGGTGTCCCGCAGGCAGCGACGCCGCAGCCCGACGGGAGCGTCCTGTACAACCGCGGCGGGGTGAAGCGCACCGTCAAGGGTGCGATCCTCGGCCGCTACCAGGAGCTGGAGGCCCAGGAGGGCCGACTCGGCTGGCCCGTCACCGACGAGGTGGCGCTGCGCGGCGGAGCGGTGTCCGTCTTCGAGCACGGCAACGTGTACTGGACCTCCGCGAGCGGGGCTCACGTGGTGGAGGGGCCGATCCTGGGCGCCTACGCGGACGGGGGCTGGGAACACGGTTGGCTGGGCTTCCCCACCTCTGACGCCGACGCCGTCGCCGGTGGCGTCGTGCAGCACTTCACCGGGGGCCTGGTCTACCTGCAGGACGGCCGCACCACGGCTCGTGCCGTGCGGGGAGCGATCCTGGGCCGATACGCGGCGGCGGGGTGGGAGACCGGGGACCTGGGCTTCCCGACCACCTCGGAGACGGCCCTGGCGGGCGGTGCGTTCACCCACTTCGAACACGGATCCGTCTACTGGTCGTCAGCGACCGGGGCGCAGGTCGTCTCCGGAAGCCTTAGGGACGGCTGGGCCCGGCTGGGCTGGGAGAAGGGTTGGCTCGGCTACCCCTCGAGCGAGGCGATCGATCTCGACCGGGGCGGGGCGGTGCAGCGGTTCCAGGGCGGCCTGGTGTACCGCGCGCCCGCCACCGACTCCTCGGCGGGAGCGGTCGTCGCGTTGCACGGCGCCGTGCTGAACCGCTTCGCGGCCGACGGGTGGGAGCGCGGAGCGCTGGGGTACCCGCTGATCGCCGAGGAGCAGTGGGACAGGGGCACCGTGACCTCCTTCGAGAACGGCGTGGTGGCCTCGAGCGCTGCGGGGACCTACGCCGTCCTGTCCCCCGAGGTGCTCGGCGCGTGGAAGGACCGGGGTTGGGAGACGGGTCTGCTCGGCTGGCCGACGGCTGAGCAGCAGGTGCGGGCGAACGGGGTGCGCCAGACGTTCACCGGCGGCACGGTCACCTACGACGACACCACCAGCACGACGATCGTGGACCTCCTCCACCGCTGAGGCCGTCCCGCAGCCCGGGCCGGGACGACGCCCCCGCGACGGTGCCCGCTCCCCGTCGGTGCAGACGGTTGCACCGAGGCCGAGGCGGCACCTCCGAGGGTGCGTCGCCCTTGAGGCGTAGCCGGGCGGCGGGGAACGGACTCGGCGTGGTGCTATCGAACCGGGTGGTGGCAGCGTCCACCCCGCGGCAGCACCGTCAGGCGCGGGCCCGCTTGCGCAGCGCCGCCAACCCCGCGGCGCGCATGGCCTCGACCGGCCCCGCGCGCCCGGTCATGAGCTCGACCTGCGCGACGGCCTGGTGCAGCAGCATCTCGAACCCGCCGACGACGGTCCCGCCCCAGCGCTGGGCGAGGGGCGTGGGCCAGGGGGCGTAGACGACGTCCAGCAGCAGCGGCCACCACACGGGGCGGAAGGCGCCCAGCACGGCGTCGGCCATCGCGTCGGATCCGCCGATGGGGACGGTGGAGACGACGACGTCGGCGGACAGCGCGACGGGCAGCTCGGACCAGTCGCGGACCTCGACCTCGCCGCCGAGGCGGGCGGCGACGCCCTTGAGCTCCACGGCCCGGTCGGGGGACCGGACCACGACGACGGGGCGGGGGCAGCCGGCCTGCAGGAGCGCGACGACGGCGGAGCGGGCGGTCGCTCCCCCGCCCAGGACGACCCCACGCCGGACCCGGTCCGCACCGGCCTCGGCGAGCGCGGTGACCAGCCCGATGACGTCGGTGTTCTCGGCGCGCAGGCGGACCCCCCGCCGGCCGGGGGTGTTGCGCCGGTCCAGGCGGGGGGTGACGACGACGGTGTTCACGGAGCCGACGGCGCGGGCGAAATCGCTGACCTCGTCGACCAGCGGCACGACGGCCTGCTTCAGGGGCATGGTCAGGCTGAGCCCGGCCCAGGTGGCGTCGAGGGCGCCGACGACGGAGGGCAGGCGCTCCTCGTCGACCTCCAGGAGGTCGTAGCTCCACCCGTCCAGGCCGAGCGCCGCGTAGGCGGCGCGGTGCAGGGCCGGCGACAGCGAGTGCTGGATGGGGGAACCGCACACGGCAGCCTTCATCGCGTGGTTCTCACTGCCCCTCGGGGTGCTCCCGCAGGTACCGCTGGAAGAGCAGGACGTTGGCCTGGTGCTCGGCCGCGGTCGTCGCGAAGCGGGTCTCCCCCGTGGCGAGGTCGACCGTGACGAAGAACAGCCAGGGCCCCTCGGCGGGGGACACCGCGGCGCGCAGGGCGTCCTCGCCGGGGTTGCTGATGGGGCCGGCGGGCAGACCGGGGTTGCGGTAGGTGTTCCACGGCGAGTCGGTGGCGCGCTGCTCGGCGGTGGTCGTGACGACGTTGGAGGAGCCGACGGCGTAGCTGACGGTGGAGTCCAGCTGCAGGTTCATCCCGTCGGCGAGGCGGTTCTCCAGGACGCGCGTCACCTTGGCCATGTCCTCGGCGGAGCGGGCCTCCTTCTGCGCGATGCTCGCCTTCACGACGACGTCGCGGACCTGCTCGGGGGCGACGCCCAGGCTGTCGAGGACCTTGCCGGTCTGGGCGACCATCGCGCCGAGCAGCTCGACGGCCGTCTCGTCGGGGTCGACGTCGTAGGTGGCGGGGAAGAGGTAGCCCTCGACGTTGCCGCCGGCGGCGGCGGGCAGCCCCAGCGCGGCCGGGTCCGCGAGGGCCGCGCGGACCTGCTCGCCGGTGATGGGGGTGTTCTGCTCGATGAGGGCGAAGACCTGCTCGGCCCGCAGCCCCTCGGGGACGGTGAGCCGGCTGGTGACCTTCGCGGCGGGGTCGAGGAGGAGGGCGACGGCGGCGGCGGCCGACATGCGCTCCTTGAGCCGGTAGGTGCCCGGCTGGATGCCGGCCGCCCCGGGCTGGGCGGCCGCGGCGGACACGAAGGCGCTCTGCGTCTTCACCACCCCGGCCTCGACGAGGGTGCGCGCGATGGCGCGGCCGGTGTCGCCGGCGGAGACCTTGACGTCGACGCTGCCGGTGCCGGCGCCGTCCCAGTCGTCGCTCTCGGTGACGCGGGCGACGACGGGGCCGAGGGTGCCCCAGGCGGCCCAGGTCCCGCCGCCGACGACGGCGAGGGCCGCGACGAGCGCGACGAGGGCGCGGCGGCGGCGCACGCGACGTCGCTGCCGCGCGCCGGCCGAGCGGGTGTCGGGTAGATCCATCAGGTCCATCATCAGCCCTTGCCCTCCGTGGCGTGGGGACGTGCCCGCCCTCCCGCGTCCGCCTGCTGTTCCGTGCCGGTCCCACCCTGCCCGCGGTGACGGGCCTTGCGTCGGCCCTTCGGCCCGGCCACCACCCGTCCGGGGGCGTGGCCGGTGCGCTCCGCGTCCAGGGTCGCCTGGAGCAGCACGACCGCGGCGGCCTGGTCGACCACGGCGCGGAACTGCTTCTCCTTCAGACCCGCGGCGTGCAGCGCCCGGTGCGCGCCGACGGTGCTCAGCCGCTCGTCGACGAGTCGGACGGGCACCTCCGGGACGCTGCGGACGATCTTGTCGGCGTAGTCGAGCGCGCGCAAGGCCGCCGGCCCCTCGGAACCGTCCAGGGACAGCGGCAGGCCCAGGACGATCTCCACCGCGCCCCGCGCCCGCGCCTCCGCGGCGATCTCGGCGACGTCGGCGTCGTGCCCGGGGTCGCGGACGAGGGTCCGCACCGGCGAGGCGATCACCCCCGCAGGGTCGCACGCGGCGAGCCCCACGCGGACGCTGCCGACGTCGACGGCGAGTCGGACCCCCGGTCTCACGGGCGACCCTCAGACCGAGCCGGTGACGCGGGCGCCGACGAAGTCCTCGATCCCCTGCAGCGCGGCGGGGACCTTCGAGGGGTCCTGCCCGCCGCCCTGGGCGAGGTCGTCCTTGCCGCCGCCCCCGCCGCCGAGGGTCTTGGCCGCGGTGCGGACCAGCTCACCGGCCTTGACGCCCCAGCGGCGCGCCTCGGCGTTGGTGGCCACGACGACGACGGGGCGGTCCTTGGCGACCCCGGCGACGGCGACGACGCTGGGGCGCTCCTCGCCGAGGCGGGAGCGCACGTCCAGGACGAGGGTGCGCAGGTCGTCGGCGGAGACGGGACCGGCGTCGTGGGTGACGACGCGGACGCCGAACTTGTCGACCGGCTTCGCCGCGATCGTCGGGGCCAGGGCGAGGACCTGACCGCCGCGCAGCCGCGCGATCTCCTTCTCGGCGTCGCCGAGCCGGGTCAGCAGGGCGCCGATGCGGTCGGGCAGCTCCTCGGGGCGGGCCTTGACGACCTCGGTGAGCTGGTTGACGAGGAGGTGCTCGCGGGTGAGGAAGTCGAACGCGTCGGCGCCGACGAGGGCCTCGATGCGCCGGGCGCCGGAGCCGATGGAGGACTCCGACACGATGGAGACCAGCCCGACCTGCTGCGAGGTCAGGGTGTGGGTGCCCCCGCAGAGCTCCTTGGACCAGTCCTCCCCGATGGAGACGACGCGGACCTTCTCGCCGTACTTCTCCCCGAAGAGGGCCATCGCGCCGGAGTTCAGCGCCGACTCGCGGTCCATGACGGCCGCGGAGACCTCGAGGTCGTCGTGGATGCGCTCGTTGACGACGGCCTCGATGTCGCGCACGACGTCACCGGCGACCTGGGCGGTGGAGCGGTAGTCGAAGCGCATCCGGCCCGGCGCGTTCTGCGACCCGGCCTGGGTGGCGGTGTCGCCGAGGTGCTCGCGCACGACCTGGTGGACGAGGTGGGTCGCGGTGTGGGCGCGGCTGATGGAGCGGCGGCGCCCGGCGTCGACGACGGCGTGCACGGCGTCGCCCGCGACGAGCTCACCGCTGGTGACGGTGCCCTTGTGGACGTAGAGCCCGCGCACGGGCTGCTGCACGTCGCTCACGGCGAGGACCGCGCCGGAGGTGGTGGTGACGGTGCCGTGGTCGGCGAGCTGCCCACCGCCCTCGGCGTAGAACGGGGTGCGGTCCAGGACGACCTCGACGTCGGTGCCGGCCGGGGCGGAGGGGGTGGAGACCCCGCCCTGCAGGACGACGGAGATCCGCGCCTCGCCGGCGGCGGCCTCGTAGCCGGTGAAGACGACGGGGGCGGGCAGCTGCTCCAGCGTCGAGCGGTAGATCGCGAGGTCCACCCCGCCGGTCTTCTTCGCCTTGGCGTCGGCCTTGGCGCGCCCGACCTGCTCGGCCATCAGGGCGCGGAACCCGGGCTCGTCGACGCCCACCCCGGCCTCGGCGGCCATCTCCAGGGTGAGGTCGATGGGGAAGCCGTAGGTGTCGTGCAGCGCGAAGGCGCGCTCGCCCGAGAGCGACGACCCGCCGGCCGCCTTCGTCTGCGCCACGGCGGTCTCGAAGATGGCGGTGCCGGAGACGAGGGTGCGCCGGAAGGCGTCCTCCTCGGCGTACGCGACGGCGGAGATGCGCTCGAAGTCGCTGCGCAGCTGCGGGTAGGAGGCGCTCATGACCTCCATCGACGCGGGCAGCAGGTGCGGCAGGGCGGGTTCCTCGACGCCGAGCAGGCGCATGGCGCGCACGGCGCGGCGCACGAGGCGGCGCAGGACGTAGCCGGCGCCCTCGTTGCCGGGGGTCACGCCGTCGCCGATGAGCATGAGCGCGCTGCGGACGTGGTCGGCCACGACGCGCATGCGGACGTCGTCCTCGTGGACGGCGCCGTAGCGGCGGCCGGAGAGCTCCGCGGCCTTGTCGAGGACGGGGCGGACCTCGTCGATCTCGTACATGTTGTCGACGCCCTGCTTGAGGAACGCGACCCGCTCCAGCCCCATGCCGGTGTCGATGTTCTTGGCGGGCAGCTCGCCCTCGACGTCGAAGTCGACCTTCGTGCGCACCGCGGAGAGCTGGTACTGCATGAAGACGAGGTTCCAGATCTCGATGTAGCGGTCCTCGTCGGCCTCCGGGCCGCCCTCGGCGCCGTAGGCGGGGCCGCGGTCGAAGTAGATCTCCGAGCAGGGGCCGCCGGGGCCGGGCTGGCCGGTGTTCCAGTAGTTGTCGGCCTTGCCGCGGCGCTGGATGCGCTCGGCGGGCATCCCGACCTCGCGCCACAGCTGGAACGCCTCGTCGTCGTCGAGGTAGACCGTCGTCCACAGCCGCTCGGGGTCGAAGCCGAGGCCGCCGTCGGCCTCGGGGGTGGTCAGCAGCTCCCAGGCGAAGGCGACGGCCTCGCGCTTGAAGTAGTCCCCGAAGGAGAAGTTGCCGTTCATCTGGAAGAACGTGCCGTGGCGGGTGGTCTTGCCGACCTCGTCGATGTCGAGGGTCCGCAGGCACTTCTGCACGCTGGTGGCGCGCTTGTACGGCGCGGGCACCTGGGCGGTGAGGTACGGGATGAACGGCACCATCCCGGCGACGGTGAACATGAGGCTCGGGTCGCTCGAGACCAGCGAGGCGCTGGGGACGACCGTGTGCTCCTTGCGCTCGAAGAAGTCGAGCCACCGGCGACGGATCTCTGCCGTCTGCATCGGACGTGCCTCCTGCTGTGCGCGCTGGACGGTGCTGGGTGCTGCGGGGTGACGCTGCGCGGTGCTGCCGCAGCCCTCGACCCTACCCGCCCGCCCGCGGGCCCGGACGAGCTGGACGTGCGGGCGGCCCCGGGCGCTGCTCGGATGGGGCCACCGCCGCACCCGACGCCCCGGAGGAACACCCCCGATGCCGCACGCCCACCCCACCGACGACCCGGCCCGGCCCGCCGCCGGGGACCCGGCCGAGCCGCACGCCTGGGCGGTGCGCGAGGGCCCGCTGGACCTCTCCCGCCTGGAGCAGGTCGAGTCGCTGTTCGCGCTGTCCAACGGGCGCACCGGCGTGCGCGGGGGCCTGGAGGAGGGCGCCCCGGCCGGAGCCCCCGGGACCTACCTCAGCGGTGCGCACGAGGTGTGGCCGATGACCTACCCCGAGTACAGCTACGGCTACCCGAAGGTCCAGGAACGGCTCGTGCAGGTCCCGGACGCCACCCGCGTGGAGCTCTTCGTCGCCGGGGAGCGCCTCGACGTCCGCACCGGGGAGCTCACCGACCACCAGCGCGTCCTGGACCTGCGCAGCGGCACCCTGCAGCGGCACGTGCGCTGGACCTCCCCCGCCGGGCACCGCGTCGTCGTCGACTCCGAGCGCCTCGTCCCGCTGGACCGGCCGGGGCTGCTCGCCCTCGACTACGTCGTCCGCGCCGTGGACGAGCCCCTCGAGGTCGAGGTGCGCTCGGCCCTCGTCGCCAGCGAGCAGCTGCACGGGACGGTCACCTCCGCCCGCCACCGCGGCGGCGCGCTGCGCCAGCGCACCGACGGCAGCGGCCTGGCCGTGGCCGCGCACGTCGAGCACGACGTCGTCGGCCCGGCCGGGACGGAGGTCCGCACCCACGCCTCCGCCGACCGGGTGGTGACCAGCGCCCGGGTCCGGCTGGCGGCCGGGGAGGCCCTGCGGGTCACCAAGACGGTGGCGCTGGGCTGGGCGGGGCAGGCCGAGCGCGACGAGCTGGACGCCGAGCTGGCCGGCCTGCTCACCGACGGGGTCCGCGAGGGCTGGGACCGGCTGCGCCGGCAGCAGCGGGCCGTCCTGGACGAGTTCTGGACCCACGCCGACGTCGTCGTCGACGGGGACGACGAGCTCCAGCAGGCCGTCCGCTTCGCCCTGTTCCACGTCTTCCAGGCCGCCGCCCAGGGCACCGACCGCGGGATCCCGGCCAAGGGGCTGACGGGCACCGGCTACGACGGGCACACCTTCTGGGACACCGAGGTGTTCGTCATGCCGATGCTGAACCACGTCTGGCCCGAGGCCGCCGCCGACGCGCTGCGCTGGCGGCACCGGATGCTGCCCGCGGCGCGGGCCCGGGCCCGGGAGCTGGGTCTGGCCGGGGCGACGTTCCCCTGGCGCACCATCACCGGGCGGGAGAGCTCCGGGTACTGGCCGGCGGGCACGGCGGCGGTGCACCTCAACGCCGACATCGCCGACGCGGCCGTGCGCTACCTGCACGCCACCGGCGACGAGGAGCTCGCCCGCGAGGCCGTCGTCGACCTCGTGGTGGAGACCGCGCGCTCCTGGGTGGTGCTGGGCCGGGAGGACGCGCAGGGCCGGTTCCACGTCGACGGGGTGACCGGCCCCGACGAGTACAGCGCGCTGGTCGACGACAACGCGTACACCAACCTCATGGCCCAGGCGAACCTGCGCGCGGCGATCGAGCTGGCCGGGCGGTTCCCCGAGCAGGCCCGGGCGCTGGGGGTCACCGACGAGGAGCTGGCCGGCTTCGCCCGCCTGGCCGACGCCGTCCACGTCCCCCGCGACCCGGAGACGGGGGTGCACGCCCAGGACGAGGGGTCCACCCAGCGCAAGCGGTGGGACTTCGAGGGCACCGCGCCCGAGCAGTACCCGCTGGCCGACTCCTTCCCCTACTTCAGCCTCTACCGCAGCCAGGTCGTCAAGCAGGCCGACCTGGTGCTGGCGATGCACCTGCGCCCCGAGGCGTTCACGTGGGAGGAGAAGCGGAACGCCTTCGAGTACTACGAGGAGCTCACCGTCCGGGACTCCTCGCTGTCGGCGGCCGTGCAGGCCGTCCTCGCCGCCGAGGTCGGCCACCTGGCGCTGGCCGCGGACTACGCCCACGAGGCCGCCTTCGTCGACCTCCACGACCTGCGGGGCAAGACCGCGGACGGGCTGCACATCGCCTCCCTCGCCGGGGCGTGGCTGGCCCTGGTCGCCGGCTACGGCGGGATGCGCGACGCCGACGGGGTGCTGGCCTTCGCCCCGCGGCTGCCGGAGGGGTTGCGGGGCCTGCGCTTCCGCGCCCGCCACCGCGGTTCCTGCCTGGAGGTGTCGGTGACCGGCGACGAGGTCCGCTACACCGTGGTGGACGGGGAGCCCGTGCAGGCCTCCCACCACGGGCAGGGGTTCACCGTGGGGCCGGAGGAGGCCGTCGTGCTCGCCG
Organism: Kineococcus radiotolerans SRS30216 = ATCC BAA-149; assembly: GCF_000017305.1. Taxonomy (GTDB): domain Bacteria; phylum Actinomycetota; class Actinomycetes; order Actinomycetales; family Kineococcaceae; genus Kineococcus; species Kineococcus radiotolerans. The sequence goes on along the minus strand of NC_009664.2, from coordinate 3,967,158 downwards.
TCCCCCCGCTGCCCGAGGACGTCCTCTCCCGACCGCGCCCGCGGCAGCCCGCGGGCCGGGGGCCGCGGCGCCGCCGCTGATCACCAGCCGTGCAGGCGGCGGGCCTCCCGCACGACCTCCTCGAAGCGCGCCCGGTCCAGGGCGGCCCCCTCGCGGCGGACGTCCCGCGGGGCCACGTGCAGCACCCGGTCCACGCGCACCTCGCTGGGGCGGCCCCGGCGGTCCCAGGGCCCGGAGCCGACGTCCACCCAGACCCGGCCGTGGCGGGCCTCGTCGGCGGCGTCGCGCGCGGTGGCCCCGGCGTGGTCCTTGCTCGTCATCATGAGGGCGACGAGGTCCTCCCCCGCGCGCCCCACGACGAGGACGGGGCGGTCCTTGCCGCGCCCGTCACCCTCCTCGAAGGGCACCCACGCCCACACGACCTCCCCGGGGTCGGGGTGGCCGTCGGCGCGGGGGGCGTACTCGACCCGCACCCCGCCGGGGACGACCCGCGCGCCCGCCCCGCCCCGCGGGCGGGGCCGCGCGGGGGCCGCGTCCGGGGTGGGCGGGACGCCGCGGGGGGCCGCGTCGCGCCGCTCCAGCTCGCGCAGCGCGGCACGGCCCCCGACGGCGAGCAGGCGGGAGAGGACGGATCGCAGACCGGGCACGCGGGCACGGTAGTGCTCAGCGACCGCGCAGGACCCGCCGCAGCCGGGCGAGGCGCTCGCGGAGCTGGTTCTCGAACCCCCGGTCGGTGGGCACGTAGTAGTCCTTGCCGACGAGCTCGTCGGGGGCGTACTGCTGCTCGGCGACCCCGGCGGGGACGTCGTGGGTGTAGACGTAGCCCTTCCCGTGCCCGAGCTTCCCGGCCCCGGCGTAGTGGGCGTCGCGCAGGTGCGCGGGCACCGACCCGCCGAGGCCGGCGCGCACGTCGGCGATGGCGGCGTTGATCCCCGCGTAGGCGGCGTTGGACTTCGGCGCCGTGGCGTTGTGCACCACGGCCTGGGCCAGGACGATCCGCGCCTCCGGCATCCCGATCTGGGCGACGGCGTGCATGGCCGCGACCGCGGTCTGCAGGGCCGAGGGGTCGGCCATCCCGACGTCCTCGGCGGCGGCGATGACGATGCGGCGGGCGATGAAGCGCGGGTCCTCCCCCGCCTCCACCATCCGCGCCAGGTAGTGCAGGGCGGCGTCCACGTCGGAGCCGCGCATCGACTTGATGAGGGCGCTGGCCACGTCGTAGTGCTGGTCCCCGGCGCGGTCGTAGCGCACGGCGGCGCGGTCGAGGGCGCGCTCGGCGTGGGCCAGGGTGATCCGGACCCCCCCGCCCGGGACGTCCCCGGCGGCGGGGGCGTCGTCCAGGGCGGTGCCGGCCGCGGCCTCCAGCGCCGTCAGCGCCCGCCGCGCGTCGCCGTCGGCGACCCGGACCAGGTGGGCCAGGGCCTCGTCGTCGACCGACACCTCCCCCGCCAGACCGCGCGGGTCCTCGACCGCCTTGCGCAGCAACCCCTCCACGTCCGCGGCGGTGAGCGGCTGCAGGGTCAGCAGCAACGACCGGGACAGCAGCGGGGTGACGACGGAGAAGTTCGGGTTCTCCGTCGTGGCCGCCACCAGCACGACCCAGCGGTTCTCCACCCCCGGCAGCAGCGCGTCCTGCTGGGCCTTGGTGAAGCGGTGGATCTCGTCGAGGAACAGGACGGTCTGGCGGCGGTACAGGTCGCGGTCGTCGCGGGCGGCCTCCACGACCCGGCGGACGTCCTTCACCCCGGCGGTCACGGCGGACAGCTCGGCGAACTTCCGCCCGCCGGAGCGGGCGAGGACGCTGGCCAGCGTCGTCTTCCCCGTCCCCGGGGGCCCCCAGAGGATCACCGAGGCGGGTCCGGCCCGGCCCAGGTCCCCGTCGGCGGCGAGGCGGCGCAGCGGGGAGCCCGGCTGGAGCAGGTGCTGCTGCCCGACGACCTCGTCGAGGGAGCGCGGGCGCATCCGCACGGCGAGGGGGGAACCGGCGAGCACGGCCGGGGTGCGGTCACCCGCGGGCGCGTCCCCCGCCGTCACGCTGGAGAAGAGGTCGGCCACGCGCTCAAGGTACGTGCTCGCCCGCGGGCGGGGGGACCGCCGCCCACGGGGCCGAGCGGGTCCCCCGCTGGTCCGTTCCAGTGACGATGCACAGGTCCGTCCCAGGGAATCCCGGGACAGCTGGCAGGGAGAGGACCGACGATCAGGACATGACCGCGTCCACCACCAACCGCCGCTCGGAACTGACCCGCCCCGACGGCACCGCCCTGCGGGTGCTCGTCGTCGACGACGAGTCCACGCTCTCGGAGCTGCTGAGCATGACCCTGCGCTACGAGGGCTGGGAGGTGCAGACGGCCGGCAACGGCCTGGACGCGGTCCGCGCCGCCCGCAGCTTCCGCCCCGACGCGGTGATCCTCGACATCATGCTGCCCGACATCGACGGCCTGGAGGTGCTGCGGCGGCTGCGCGCCGACGCCACCGACGTCCCCGTCCTCTTCCTCACCGCGAAGGACGCCGTGGAGGACCGCGTCGCCGGTCTCACCGCCGGCGGCGACGACTACGTCACCAAGCCGTTCAGCCTGGAGGAGGTCGTGGCCCGCCTGCGCAGCCTCCTGCGCCGCTCCGGCCTGGTCGCGGCCAAGCAGGAACCCGTCCTGGCGGTGGGCGACCTCGTCCTCGACGAGGACAGCCACGAGGTCACCCGGGCCGGGCAGGAGATCAGGCTCACCGCGACCGAGTTCGAGCTGCTGCGCTACCTCATGCGCAACCCGCGCCGGGTGCTGTCCAAGGCGCAGATCCTGGACCGCGTCTGGAACTACGACTTCGGCGGCCAGGCCAACATCGTCGAGCTGTACGTCTCCTACCTCCGCCGCAAGATCGACGCGGGCCGCAACCCGATGATCCACACCGTGCGCGGGGCCGGCTACGTCCTCAAGCCCGCCGACGGCGCGGTCGCCGCGGCCGGCTGAACCCCGGTCCCGACGCTCACGAGCTGACCCCCGGGTGCCCTCCCCCTCGCGCCGGCCGCGCCGTCCCCGGACGCTGCGCAGCCGGCTGGTGCTGACCACGAGCCTGCTCCTGGTCGCGGTCGGCCTCGTCATCGGCGGGGTCACCGCGGTGGCGCTGCACCTGTCGCTGACGGGACGGGTCGACGCCCAGCTCGACCAGGCCGTGGACCGGGGGCGGCGCGACGTCGGCGACCCGGGCCCCGGTGGGCAGGGCGGCCCGCCCGGGTCCGTGCCCGCCGCGGGGCGCTGCGTCGACGGCACCGTCCCCGCGTTCCGGGGGCCGGGACCCACCGACGGGACCCTGTACGCCCGGTTCGCCGGCGGGGACCTGCTCACCGGGCAGTCCGGCGTCCTCGACGAACCGCGCTCCACGGCCGGGAACCCCTGCGTCCGGCCGCTGACCGGCGCGCAGGCCCGGGAGCTCGAGGACGTCGCCGACGACGACGGGAGGAAGCGCACCGTCGACCTCGAGGGCCTCGGGCGCTACCGCGTGGTCTCGACGACGCTCCCCGACGGTTCCCGGCAGGTCAGCGGGGTCCCGCTGGCCGACGTGGACCGCACCCTGCTCACCGTCGTCGGCGTCGAGGTCGCCGCGATCCTGGGCGGGGTGGCCGTCGCCGCCGGTGCCGGGTCCGTCCTCGTGCGGCGCGACCTCCTCCCGCTGCAGCGGGTCGCGAACACCGCGGCGAGGGTCTCGGAACTGGAACTGGACCGCGGCGAGGTCGACCTGTCCCTGCGCGTCCCCGACGCCGACGGCAGCACCGAGGTCGGCAAGGTCGCGCTGGCGCTGAACCGGATGCTCGACAACGTCGGCTCCGCCCTGGAGGCCCGCCACGCCTCCGAGCAGCGCGTCCGCCAGTTCGTGGCCGACGCCAGCCACGAGCTGCGCACCCCGCTCGCCGCGATCCGCGGGTACTCCGAGCTCACCCGCCGCAGCCGCGACGTGACCGGGGGGCAGGTCCCCGCCGACGTCCTGCACGCCATGGGGCGCGTGGAGTCCGAGGCGCTGCGCATGACGGGCCTGGTGGAGGACCTGCTCCTGCTGGCCCGCCTGGACTCCGGGCGCCCGCTGGACCGCGGGCCCGTCGACCTCACGATGACCGTCCTGGACGCCGTGAGCGACGCGCAGGTCGCCGGCCGCGACCACCGGTGGCAGCTGGACCTGCCCGAGGAGGCCGTCGAGGTCGTCGGCGACGCCGGCCGGCTGCACCAGGTGCTGGCCAACCTGCTCGCCAACGCCCGCACCCACACCCCGCCGGGCACCACGGTCACCGTCGGGATCGTGCCCGACGGGGCCGTCGCCCACGTCGACGTCGTCGACGACGGGCCGGGGATCGCCCCCGAGGTCCTCCCCCGCGTCTTCGAGCGCTTCGTCCGCGCCGACTCCTCCCGCTCGCGCGTCGCGGGCAGCACCGGGCTGGGCCTGGCCATCGTCCAGGCCGTCGTCGCCTCCCACCACGGCACCGTCACCGTCGACAGCCGCCCGGGCCGCACCGCGTTCCGCGTCACCCTCCCCACCACCTGAGGGCGGGGTGGCGCGGGGCGACCGCGGCGGGCCCGGGCGCCGGTCCCGGGCCACGCACCGGGACCGCACAGGGAGCACCGGGCAGCCACCGAGGTGCGCCCCGCACCGTGGAGCCGTGACGCAGCGCACCCGCCTCCTCCGCCGGCTCCTCGCCGCGGGCCTCGCCGCCGGTCTCGGCGGCGTCGGTCTCGCCACCGCCGCCCAGGCCACCCCGACGACCGTCGGCACCGGGCACCGCACGCCCGTGCACGTCGACGAGGTCTCCCCGGTCGCGCTACCCGCGAGCCTCGGGACCGGGGGCACCCGGGGCACCCGGTCGGTCGCCGTCACCCTCTGAACGCCCGGGCCGGAGCACGGGGCGGGCCACCGCGGCGACGACCACCCCGGCCAGCAGGAACCCGGCCAGCACGTCGCTGGGCCAGTGCGCCCCGACCCACACCCGGTCCACCGCGACCACGGCGAGCTCCAGGACCCCCAGCGCCAGCGCGGCGCGCCGCCACCGGGGCGGGACCAGCAGCAGCACCGCGACCAGGACCACGGTGGCCGAGGCCAGGGCGTGCCCGGAGGGGAACGACCCGCCCCCGGCGGTGGTGAACCCCGCGTCCAGGGCCGGGCGCTCCCGGCCGAACGCGGCCTTGAGGGCGGGGGAGGCGAGGGCGGCCAGCGCCCCGGCCAGCAGCGCGGCCCGGGCGTGCCGGCGTCGCCCCCGCCGCCACACCGCGACGACCCCGGCCAGGCCCAGCAGGTACACCCAGACGGGCTGGGTCACCGCCTCCACCAGCTGGGCCAGGCGGGTCGGCCCCGGGTGGGCGCGGGCCGCGTCCACCGCCGCCGCGGACAGGGCCGCGTCCGCGCGCGCCGTGGCGCCCGTGGTCACGAGGACCGCGAGCGCCGCGAACGCGACGGCGCAGCCCAGCGCGGCGCGGCTCACGCCCCGGCGGGTTCTCCGGCGGCGGCCTTCTTCGTCTCCGGCTTCGCGTCGACCCCGGCCTCCTTGCGCTGCTGCGCGGTGATGGGCGCGGGCGCGGCGGTCAGCGGGTCGTAGCCGCCGCCGGACTTGGGGAAGGCGATGACCTCGCGGATGGAGTCGACCCCGGCGAGCAGGGCGACGACGCGGTCCCAGCCGAAGGCGATCCCGCCGTGCGGGGGGGCGCCGAAGGAGAACGCGTCGAGGAGGAACCCGAACTTCTCCCGCGCGTCGGCCTCGGAGATGCCCATGACCGCGAAGACGCGCTCCTGGACGTCGCGGCGGTGGATGCGGATGGAGCCGCCGCCGATCTCGTTGCCGTTGCAGACGATGTCGTAGGCGTTGGACAGCGCCGAACCGGGGTCGGTGTCGAAGGTGTCGACGACCTCGGGCTTGGGGGCGGTGAACGCGTGGTGGACGGCGTTCCAGCTCCCCTCGCCGATGGACACGTCGTCGTCCTCGGCCGCGGACTTGAACATGGGGGCGTCGACGACCCAGAGGAACGACCAGGCGCTCTCGTCGATCGCGCCGGTGCGGCGGGCGATCTCGGCGCGGGCGGCGCCGAGCAGGGCGCGGGAGGGGTTCACCGCTCCGGCGGCGAAGAAGATGCAGTCGCCGGGGTTCGCGCCGACGTGGGCGGCCAGACCGGCCCGCTCGGTGTCGGAGAGGTTCTTCGCCACGGGGCCGGAGAGCTCCCCGTCCTGGCCGACGAGGACGTAGGCCAGGCCGCGGGCGCCGCGCTGCTTGGCCCACTCCTGCCACGCGTCGAGCGTCTTGCGGGGCTGGGAGGCCCCGCCGGGCATGACGACGGCCCCGACGTAGGGGGCCTGGAACACCCGGAAGGTGGTGTCGGCGAAGAACCCGGCGCACTCGACGAGCTCGAGGCCGAAGCGCAGGTCGGGCTTGTCGGAGCCGTAGCGGCGCATGGCCTCCTCGTAGGTCATGCGCGGCAGCGGCAGCGGCACGTCGTGGCCGATGAGCTTCCACAGCGCGGCGACGATCTGCTCGCCCAGGGCGATGACGTCGTCCTGCTCGACGAAGCTCATCTCGATGTCGAGCTGGGTGAACTCCGGCTGCCGGTCGGCGCGGAAGTCCTCGTCGCGGTAGCAGCGGGCGAGCTGGTAGTAGCGCTCCATGCCGGCCACCATGAGCAGCTGCTTGAACAGCTGCGGGCTCTGCGGCAGCGCGTACCAGGAGCCGGGCGCGAGGCGGGCGGGGACGAGGAAGTCGCGGGCGCCCTCGGGGGTGGAGCGGGTCAGCGTCGGGGTCTCGATCTCGGTGAACGCGTGCTCCTCGAGCACCGCGCGGGCGGCGCGGTTGGCCGCCGAGCGCAGCTTCAGCGCGTTCGCCGGGCCGGTGCGGCGCAGGTCGAGGTAGCGGTGCTTCAGCCGCGCCTCCTCGCCGACGTTGAGGTGGTCGTCGATCTGGAAGGGCAGCGGCGCGGCCTCGGAGAGGACCTCCAGCGCGGTGGTGTCGACCTCGACCGCACCGGTGGGGATGTTGGCGTTGTCGTTGCCCTCCGGCCGCAGCCGGACGTCGCCGGTGATGCGGATGCAGTACTCGTTGCGCAGCTCGCGCGCGCCCCCGGCGTCGAGGATCTCGTCGCGGGCGACGACCTGCACGACGCCGGAGGCGTCGCGCAGGTCCAGGAAGGCCACTCCCCCGTGGTCCCGTCGACGCGCCACCCAGCCGGTGAGTGTCACGGTCTGTCCGGCGTGGTCGGCGCGCAGGCTGCCGGCCTCGTGGGTGCGGAGCACGGGGGGTCCCTTCGATCGTCAGTGCGCGGGAGTGCGCACCGACGATCCTACGGCGGGGTCCGCGACGGCTTCAGCGCGCGCGGGCGACGGACGGCGCGCCGGTCTCGGCCCCGGCCAGCTCGGCCACCAGGCGCAGCGCGAGGCGGTCGAGCAGGACGAGGTTCACCGAGGGGTCGGTGACGACGGCGAGCACGTGGGTGGCGCCGACGGCGTAGACGGCGAGGCACCCGTCGGCGCCCTTGACCGTGGTGAGCAGGAAGGGGCCGAGGGCGTTGTCGGCGGCGGCGCGCTGGGCGATGCCGAGGACGGTGGCCACGACCGCCGCGGTGGACTCGTGGTCGCGCTCGGGGCCGTCGTCGTGGAAGGCGAGGCCGTCGGTGCGGGCGACGAGGACGCGCTGGACGCCGGGGATGTCGCGCCTGAGGGTGGTGCCGGCGCGGATCGCGTGCTGCTTCACGATCATGCTGGGACTCCGTCCGTGGTGGTCGTGCCGGCCCGGCGGTCCTCCAGCACGTGGACCCCGTCGAGCAGGACCCGCAGGACGGCGGTGCACTGGGCGAGGTCGCGCGGGTCGCAGGGGACCAGGGCCGAGGGGGAGGTGCCCAGGAGCTGGGCGAGCCGGCCGCGGGTGCCGGCCGGGTCGGCCCACCGGCTGACCGCGACGAGGCGGGGGGCGGTGGGGGCGATGCGCTGGAAGGTGGCGACGATCCCGGCGGCCTCGGTGACGCCGGCGGGGCGGCTGGCGTCGACGAGGACGAGGTAGCCGTCCATGTTCTGGGCGAGCAGCTCCCACACGAAGGCGAAGCGCTGCTGGCCGGGGGTGCCGAAGAGGTTGACCCTCGCCTCGGTCCACGCGGCGCCGGGCGCGGCGGGCACCGTGACGGTGGTGTGGTCCATCGCGACGGTCGTGGAGCCCTTGAGCGCCGCGGTCGCGTCGCTGACGCCGGTCTCGGTGGTGACCAGGGTCCCCCCGGCCAGGCCGGCGGTGACGGTGGCCGCGAACGTCGTCTTGCCCGCCCCGAAGGGCCCGGTCACGACGATCTTGCGGGGTGGCCTGCTCACGGGGCTCCTCCGGGCGCGTCGGCGCCGGGTCGCGGGGGTCTCGGGGTGCGGTGCGCGACGGCGGGCGGGCGGGGCCCGGGGGCCCGCCCGACCGCCGACGGGTGGTGCGGTGGTGCGGGTGGTCTCAGATGGCGAGGTCGCGCTCGAGGATCGTCAGCTGGCGGCGCGCCATGGCGAGGTTCGAGGAGTCCTTCTTGAGGACCAGGTACAGGAAGAGGCCCTGGCCGGACTGGGACTGGATGAGGCGGATCAGGTGGATCTGGGTGCCGAGGGTGATGAGGATGTCCTCGATCTGCTCGGACAGGCCCAGGCGCTGCATGGTGCGCAGCTTGGCGCGCACGACGTCGGTGTTGCCGGCGGCGGCGACGTCGAGGTCGAGGGCGCCGCCCCCGACCTGGCCGAGCGACATGCCCGACTCGTAGTCGACGAGGGCCGCGGCGGTGGCGCCGTCGATCTCGAGGCAGGCCTTCAGGGTCGCGTCGACGTTGGTCACGTCTGGTCCTTCCGTTCGTGGACGCGGCCGATCCGCGGTCCGGTGTCGTACCCCTAGGTGATCGACCGCCCGCGGTGGGACCTGAACCGTGCTCGGCGTGGCCAACGGGTGAACCTCGTTGCGCCGTACGGGGAGCCGGGCCCGGCCGCGGGCCGCGTTCCCGCCGCGGCGCGCGCTCGGGCACAGTGGCGCCGTGACGGAGGAGAGCGCCCGCGCCCGCCGGGACACCCCCGCGCCGCCCCGGCCGGACCTGTCCGCCGACGAGGGCGGGCTGGAACCCGCGGCGGTCCCGCCGCGCGCCGCGGCCACCCACGACGGGCTGCTGTTCGGCGGGGCCGCCGGCGGTGACCTCTCCGGCGTCGACGCGCGGGACGCGCGGTTCCTGGGCTGCGTGCTGAGCGAGGTCCGTGCCGACGGCCTCGCCCTGGCCGGGGCCCGCCTCGTCGACGTGCGGCTGGCGGCGGTGGCGGCGGCCGAGGCCCCGTGGCGCGCCGGCACGTGGCAGGACGTCGTCGTCGAGGACTGCCGGGTGGGGGCGCTGGACCTGTCGGGGGCGCGGTGGGCGCGGGTCGCGGTGCGCGGGGGCCGCTTCGACTTCGTGGACCTGCGCGGGGCGCAGCTGCACGACGTGACGTTCAGCGGCTGCGACCTGCGCGAGGTCGACCTCTCCGGCGCCGCCCTGACCCGGGTGCGGTTCGAGGACTGCCGGGTGGGGCACCTGGACGTGACCTCCGCCCGCCTCGACGGCGCCGACCTGACCGGGGCCGCCTTCGAGGCCCTCAGCGGCGTCGGCTCGCTGCGCGGTGCGCGCGTCAGCGAGGTCCAGCTCCTGCAGCTGGCCCCGCAGCTGGCCGGGCACCTCGGGCTGCGGGTGGGATGAGGCTCAGCCGCCGGTGAGCCCGGTGAACCCGCTCAGGCCGGCGAGCCGGCGCAGGTGGGGGTTGGTGGCGCGCTCGCGGGCGATGGTCGTGGCCGGGCCGTGGCCGGGGAGGACCTCGGTGGCGTCGTCCAGGGGCAGGACGCGGGTGAGCAGGCTGCGCAGCATGGCCCGGTGGTCCCCGCCGGGCAGGTCGGTGCGCCCGATGGAACCGGCGAAGAGGACGTCGCCGGACAGCAGCACGTCGGCCTCCCCGGGGCGCTGCACCGAGAACAGCACCGACCCCTCGGTGTGCCCCGGGGCGTGCGAGACGTCGATCGAGAGCCCCGCGACCCGCAGCGCCGCGCCGTCCTCCACGGTGACGACCTCGTCGGGTTCACGCCAGGTCACCGCGCCCGTCGTGGCCTCCAGCGCCGCGCGCAGCGGGGCACCGAGCCCGGCGAGCGGGTCGTGCAGGCGGTGGGCGTCGGCGGCGTGGATCGTCGCGGCCACCCCGTGGGCCCCGCAGACGGGGGTCACGGAGAAGGTGTGGTCCAGGTGGCCGTGGGTCAGCAGGACCGCGGCGGGCTTCAGCCGGTGCCGCCGCAGCACCTCCGCCAGCCGGTCGGCCACGTCGACCCCGGGGTCCACGACGACGCACTCCTCGCCCGCGGCGGGGGCGACGACGTAGCAGTTGGTCCCGAAGACGGTGGCCTCCACCGTGTCGATGAGCACGTCGAGCACCCTAGTGAGGGCTCCCCGAGCCCGCCCGGCCGTTCACCGCGCGCGCTCGGGAGGGGGCACGCCGTGACGGACCACGCCCTTCCGGGGCCGGGGGACCTAGAATGCGGCGGGTGACCGAGCAGCCCCAGGAGCCGGCGTCCCCCGTGGACGTGGCGGACACCGCGCAGACCCCCACCGAAGCGACCCCGGCGCAGCCGGAGCCGGCGGCCGAGGCGCCGTCGGAGCAGCAGCCCGAGGACCAGCCGCAGACCCCGGCGCAGCCCGAGGCCGGTGAGCCGGCGCAGGAGCCGACGGGGCAGGAGCCGGCCGAGCAGCCGGTGGCCGAGCAGCCGGTGGCCCCGGAGCCGGCCGGGCAGCAGCCGGCCGAGCAGTCGGTGCAGGCCGCCCCCGCGCCCGCCCCCCGTCCGGCGCCCGCCCCGCGCCCGGTCCCCCGTCCCGCCCCGGCGCCCACCGCCACCCCGGTCGCCGCCGAACCCGCTCCCGAGGTCGGGCACCTGACGTCGGTGGACCGCGCGGCCGCCGCCGCCTTCGGCCGCGTCGACGAGAACGGCACCGTGTGGGTGCGCCGCGCCGACGGCGAGCACGAGGTCGGCGCCTACCCCGACGCCAGCCCGGAGGAGGCGATCGCCTACTTCGTGCGCAAGTACGAGGAGGTCGTCGCCCAGGTCGACCTGTTCGACCAGCGGCTGCGCAGCACCGAGCTGGCCGGCAAGGACATCGTCGCCGGGGTCACCGCCCTGCGCACCGCGCTGGCCGAGACCCGCGCCGTGGGTGACCTCGACGCCCTCGCCGCCCGCGTGGAGGCGCTGGCGACCGTCGCCGACGAGGCCCGCGCCGCGGCCGACCGCGCCCGCGCCGCGCAGCGCGAGCAGCTGCGCGCTGCCCGGCTGGCCATCGTGGAGGAGGCCGAGCAGATCGCCGGCCAGGACCCGGAGAAGGTCCAGTGGCGCTCCTCCGGCGAGCGGCTGCGCGTGCTGTTCGAGGAGTGGAAGGCTGCCCAGCGCGAGGGCCGGCTGGACAAGCGCAGCGAGGACGAGCTGTGGAAGCGCTTCAGCCACGCCCGCAGCGCCTTCGACAAGATGCGCCGGCACCACTTCGCCGCCCTCGGTGAGCAGCGGACCACCATCCGCTCCGAGAAGGAGGCGCTGGTCGCCGAGGCCGAGCAGCTGTCCACCTCCACCGACTGGCGCGGCACGACCAACGCCTACCGCGCCCTGATGGACCGCTGGAAGGCGGCGGGCCGGCTCGGGCGCAAGGACGACGACGCGTTGTGGGACCGCTTCCGCGCCGCCCAGGACGTCTTCTTCGCCGCGCGCACGGCCGCCAACGAGGAGGTCGACGAGGAGTTCCGCGAGAACCTCGCGGTGAAGGAGCAGCTGCTCGTCGAGGCCGAGGCGCTGCTGCCGATCAAGGACCTCAACGCCGCGAAGAAGGTGCTCAACGGCATCCAGGACCGCTGGGAGGCCGCCGGCAAGGTGCCGCGCGCCGACATGGGCCGGGTCGAGGGCCGGCTGCGGGCGGTGGAGACCGCCGTGCGCGACGCCGAGCAGGCGCGCTGGTCCCGGTCCAACCCCGAGGCCCAGGCCCGCGCGGGCGGGCTGGCCAGCCAGCTCGAGAACGCCATCCGCGACCTCGAGGCCGACGTCGAGAAGGCCCGCGCCAGCGGCGACACCCGGGCGCTGTCCCGGGCCGAGGAGGCCCTGCGGGCGCGCCGGGCGTGGCTCGACGCCGCGCAGGCCGCGCTGCGCGACGCCTGAGCTGTCCACAGGTCCGGCCGGGCCGTCGCGCACGCACCCCACCGCGGTGTGGACTGGGGCGCGTGCGCGACGACTGGCTGACCGGGGTGCTCTCCCGCGGGACGGGCACCCCCACCGACCTCCCCTGGCGGCCGCGGGGGCGGGCCGAGGCGGCTGAGGCCGACCGGGAGGTCCGCGAGGGTCTCCTGCAACGGGTCGTCGGGGACGTCGTCGTCGCCGGCGACGTGCCCCTGGACACCGCCCTGCGCGCCCGGGCCCTGGCCCTGCTCGTGCCCGCCGGGTCGGTCGTCCTCGCCGACGCCGCGGCCTGGGTCCACCTCGGCCCGCCGCTGACCTCCCCCCGGGAGGTGCGCGTGGCCGGGACCCGGTTGCCCGACGTGGGCTCCCCCGCCCCGCTGCGGGTGAGCTTCTCCCGGGTCCGGCCCGCCGTCGACGAGCTGCACGAGGTCGCCGGCCTGACCCTCACCGGCCCGGCCCGGACCCTGCTCGACGTCGCCGCCGCCCAGCCGCACCGGGCGGCGTGGCTGCGGGAGCGGATGCTCGCCGCGGGCCTGCTGGTCGAGGGGGACGTCCGCGCCGCCAGCGACCGCGCCCGGGGCCGCGGGGGCGTGCGGACGGCCCGCCGGGCCCTGGGCCTGCCCCGCGCGCCGGGCCCGGCGGCCCTCAGCCCTTCGTCGGTCGCGACGCCATGACGCGGTAGGCGTCGAAGACGCCGTCGACCCGCCGCACCGCGTTGAGCACCTGGTTGAGGTGGTTCGGCTCGGCCATCTCGAAGGAGAACTTCGACAGGGCCACCCGGTCCCGGCTGGTGGACACCGTCGCGGACAGGATGTTGACGTGGTTGTCGGAGAGGACCCGCGTGACGTCGGAGAGCAACCGGGCCCGGTCCAGCGCCTCCACCTGGATCTGCACCAGGAACAGGCGGGTCTGGCCGGTGGCGATGGCCGAGGCCCACTGCACGTCCACGATGCGCTCGGGCTCGTTGCGCAGCATCGTCACGTTCTCGCAGTCCTCGCGGTGCACCGAGACCCCGGCGCCGCGGGTGACGAACCCGACGATCGGGTCCTGCGGGACGGGGGTGCAGCAGCGGGCGAGCTTGACCCAGACGTCCTCCGCGCCCGCGACGACGACCCCGGCGTCGCTGCTGGTGCGGGTGGGCCGGGTCTGACCCGGGGTGGTGGCCTCGGCGAGGTCCTCCTCGACGGCGGCCTCCCCCCCGACGGCCGCGATGAGCTTCTCCACGACGTGCGCGGCGGAGACGTGGCGCTCGCCGACGGCGGCGTAGAGGGCCGAGACGTCGGGGTGGTTCAGCTCGCGGGCGACGACGAGGAGGGAGTCGTGGGAGAGCAGGCGCTGCAGCGGGAGGTGCTGCTTGCGCATCGCGCGGGCGATCTCGTCCTTGCCGTCCTCGATCGCCTCCTCCCGCCGCTCCTTGGAGAAGTACTGCTTGATCTTGTTGCGCGCCCGGGGGCTCTTGACGAACTGCAGCCAGTCCCGGCTGGGGCCGGCCCCGTCGGCCTTGGACGTGAAGATCTCCACCAGGTCGCCGTTGTCCAGGGTGGACTCCAGCGGCACGAGGCGGCCGTTGACCCGCGCCCCCATCGTGCGGTGCCCGACCTCGGTGTGGACGGCGTAGGCGAAATCGACCGGGGTGGACCCCGCGGGCAGCTCCTGGACGTCGCCCTTCGGGGTGAAGACGAACACCTGGCCGGCGTTGATCTCCCAGCGCAGGTCGTCGAGGAAGTCGCTGGAGGCGGACTCCCGCTGCCAGTCGACGACGGCCTTGAGCCAGTCCATCTCGTTCTGGACCCCGCCGCCGCCGCTGGCGTTGGGGTCGTCCTTGTACTTCCAGTGCGCCGCGACGCCGTACTCGGCGCGCTGGTGCATGTTGTGGGTCCGGATCTGGATCTCCACGGGCTTGCCCTCGGGCCCGATGACCGTCGTGTGCAGCGACTGGTACATGTTGAACTTGGGCATCGCGATGTAGTCCTTGAACCGGCCCGGGACCGGGTTCCAGCGCGCGTGCAGCGCACCGAGGACGGCGTAGCAGTCGCGCACGGAGTCGACGAGGACGCGCACGCCGACGAGGTCGTAGATCTCGGCGAAGTCGCGGCCGCGGACGATCATCTTCTGGTAGATCGAGTAGTAGTGCTTGGGCCGCCCGGTGACCGTGGCGCGCACCCGCGCGCTCTTGAGGTCGTCCTCGATCTGCGCCCGCACGCCCTGCAGGTACTCCTCGCGGGCGGGGGCGCGGTCGGCCACCAGCCGCACGATCTCGTCGAACACCTTGGGGTAGACCGTCGCGAAGGACAGGTCCTCCAGCTCCCACTTGATGGTGTTCATGCCCAGCCGGTGCGCCAGCGGGGCGTAGATCTCCAGCGTCTCGCGGGCCTTCTTCTCCGCCGAGGACGCCGAGACGTAGCGCCAGGTGCGGGCGTTGTGGAGGCGGTCGGCGAGCTTGATGACCAGGACCCGGATGTCCTTGGCCATCGCGACGATCATCTTGCGGACGGTCTCGGCCTGCGCCGCGTCGCCGTAGGTGACCTTGTCGAGCTTGGTGACGCCGTCGACGAGCAGGGCGATCTCGTCGCCGAACTCGGCGCGCAGCGTGGCGAGGGTGTAGTCGGTGTCCTCGACGGTGTCGTGCAGCAGGGCCGCCGCCAGCGTCGAGGGCGTCATGCCCAGCTCGGCGAGGATCGTGGCCACCGCGACGGGGTGGGTGATGTAGGGGTCACCGCTCTTGCGGCGCTGGCCGTCGTGGGCGCGCTCGGCGCGCTCGAAGGCCTTCTCCACGACGGACAGGTCCGCCTTGGGGTGGGTGTTGGAGACCGTGCGCAGCAGCGGTTCCAGCACCGGGGAGACGCTCTGCTGCCGGTGCTGCCCGAAGCGGGCGAGGCGGGAGAGCATCCGCCCGGCGGTGACGGGGCCGGTGTGGGCCTCGGTGCCGCGCCGGCGTTCGGGGCCGTTGGGCCGCCCCGAGGCGGGCCGCCGCTGCGGGGCGGGCGCGGGGACCACCTGGCCCTGCACCGCGGCGGGACCGCCCGTGGGCTCGGTTCCCGGCGCCTCGGGCGCAGTCGTGGCGGTGACGTGCGTCTCGCTGCCGTCGGCCATGTCGCCCCTCCGTTCGTTCCGGTGCCCAGTCTAGGTCGCGCGCGCTCGCGCCGCGGCACGACCGGCGGACCGGGCCCGGACCGGGCTCAGGTCTGGGTGTGCAGCGCCACGACCGGCCGGTCCCCCAGCCGGGGGCGGCCGCCGAGGGGGGCGAGCTCGAGCAGGACGGCCAGGGCCACGACCTGCGCCCCGGCCTCCTCCAGCAGTTCGCAGGCCGCGCGCGCGGTGCCGCCGGTGGCGAGGACGTCGTCGACGACGAGGACCCGCTCGCCCGCTCCGACCGTCCCGGCCGACAGCTCCAGGGCCGCGGTGCCGTACTCGAGGGCGTACTCCCGCCGCAGGACGGGGGCGGGCAGCTTCCCGGCCTTGCGCACGGGCCAGAACCCCAGCCCGGCCCGTTCCGCCGCGGGGGCGGCGAGCATGAACCCGCGGGCCTCGATCCCCGCCACCGCGCTCGCCCCGCTCGCCCGGGCCAGCGCCGCCAGCGCCTCGACGACGGTGGCGAAGGCGCGGGCGTCGGCCAGCAGCGGGGTGATGTCCTTGAAGACCACGCCCGGCTGGGGGAAGTCCACCACGTCGCGGAACCCCGCGACGACGGTGGCCGCGACGCGCTCGGCGTCGGGCACGACGAGCAGGTCGCTCACACCGCACCGCCCGCGGTCACCGCGGTGGCCCCGGCCCCGTCGCGGACCGCGCGGTCCAGCTCCTGGACCTTGGCCTCGCGCGAGCGCAGCGCCGCGAGCAGCGGGGTCGCGACGAAGATCGAGGAGTAGGCGCCGACGAGCATGCCGACGAAGAGGGCGAGGCTGATGTCGCGCAGCGTCCCGGCCCCCAGCAGCAGGTCGCCGATGAAGAGGATGGCCGCCACCGGCAGCAGCGCGACGACGGTCGTGTTGACCGACCGGACGACGGTCTGGTTGATCGCGAGGTTCGCGGCGTCGCGGAACGTGCGGTCCTTCTTCGCGAAGGCGGCCTCGGTGTTCTCCCGGACCTTGTCGAAGACCACGACGGTGTCGTACAGGGAGTACCCGAGGATCGTGAGGAACCCGATGACCGAGGCCGGGGTGACCTCGAACCCGACGAGGGCGTACACCCCGGCGGTGATGATGAGGTCGTGGAACAGCGCCACCAGGGAGGCCACGGCCATCGTCCACGCCCGGAAGTACAGCGTCATGACGATGGAGACGATGACGAGGAACACCACCAGGCCGGTGAGGGCCTTGTCGGTGACGTCCTGGCCCCAGCTGGGGCCGATGCTCGAGGAGG
Source organism: Kineococcus radiotolerans SRS30216 = ATCC BAA-149 (assembly GCF_000017305.1). Taxonomy (GTDB): domain Bacteria; phylum Actinomycetota; class Actinomycetes; order Actinomycetales; family Kineococcaceae; genus Kineococcus; species Kineococcus radiotolerans. The sequence goes on along the minus strand of NC_009664.2, from coordinate 3,950,618 downwards.
TCACGGCGGTGTCGGGCACCCCGAGCCGCTCGACGAGCCCGGAACGGATCTCGTCCAGCTCCCCGGTCGTGACGGTCTCGGTCTGGACCCGGACCCCGTCGGAGCCGACGGTGGTCACGGTGGGGACGGTGCCGGGCAGGACCGACTCCACCGCCTCGCGCGCGGCGTCCACGTCGGAGGACCCGGTGACCCGGAACTCCGACCCGCCCTCGAACTCGATGCCGTAGGTGAGACCGGGCTTGACGAGCAGCACCGCCGAGACCAGCACGAGGACGGCGGCGATGAGGAACCACAGCTTGCGGCGGCCCACGAAGTCGAAGGAGGACTCACCGGTGTAGAGCCGGTTGCCCAGTTGCGCCATGCCCATCAGGAACCCGCCCCGTCCTCGTCCCGACCGGTCGTCCGGTCGGCCTCGTCCTGACCTCCACCCGCTCCCGCGGCGCTGCGGGCCTTCTCGCGCTCCGCGGCCCGCAGCTCGGCCACCGTGGGCCGGCGCTCACCGCGGTGCAGCGCGTGCCGCGCCACGACCGACCCGAGGTGCTCGGGGTCGAACCCGGACCACTTGTGCCCGCCGCCGAAGAACTTCGTCCGCGCCAGCAGCGCGACCACGGGGTGGGTGAAGAGCACGACGATGAGGACGTCGATGATCGTCGTGATGCCGAGGGTGTACGCGAACCCGCGGACGTTGCCGACGGCGAGGACGTAGAGCACGACCGCCGAGAGCAGGCTGACGGCGTCGGAGACGAGGATCGTGCGCCGGGCGCGGTGCCAGCCGGCCTCGACGGCGGAGGACAGGATGCGCCCGTCGCGGATCTCGTCGCGCACGCGCTCGAAGAACAGGATGAACGAGTCGGCGGTGACGCCGATGGCGACGATGAGGCCGGCGATCCCGGCCAGGCTGAGCCGGAAGCCCTGCAGCCAGCTCAACAGGAGCAGGACCCCGTAGTTCAGGGCCGCGGCCAGCAGCAGGCTGCCGATCGTGACCAGACCCAGGGCGCGGTACTGCACGAGGGAGTAGGCCACGACGAGGACGAGGCCGACGATGCCGGCGATGAGGCCGTTGCGCAGCTGCTCCGAGCCCAGCGTGGCGGAGACCTGGTCCTCGGTCTGCACCGTGAAGGACACCGGCAGCGCGCCGAACTGCAGCTGCTGGGCCAGCGCCTCGGCGCTCTCGCGGGTGAAGTCGCCCTCGATGTCGACGTCGGCGCCGAAGCGCTGGTCGACGCTGGGGGCGGTGACGACGAGACCGTCGAGGACGGCCGCGAACTGGTTGCGCGGCGGTTCGAGGGTGGAGATGCGGGTCGTGAGGGCGGAGAACGCGTCGGCGCCGGGGCCGTTGAACTTCAGCCGCACCACCCAGGCGCCGGTGTTGAACCCCTGGCTGTTCGTCGCCTGCGCGGAGACGGCGCTGGTGAGGTCGGTCCCCTCGAGCTCGGCCGGGCCGAGGACGTACTTCGTGAGCCCGTCCTGGCTGCAGGTGACCAGCGGCCGGGCCGGGTCGTCGACGACGCCGCCGGAGCGCTGGGCGGGGTCGGAGCAGTCGAGGTTGGCGTACACCGCGGCGAGGTCGGGGGTGGAGAGCCAGCTCTGGTCGCTGGCGTCGGTGGGCGCCGGCGAAGAGGTGCCGGTGGGCTGCCCCGGCCCGGGCGTGGCCGCGGGTGTGGCGAGCTCGGCCAGCGAGGGCGGGGTCGTCGCGGGGGCGGGCTCGGCCGGGGCGGGCTCGGCGGGCGCCGGCTCGGCGGGCGCGGTGGTGGCGGTGCCCGCGGCCTGCAGGGCGGCCGGGGCCGCGGCGCCGTCGGCGCTCTGCGTCGGCGAGGCCGTCGCGCCGTCGGTCGGGGTCGCGCCGTCGGTCGGGGTCGCGCCGTCGGTCGGGGTCGCGCCGTCGGTCGGGGTCGCGGTCGCGCCGTCGGTGGGGGTGGCCCCGTCCGTCGGTGCAGCGCTGGCCCCGTCGGTGGGGGTCGGCGCGGCCGGGGGCGTCACGGGCTCGGCGTAGAGCACGACGCGCATCCGCAGCTGGGCGGACTGCGAGATGAGGTCCAGCTGCTCGCGGGTGGCCTGGCCGGGGATGGAGACGGAGATGTTCTGCCCGCCCTGGACCTGCACCTCGGTCTCGCTCAGCCCGGTCGCGTCGACGCGCTGGCGGATGATGTCCGCCGCCCGCTGCACCTGCTCGGGGGGGACCGTCCCCCCGGCGGTGGCGCGGGGGGTGAGCACGACCTGTGTCCCGCCCTCGAGGTCGAGCGCCAGTCCCGGCGACCACTTCGCGGTGCTCCAGATCGACCCCGCGCCCACCGCGGCGAACAGCGCCACGACGACGAGCACGAGCGCCGCGAGGGTGCGGCCCGGACGGGGTCGACGGATGGGGGCGCCGCGGCGCACACGTGGGGGCCCGCTGGGCGCGGGGGGCCGGTCGTTGGACACTCAATACCTCGGGACGGCGCTCACCGAGTGGCGGATGCCACCCGGTCAGCGCAAGCTTGTCACTGCTCGTGGACGACTGCTGTCTTACCAGTAATCACTGTGAACGGGTGGCACCGCCCGTGCCGTCGTCACCGCGCTGCACCGGGCTCGCCGCGGGACCCGGGACGTCCTCCGCGGTCTTCTCGAAGCTCAGGGCGTCCCCGCCCGCCCCGGCCGGCTCCACCGTCGGCCCGGAGGCCGTCACCACGCGGGCCACGGCCCGCCGGGTCCAGCGGGTCCGCAGACCCGGGGCGATCTCGAGGACCACCACGTCCCCGTCGATCGACACGACCGTCCCGAACATGCCGGAGGTCGTCATGACCTCCGCGCCCGGGGCGACGCTGTTCTGCATCTGCTGCTGCGCCTTCTGCTGCTTGCGCGTCCGGCTGAACATGAACACCAGCAGGGCGACCATGATCAGCAGGAAGATCAGCTGGCTGTTGCCACCACCCACGACAATCCCTCTCCGCACCGGCGGGATCGACGACTCACCGGTGCCTGCGCCGACCGGTGCCGGCACGGCCGGGCCAACGCGGGGACGTCCTGCCAGGTTCCGCAGGGACCCGCCCGGGACCGACTCGCCGGGGAAGTCTAGGGGTTCACCCGTCCGGCCCTCGCCCCCGCCGGGCCGTCGGTGCTCAGGAGTCCTCCGCGCCCGGCGCGTCCTCGGCGTCGAGGGGCAGCTGCCACGCCGCCCCCACCGGGGCGTCGCGCGGCGGGGTGAGCCCGAGGTGCGCCCAGGTGTCCGGCAGCGCGATGCGCCCGCGCGGGGTGCGTCCCAGCAGCCCCTCGCGGACCAGGAAGGGCTCGGCGACGGTCTCGACCGTCTCGGCCTCCTCCCCCACGACGACCGCCAGCGTCGACAACCCCACCGGACCGCCGCCGAAGCGGCGGCACAACGCGTCCAGCACGGCCCGGTCGAGGCGGTCCAGGCCGCGCTCGTCGACCTCGTACACCTCCAGCGCGGCGCGGGCGGCGTGGCGGTCGACGATCCCCGACCCGCGGACCTGCGCCCAGTCCCGGACCCGGCGCAGCAGCCGGTTGGCGATGCGCGGGGTCCCCCGCGAACGCCCGCCGATCTCCGCCGCGCCCTCGGCCGTCAGCTGCACCCCGAGCAGCGAGGCGCTGCGCCGCAGCACCTTCACCAGCTCCTCGGGGGTGTAGAAGTCGAGGTAGCCGGTGAAGCCGAAGCGGTCGCGCAGCGGGGCGGGCAGCAGCCCGGCGCGCGTGGTGGCCCCGACGAGGGTGAACTTCGGCAGCTCCAGCGGGATCGCCGTCGCGCCGGGGCCCTTGCCCACGACGACGTCGACGCGGTAGTCCTCCATCGCGATGTAGAGCATCTCCTCCGCAGGGCGCGCCATGCGGTGGATCTCGTCGAGGAAGAGGACCTCCCCCTCGTCGAGGGAGCTGAGCACGGCCGCGAGGTCGCCCGCGTGCTGGATCGCCGGGCCGCTGGACTGGCGCAGCGGCGCCCCCATCTCGGAGGCGACGATCATCGCCAGCGTCGTCTTGCCCAGCCCGGGCGGACCGGAGAACAGGACGTGGTCGCTGGGCATCCCCCGCGCCTTGGCGGCGTCGAGGACCAGGGCGAGCTGCTCGCGCACGACCTTCTGCCCGACGAACTCGTCGAGGCCGTGCGGACGCAGCGCCGACTCGGCCGCGCGTTCGCGCTCGTCGGCGCCGGTGGTCACCAGCCGGTCCTCCATCAGCGACCCGACAGGTGGCGCAGCGCGGCCCGCAGGGTCGCCGCGACGTCGAGGTCGTCGGCGGCGCCCGCGTCCGGGGTGGCTCCGACGACGACGTCCACGACGTCCCCGGCGTGCTTGAGGGGGTACCCGAGCCCGACGAGGGCCTCGACGACCTGCTCGCGGCGGGCGTCGCCGGCGCTGAGCGGGGCCGCCACCGGTGCGGCCGTCCCCGACGGCGGACCGAGCCGGTCCCCCAGCTCCAGGCAGATGCGCTGGGCGGTCTTCTTGCCGATGCCGGGCACCCGCACCAGCGCGGCGTGGTCCTCGGCGGCCACTGCGGCGCGGATGCCGTCGGGGCGGTGCACGGCGAGCATGGCCAGCGCCATCCTCGGGCCCACCCCCGAAGCGGTCTGGACGATCTCGAAGACCTCCTTCTCGTCCGCGTCGGCGAAGCCGAACAGCGTCAGCGAGTCCTCGCGCACCACGAGGGTGGTGTGCAGCAGCGCCTCCTGCCCGACCCGCAGCCCGGCCAGCGTCGCCGGGGCGGCCAGGACGAGCATCCCGACGCCGCCGACCTCCACGACCGCCGAGTCCAGCCGCACCGCGAGCACCTGCCCGCGCACCGACGCGATCACACGACCCTCCACCCACGCACGACGAACACTCGTTCGAGAGGCTAGACGGCACCCCGGACACGACCCCCGCAGGCGCGCCGCACGGGCTGCGGGTGCAGAGTGCGGACGTGACCCACGAACAGCACGAGAACCCCCTCCAGAACGTCACCTTCGACGCCCCCGGCACCGAGACCGGCCACGCCCACGGCTACCTGCGCGTCCCCGGCTCCGGCACCGGGCCCGGCGTCGTCGTCGTGCAGGAGTGGTGGGGCCTGACCGACCAGGTCGCCGGTGTCGTGGACCGCCTGGCCGCCGAGGGCTTCGTCGCCCTGGCCCCCGACCTCTACGGCGGGCGCACCACCCACGACTCCGAGGAGGCGTTCCGGTTCATGCAGGAGCTGCCGCCCGAGCGCGCCGCCCGCGACCTCGCCGGCGCCGTGACGTACCTGCTGGAGCGCCCGGAGACCACCTCGGCCGCGGTCGGGGCCGTCGGCTTCTGCATGGGCGGCGCGTTCGTCCTGGCCCTGGCCGCCCAGCAGGGCGAGCGGATCGCCGCGGCCGTGCCCTGGTACGGGATCCCGGGCGCGGACACCGACTACTCGGGGCTGCGGGCGGCGGTCCTGGGCCACTACGGCGAGGAGGACACCTCGGTGCCGCTGGAGGGCGTGCAGGCCACCGAGGCGCGGATCCGGGAGCAGGCCGGCGTCGAGGTGACGATGGAGGTCTACCCGGCCCCGCACGCCTTCTACAACGACGAGCGGCCCAACTACCGGGCGGAGTCCGCCGAGCTGGCCTGGGGCCGCACGACGGCCTTCCTGCGCGGGCGCTTGGCCCCCCGGGCCTGAGCCTCGGCCTCCGCGTAGGCGTTGCGCCGCCCGGTCACCAGCGCGGTGTGGGCGGCGGCCTCCAGGCGGGAGGTCCCGCCCCCGCGCCAGAGGTGGCACAGGGCCAGCGCGAGGGCGTCGGCGGCGTCGGCGGGACGGGGCGGGGCGTCGAGACCGAGGATGCGGGTAACCATGACCGTCACCTGCTCCTTCTCGGCCCGCCCCGACCCGGTCACCGCGGCCTTCACCTCGCTGGGGGTGTGCATCGCCACCGGCAGCCCGCGCCGGGCGGCGGCCACCAGGACCAGCCCCGCGGCCTGGGCGGTGCCCATCACCGAGCGCACGTTGGACTGGGCGAAGACCCGCTCGACGGCGACCACGTCGGGGCGGTGGGCGTCCAGCCACTCCTCCAGCCCCTCGCTGATGGCCAGCAGGCGGGCCTCGACGGGATCGGTCGCCGGGGTGCGCACCACCCCGACGGCCACCAGCTCGGCCCGGCGGCCGACGCGCACGGAGTCGATCACCCCGATCCCGCACCGGGTCAGCCCGGGGTCCACCGCCAGCACGCGCACGGCCCCACGATCGCACGTGGCGGTCGCGGGGCCGTGGAGCGCGGGCCGGAGGGGGGTCAGGCGTCCTCGAGGGCCGCCATGACGTCGTCGGACACGTCGTAGTTGGCGAAGACGTTCTGGACGTCGTCGCAGTCGTCGAGGGCGTCGATGAGCCGGAAGACCTTCGTGGCCCCCTCGGCGTCGAGCGGGACCTCGACGCTGGGCACGAAGCTGGCCTCGGCGGAGTCGTACTCGATGCCCGCGGCCTTCAGCGCGTCGCGCACGGCCGCCAGGTCGGTGGCCTCGCTGATGACCTCGAAGGTGTCGCCCTGGTCGCTGACCTCCTCGGCCCCGGCGTCGAGCACCGCCCCGAGGACGTCGTCCTCGGTGAGGTCGGTCCCCTCCTTGCCGATGACGACGACGCCCTTGCGGCTGAACATGTAGGCCACCGACCCCGGGTCGGCGAGGGAGCCGCCGTTGCGGGTCATCGCCGTGCGGACCTCCATGGCCGCGCGGTTCTTGTTGTCGGTGAGGCACTCCACCAGCAGCGCCACGCCGTTCGGGCCGTAGCCCTCGTACATGATCGTCTGCCAGTCCGCGCCGCCGGCCTCGGCACCGGAGCCGCGCTTGACGGCGCGGTCGATGTTGTCGGCGGGGACCGAGGTCTTCTTCGCCTTCTGGATGGCGTCGAAGAGCGTCGGGTTGCCCGAGACGTCACCGCCGCCCGTGCGGGCCGCGACCTCGATGTTCTTGATGAGCCGGGCGAAGCTCTTGGCCCGCTTGGCGTCGACGACGGCCTTCTTGTGCTTGGTCGTCGCCCACTTGGAGTGGCCGGACATCCTGGTTCCCTCCGCCGTTGCTCTGCTCTGCGAATAACCTCTGTGGGCGACAGCTCAACCCGCAACGCGCTCGCGGACCACGTCCACGAAGTAGCGGTGCACCCGGTCGTCCCCGGTGATCTCCGGGTGGAAGGACGTGGCCAGCAGATCGCCCTGTCGCACGGCGACGATCCTACCCGCGGCGGGCCCGGAGCCCAGTCGGGCGAGCACCCGGACCTCCTCCCCGGCCTCCTCGACCCACGGCGCCCGGATGAAGATCCCCTCCACCGGCGGCCCGCCCCGGGTGATCTCCGGCAGCGGGAGGTCCTCCTCCCAGGAGTCGACCTGGCGCCCGAAGGCGTTGCGGCGCACGGTGACGTCCAGACCGCCCAGGGTCTGCTGGTCCGGCGCCCCGTCCAGGACCCGGTCGGCCAGCAGGATCATGCCGGCGCAGGAGCCGTAGACGGGCAGCCCCTCCGCGATGCGCTCGCGCAGGACCTCGCGCAGCTCGAAGACCCGCAGCAGCCGGTCGATCGTCGTGGACTCCCCGCCGGGCAGGACGAGCCCGTCGACGCCGCGCAGCTCCGCGACCCGGCGGACGGTGACCGCGCGCGCCCCGCCGGCCTCCAGGGCCGCCACGTGCTCGCGGACGTCGCCCTGCAGGGCGAGGACACCGATCGTGGGGGCGGGGCTGGTCACCGCGGAAGCGTAGGGGGCCGCGCTCAGTCGATCGTCACGGGGTCGCCGGACCAGACCACCGGCAGCCGGGCGAGGAGGCCCACCAGGTCGGGGGGGTAGAAGGTCACCCCCGTCGCGGCCAGGTCCGCCGGGTCCCACCACCGCCACTGCGAGACCGACGCGCGCTCCAGCTCGGTCCACCCGCTGTCGTCCACGACGAGCCCCGCCCCGACGCGGTGGACGAAGAAGTCCTCCTCCTGGCGGCAGCGGGCGCCGAGGAAGTCGAACTCCGCGCTGCGCCGCCACACCGGGCCCTGCAGCCGCGCGGGGTCGAGCACGAGGCCGGTCTCCTCGCGCAGCTCGCGCACCGCCGCCACCCGGGCGTCCTCGTCCCGGGCGCGGCCGCCGCCGACGGTGAACCACCAGTCGGTGCCGGGACGGGCGGGGTCGGTCCCGCGCAGCAGCAGGACGCGTCCCGCGTCGTCGAGGAGGACGACGCGGGACGCGCTGCGGGTGCGGAGGCCGTCGGGGCCGTGCCCCCACTCCGGACCCAGGGGGTCGTGGCTCACGCGGGGCGGCTCACCAGCCGCGCTGGGCCAGGCGGTGCGGTTCGGGGATCTCCTCGACGTTCAGCCCGACCATGGCCTCGCCCAGGCCGCGCGAGACCTTGGCGATGACGTCGGGGTCGTCGTGGAAGGTCGTCGCCTTGACGATGGCCTCGGCGCGCTGGGCGGGGTTGCCGGACTTGAAGATCCCGGAGCCGACGAAGACGCCGTCGGCGCCCATCTGCATCATCATCGCCGCGTCCGCGGGGGTGGCGATGCCGCCCGCGGTGAACAGGACGGTGGGCAGCTTGCCCGTCTCCGCGACCTCGCGCACGAGGTCGTAGGGGGCGGACATCTCCTTGGCCGCGACGTAGAGCTCGTCCTCCTCCATCGAGCGCAGCCGGTTCAGCTCCGCGCGGATGGTGCGCATGTGCATGACCGCGTTGGAGACGTCGCCGGTGCCGGCCTCGCCCTTGGAGCGGATCATCGCCGCGCCCTCGGTGATGCGGCGCAGCGCCTCGCCGAGGTTCGTCGCCCCGCACACGAACGGCACGGTGAAGGCGTGCTTGTCGATGTGGTGGGTGTAGTCGGCGGGGGTGAGGACCTCGGACTCGTCGACGTAGTCCACGCCCAGGGACTGCAGGACGCGGGCCTCGACGAAGTGGCCGATGCGGGCCTTGGCCATGACGGGGATGGACACCGCGGCGATGATCGAGTCGATCATGTCGGGGTCGGACATGCGCGAGACGCCGCCCTGCGCGCGGATGTCGGCGGGCACCCGCTCCAGGGCCATGACGGCCACCGCGCCGGCGTCGGCGGCGATCCGGGCCTGCTCGGCGGTGACGACGTCCATGATGACGCCGCCCTTCAGCATCTCGGCCATGCCGCGCTTGACGCGGGCGGTCCCCACGACGGGGCCGCTGGTCTGCTCAGTGCTGTCGGTGCTCACGTTCGTGGCCTCGTGCTTCGTTCGAGGGGGAGTTCAGGCGGGGCCCATCCTACGAGTCCGCCCCGTCGAGGAAGTCGGCCGTTTCCGGCACCCGGGCCCGTCCGGCCAGCCGGCCCCAGCGCACGACCCGCTTGGCCCGCAGCCGCCGGGTCTGCACGACGGCGTCGTTGTGGAAGCGCCGGGCCAGCTCCACCCGGTGGGCGGCGTCGAGGACGCGCGCCAGCCCCGGCCCGTCGCGTTCGGGCAGCGCGGCGGCCAGCGCCCGGGTCAGGTCGCTCTCCACCCGCCAGCGGTGCGCGTCGTCGGCGTCGTTGGCGTCGCGCAGCGCGGCGGGGGTCCGGGGTGCGTCGAGGCTGGCGGTGGCGGCGTCGGCGAGGACCAGCGCGGAGGCCGGGTCCAGCTCGCCCGAGGTGGCGTACTCCAGCGCGGCCGAGGCGCGCCGGGTCAGCTCGGCGTCCAGCGCGGCCCGGCTGGTCTCGACCCGCCGGTGCAGGCGGTCCACGCGCTGGGCGGTGGCCGAGAGGTACCAGGCCAGGGCGCAGAGCACGAGCAGCCCGGCGAGGGCCCACGCCACGGGGCTCACGCGCGGGCCCGCACGGTCTCGTACACGGCGAGCACCTGCGCGGCGACGACCGACCAGTCGTAGCGGGCGGCCGCGCGCCGGCCGGCCGCCCCCAGGGCCCGGCCCCGGTCGGGGCGGGCGAGCAGGTCGAGGACGGTGTCGGCGGCCGCGCGCGCGTCGCCGACGGGGAACAGCCGCCCGAACTCCCCGTCGCCGAGCACCCGGCGGAAGGCGCCGAGGTCGGCGGCGACGACGGGCACCCCGGCGGCCATGGCCTCGACGAGCACGATGCCGAAGCTCTCCCCCCCGGTGTGCGGGGCCAGGTAGACGTCGGCGCTGGCCAGCAGCGACTCCTTCGCCGGGTCGTCGACGGCGCCGAGGAACTCCACCGCGTCCCGGTCCCCGCCGGCGTCGAGCAGCGCCCGCGCGGCCTCGACGTCGCCGCGGCCGGCGACGAGGAACCGCGCGCCGGGGACGGCGGCGCGCACCAGCGGCACGATCCGGCACAGCAGCGGCAGCCCCTTGCGGGGTTCGTCGAGGCGCCCCACGAAGGCGACGACGGGGCGCTCGGCGGTGCCGGTCCACTCCGGGCGGCGCGGCGCGCGGGCGAAGGCGGCGGTGAAGACGCCGTTGGGGATGACGACGGCGTCGCCGCCGACGTGCTCGACGACGGTGCGCCGGGCGTCCTCGCTGACGGCGATGCGGGCCGAGATCTTCTCCAGGCTCGGGCGCAGCAGCGGGAAGGCGGCCTGCATGGCCCGCGAGCGCAGGTTGGCGGTGTGGAACGTGGCGACCAGCGGTCCGGACCCCGCCCACAGGGCCAGCAGCGAGGTGCTCGGGGAGAGCGGCTCGTGCACGTGCAGGACGTCGAAGTCCCCCTCGGCGATCCAGCGGCGCACCCGTGCGGCGGTCACCGGGCCGAAGGAGAGCCGGGCGACGGAGCCGTTGTAGGGGACGGCGACGACGTTGCCGCCGGGGTCGGCGAAGGGCGGCAGGGTGGACTCGTCGTCGGCGGGGGCGAGGACCCGCACGTGGTGGCCGAGGCCGATGAGGTGCTCGGCGAGGTCGCGGACGTGGAACTGCACCCCGCCGGGGACGTCGAAGGAGTACGGGCAGACGATGCCGATCCGCACCGGCTCAGCTCCGCCCGAGGTCGGCCGGGAACAGCGGCTGCAGGACGTGCCACTCGTCGGGGTGGGCACGCACGGCACCGGCGAGGGCGTCGGCCCCGGCCTGGGTCATGGCGGCGGTGGCGCGCCGGCGGTGCTCGCGCGCGGACTCCCCGGCCTCCCGCTCGGGGACGGGGACCCGGGGGTGGGTGGTGACCACCAGGACCCGGCCGCGGGGGCCGACCTCGTGGTGGACGGTCATGGGGAACAGCGGGGCGCCGGTGAGGAGGGCGAGCGCCGCGGGGCCGGGGGCCATCCGGACGCGTTCGCCGAGGAAGTCGACCTCGACGCCGGTGCTCGCGAGGTCGCGGTCGGCGAGCAGGGGCACCAGGGCCCCCTCGCGCAGGCGGCGCACCAGGGTGGGGAAGGTGGCCGGGTCCCCCAGCGGCAGGACCTCCATCCCGAGGCTGCGGCGGAAGGCGAGGAACTCCTGGTAGACCTCCTCCGGCCGCAGCCGCTCGGCGACGGTGACGACGGGGTGCAGGTCGAAGGCGGACCAGGCCGCGGCGTGGTCCCAGTTGCCGAGGTGGCCGACGAAGGCCACGGCCCCACCGGTGGCCAGCGCCGCCCGCAGCTCCTCCTCGCCCTCCGCGCGGACCGTGCCGACGATGCGCTCGCGGCTCCAGCCGGGCAGCGCGAAGGCGTCGAACCAGTAGCGGGCGTAGCTGCGGAACCCGTCGCGCACGAGGGTGTCGAGCTCGGCGGGGAGGGCGTCGGGCCGGGCGCGGGACAGGTTGCGGCGCAGCTGCTCCACTCGTTCCCCGCCGTGGGCGACGACCCGGTCGGCGACCCGGTCGCACAGCCTCGCGGCGAGGGGTTCGGGAACGGTGCGGGCCAGGCGCCAGCCCAGGCGGAAGGCCGTGGTGACCAGGGCGTCCCGGGCCCGTCCCGCGACCGGGCTCACGCGTCGGCGGCGGGGGCCAGCGCCTGGCGGTGCACCGCGGCCATCCGCTGCACGACGGTCACCAGGCTCGCCGCGGCGAGCAGGCCCAGGACGACCTGGAGGAAGGGCAGCGGGACGCCGAGGCCGACGAGCGCGGCGCCGACGAGGACGGCGACGAGGCGGTCGGAGCGTTCGGCGATGCCGACGTTCGCGGTGTAGCCGAGGCCCTCGGCGCGGGCCTTGGCGTAGGACACGATGCTCCCGAGCACCAGGCAGGCGAGGGCGAGGCCGGCCGTGAGGTCGCTGTCGCCGTCGCGGACGAACCACACGACGAGACCGGCGAAGACGGCGCTGTCGCCGAAGCGGTCCAGGGTGGAGTCCAGGTAGGCGCCCCAGGAGCCCGAGCGGCCCGTGGTGCGGGCCATGATCCCGTCGAGCATGTCGGACAGGACGAACACCGCCACCGCCAGGGAGCCCCAGAACAGCTGTCCCATCGGGTAGAGCACGAGGGCGCTGACGACGACCCCGAGGGTGCCGGTGACCGTCACGACGTCGGGGGTCAGTCCCAGCCGCAGCAGCAACCGCGCCAGGGGGGTGAAGATCCTCGTGACCACCGCACGCGCGTACCTGTTGAGCATCGTCTCGTCGTTCGTCGGGGTCGTGGACGGGTTCAGGGTAGCCGGGGCCGGGCCCGGTCCGGGCGGGCCGCGCCGGGACGGCGGCGGCTGCGACGGTGGGCGGCGCGGGGCGGGGGCCGCGCCGCCGTCGTCGCGACGGGGCTCAGGCCGGGGGCGTGCCCGTCCAGGCCGCCGCCAGCCGGGCCCGGGTGTCCTCCAGGAGCTCGGGCAGCGCCTTCGTGCGCCCGACCACGGGGAGGAAGTTCGCGTCGCCCTCCCACCGGGGGACGACGTGCTGGTGCAGGTGGGCGGCGATGCCGGCCCCGGCGACGGCGCCCTGGTTCATGCCGAGGTTGAAGCCCGCGGGGCGGGAGGCGGCCTGCAGGGTCAGCACGGCGGCCCGGGTGAAGGCGGTGAACTCGGCCAGCTCGGCCGGGTCGAGGTCGACGTAGGCCGACACGTGCCGGTAGGGGCAGACCATGAGGTGACCGGGGTTGTAGGGGAACAGGTTGAGCACCGCGAAGACGTGCTCCCCGCGGTGCACGACGAGACCCTCGGGGTCGGACAGGCCCGGCGCGCGGCAGAAGGGGCAGCTGGCCGGGCCGTGGTCGGCCGGCTTCTCCCCGCCCTGGACGTAGGCCAGCCGGTGCGGGGTCCACAGCCGGCCGAACCCGTCGGGTTCCCCCGCGAAGGACTCGGCCGGCTCGAGGTCGGGCACCTCAGACCTGCACCCGGTCGCGGACGGCCGCGGCGATGCGCGCCACGGCGTCGTCGACCGGTACGCCGTTCTCCTGGCTGCCGTCGCGGAAGCGGAACGACACCGCCCCGTTCTCGACGTCCTCGGCCCCGGCGATGAGCAGGAACGGGATCTTCTGCTTGGTCCAGGTGCGGATCTTCTTGGGCATCCGGTCGTCGGTGTCGTCGACCTCGACCCGCACGCCCGCCGCGCGCAGCGCCGCGGCCACGTCCTGCAGGTGCGGCACGTGGGCGTCGGCGACGGGGATGCCCACGACCTGGACGGGGGCGAGCCACGGGGGGAAGGCGCCGGCGTAGTGCTCCACCAGGACCCCGAAGAACCGTTCCAGCGACCCGAACTTGGCGGAGTGGATCATCACCGGCCGCTGCTTGGTGCCGTCGGCGGCGGTGTACTCCAGCTCGAAGCGGGCCGGCTGGTTGAAGTCGTACTGGATGGTCGACATCTGCCAGGTGCGGCCGATGGCGTCCTTGGCCTGGACGGAGATCTTGGGCCCGTAGAACGCCGCCCCGCCCGGGTCGGCGACCAGGTCGAGGCCGGTCTCGCGGGCCGCGGTCTCCAGGACCTCCGTGGCCCTGGCCCACTCCTCGTCGGAGCCGATGAACTTCTCGGAGTCCCCGCGGGTGGACAGCTCCAGGTAGTAGTCGTCGAGGCCGAAGTCCTTGAGCAGCCCGAGGACGAAGTCCAGCAGGTGCTTGATCTCCCCCGGCGCCTGCTCCTGCGTCACGTAGCTGTGCGAGTCGTCCTGGGTGAGCCCGCGGACGCGGGTGAGCCCGTGCACGACACCGGACTTCTCGTAGCGGTAGACCGAGCCGAACTCGAAGAACCGCAGCGGCAGCTCGCGGTAGGACCGCCCGCGCGAGCGGAAGATCAGGTTGTGCATGGGGCAGTTCATGGCCTTGAGGTAGTACTTCGAGTTCTCCAGCTCCATGCCGGGGAACATCGTGTCCTCGTAGTAGGGCAGGTGGCCGGAGGTCTCGAACAGGCCGCCCTTGGAGATGTGCGGGGTCCCGACGTAGGAGAACCCCTCCTCGATGTGGCGGCGGCGGACGTAGTCCTCCATCTCCCGCTTCACCACCCCGCCCTTGGGGTGGAAGACGACGAGGCCGGAGCCGATCTCGTCGGGGAAGGAGAACAGGTCCAGCTCGGCGCCGAGGCGGCGGTGGTCGCGGCGCTCGGCCTCGGCGACGCGCTCCTGGTAGGCCTTCAGCTCGTCCTTGCTGGGCCACGCGGTCCCGTAGATGCGCTGCAGCTGGGGGTTCTTCTCGCTGCCGCGCCAGTAGGCCGCGGCCGAGCGCAGCAGGCTGAACCCGATGCCGACGAGGCGGGTGGTCGGCAGGTGCGGGCCGCGGCACAGGTCGCGGAAGGCCACGGCGTCGTCGCGCTTGAGGTTGTCGTAGATCGTCAGCCCGCCCTCGCCGACCTCGGCGGAGGCCCCCTCGGCGGCGTCCCCGGCGCTGGACTTCAGCCCGATGAGCTCCAGCTTGTACGGCTCGTCGGCCATCTCGGCCCGGGCCTCGTCGTCGGAGACCTCGCGGCGCACGAAGCGCTGACCCTCCTTGACGATGCGCTGCATCGTCTTCTCGACGACCTTGAGGTCCTCGGGGGTGAAGGGGCGCTCGACGTCGAAGTCGAAGTAGAAGCCGTCGCGGATCGGCGGCCCGATGCCCAGCCGGGCCTCGGGGAAGTGCTGCTTGACGGCCTGGGCCATGACGTGGGCGGCGGAGTGCCGCAGCACCGCGAGACCGTCCTCGGAGGAGATCGGCACGCCCTCGACCTCGTCGCCCTCGGCGAGGACGTGGGAGAGGTCGCGCAGCTCGCCGTTGACCCGGGCGACGACGACGTCGCGGTCCTCGGCGAACAGCTCCCCCGCGGTCGTGCCGGAGGCCACCTGCTGGGTCGCCCCGGATCGGGTGATGCTCAACTGGGCCGACACGGGGTGCCTCCGGTGGTGTGGTGCGACGGGTCGCGGGGACGGACCCGCCGACTCTAGCCGGGTGATCCCACCCGGACCTCGTCCCCCACCCGCAGCGCTCCGGGGGAGACCACCGCGGCGAACAGGCCGGCGCAGTGCCGCGGCCGCTCCCCCAGCCGCAGCACGACCGCCCCGATCGAGCACAGCGCCCCGACCATCGCGTCCGGGGCGGGTTCGTCGGGGCCGAGGTCGACGACGAGGTTGGCCCGCGAGGAGTCCCCCGCCCCCGGGGCCAGGCGCTGACCGGTGCTGACCAGGTGCACGGGGGCGACCTGGCGGGCTCCCCCGTCGACGGCGGCCAGGTGGGCGCCGGGGACGCCGAGGAAGTCGGGCAGGGGGGAGCCGTCGGGCGTCGCGACGAGGGTGGAGCCGGGGCCGGTGAGGCGGAGCTCGCGCAGGCGCGGGTGCTGCTTGACGCGCAGGACGGCGCCCTCGCCGTCGACGACGGCGCTGAGGCGGTCCCCCACCAGCCCGTCGGGGCCGACGTCGGCGGTGGGCGGGGTGGACCCGGGCAGGGACTTCACCGGGAAGAGCTGGATCTGGCGCAGGACGCCGACGACGGTCATGTCCTGATGGTGCGGGGTGGGCGATACTGGGTTCGAACCAGTGACCCCTTCGGTGTGAACGAAGTGCTCTACCACTGAGCTAATCGCCCCGGTCGTCGCGCTGAGCGCGTCCGGCCCGAGAACCATACCGTGGTTCCGCCGGTGCTCGTGACCGGGCCCGGCGGCTCCGCCGGGTCGCGGCCCGGCGGCGGGGACGTCACAGCCCCGGGACCCACTGCAGCTGCGCCGTGACGACCTCGGGCGTCCAGGCCGGCAGCCCCTGCCAGGCCAGGTAGCCCCAGACCAGGCCCGCGACGGCGGTCGCGGTGCCCGCCCCGAGCCCGGCCCGGAGCGCCAGCGAGCGCGCGGCGATCCACTGCGCCCACCGGTGCACCTGCCGCTCCCCGAAGCGCTTGAGCCGCTGCGCGGTGGCGAACTCCGTCCCCAGCACGGCCAGCCCGAGGAAGACGATCAGCCAGCCCGGCCCCGGCAGCGGGACCAGGAGGAGCCCCAGGAGCACCACGAACGTCCCCACCGCCCCCACGACGGCGCGGTAGACGCGGTTCTTGCGGGCGTCGGCGCGGAGGCGCTCCCGGCGGGCGCGCAGCGCGGCCCGCGCGCGCCGGATCCGGTGCTGGTGGGGGCTCAGGGCGGTGTCCACCCCGGTCACCACGGGCTCGGGGGCCGGGCGCGGTCCGGCCGGGGACCCCGGGTCCGCGCGACCCTCACCGTCGTGCTGCTGCTCGTGCACCGTCTGCACCGTCACCCCTCCGTCCGCGGCCTACGCGCACTCCAACGCCCGAGGGGGCCCGGAAGCTCCCGGGCTCGCGTGGAGGTTTCGCGACGACCCGCCGGGGCCGGCGGCCGCCCCAGGCGGCCGTGAACGGGCGGGGAACCGTTCGCGGCGCGCCGGCGTCCGACTTGCACCGTTCGGGTGTTTCAAGAGCGGTGTTGGTGGGAAACTCATGGACACGGTCGCTGGAGCCCGTCAGCGGCCATGAGCACACGGAGGTCGACGTGCCTGCACTGCCGCACCGCAAGACCGAGGTCGACGTCGACGTGTCCTTGCGGCTCCGGACCACCAGCGGTCCGGGACTCCCCGTCCCCGCCAGCCTCCACTACGGAGCTGACGACCCGTACGCCATCCACGCGGTCTTCCGCGGCGGCGACACGGACGTGGAGTGGGTCTTCGCCCGGGACCTGTTGAGGGAGGGGCTGTCCGCACCCGCCGGCGCCGGCGACGTGCAGGTGCAGCCCTGCTCCGACTCCCCCGACGGCCGTCCCCGGGTCCTGCTGCGCCTGTCGTCCCCGGACGGCAACGCGGAGCTCGAAGCGGACGAGTCCGACGTGCGGCGCTTCCTGCGTCGCGCCGACGCCCTCGTCCCCCCCGGCCGCGAGACCCGCCACCTGGACCTCGACGAGCTCATCGCCCGTCTCGTCTCCTGAGGGCGGACCTCGACACCACCTGCGGACGGACCCGTCCCGGCACCGGCGCCGGGGCGGGTCCGTCCGCGTCGTGCACCCCGCGGCGTGCCGCCGATCGGGTGGGCACGGGCGCGGGCGGGGGGGATTTGGCCGAGACGCCCCACGTCGGCTACTGTTTTCAACGCCACGGGGAACCGGCCGGGAACGGCAGGAGAACCACGGCATGCGGACGTAGCGCAGTTGGTAGCGCATCACCTTGCCAAGGTGAGGGTCGCGAGTTCGAGTCTCGTCGTCCGCTCGGAAGTTCGGCTCACGAGGCCGCGAGCCTCTACGGTGGAGTGGCCGAGAGGTTAGGCAGCGGCCTGCAAAGCCGTCCACACGGGTTCGAATCCCGTCTCCACCTCCACTCGCAGCCGGGTAGCTCCCGGCGGCGGGAACGAGGGCGATTGGCGCAGCGGTAGCGCGCTTCCCTGACACGGAAGAGGTCACTGGTTCGATCCCAGTATCGCCCACCACCCGAAGCGGGCCAGGTCCACCAGGACCTGGCCCGCTTCGTCGTCCCGCGGGGCCACCCCGTGACGCGCCGTCGCCGGGGTGTCACCGCTCGGGAGCGGGGCTCCGCCGTCCGGGGCGACCTGACCCCCACGGAGCCGCCGGAGCGGTCGAAACCCCCCCTCGGCGCCCCACCGGTCGACCTATCGTGGCGGCATGCCCGTCCCCGCTCCGCTCCCGACCCCTCCGCTGCGCGTCCTGTTCGTCGAAGGCCACCTCCGCGAGAACGGGGGGCTGCGCGTCGTGCTCGACCTCGCGCGCCGCTTCGTCGCCGACGGGGTCGAGACGACCGTGTTCGCCCTGGAGGACGTGACCGGCGCGGCCACCGCCCGCCCCGACCCCGGCGTCCGGCTGGTCTTCGGCGCCCGGGCCGGCTCCCCCGCCCCGCGCCGGCTGCCGCGGGAGCTGGTCCGCCTGGTCCGCGAGGCCCGTCGCCACGACCTCGTCGTGTCCGGGTCCGAGATCGGCCACGGCGTGCTGGCCGGGTGGCTGGCCGCCCGGGTGACGGGACGCCCCTTCGTGGTGCTCGCCCAGGGCGACCTCGACCAGGCCATCGAGGCCTGGGTCCCGCCGCACCTGCGCCGGGCCACGCGCTTCGCCGACGCCCACGCCGACGCGACGGTCTGCGTCTCCCCCGGCCTCGTGCCCGGCATCGTGGCCAACGGCCAGTCGCCCGAGCGGACCCACGTCGTCGTCAACGGCGTCGACGTCGAGGCGCTGCGGGCGCGGGCCGCCCGCCGCCCGGCGGGCCGGGGCGCGGCGCCCCAGGTCGTCGCCCTGGGCCGGCTGACCCCGCACAAGGGCTTCGACCTGCTGCTGAGGGCCTCGGCCGCCGTGCGCGCGCGCGGCCTGGACCACGCGCTGACCATCGCCGGCGAGGGGGACGGACGCGCCGCCCTGGAGGCGCTGGCCTCGGAGCTGGGGGCCGACCACGTCAGCTTCCCCGGCTTCACCGCGCACCCGGAGTCCGTGCTGGCCGGGGCCGACCTCTTCGTCTCCAGCTCCCGGACGGAAGCGATGCCGCTGACCCTGCTGGAGGCGCTGTCGCTGGCGGTGCCGGTCGTGGCCACCGACTGCTCGGTGGGCAGCCGCATGCTGCTGGACGACGGCGAGCTGGGGCGGCTGGTGGAGCCGGAGTCGGTCGAGGCGCTCACCGAGGCCCTCGCGGCGCACCTCACCGACCCGCGGCCGCTGCGGGAGGCCGCCGCCCGCGGCCCGGAGTTCGCCCGCCGGTTCGACCCCCAGCGGCTGGCCCGCGAGCACCTGGCCATCCTGTTCCGCACCGCCGGGGTGCCGCTGCCGCGGCGGCTCGCCGGCGCGGTGCCCGGGCCCGGGCGCGCCCGGGCGCTGGACTACAGCGCCGCCTGATCCCGCTCCGGCGCTCGCGGCGGCCCCGCGAGCGCCGGGACCACGCGGCGGGCGTTGTCGGCGTACACGGCCCGCAGCAGCTCGGGCGGGAGGTCGAGGCCCGAGACCGTCCAGCGCCCCTGGTCGGGCACCGGGCCGTAGTCGAAGGCCTCGTCGGCGGTCTCGAGCACCCGGAACCACCGGGCGACGGCGTCGGGGTCGAAGGGGAAGCTGTCGCTGCCCCAGAGCACGCGGTCGGGGTGGCGGGCGATGAACGCGGCGGCGGCGCGGGGCTGACGGCCGAGCTCGGCCAGCCGGGCCCCGGTGTCGACGACGAGGTTGGGGTGGCGGTCGAGGGCGTCGCCGACCCACTGGAGGTTCTCGGCCCAGCCCGCGACGTGGGCGCCGATGAACGTCGTCCCCGGGTGCGCCCCCACGAGGGCGTCGAAGGCGTCCTGCAGCTGGGCGTGGGTGGGCACCCCCCGCCCGTGCCAGCTCCAGTCCGGGTGCACGGTGAGCTCCTCGAGCCGCTCGTTGAAGCGGTCGACGGGCCGGAAGAACGCCGGCGGGTCGCCGATGTGGACCAGGACGGGCAGCCCCGCCTCGCCGGCGGCGTCGAACACGTCGCCCAGGCGCGGGTCGTCGGGGCGCACGAGCGCCCCGCGCTCGTCGCGCACCAGCAGCCCGAGGTCCTTCCACACCTTCAGCCCCGCCGCGCCGGCGCGGGCGGCGGCCTCGACCTGGCGCACGAGGGTCGCGGTGCCGGCGGGCCCCTCCGCCACGCGGTGCCACTCGACGTGGGCGAAGGTCGCGAAGCGCCCCGGGTGGGCCCGGTCGTAGCGGTCGAGGTTGGCCTCGAGGTCCCCGACGCGGCCGTCGAGGTTGACGATCGCGGCGATGTTCAGCTCGTCCATGCGCGCCAGCAGCGCGGGGACGTCGGGGGCCAGCCAGGCGTGCCCCCCGGTGAGCCAGCGGCCGAGGTGGTTGTGGACGTCCACGGCGGGGACCGCGGCCCGGGGCACCTCCGTGGCGGGCAGCACGAGCTCGCTGCGGGGGCGGTAGCCGGCGAGGCGGTGGGTCTGCAGCCGCGCGCGGGCCGCGACGTCCCGGGCGCGGCGGGTGCCGGCGGAGAGGAGCCGGCGGGCGGGGTGCTGGGCGGGCTGGTCCACGGGCCCAGTCTTCCCCACGGGAGGCGGACCGGGCGGGTCAGGGCACCCAGCGGCGGCGCTCGGCCGCCTGGACCCGGGCGGCCTCGCGGGCCGCGGCCCGGCCCGGGTCCGGCCACACCCGGTCCACGGCCGAGTTCAGCGCCGCCCCGATCAGGACGGCGATGGCGAGGAAGTAGAACCAGACGAGGACGACGATGGGGGCCGCGAGCGGACCGTAGATCGACGTCGAGGGGCCCGCCACGGACAGCGACAGCGACCAGCGCAGCACCGCGGAGACCACGAACCACCCCAGCAGCGCCAGCAGCGCGCCCGGCACGTCGCGCCACCAGCGCGAGCGGACGGGGGTGGCGAGGTGGTACAGCGTGGTCACGCAGGACACCGAGAGCACCAGCACCACCGGCCAGTACAGCTGCGAGAGCACCCGCAGGTGCTCCGGCAGCCACTCCTGCAGCAGCCGCGGGCCCACCAGGACGAGCGGGACGACGACGACGCCGACGAGCAGGGCCACGAGGTAGGTCGACAGGGACAGCAGGCGGGTCCGCACGATCCCGCGGTGCCCTCCGAGGCCGTACATGATCGCGATCGTGTCCACGTGGACGTTCAGCGCGCGCGAGCCGGACCAGACGCTGACCAGGAAGGCCAGCAGGGTGAGGTCGGCGCGGCCCGCGGTGGTCACCGAGTCGAAGGTGGGCAGGATGACGTCGGAGATGGCCCGGGAGGTGAAGACGGCCTCGGTGATCCGGGCCAGCTGCCCGCGCGCCGCGGCGACGTCCTCGGCCCCCAGCCAGCGGCCGAGGTAGCCCAGGCTCGCCACGACCCCGAAGACGAGCGGCGGCAGCGAGAGCAGGGCGAAGAAGCCCCCCTCCGCGGCCAGGCCCGTCACCCGGAAGCGCACGCAGGCCCCGACGGTCCCCGCGACGAGGGCGCGCACGTCGCGCCACACCCGCGCCGGCGCCGGGAGGACCAGGGCGGGCTGCTCGTGCATCGTCTCCTCGGGGTCGCCGCCCGGCCGTCCGCCACCGCGGGGACGCGGCGGGTCCCCGGGCACCGGGACACGGTAGCCGGGCGGCGCCCACCGCCCGGGGAGGCGCTCCGGGAGGTGACCGGGGCGGCGACCCGACATGATGTGCCGGTCACACCCGCACCCGACATCCCCCCGGAGGGAACCCCGCGATGCAGATCTGGCCCGGACGGCCGTACCCCCTCGGCGCCACCTACGACGGCGCCGGGACGAACTTCGCCCTCTTCTCGGAGGTGGCCGAACGGGTCGAGCTGTGCCTCATCGACGACAGCGGCAAGGAGCAGCGCCTCGACCTGCCCGAGGTCGACGGCTTCGTCTGGCACGCCTACCTGCCCTCGGTGATGCCCGGCCAGCGCTACGGCTACCGCGTCCACGGCCGGTTCCACCCCGAGAGCGGGGCGCGCTGCCAGCCGGAGAAGCTGCTGCTGGACCCCTACGCGAAGGCCATCGAGGGGCAGGTGGACGGGGACGAGTCCCTCTTCTCCTACTACTTCGACCGCCCGGACGAGGTCAACGTCGAGGACAGCCTCGGCCACACGATGCTCTCGGTCGTGGTCAACCCGTTCTTCGACTGGGGCAACGACCGCCGGCCCGGGCACGAGTACCACGAGTCGGTGATCTACGAGGCCCACGTCAAGGGCCTGACGATGCAGCACCCGGACGTGCCCGAGGAGATCCGCGGCACCTACGCGGCCATGGCGCACCCGGCGGTCATCGAGCACCTGACCTCCCTCGGCGTCACCGCGGTCGAGCTCATGCCGGTGCACCAGTTCGTGCAGGACACCCACCTGGTGGACAAGGGGCTCTCCAACTACTGGGGCTACAACACCATCGGCTTCTTCGCCCCGCACAACGCGTACTCCTCCAACGGCCAGCGCGGTCAGCAGGTCCAGGAGTTCAAGTCGATGGTGCTGGCGCTGCACGAGGCGAACATCGAGGTCATCCTCGACGTGGTCTACAACCACACCGCCGAGGGCAACCACATGGGCCCGACGCTGTGCTTCCGCGGCATCGACAACGAGGCCTACTACCGCCTGGTGGACGAGGACAAGAAGCACTACTTCGACACCACGGGCACCGGCAACAGCCTGCTCATGCGCCACCCGCACGTCCTGCAGCTGATCATGGACTCGCTGCGCTACTGGGTGACGGAGATGCACGTCGACGGCTTCCGCTTCGACCTCGCCGCGACGCTGGCCCGCCAGTTCCACGAGGTGGACCGCCTCAGCGCGTTCTTCGACCTCGTCCAGCAGGACCCGATCGTCTCCCAGGTCAAGCTCATCGCCGAACCGTGGGACATCGGCGAGGGCGGCTACCAGGTCGGCGGGTTCCCCCCGCTGTGGACGGAGTGGAACGGCAAGTACCGCGACACCGTCCGCGACTTCTGGCGCGGGGAGCCCAAGACCCTGGGCGAGTTCGCCAGCCGCATCAGCGGCTCCTCCGACCTCTACGCCCACTCCGGGCGCAAGCCGATCGCGAGCATCAACTTCGTCACCGCCCACGACGGTTTCACGATGCGCGACCTGGTGTCCTACAACGACAAGCACAACGACGCCAACGGCGAGGGCGGCAACGACGGCGAGAGCCACAACCGCTCCTGGAACTGCGGCGTCGAGGGCGAGACCGACGACGCCGGGATCATCGCCCTGCGCGCGCGCCAGCACCGGAACCTGCTGACGACGCTGCTGCTGTCCCAGGGCGTGCCGATGCTCCTGCACGGCGACGAGCTGGGCCGCACCCAGCGGGGCAACAACAACGTCTACTGCCAGGACAACGAGCTGTCCTGGGTGGACTGGGACCTCTCCGACGCCCAGCGCGAGCTGCTGGCCTTCACCCAGCGCGTGGTCAACCTGCGCCGCACCGAGCCCGTCTTCCAGCGCCGGCGCTTCTTCGCCGGCGACGCCGGCCACGGCGGGGAGAGCGAGGTCGGCGACATCGAGTGGTTCAGCGCCGACGGCCAGGAGATGACCGACGCGGACTGGGCCGACCAGTCCAACCCGACCGTCATGGTGTTCCTGAACGGGGAGGCGATCCCGGAGCCGGACCGGCGCGGTGAGCGCATCGTCGGCGACTCGTTCCTGGTGCTGTGGAACCCGTGGCACGAGGCGGTGGAGTTCACCCTGCCGGAGAAGGCCTACGGCGACGGCTGGGCCCCCCGCCTGGACACCGCCGACGACCAGGTCGGCATCGTGTCGATCTTCACCGAGGAATCGGCGTTCTCGCCGGGCGCGAAGCTGCCGGTGGCGGCCCGCTCGGTGCTCGTACTGGCCCGTGGACCCCTGGGGGAGAAGTGACCTACCGCCCGACGGTGGTGCCCGCGAGCACCTACCGCCTGCAGGTGCAGCCTGCGTTCACCTTCGACGACGCCGCCGCGCAGGCGGGGTACCTGGCCGCGCTGGGCGTCTCGCACGCCTACCTCTCGCCGGTCCTGGCCCCGGCGAAGGGGTCGCAGCACGGCTACGACGTCGTCGACCACTCCCACCTGAACCCCGAGGCGGGTGGGCGGGAGGGCTTCCAGCGGCTCGTGGCGGCGTTGCGCGCGGCCGGCCTGGCCGCGGTCGCCGACGTCGTCCCCAACCACATGGCC
The DNA here is from genome assembly GCF_000017305.1 of Kineococcus radiotolerans SRS30216 = ATCC BAA-149. GTDB lineage: Bacteria > Actinomycetota > Actinomycetes > Actinomycetales > Kineococcaceae > Kineococcus > Kineococcus radiotolerans. Next base: position 3,926,885 of record NC_009664.2, on the reverse strand, counting down.
GTGCCCACGCCCGCGTCGGACAACGCCCAGCTGTGGTCGGTGCTCAAGGAGGGGCCGGACTCCCCGTTCGCGTCCTGGTTCGACGTCGACTGGTCGGTGCCGGACCGGGCGATCCTCATGGCCGTGCTCGGGCGCCGGATCGGGCAGGTCCTCGCCGACGGGGAGCTGGCCCTGGACGACTCCGGGGACGAGCTGGTCCTGCGCTACTACGACCACGTCTTCCCGGTCCGCCCGGGCACGGAGGACCTGCCGCTGGCCCAGCTGGTGGACCGGCAGTGGTACCGGCTGGCCCACTGGCGGGTCGCGGACGAGGAGCTGAACTACCGGCGCTTCTTCGACGTGGACACCCTCGCCGCGATCCGCGTCGAGGACCCGGAGGTCTTCGACGCCTCCCACGCCCTGCTGCTGGAGCTGCTGCGGGCGGGCGACCTGCAGGGCCTGCGCATCGACCACCCCGACGGCCTCGCCGACCCGCGGGGGTACCTGCGCCGCCTCGCCGCCGCCACCCGCGCCGCCGACGGGGAGGACGGGGGCAGCGCCTGGGTCGTGGTGGAGAAGATCCTCGAGGGCGACGAGACCCTCCCGCAGGACTGGGAGTGCGCCGGGACCACCGGCTACGACGCCCTGCAGCGCATCGGCGGGTTGTTCCTGGACTCCGCCGGCGCCGAGCCCCTGTCGGCGCAGTACGCCGCCGTGACCGGGGAGACCCGGCCGTTCAGCGCGATCGTCGACGAGGCCAAGCGCGAGGTCGTGGAGCACGGGCTGTACGCCGAGGTCCACCGGCTGGTGGAACTGCTGGCCGGCATCTGCCACGACCACGTCGACCTGCGCGACCACACCCGCCGCGGGTTCCACGAGAGCGTGGTGGAGCTGCTGGTCGCCGTCGAGCAGTACCGCGCCTACGTCGTGCCCGGCGAACCCGCCCCGGCCGACGCGATCGAGGTCCTCGACGAGGCCGCGGAGCTGGCCCGGCACCGGCTGCCGGCCGAGCGGCACGACACCCTCGCCGTCGTGGTGGACCTGGCCCTGGGCCGGGTGGCGACCGAGGACGAGCGCACCGCGGAGTTCGTGGTCCGCTTCCAGCAGACGTGCGGGCCGGTGATGGCCAAGGGCATCGAGGACACCGCGTTCTACCGCTGGTTCCGGTTGAGCTCGCTCAACGAGGTGGGCGGGGACCCGACCCGCTTCGGGACCTCCCCGGAGGAGTTCCACTCCTTCGCCGCGAAGCTGTCGCGGGAGTGGCCGGCCACCATGACGACCCTCTCCACCCACGACACCAAGCGCAGCGAGGACGTCCGGGCCCGGTTGTCCACGCTGTCGGAGTTCACCGACGAGTGGGCCGCCGCGGTCGCGTCCTGGCGGGACCTGGCCACCGGTCACCGGGCCGCGGAGCTCGACGCCCGCACCGAGCTGCTCATCTGGCAGACCCTGGTCGGCACCTGGGGCCGGTCGGGGCCGATCGCGCCCGAGCGGCTGCTGGCGTACCTGCAGAAGGCCACCCGCGAGGCCAAGGACCACACCACGTGGACCGCGCCCGACGAGGCCTACGAGGCTGCGGTGGAACGCTTCGCCACCGGGGTCCTCGGCGACGAGGCCGTGCTGGCGGCGGTCGGGGAGTTCGTCGAGCTGATCGCCCCCGCCGCGCGCACCGCGGTGCTGGGGCAGAAGTTCGTGCAGCTGACGATGCCGGGGGTGCCCGACGTCTACCAGGGCACCGAGGTCGTCGACCTGTCGCTGGTGGACCCGGACAACCGGCGCCCCGTCGACTACGACGACCGCGCCCGTCGCCTGACCGCGCTGGACGCGGGGTCGGGGCCGGCGGACCTGGACGACGAGAAGCTGCTCGTCGTCTCCCGCACCCTGCGCGCCCGCCGGGACCACCCGGAGGCGTTCACCGGTCCGGCGGCGGCCTACTCCCCCGTCCCCTCCACCAACGGCAACGCCGTCGCCTTCGCCCGCGGCCCCGTGGACGACCCGCGGGTCGTGGCCGTCGCGACGCGCCTGCCGGTGTCGCTGGAACGCCTGGGCGGGTGGGGCGAGCACACGCTGACCCTGCCCGAGGGGACGTGGCGCAACGCGTTCACCGGGGCCGAACTGCCCGGGGGCGCGACCCGGATCGCGGAGGTGCTCGCGGAACTGCCCGTGGCCCTGCTGCTGCGCGCCTAGAAGTCGCACGCGCGGCGCACCTCCGACACTCTGTGCTCATGGAGTTCGGGGTGTGGGCGCCGCAGGCGCAGCAGGTTGATCTGGTCCTGGACGGGGAGCCGGTGCCCATGCGGCGCACCGGTTCCCCGCGCGAGGGGTGGTGGACGGCGGAGGCCGAGGGTTCGCACGGGACCCGCTACGCCTTCGCGGTCGACGGCGGCGATCCCCGGCCGGACCCCCGCAGCGGGTGGCAGCCCGAGGGGGTTCACGCGGCGAGCGCCGTCGTCGACCCGTCGACGTTCTCCTGGACCGACGGGGAGTGGGCCGGGCGCGACGCGCGCGGTGCGGTGTTCTACGAGCTGCACGTGGGGACCTTCACCCCCGAGGGCACCTTCGCCGCGGCGGCGGGGAAGCTGGACCACCTCGTCGACCTCGGCGTGGACGTCGTGGAGGTGCTCCCGGTGTCGGCGTGGGACGGCCCGTGGAACTGGGGCTACGACGGCGTCGCGCCCTACGCCGTGCAGCACGAGTACGGCGGCCCGGAGGGTCTCGCCGCGTTCGTCGACGCCTGCCACGCCCGGGGCCTGGCCGTCGCGCTGGACTGCGTCTACAACCACCTCGGTCCCAGCGGCAACTACCTGGGCGAGTTCGGGCCGTACTTCACCGACAAGCACGACACCCCCTGGGGCGCGGCGGTGAACCTCGACGACGCCGGCTCGGTGGAGGTGCGGCGCTGGATCGTCGACAACGCCCTGCGCTGGTTCCGCGACTTCCACGTCGACGCGCTGCGCCTGGACGCGGTGCACGCCCTGGTCGACGACTCCGAGGTGCACGTCCTGGCCCAGCTGGCCGACGAGACCGCGGCGCTGTCGCGGGAGCTGGGACGGCCGCTGTCGCTGGTGGCGGAGTCCGACCTCAACGACGCGGCCATGGTGACCCCCACCGCCGAGGGCGGGCGCGGGATGACCGCGCAGTGGGACGACGACGTGCACCACGCGCTGCACGCGTGGCTCACGGGGGAGCGACAGGGCTACTACGCCGACTTCGGCGACGCCGAGGTCGTGAAGACGACCTTCGAGGAGGCGTTCTTCCACGCCGAGCGGTTCTCCACCTTCCGCGGGGAGGTCTGGGGCAAGCGGGTCGACCGCTCGAAGGTCCCCGGGACGGCGTTCCTGGGGTACCTGCAGACCCACGACCAGGTCGGCAACCGCGCGGTCGGGGACCGCATCGGCCACCTGCTCTCCCCCACCGCCCAGGCGGCGGGTGCGGCGCTGTACCTGCTGGGCCCCTTCACGCCCATGGTGTTCATGGGCGAGGAGTGGAACGCCTCGACGAAGTGGCAGTTCTTCACCTCCTTCCCCGACCCGGAGCTGGGGAAGGCCGTCAGCACCGGCCGGCGCTCGGAGTTCGGCCAGCACGGCTGGGACGCCGAGGACGTGCCGGACCCGCAGGACCCGGCGACCAAGGACGCCTCGGTGCTGCGGTGGGAGGAGGTGTCCGCCCCCGAGCACGCCCGGGTGCTGGACTGGTACCGGACGTTGACGTCGCTGCGGCGCACCGTCCCCGCCTTCGCCGACGCGGACCTGCGCGAGGTCCGCGTGGACGTCGCGGGCAACGCCCTGGTGCTGCACCGCGGGGACCACCGCGTCGTGGTGACCCTGGGCGGCGGCGCCGACGTCGACGTGGAGGGGGCGCCGGTGGAGGTGGTCGCGCAGTTCGGCGACGGACCGGCCGCGGAGCTGCTGGGTGAGGGCGTGCGCACCGCGGGGGACGCCGTGGTGGTGGTGCGGGTCGCCGGGGCGTGAGCGGCGACCCCGTGGACCGGGTGCGGCGGGCGGCCGTCCGCATCGCCGCCCTGGCCCAGGACGGCCTGACCTACGCGGTGGGCGACGCGACGAAGGACTACGACGCCGCCCGCTACCGCGAGCTCACCGAGCTGGCCGCGGACCTGCTCGCCGCCGTCTCGACGTCCCCGCGCGAGGTCCTGCGGGCCGTGCTGGACACCGACGTGGGCTACGCCACCCCCAAGGTCGACGTCCGGGCCGGGGTGCTGGACGGGCGGGAGCGCTTCCTCCTGCTCCGCGAGCGCAGCGACGGGGCGTGGTCGCTGCCGGGCGGGTGGGTCGATCCCGGCGACCGGCCCGCGGAGGCGGCGGTGCGGGAGGTGCGGGAGGAGACCGGCTACCCCGTCGAGGTGGTCAAGGTGGTGGGGGTGTGGGAGCGCGACGCCCGCGGCAAGCAGCCGCCCATGCCGGTGAGCGTGTTCCACCTGTACTTCCTGTGCCGGGTGGTGGGTGAGCGCGGCCGGCCCGAGGAGCTGGAGACCCTCGACGTGGGGTGGTTCGGCCTCGACGAGCTGCCGGAGCTGTCGCGGCAGCGGATCAGCCGCTGGGAGCTGGAGCGGCTGCTGGCCCACCACCGCGACCCCGCGCTGCCCACCGAGTGGGACTGAGCCCGGTCCCGCGGCCCCGGTAGGCTCCCCGCTTGTTGCCAGTGACTTGCAACAAGCGAGGAGCCACCATGACCACCGGGTCCGTCCTGTCCGAGCCGTCCCGTGCCGCGGGACGCGCCTGGGACCGAGCCGACACCCGTCGCCTGCTGCGGTTGCTGGGGGTCGTCGCGGCGCTGCACGTGGTGGGCTGGGGCGTGCTGGGCCTCTTCGTCGTCCCCCACGAGTTCAGCGTCGGCGAGCAGGTGTTCGGGTGGGGGCTGGGGCTGACGGCCTACGTCTTCGGGGTCCGGCACGCCTTCGACGCCGACCACATCGCCGTCATCGACGGCACCACCCGCAAGCTCACCGGCGACGGCCTGCGGCCGCTGTCGGTGGGGTTCTGGTTCTCCCTGGGGCACTCCTCGGTGGTCTTCGCCATGGCCCTCGTCGTGGCGACCGGGGCCCGGTTCGCCTCGGGGCTGGTGACCGAGGGCACCACCGCGCACGACGCGCTGGGCGTCTTCGGGACCAGCGCGGCGGGGGTCTTCCTCTGGGTGATCGGGCTGGTGAACCTCGCCGCGCTGCTGGGGATCGTGCGCACGGCGCGGATGCGCCGGCGCGGGGAGCTGGACGACGCGGCGCTGCAGCAGCGCCTGGTGCTGGAGGGGGCGGTGGCGCGGGTGCTGGCCCGCTTCACCGCGCGCATCCGCTCCCCCCGCCAGATCTACCCGGCGGGGCTGCTCATGGGCCTGGGTTTCGACACCGCCACCGAGGTGGCGCTGCTCGTCCTGGCGGGCACCGCGGCGGTCACCCTGCCCTGGTACGCGGTGCTGGTGCTGCCGGTGCTGTTCACCGCGGGGATGAGCCTGTTCGACACCCTGGACGGGGCCTTCATGAACCTGGCCTACGACTGGGCGCTGGCCAACCCGTTGCGGCGGCTGGCCTACAACGGGGTGGTGACGGGCATCTCGGTGGCGGTGGCGCTGGTCATCGGCACGATCCAGCTCGTGGGGGTGGCCCACGAGGAGCTGGGCCTGGCCGACGGGGTGACGACGTGGATCGCGGGGCTGGACACCGAGCACGTCGGCTACGGGGTGGCGGGGCTGTTCCTGCTGGTGTGGGCCGGCGCGCTGGTGTGGTGGCGCCGTTCAGCCGCGCAGCGCCGCGCCCTCGCGGGCCAGGGCTGACAGCCGCGACACCGCGCGCAGGTACTTCTTGCGGTACCCGCCGTTCAGCAGCTCGTCGGTGAACACCGCGTCGAAGGGCACCCCGGAGGCGACGACGGGGATGTCGCGGTCGTAGAGCCGGTCGGCGAGGACGACGAGGCGCAACCCGACCATCTGGTCGGCCACGGTGCTCACCCCGCGCAGGCAGACGGCGGTGGTGGACCCCACCATCGCGCCGTAGCGGCTGGGGTGGACCTCGGCCAGGTGGGCCAGGACGGCGGGGAAGTCGTCGAAGGTGGCTCCCGCGCGGGCGGCCGCGACGCGCTCCACCTCCTCGTCGGGCAGCGGGGCCGGAGCGGGCTGCAGACCCCGGTGGCGGTAGTCCTCCCCGTCGACGCGCTGCACGTCGAACTGGCCGGCCAGGGCCTGGATCTCGCGCTGGAAGTCCTGCGCGGCGAAGCGCCCCTCCCCCAGCGCGCCGGGGAGGGTGTTGGAGGTCGCGGCGAGCTTCACCCCGCGGTCGACGAGCTCGCGCATGAGCCGCGACATCAGCACGGTGTCGCCGGGGTCGTCGAGCTCGAACTCGTCGATGCAGACCAGCGCGTTCGGGGCCAGCGCGTCGACGGCGGGCAGGAAGCCGAGGGCGCCGACGAGGTTGGTGTACTCCACGAAGGTGCCGTAGGCCGCCGAGCGGCCCCCCTCGGTGACGACCTGGTGGTACAGCGAGGACAGCAGGTGCGTCTTGCCGACGCCGAACCCGCCGTCGAGGTAGATCCCCGGCGCCCCCGCCGGGGCGGCCCGCCGCTTGAACAGCCCCGCCAGCCCGCCCCGGGCGCCCCCGCCCTCGAGGACCCTGCCCCCGAACGCGCTCATGCCCGCGACGGCCTGCGCCTGGCTGGGGTGCTCGGGCGAGGGGACGTAGCTGGCGAAGCGCACGTCGGAGAAGCGCGGCGGGGGGACCAGCTCGGCGACCAGCTGCTGCGGGGGCACCCGCGGGTTGCGGTCGGCCAGGGAGTCCAGTTCACCGGCGGAGCGCGTCTGAGGGCTGGTCACAGGGCCTCACAGTAGTGAGGGAGGGGGATCCGCGCCGGGCGGGTCTGGCAGGATCGCGACCAGCGGGAACGACCACGGGGTGCGTGGTGTTGCTGCTCCCACGACGACCGCTGGAGGAAGCACCGTGAGCACGCTGCCCTGGGACACCGACGAGAAGCTCGCCGCGTACGCCCACCCCGAGAAGCTCGTCACGACCGGCTGGCTCGCGCAGCACCTGGGCGAGCCCGGTCTCGTGGTGGTCGAGAGCGACGAGGACGTCCTGCTCTGGGACACCGGTCACGTGCCGGGCTCGGTGAAGGTCGACTGGCACACCGAGCTCAACGACCCCGTGACCCGCGACTACGTCGACGGCGCCGGTTTCGCCGCGCTGATGGCCGCCAAGGGCATCTCCCGCGAGGACACCGTCGTCATCTACGGCGACAAGAACAACTGGTGGGCCGCCTACGCGCTGTGGGTCTTCACCCTCTTCGGCCACCCCGACGTCCGCCTCCTCGACGGCGGGCGCGCCAAGTGGATCGCCGAGGGCCGCGAGACCACCACCGAGGCCCCGCAGCGCCCGGTCACCGAGTACCCCGTCGTCGAGCGCCGCGACGCCGCGGTCCGCGCGTTCAAGGAGGACGTGCTCGCCCACCTGGCCGGGCCGGACCCCAAGCTCGTCGACGTGCGCTCCCCGCAGGAGTACACCGGCGAGCGCACCCACATGCCCGACTACCCCGACGAGGGCACCGTGCGCGGCGGTCACATCCCCGGGGCGGACAGCGTGCCGTGGGCGCGCGCCGCCGCCGAGGACGGGACGTTCAAGCCCCGCGCCGAGCTGGAGGCGATCTACCAGGACGAGAAGGGCCTCTCCCCCGACGACGACGTGATCGCCTACTGCCGCATCGGGGAGCGCTCCAGCCACACCTGGTTCGTGCTGTCGCAGCTGCTGGGCTTCGAGCAGGTCCGCAACTACGACGGGTCCTGGACGGAGTGGGGCAACGCCGTGCGCGCGCCGATCGTCAAGGGGCCCGAGAAGGGGTCGCTGCGGTGACCGACGACCTCAGCGCCGACCCCACCGCGGGCCTGCCGCCGGCGATGGCCGAGATCGTCGAGGACTTCCAGGCCCTGCCCGACCGCGAGCGGCTGCAGCTGCTGCTGGAGTTCAGCCAGGGGCTGCGGCCGCTGCCGCCGCGGTTCGAGGGGCAGCCGGAGAAGATGGAACGCGTCGACGAGTGCCAGTCGCCGGTGTTCATCACCGTCGAGGTCGACGACGCGCAGGCCGTGCACCTGCACGTCTCCGCACCCCCGGAGGCCCCCACGACCCGCGGTTTCGCCGGGGTCCTGCAGGAGGGGCTGGAGGGGCTGCCCGCGGCCGTCGTGCTGGACCTGCCGGCCGACGTGTGCCACCGGCTCGGCCTGGAGCAGGCCGTGAGCCCGCTGCGCATGCGCGGCATGACGGGGATGCTGGCCCGGGTGAAGCGCCAGGTCCGGGTGGCGACCGCCGCCTGAGGGCCGCCCCCACGGGGGCGGCGCCGGGTCTCAGCCGGTGACGGTCAGGGCCACCGCGACCCGGCGCCCGGCCACCCGCCCGGACCGCTGCAGCAGGCCCTCGACCGCGTCGAAGGCCCGGAACCGCAGGCCGTACTTCACGGTCAGGGCGTGTTCCGCGGCGGCGACGTCGGCCTCCGGCAGCAGTTCGGCGGTGGCGTCCACGGGCCGTCCGTGCGGCCGGCCCCGGACGCTGCACGGGGCGAGCAGCACCCGCGGTTCCCGCCGCACCCGCTTCACCTTCCCCGTCGTGTCCTGGGTGACGAGCACCAGCCGCCCCCCGTCCAGGGGCGCCACCCACACCGGGGTGGGGACGAGGCGGCCGTCGCGGCCGAACGTCGTCAGCAGCACGTACGGGGACCTCGCGAGCAGCCGCGTCGCCCCCTGGACATCGGTCACGGGGCACCGTCTCCCCTCTCGGCCTCCTGGTGCAGCACGCCGTCGAGGTCGCGCAGCCGGTCCAGGCCCCGCAGCGCCTGGGTCATGCGCCGGTTGCCCTCCAGCTCCTCCCGGTGGCCGGCGAGGAAGTTCCAGTACCCGGCCGTGAACGGGCAGGCGTCCTCCCCCACCCGCACCTTCGGGTCGTAGCGGCAGCCCCCGCAGAAGTCGCTCATCCGGTCGATGTAGGCCCCGCCGGAGACGTAGGGCTTCGTGGCCAGCACCCCGCCGTCGGCGTGCTGGGACATCCCCACGACGTTGGTGGTCATGACCCAGTCGTAGCCGTCGACGAAGTTGCGCCAGAACCAGTCGGCGAGCTCCGCGGGGCGGTACCCGCGCTGCAGCCCCCAGTTGCCCAGCACCATCAGCCGGGGGATGTGGTGGGTCCACCCCTCGTCGCGGACCTGCCCCAGGACGTGGCGCAGGCAGTTCGCCTCGACGGCGTCGGCGTCGAGGTCGCCGAACCAGTCCGGGATCGTCCGCTCCGAGCCCAGTGCGTTGCGCTGCTTGTAGCCCTCCCCCAGGTGCCAGTACAGGTGCCAGGTGTAGGAGCGCCAGCCGACGACCTGGCGGACGAAGCCCTCCACCGAGGCCAGCCTCACCCCGTGCGCGCGGCCGTGCTCCTCGGCCCGCCGGGCGATCTCCAGCGGGTCCAGCAGACCGAGGTTCTGCGGGGCGGACAGCAGCGAGTGCGCCATCCACGGGTCCCCGGCGAGCATCGCGTCCTCGTACGTCCCGAACTGCTCCAGCCGCTCGTCGAGGAACCGGCGCAGCACGCCGAGCGCCTCGCGCCGGGTGACCGCGAAGCGCCGCGGGCCGTCGGAGCCGGTGAACTCGACCCCGTCGTCGCGCTCCCACCGGTCGAGGTCGGCGCGGACCTCGGCGTCGATGTCGTCCTCCACCGGCCAGCGGGGCTCGGCGAGGTCCAGCTTCTCCTGGCGGGGCGGACCACTGCGGTTCTCGTGGTCGTAGTTCCAGGTGCCCCCCACCGGTTCGGCGCCGTCCATCAGCAGCCCGTGGAAGCGGCGCACGTCGCGGTAGAAGTCCTCCATGAGCAGCCGCTTCCCGCCGCGGCGCTCCGCCCAGCCGCGGAACTGGCGCTCGGAGACCACGAACCCGCGCGAGGCCAGGACCTCCACCCCGGGCAGGCGGCGGACGAAGCGCCGCGCCGGGTAGGAGGTCGGGTCGCAGACGCTGACCGCCTCCCCGCACGCGGCGAGACCCTCGCGGTAGGTGGGGGCCTGCACGAACACGGCCTGCTCACCCAGCTCCGCGGCGCGGTGGCGCAGGGCGGAGAGGATCAGGTGCGCCTTGCGGCGGTGGAAGCGGCCCCGGCGGAACACGTCGGTGGACTCCAGCAGCAGCACCGGCTGGTCGGGGGCGTCGAGGAAGTGCGGGCCGAGCTGGTCGGCGAACAACCAGCGCCGGGTGCCCGGGGAGCGCTCGGGCAGGTCCTGGGCGGCGAGGTCCTCCTGCGCGTCCGGCGGCACGGACCCACTGTGGCGCCGGACGCTCCCCCCGGCACGTCAGAACTGCGCGGTCTCCCCCCGCCCCACGTAGCGGACGACCCCGCTCAGCCCGCGGCGGTCGACCTCGGCGCGGAAGTCCGCCAGCGGGGACCGGAAGACGCCGTAGTCGTCGTAGTGGACCGGCACCGCCGCCGCCGGGTCGATCAGCTCCAGCACGTCGGCCCCCGCGACCGCGTCCAGGGTGACCACCAGCCCACCGGGCAGCGTCGTGCCGCCCAGGTGCAGCACGGCGACGTCGACGCTCGGGTAGCGGGCCGGGACCTCCCGCAGCTCCGGGACGTCGAGGGTGTCCCCGGACAGGTAGACCGTCCGCTGCACCGGCCCGCCGACCTCGCCGAACTCCAGCACGCTGCCCATGACCGGCGGCAGCAGGGCCTGGAAGGGACCCGGGGCGTGCCGGCCCGGGACGGCGGTGACGCGGACCTGGTCCCCGCCCGCCACCAGGGTCCGCGCCTGCCAGGTGCGCAGCCCCGTCACGTCGCGGAACCCGTGGCGCCCCACCAGGCGGCGCTGGGCGTGCGGTGTCGTCAGCAGCGGGACGGAGCGGTCCAGCCCGCGCCGGGCGACCCGGTCGAAGTGGTCCCCGTGCAGGTGGGAGAGGACCACCCCGCTCAGCGGCGGCAGGTCCTCCACCGCGAGCGCCGGTTCGGTGAGCCGGCGCGAGACCAGCCCCTTGCCCAGGTAGGCGAGCTGACCGCGGTGCAGGAAGTTCGGGTCGGTCAGCAGCGTCAGCTCGCCCCAGCGCAGCAGGACGGTGGCGGTGCCGATGAAGGTCAGGGACAGGGGTCGGGGGTCCACCTGGTGTGGTTACCCGCTGCGGGGACCGGGTACTCCTCCGGTGTGGACGATCACGAACGACAGCGCTACCTGACGGTGTACCTCAACGACCACCTGGCCGGTTCGTCGGCCGGGGCGGCCCGGTTCGCGCGCTCCGCGCAGGCGCACCGGGGCTCCGAGGTCGGCGAGGTGCTCACCCGGCTGCACCAGGAGGTCGTGGAGGACCGCCGGCAGCTGGTGCGCTGGATGCGGGTGCTGGGCGTGAGCCGGCAGTGGCCGCTGCAGCTCGCGGCGCGGGCCGGGGAGGCGGTGGGGGCGCTGAAGCCCAACGGCCGTCTCGTGCGGCCCTCCCCGCTGCGCACCGTCGTCGAGCTGGAAGCGCTGGTCCTGGGGGTGGAGGGCAAGGCGGCCCTGTGGCGCACCCTGCGCGAGGTGGCCCTCACCGACGAGCGCCTGGACCCCGACGTGTTCGAGGAGCTCGCGCAGCGGGCGGAGAGCCAGCGCGCCGAGATCGAGCACCTGCGCCGGCTGGCGGTGCGCGAGGTGCTGGGACGTCCGGGTGCCTGACCTGCCCCGCCGGTCCCTGGGCGCCGGGCTGCTCATCGGCGTCGGCGTCGCCGGGTTCGTCGACGAGGTGGTGTTCCACCAGATCCTGCACTGGCACCACTTCTACGACCGCTCGACGTCGACGGCGGGGCTGGTCTCCGACGGCTGGTTCCACGCCTTCAGCTGGCTGGCGATCGTCGCGGGGCTGTTCCTCTTCGCGGACCTGCAGCGGCGGCGCGCGAGCGTCCGCTCCCGGGTGGTGGGCGGCGCCCTGCTGGGGTGGGGCGGGTTCCAGCTCTACGACGGGCTGGTCCAGCACAAGGTGCTCGGGCTGCACCAGGTCCGCTACGGCGTGGACCTCCTGCCCTACGACCTGGCCTGGAACCTGGCCGGGGCCGCCGGCGTGGTCGCGGGGACGGTGGTCCTGCTGGCCGGGCGCCGGCGCGCGCGGTGATCCCCGGCTGGCTGCTGCTGAGCGCGGCGGCCGTCCTCCTGGCGGGGTACCTCGGGGCGGAGTCGCGCCTGCACCGGCGCGGGGACCGCTGGCCGGTGGGGCGTTCCGCGGCGGCCGTCGGCGCCGTCGCCGCGGTGGCGGGGGCGGGGCTGTGGCCGGTGCGCGGGGCCGTCGACGACACGGTCGTGCACCTGCTGGTGACGATGCTGGCGCCGCTGCTGCTGGCCCTGTCCGCCCCGGTGAGCCTGCTGCTGCGCACCGCCCCGGCGCGGGTGCGCGCCGCGGTGCTCGTCGTGCTGCACAGCCGGTGGGCGCGGTTCGCGACCCGCCTGCCGGTGGCGACCGCCCTGGAGGCGGGGGGCCTGTACGTGTACTACCTCGTCCCGGTCCCGCCGGTGCTGCATGGGCTGCTGATGGTGCACATGGTGGCCGCCGGGTGGTTGTTCAGCGCCGTCCTCGTCGGGCCGGACCCCGTCCCGCACCGGCCGGGGATCCTGCCCCGCGCCGCGGCCCTGCTCGTCGTCTTCGCCGCCCACGACGTCCTGGCCAAGCTCCTCTACGCCCGCGGCGGCGGCGCGGGCGCGCAGCTGCTCGCCTACGGCGGTGACGTCGTCGAGGTCGCCACCGCCGTCGCCCTGTTCGGGCGCTGGTACGTCCGGGTCAGGCCCCGGCCCGGGCGGGCGGTGCACCCGGCGGCGAGGTGAGGGGGGCCGGTGACCGGCCCTCCCCCGGCGGGGGCGCCGCGCGGGTCAGGCCTGCGGGCCGGGGTCCATCCCCGTGCCCCGCAGGTCGCGGGTGACGCCCTCCGCGTCGCGCGCGGCTCCCGCGGCCTCCGCGCGCGCCCGCTTCAGCGCCTCGCCCGGGTCCTCGAGGACGACCTCGTCGAGACCGGTCTCCGGCGCCGGCGCGCTCTCGCGCTCCGGCCGCCGGGTGCGCTCGGACCCCGAGGAGCCGCCCCCGTGGGCGTCGAACATCGACCCGAACCCCTTGAGGGCGTCGTTGAGCTCGCTCGGCACGATCCAGACCTTGTTCGCGCTGCCCTCGGCGATCTTCGGCAGCGTCTGCAGGTACTGGTAGGCCAGCAGCTTCGGGTCCGGGTCGCCGCGGTGGATGGCGTCGAACACCTGGGTGATGGCCTTGGCCTGCCCCTGCGACTCCAGGATCGCCGCCTGCGCCGACCCCTCGGCCCGCAGGATCGAGGACTGCTTCTCGCCCTCGGCGGTGAGGATCTGCGACTGCTTGAAACCCTCCGCGGTGAGGATCGCCGCGCGCTTGTCGCGCTCGGCGCGCATCTGCTTCTCCATCGAGTCCTGCACGCTGGCCGGCGGGTCGATCGCCTTCAGCTCCACGCGGTTCACGCGGATCCCCCAGCGGCCGGTGGCCTCGTCGAGGACCCCGCGCAGCTGCCCGTTGATCTGGTCGCGGCTGGTGAGGGTCTGCTCGAGGTCCAGGGACCCGATGACGTTGCGCAGGGTGGTGACGGTGAGCTGCTCGATGCCCTGGATGTAGTTGGCGATCTCGTAGGTCGCCGACTTCGGGTCGGTCGGCTGGTAGTAGATGACGGTGTCGATGCTCACGACGAGGTTGTCGGAGGTGATGACCGGCTGCGGCGGGAAGGAGACCACCTGCTCGCGCAGGTCCACGTTGGCGCGCACCTTGTCGATGAAGGGGACGAGGAAGTTCAGCCCCGCCTCCAGCGTCCGGGAGTACCGGCCGAGGCGCTCGACGATGACGGCCGTGGCCTGCGGGACGATCCGGATCGTCCGGATGATCACCGTCACCACGAACAGGATGACGAGGACGAGGACGACCAGCGTCACGACGTTGTCCATCAGGGCTTCTCCTCCGGGAGCTGGGCGGGTTCGGCCGGGAGGGGCCCCACGACGGCGGTGGCGCCGTCGATGGCCGTGACGACGACGTCCTCGCCCTCGGCGAACGCCGGCCCGGTCGAACGCGCCGACCACGTCTCCCCGACCAGCTTCACCAGACCCCCGCGCACCGTGACCGGCTGGAGCACGAGCGCGGCCCGGCCCACCAGCGCGGCCGAGTTCGTGGTCCCCAGCGGCGGCATCCGCAGCCGGCGCAGCAGGACGGGACGGATGGTCCCGATCAGCAGACCTGCCACGGCGGCCGCGACCAGCACCTGCCCCACGAAGCCGAGCCCCAGCGCGTCGGCGAGCGCCCCGGCCAGGGCCCCGCCGGCGAGCATGGCGAACACCAGGTCGATCGCGGTGATCTCGAGGATCCCCAGGACCAGGGCCGCCGCGACCCACAGCAGCCAGCTGCGGTCCAGCAACGCGTCCAGGAACTCCATCGTGATCACCCCTCGGGCGCGACCCTACCAACGCGCAGCACCGCGACCCCGGCGACGACCCCCAGGACCGCGCCCAGCGTGTTCATCGCCCAGTCGTTCGTCGTGCAGGAGCGCCCCAGCCCCGTGGCCAGCGCCTGCACCCCCTCGATCCCCGCCGAGAGCAGCGACCCGACCGCGACCACCGGCAGCGGGCGCCGCAGCAGGAGCACCGCGAAGACCGCCACCGGCACGAACAGCGCGACGTTGGCCAGCAGCTCGACGCTGCCGGGCGAGGGCAGCGCGAAGGCGACCTCGCACCGGGCGTGCACCCGGCCGCGGTCGTCGGGGGCCAGCGTCAGCCCCAGCACCGGGACCAGCGCCAGCCCCGTCAGCCGCCGCAGCGCCCGCGGGCGGGCCCGCGCGACCCACCCCGCCCCCGCGCAGCCCAGGACGACCAGCAGCAGCGCCGCCGGGACCAGCCCCGCGTGCTCCACGAGGAGGGTCGGTACGCGTCCCACGGGTCACCTCGTCCCCGGCCGGGGACCGCCCCCTCAGTACTCCGACAGCGGCGGGCAGGAGCAGACGAGGTTGCGGTCCCCGGCGGCGCCGTCGATGCGGCGCACCGGGGGCCAGTACTTCGAGCGGGGGTCCATCCCGTTCGGGTACACGGCCTCCTCGCGGGTGTAGGGGTGGTTCCACTCCCCCACGAGCGAGGCGGCGGTGTGCGGGGCGTGCCGCAGCGGGGAGTCCTCGACGGCCCAGCGGCCGTCGGCGATCTCCCGGACCTCGGCGGCGATGGCGAGCATCGCGTCGCAGAAGCGGTCGAGCTCGGCGAGGTCCTCGCTCTCGGTGGGCTCGACCATGAGGGTGCCCGCGACGGGGAAGGACATCGTCGGGGCGTGGAACCCGTGGTCGACGAGGCGCTTGGCGACGTCGTCGACGGTGACGCCGGTGGCCTTCGTCATCGGGCGCAGGTCGAGGATGCACTCGTGGGCGACGAGCCCGCCGGGGCCGCGGTAGAGCACCGGGAACGCGTCGGCGAGGCGGGCGGCGACGTAGTTGGCCGACAGGACGGCCTGGACGGTCGCGGCGCGCAGCCCGTCGGGGCCCATGAGGCGCAGGTAGGCCCACGGGATGGGCAGGATGCCGGCGGAACCGAACGGCGCGGCCGACACCATGCCCACGCCACGCCCGTCGAGGTCGCCCCCGGGGGCGGTGGAGGGCAGGAACGGGGCGAGGTGCTCGCGGACCGCGACCGGGCCGACGCCGGGACCGCCGCCGCCGTGGGGGATGCAGAACGTCTTGTGCAGGTTCAGGTGGGAGACGTCGGCCCCGAACTTGCCGGGGCGGGCCAGGCCCACGAGGGCGTTGAGGTTGGCGCCGTCGACGTAGACCTGACCGCCGGCGTCGTGGACGAGGCCGCAGACCTCGCGGATGGACTCCTCGTAGACCCCGTGGGTGGAGGGGTAGGTGACCATGAGCGCAGCGAGGTCGTCGGCGTGCTCGGCGACCTTGGCCCGCAGGTCGTCGAGGTCGACGTTGCCGCCCTCGTCGCACGTCACGACCACGACCCGCAGCCCCGCCATGACGGCGCTGGCGGCGTTGGTGCCGTGCGCGGAGCTGGGGATGAGGCAGACCGTGCGCTCCCCCCGGCCCTGGGCCAGGTGGTAGGCGCGGATGGCGAGCAGGCCCGCGAACTCCCCCTGCGACCCGGCGTTGGGCTGCAGCGAGACCGCGTCGTAGCCGGTGACCTCGGCCAGCCAGCCCTCGAGGTCGGCGACGAGCTGCGCGGTGCCGGCGAGCTGGTCGGCCGGGGCGTAGGGGTGCAGGTCGGCGAACTCCGGCCAGGAGACCGGTTCGAGCTCGGTCGTGGCGTTGAGCTTCATGGTGCAGGAGCCCAGCGGGATGGCCCCGCGGTCCAGGGCGTAGTCGGCGTCGGAGAGCCGGCGCAGGTAGCGCAGCATCGCCGTCTCCGAGCGGTGCCGGCTGAACACCGGGTGCGTGAGGAAGTCCGAGGTGCGGCGCAGGGCGGCGGGCAGCGCGGGGTCGGCGGTGGCCTCGACGGGGTCGAGCCCGAACCCGCGCAGGGCGGCGGCGACGTGGGCCTCCGACGTCGTCTCGTCGACGGTGAGCCCCACGTGGTCGGCGTCGACGAGGCGCAGGTTCACCCCGGCGGCCAGGGCGGCGGCGACGACGTCGCCGGCCCGGCCCGGCACCCGGGCCAGCACGGTGTCGAAGAAGGTGTCGTGCACGACCTCCACGCCCCCGGCGCGCAGCGCGGCGGCGATCCCCGCGGCCCGGCGGGCGACCTGGGAGGCGATGGCGCGCAGCCCCTCCGGTCCGTGCCAGACGGCGTAGCAGCCGGCCATCACGGCCAGCAGGACCTGCGCGGTGCAGATGTTGGAGGTGGCCTTGTCGCGGCGGATGTGCTGCTCGCGGGTCTGCAGCGCGAGGCGGTAGGCGGTGTTGCCGTCGGCGTCGACGGACACCCCGACGAGGCGGCCGGGCAGCGAGCGCTCGATGCCCTTGCGGACGGCCATGTACGCCGCGTGCGGGCCGCCGGCGCCCATCGGGACCCCGAAGCGCTGGCTGGACCCGACGGCGACGTCGGCGCCGAACTCGCCCGGGGCGACGAGCAGCGTCAGCGCCAGCAGGTCGGCCGCGGTGATCGCGAGCGCCCCCCGGGCGTGCGCGTCGGCCACGACGGCGGCGAGGTCGCGCACCCGGCCGGAGGTCCCGGGGTACTGCAGCAGGACGCCGAACACCCCGCACTCCCCCACGACCGAGAGCGGGTCGGGGGTGTCGAGGTCGACGGTGACGAGGTCGATGCCGAGGGGGACGGCGCGGGTGCGCAGCACGGCGAGGGTCTGGGGCAGGACGTCGGCGTCGACGGCGAACACCGCGCCGCGCGGCGCCTTGGAGGTGCGGCGGGCCAGGGTCATCGCCTCGGCGGCGGCGGTCCCCTCGTCGAGCAGCGAGGCGTTGGCGACGTCGAGCCCGGTGAGGTCGGTGACAGCGGTCTGGAAGTTCAGCAGCGCCTCGAGGCGCCCCTGGGAGATCTCCGGCTGGTAGGGCGTGTAGGCGGTGTACCAGGAGGGGTCCTCCAGGACGTTGCGCCGCACGACGGCCGGGGTGCGGGTGCCGAAGTACCCGAGGCCGATCATCGAGGGGACGACCCGGTTGCGCCCGGCCAGCTCGCGCAGGGCGGCGGTCACGGAGGTCTCGTCGAGGGCCTCGGGGAGGTCGAGGACGCCGTCGCGGATGCCGGCGGGCACGGCGCGGTCGACGAGCTCCTCGGTGGAGGTGAGGCCGACGACCTGGAGCATCCGCGCGACGGCGGCCGCGTCGGGGCCGATGTGGCGGGCGCTGAAGGGCAGGGCCGCGGGTTCGGGGGCGAACTCGGGCAGCTCGGTGCGCAGGGGCGTGGGCGAGGTCATGGGGCGCTCCGGAGGTCGCTGACGGCGGTCGACGGGTGGTGCTGACCTCCCCGTCTGTCACCCACCCGTGGACGCGGGTGCGCTCCAGACCGGCCTGATCCCGTGTGGTCCTTCCGCCTGAGAGGTTCCGGGGATGTTGCCCCTTCGGCGCCCGGGTCGGACGTGGTCCGACCCGGATCTCTCCCACACGAGCTGAACGGCCGTGCTTGCTGCGGCGCCAGTGTACGGGACCCTCGGCGAGGCGGCCGGGAGGATAGGTTGTGCGCCGTGATCAGCCTCGCCGTCTGCAGCGCCAAGGGTGGGGTGGGCAAGACCTCCGTCGTCCTGGGACTGGCCTCGGCCGCCCTGCACCGCGGGACCAGCACCCTCGTCGTCGACCTCGACCCGCAGGCCGACGCGACTTCCGGCCTGGACGTCATCGCGCAGCGCGAGCACGACGTGGCCGCGGTGCTGCGGACCCCGAAGCGCCGCGTGGCCGAGGACGCCGTGGCCCCCAGCGGCTGGGTCGACGACCAGCCCGGGCTGCTCGACGTCCTCACCGGTTCCGACGCCTCCGCGGACCTGGACGCCCCCGGGTCGGACGAGGAGGCGTTGACGGCGCTGCGCCGCGCGCTGCGCAAGCTCGACGACCACGACCTCGCGCTGCTGGACACCCCGCCCTCCCTCAACGGGCTCACCCGGTCCGCCTGGCGGGCGGCGGACGCGGTGCTCGTGGTGTCCGACGCGAGCCGGTTCTCGGTGGCCGCCGTGGACCGGACGCTGCGCGAGGTGCGGGCCCTGCGCAACGCCCCGCGGGTGGTGGGGATCCTCGTCAACCGGTTCGTCCCGCGCTCGGGGGAGCAGCGCTTCCGCTACGAGGAGCTGCAGTCCCTCTTCGGCGACCTGGTGCTGGAGCCCGTGCCGGACCGGGTGGCGGTGCCGCAGTCGCAGGGCGCCGGGGTCCCGCTGCACGCGCTGCGGACCCGCCCGGCGCAGGCCGTGGCCGGGCAGTTCGACGCGGTCCTGGACCGGGTGCTGCTCCAGGCCTGAGGGGACCGCGCGGGGCCGGGGGGAACCGCGCGGGGCCGGGCGACGTCCGAGGTGCGGGACACCCGGTGATCGCCTACCTTCATTCCACCGGTGTGCCCGGCGTCGGTCCCGTGGACGCCGCCCCGTTCCCCCGCGCAGTCCGCGGGCCCTAGGAGGTTCCGTGACACCCAACTCCCCCGTCGACCGCCACCACGTGGTCCGCGCCGCCCGCCGCGCCCCCGCCGCGGCCCCCGCGGCCCGCGTCCCCGCGCCGGACCCCGAGGCCGACCGCGTCACGCGGACCGTCGAGCGCCTGCGGGCCCAGTGGACCCGCTGCGGCGCGGACATCGCCGCCCACCTGCGTCCCGGCGTCGACGAGGCGCGGCTGGACGCGGTGGAGCGCCAGCTGGGTCTGCTGATGCCGCGGGGGGCGCGGGCCTGGTGGCGCGCCGTCGACGGGGTGGACCCGGTGCGCACGGCCTACCGCACCAGCGCCCCCACCGTCGGTCCCGGCGGGTGGGTGCCCCTGACCCTCGACGAGGCCGTCCGCCGCGCGAGCGGCCGGGGCCCGGGTCTCGCCGCCCCGCCGGCGCTCCTGCCGCTGTTCGCCCGCGACGAGGAGCTCATCGCGGTGCGCCTGGGCTCCAGCCGGACCGTCGTCGAGCTGGTCGTGGTGTCCGAGGACGGCGAGGGGTACCAGCACTCCTGGCGCGTGGGTCTCGACGAGCTGCTGGGCACCTGGGCCGACGCGATGCTGGCGGCGGTGCACTGGCTGCCCGACGCCCACGACTGGGTCACCGACCCCTTCGCCCTCCAGGCCCTGCCCCGGGCGGAACTGCTCGACTGAGCGCGACCGGGTCCCCACCGGGCCGGTGACCCCGTCCCGGTGGGCGGGGCACCGCGGCCGCCCGGGACCGGGCGGTGGGGTTCCTCAGACGGCCTTGCGCGCCGCGCGGCGGCGGGAGAGCTCGTCGGCCAGGACCATGGCCGTCTGACCGGGGTCGCGGGGGGCGGGGCGCTCGCTGGGCAACGAGGCGAGCTCCCCCTCGACCTCGCGCCAGACCCGGCCCACGGCGATGCCGAAGACCCCCTGCCCGCCCTGGACGAGATCTATGACCTCGTCCGCCGAGGTGCACTCGTAGACGCTGGCGCCGTCGGACATGAGGGTGATCTGGGCCAGGTCGTCGACCCCGCGCTCGCGGAGGTGGGTCACCGCGGTGCGGATCTGGTGCAGCGAGACCCCGGTGTCGAGCAGGCGCTTCACGACCTTGAGCACCAGGATGTCGCGGAACCCGTAGAGGCGCTGGGACCCGGACCCGGAGGCCCCGCGGACACCGGGTTCGACCAGGCCCGTGCGGGCCCAGTAGTCGAGCTGGCGGTAGGTGATGCCGGCGGCCTTGCACGCGGTCTGCCCGCGGTAGCCGACCTCCTCGTCGAGGTCGGGGAGGTCCTCGGAGAACAGCAGCCCCTGGGAACGGGCTGGTGGGGTCGACTTGTGCGACGACCCTGCGACTGCGTCGCCACTGCTCACGCCGGCCTCCTCGTCATCGCCACCCGTCGAAGGTTCGACCGGGAGCATCCTGCACACTGACCGTAGAAGAGCACCCCCGGAGCGTCAACGAGACGCGCGGCGCGGCGCGGACCGTGACCTTTCCGTGACCCGCGCGTCAGCGCTCCCCGGACCCGGACTCGAAGTCCTCGGGCGAGATGTGGTCGAGGAACTCGCGGAACTTCTCCACCTCGTCCTCGTCCTCGTCGGGGACCGGGACGCCACCGGAGTCCAGCACCTGCTCGGCGCTGACGATGGGGCAGCCCACGCGCAGGGCGAGGGCGATCGCGTCGGAGGTCCGCGAGCTGACCGTGAGGCCACCGTCGAGGACCAGCTCGGCGAAGTAGACGTTGTCCTCGACCGCGACGATCCGGACCTCCTCCAGACGTCGGCCGACGGCCTCGATGACGTCCTTGAGGAGGTCGTGGGTCAGCGGACGGGGAGGGACCACACCCTGCTGGGCGAAGGCGATGGCGCTCGCCTCCGGGGCCCCGATCCAGATGGGCAGGTAGCGGTCGCCGTCCCGTTCGCGCAGCAGCACGATCGGGTTGTTGGAAGGCATCTCGACCCGGACGCCGATGACATCGAGCGCGCGCACCCGTTCACCGTACCCCGCCCGCGGCGCGGCGCGACGCCGGACCCGGACGACCCGGGCCCGGGTGGGCGCGGTCAGCGGCCGGAGCGGCCCAGGGCGCCCGCCACGAGGGCCGTGTGCAGGCGCAGGCAGGCGGCGGCGATCTCCCGGGCCACCTGGTCGGCCCGGTCGGCGCTCTCGCCCGAGGAGCGCTGCCCCAGCCGCTGCAGCGGCGCGGCGACCTGCTCGGCCAGGGCGACCTCGCGGTCGGCGGCGGTGCGGAACATCCGCAGGTGCCGGGCCTCGATGCCGTGCGCGGCCAGCGCCGCGGCCGCGCGCAGCACCTCCAGGGCCTCCCCGTCGTACCAGGGGCCCCCCGGGGCCGGGGAGAGGACGCCGTACCCCTCCAGGGCGTCCAGCAGGGCGGCCTCGACGCCGGACTCCCGCAGCAGCTCGGTGCGCGTCAGGCGCAGGTTGGCCGCGTGCCCGTCGAAGCGGCCGGCCCCGGCCACGGGCGGGGCGAGGGCGATCTCGGGCACCCGCGGCGCGCTGCCGGGCTGCTCGGAGGGCTCCAGACCCCGGTCCAGGGCCTGCAGGTTCTCCCGGATGACCTTCAGCGGCAGGTAGTGGTCGCGCTGGGCGGCCAGGACGTAGCGCAGGCGGTCGACGTCGTCGGAGGAGAACTTCCGGTACCCCGCGGCCGTGCGCCCGGGCTCGACGAGCCCCTGCTCCTCGAGGAACCGGATCTTGGAGACGCTGACCTCGGGGAAGTCCGGCGACAGGATCGCCATGACCTCCCCGATCGTCATCCGCGGGGCGCTGGGGTCCAGGGAGCGCGCTCCCGCCGGGCTCACTGCCCGGCCTGCTGCGGCACCCGGGGACTGGGGTGGAAGTCCATCCGGTACTTGCCGATCTGCACCTCGTCGCCGGCGGCGAGGACGACGTCGTCGATGCGCTCGCGGTTGACGTAGGTGCCGTTGAGGCTGCCGACGTCGCGCACCCGGAACCCCGGGCCGGTCGACGGGTCGGGGGCCCGCAGGAACTCCGCGTGCCGCCGCGAGACGGTGACGTCGTCGAGGAAGATGTCGCTGGTCTGGTGACGGCCGGCGGAGGTCCGCTCGGCGTCGAGGAGGAACCGCGACCCGGCGTTGGGGCCCCGCCGCACGACCAGCAGCGCCGACCCCGCCGGCAGCGCGTCGATGGCCTCCCGGTCGTCGCTGGTGAGACCGCGCTCGGCGCTCTCGTGCACCTCCGGGACCACGAGACCCGCGAACGACATGGTCGAGTCGACCGGCCGCTCCTCCGGGGCTCCCTCGGGAGTCGTCCCTCCGTCCGGGGACGTGCCCGACGCGGACATCGACACCACCTCTCACGCTGGCAGAGCACGTGATCGGCCGCGACGGGGCTCACCCCCGCCCGCGGACGGTCACGCTCGGAACTTCGAGGATCACCCTAGCCGTGCCGACCCGGCGGGGCAGCCCTCCGGGTCGACACGCGGGTGACGGGCGCTCAGCCGGCGTGGGCGGCGTACGCCTCGGCGTCGAGCAGGCCCTCGACCTCGGCGGTGTCGGAGGGGGCGATGGTGAACATCCAGCCCTCGCCGTAGGGGTCGGTGTTCACCAGGTCCGGACGCGTCTCCAGACCGGGGTTGTGCCCGGAGACCGTGCCGGAGACCGGCGCGGTGATCTCGCTGACGCTCTTGGTGGACTCCACCTCGCCGCACGCGCCGCCGGCGGTGACGGTCTCGCCCTCAGCGGGCAGCGAGACGTAGACGACGTCCCCGAGGGCGTCCTGGGCGTGGTCGGTGATGCCGACCCGGACGGTGCCGTCCGCCTCGACGCGCACCCATTCGTGCTCGCTGGTGTAGCGGAGGTCGGCGGGGACGTTGGACATGCGGGGGGTGGCTCCTCGGTTCGGGGCGGGTGGTCGGGCCGGTCTCAGCCGTTGCCGGTGGAGGGTCCCGGTGACGCCGGGCGAGCGTACTGAGGCGCGGAGAGGGCGTGCAAGGCGCTGATCCGCACCTCGCCCCCCGCCCCGTCGCCCCCGGCGGTGCGCACGTCCAGGTCGGCTCCGGCCGAGCGCAGCGTCTCGCGGACGCCGCCGGGGATGTCCAGCGCGGTGGACAGCGTGTCGGGGTCCCCGATCACGTTCACCACGTAGGGCGCGCGCTCGGTCGTCCCGTCCACCAGCACCCCGCCCGCGGCGTCGGTGAAGGCCGTCCCGGCCACCACCCGGGTGCCGCCGACCTGGATGGCCTCGGCCCCGGCGTCGCGCAGCTCCTGCACGAGCTGGATGAGGTGGGTGGAGCGGACGGCGCCGGCGGGGTCGCCGACGGTGGCGACGATGCCCGGCCCGTGCGCGGGCAGGGTGCCGGCCAGCAGGCCGTACTCCCGGGCCCGCTGCTGCGCGGCCTCGGCCGCGGCGCGCGCGGAGTCGGAACCCTCGGTGAGCTCGCGGCGGGTGGCCTGCAGGCTGCTGAGCTCCTCCTCCAGGCGGTCCCCGCGCTCGGTGGTGTCGTCCAGGATCCGGACCAGGTCGGCCTCGCGCAGGTCGTCCAGGCCGGAGGTGTCGGTCTGGCGGACCTGCACGACGACCCCGAAGCCGAGGGCGGCGCAGAGGAGCCCGGCCAGCAGCTGCGCGCGGGTGGCCCGCGGCGCGCCGGCCCGCCACAACCGCCGCCACGGCGAACGGCGGGGGCGCGGCTGCTCGCTCACGCGTTCAGCAGGTGCCGGCGGATGGCCGCGGCGTTGGAGAAGATCCGCACCCCCAGCACCACGACGACGCCGGTGGACAGCTGGGACCCGACGCCGAGCTGGTCGCCCAGGTAGACGATGAGCGCGGCGACGACGGCGTTGGACAGGAACGAGACGACGAACACCTTGTCGTCGAAGATCCCGTCCAGCACGGCCCGCAGGCCCCCGAAGACGGCGTCGAGGGCGGCGACGACGGCGATCGGCAGGTAGGGCTGCAGGAACACCGGCACCTCGGGGTGCAGCAGCACGCCGGCGACGATCCCGACGACGAGTCCCAGGGCGGCGATCACGTGGGGGAACCCTACTGCGCGTCCGCCCGCGCGAGCCTCAGGTCGAGCCTGGGCGCGGCGGGCAGGGTCAGCGCGTCCTGCGCGGAACGGGTGGTGACCTCGGCGGGGATGTCGTAGTTGTCCCGCAGCACCTGCAGGTAGCGGCCCGCCACCGAGGTGGCCAGACCGGTCTCCAGCGCCGCCGGGTCCCCGATCGCGGAGATCGTGTACGGCGGGGTCAGGGGGCGGTGGTCGACGAGGACGGCCTCGCCGGCGGCCCGGATCGAGGACAGCGAGCTCAGCCGCTGCCCGTTGACCGCCACGGCCTCGGCGCCGTTCTGCCACAGGCCGTTGACGACGATCTGGACGTCGCGGTCCACGACCCGCCCCGACGTGGTGACCCCGTCCGAGCCGGCCGAGCCGTCCTCGGGGGCGTCGTCCAGGACGACCTGCAGCCCCGGGCCGGTGACGGCGGTCGCGGCGGCGGCCACGGCGAGCCCCTCGGCGCGGGCGTCGGCGGAGGCCGCCGGCGCGCCGCCGAGCGCGGCGGCCAGCTCGGCGTTGCCGGCCTGCGCCTGCGCGACCTGCGCGGTGAGGCGGTCGGAGCGGGTGGTGGCGTCGTCGATGCGCTGCAGCAGCGCCTGCCGGCCGCGGTCGGCGGCCGGTTCGGCCGCGGCGGCCCGCGCGCCGGCGACGGCGAGCAGCGCACCGATGGCCAGCAGCGCCAGCCAGGTCCCCCCGCGCCCGGCGCGCGAGCGCGGGGCGCCGCTCTCGGCGCGGCGGCGCGCCGCGGCCGCGTACCCGGGGTCGAGCGGGCGGGTCATGACCTCGGTCAGCAACGCCGTGCTGGCCGCGGGGTCGCGCCCGGCGGGTTCGCGCCCGGCGGGGCCGGGTCCGCGCGTCACGGGCGCTCGCTCCGCCGCAGCCGCACGAGCTGGACGAGGTAGAGGACCCCGGCCCACCAGTACAGCCCGGTGCCCCACAGCGCCAGGGCCCAGCCCACCGCGCCGGCGGGCCCGGCCAGGGTGGTCGACACCTCCGCCAGCAGCAGCAGCGGGAAGGCGCCGAGCAGGCAGAACGTGCCGGCCTTGCCCAGGAAGTGCACGGGCAGCACCGTGTGACCCATCCGGGCCAGCACGGGCACCGTCGCCACCAGGACGAGGTCGCGGGCGAGCAGCACGACCACGAGCCACCAGGGGACGAGGTCGCGGTGGGCCAGGCCCAGCAGGGTGGTGAGGATGTAGAGCCGGTCGGCGAAGGGGTCCAGCACCTGCCCCAGGCGGGTCACCTGGTTCCAGCGCCGGGCCAGGTTGCCGTCGAGGTAGTCGCTGGCGCTGCTGACGACGAGGACGAGCAGGGCCCACCCGTCGCGGCCGCCCAGGATCAGGACGGCGAAGACCGGCAGCAGCAGCAGCCGCAGGAGGCTGAGGCCGTTGGGGATCGTGAGCACGCGGTCGCTGACGACGTGCCCGCTCGCCACCACCGTCGTCCCCCGTCCCCGCTGCCGCCCGTGCCCCGAGCGTGCAGCCTACGGGGACCCCCCGCCGGGCCGTCGGCGCGGACGGCGGCGGGTCCCGGTGGGCCCGGTCGCGTCCGGGTGGGCGCGACCGGGCCCGTGGAGCTCACCGCCACGCCCCCGCGGGTCCCGTCACGGGGGCGAGCGCTCCCGGCGGGGCGGTCTGCGGTCCCCGGCCCCGGCCACCGCCACCGGCGGGCGCGGTGGCACCGGGGGGTGGGGACCGGGGCGGACGACGTCGGTCGGGGTGTCGAGGAGGGTCGCCACCAGGGCGCGGAACTCCTCCTCGACCTCGTCCTGCGACCACCCGTCCAGCCCCGCGGCCGGCCGGTCCTCGCCGGGGCGCCGTCGTTCCTGCACGAGCACGCCCACGGGGACCCCTCAGGTGGAGATGGCCTGCGGCTGCTCGGCCGTCTCGACGGCGATGCGTCGCGGCTTGGCCTTCTCCGCCACCGGGACCCGCAGCGCGAGGACACCCGCCTGGTAGTTCGCGGTGATCCGCTCGGTGTCCAGGTTGTCGCCGAGGATCAGCTGGCGGCTGAACACCCCGCGCGGACGTTCGGCCGCGACCATCTCGGCCGTGCCCTCGTGCACCGGGCGCTGGGCCCGGACGCTGAGGACGTTGCGTTGGACGTCCAGCTCGATGCTGGACGGGTCGACCCCCGGGAGGTCGAACTCGACGACGAACTCCTCGCCGCTGCGCCAGGCGTCCATCGCCATGAGCGCGGGCCGGGCTGTCGTCCCGAGGACCTGCTGGGTGAGCCGGTCGAGCTCCCGGAAGGGATCAGTGCGCATCAACACGTACACCACCTCCAGTGCGAGAGAAGGAGATGCGCTGCCGATCGGGTCACCGGCCGGGCCGGTGCCACACCTCAGATCTAGCACTCCGACGGGTCGAGTGCAAGACCTCGGCGGAACTCCTCAGGGGAATTCCGCCAGCGCCTTGAGCACGCGCTCGTCGCTGACCGGGTGGGCCGTGGGGATCCCCGGGGCGAACTTCTGCAGCCGCAGCTCCTCCAGCGTCCAGCGGATCCGCGCCAGCTCCGGGGGGACCGGTGAACCGGCGCGCGCCAGCCGCTTCCGGTGCTCCTCGCGCACCCGGGCGAACTCCGCCATCCGCACCCGGTCCCGCTGCGGGTTCTCCGGCATCGTCGCCAGCCGGCGGTCGATCCCCTGCAGGTAGCGCAGCAGGTCCGGGAGCCGCTCGACCCCGGTCTCGGCGACGAACCCCGCGTGCACGAGACCGGTGAACTGCTCGCGGACGTCGGCCAGGGAGGGCACCAGCGCGAGGCTGCTGGTGCGGGAGATGTTCTTCTCCACCGCGGCCGCGGTGCGCAGCACCCGCAGCGTGCGCTCCACCGCCGTGGCCGTGAGGTCGGCGTAGCGCGGCGACACCCGCTCCAGCAGCCGCCGGAACTCCCCCGCCGTGCGGACCTCGCCGCCGCGGGCCTCGTCGAGCAACTGCGCCGCGGCGGCCTGCGCGCAGTCGGCGACGACGGCGCCGGCGTCGGCGTGCGGAGCCCGGGCCAGCAGCAGCTTCGCGTCGTTGGTGAGAGCGTCCTGGACGCGGCGCGCCGGGGACGGCAGGGCCAGCACGAGCAGCCGCAGCACCCCCTCGCGGTGGGCGACGGCGGCCCGCGCGGCGTCGGGGAAGGTCCGCAGGCCGACGGTGGTGCCCTCGTCGACCAGCGCGGGGTAGGACGTGACGTCGCTGCCGCGCACGACGCTGGTGTGGGTCGGGGGGACCTCCTCGGGCAGGTCGGCCCACGAGGTGGCCCCGGTGCGCTGCACGTCGTCGGCGGCGGCGGCGAGGGTCTCGACGACGGCGGTCTCCAGGGAGGCCCGCAGCCGGGGGAAGTCCTTGCCGGTGGCCAGGACCGACCCGTCCCCCGCCAGCACCCGGAACGTGGGGCGCAGGTGGGCGGGGACCTTCGTCCAGTCCACGTCCTCGGCGTAGATCTCCGTCCCGTCGCCCAGCCGGGGCATCTCGGCCTCGAAGGCGGGCCAGAACCGGTCCACGTGGGGCCGGACCCGCTCCAGGAACCGGGCGGCCTTGTCGGGCGCCGGGGCGAGGTTCTTGCGCAGCTCCTTGGGCAGCGCCCGGATCATCGCGGTCACCAGGTCGTGGCGGAACCCGGGGACCTGCCACAGCAGGTCCCGGTCGTCGAAGCGGTTGACGACCTCGACGGGCACGTCCACGGTCAGGCCGTCGGCGGGCGAGCCGGGGTCGAAGACGTAGTCCAGGGCCAGCTCCAGGTCCCCCTGGCGCCAGACGCGGGGGAACTGCTCCTCGCTCACCGCGTCGTCCTCGGTGACCAGCATCGCCGGGTCGAAGGTCAGCAGGTCCGGGCGCACCCGCCGCTCGTCCTTCCACCACGCGTCGAAGTGGCGGCCGGAGACGACGTCGGCGGGGACGCGGGCGTCGTAGAAGGCGAAGAGCACCTCGTCGTCGACGACGATGTCGCGCCGCCGGGCGCGGTGCTCCAGCTCCTCCGCCTCGGCCAGCAGTTCCCGGTTGCGGTGGAAGAACTCGTGCCGGGTCTCGAAGTCCCCCTCCACCAGGGCGTGGCGGATGAAGAGGTCGCGGGCCAGTTCGGGGTCGACGCCGCCGTAGGGCACGCTGCGCCCGGCGACGATCGGCACCCCGTAGAGGGTGACGCGCTCGGTGGCGATCACCGCGGCGCGCTTGCGCGACCACCGGGGTTCGGAGTAGCTGCGCCGCACGACGTGCGCGGCCAGCGGCTCGATCCAGCGCGGGTCGATGGCGGCGACGACGCGCGCCCACAACCGCGACGTCTCCACGAGCTCGCCCGCCACGACCCAGTCCGGGCTGCGCCGGCCCAGCGAGGACCCCGGGGAGACGGCGAACTTCGCCCCCCGGGCGCCGGTGTACTCCACCTGCTGCCGGCCGGTGGGCCGGCTCTCACGGCGTCCCCCGGTCCTCGCCCCGGCCTTGGCGGTGTCCTCGCGGACGTCCTTCAGCCCGATGTTGCCCAGCAGCCCGGCCAGCAGCGAGCGGTGCACCGCGTCGGCGTCGTAGCCCGGCGCGGGGAACAGCTCGTCCTCGCCGAGCTCGGCGGGTTCGCGGACCTCGACGGAGAACCTCAGGTCCCGGGTCACCCGGCGCAGCTGGGAATAGGTGTCCTGCCACTCCCGGATCCGCAGGAAGTGCAGCATCTCGGCCTTGACCCGGCGGCGGAACGCCGAGGAGGACAGGTCGCGCTGCAGGTGCTGCAGGTAGGACCACAGGTTGAGGTAGGTGAGGAAGTCGGACTGCTCGTGGCGGAACCGCGCGTGCAGCTGCGCGGCCTGCTCGCGCTTCTCCAGCGGGCGTTCGCGCGGGTCCTGCACCGACAGCGCCGCCACGACGACGAGGACGTCGTGCAGGCAGCCGTTGCGCTGGGCCTCCAGCACCATCCGCCCCAGCCGCGGGTCGATGGGCAGCCGGGCGAGGTCGCGCCCGGTGGGGGTCAGGCGGGGGACGCCGCGGTCGCCCGGGCGGGCGTCCTCCAGCGCGCCGAGCTCGGCCAGCAGGGCGAGGCCGTCGGTGATCGCGCGCGGCTCGGGGGGTTCGACGAACGGGAACGCGGCGATGTCGCCGAGCCCGAGGGAGGTCATCTGCAGGATGACCGCGGCGAGGTTGGTCCGCAGGATCTCGGGGTCGGTGAACTCCGGGCGCGACTCGAAGTCGCTCTGGGAGTAGAGCCGGATGCAGATGCCGTCGGCGACTCGGCCGCAGCGGCCGGCCCGCTGGTTGGCCGAGGCCTGCGAGATCCGCTCGATGGGCAGCCGCTGCACCTTCGTGCGGTGGCTGTAGCGGGAGATCCGCGCGGTCCCGGCGTCCACGACGTAGCGGATGCCGGGGACGGTCAGCGAGGTCTCGGCGACGTTGGTGGCCAGCACGATCCGGCGGTGGGCGGCGGTCCGGAACACGCGGTGCTGCTCCTCGGCGGACAGCCGGGCGAACAGCGGGAGGATCTCCGTGCCGCGGAACCCGCGCTCCTTGACCAGGTCCGCGAGCGCGTCGGCGGTGTCGCGGATCTCCCGCTCGCCGGGCAGGAACACCAGGACGTCGCCGGGTCCCTCGGCGGCGAGCTCGCGCACGGCGTCGAGGATGCCCTCGGTCTGGTCGCGGTCGTCGCCGACGAGGTCGTCGCGCTCGTCGAGGGCGTCGCCCTCCTCCTCGTCGGCGGGGCCGAGCAGCTCCTCGGCGAGCTCGGCCGCCAGCAGCGGGCGGTAGCGCACCTCCACGGGGTAGGTGCGCCCGGAGACCTCGAGGATCGGCGCCCCGCCGAAGTGGCGGGAGAACCGCTCGGGGTCGATCGTCGCGGAGGTGATGACGAGCTTCAGCTCGGGCCGGCGCGGCAGCAGCCGGGCGAGGTAGCCGAGCAGGAAGTCGATGGTCAGGCTGCGCTCGTGGGCCTCGTCGATGATGAGGGTGTCGTACTGGAGCAGTTCGGGGTCGCGCTGGATCTCGGCCAGCAGGAT
This sequence comes from Kineococcus radiotolerans SRS30216 = ATCC BAA-149, assembly GCF_000017305.1. GTDB lineage: Bacteria > Actinomycetota > Actinomycetes > Actinomycetales > Kineococcaceae > Kineococcus > Kineococcus radiotolerans. The sequence continues at coordinate 3,896,932 of NC_009664.2, read as the reverse complement.
CCCGTCGGTCATGACCTTGACGAGGCTGTCCTCGCCGACGGTGTCGGTGAAGCGCACGGCGTAGCCGACGCTGCCGCCCAGCTCGGTGCCGAGCTCCTCGGCGACGCGTTCGGCCACCGCGCGCGCGGCGATCCGCCGGGGCTGGGTGTGCCCGATCCGCCCGCGCAGCCCGCGGCCGATCTCCAGGCAGATCTTCGGCAGCTGCGTCGTCTTGCCCGACCCGGTCTCGCCGGCGACGACGATCACCTGGTGGTCGCGCAGCGCGGCGGCGATGCGGTCCTTCTCCTGGCTGACCGGCAGCTGCTCCGGGTAGCGCAGGGCGGGGACGCTCGCGGCGCGGGCGGTCACCCGCTGCTCGGCGGCGACCGTCTGCTGCTCCAGGGCGGGCAGCTCCTCCTCGAAGGCCTCCACCGGGCGCCGGGCCAGGCCCGCCAGCCGGCGGCGGAGGCGGTCCTCGTCGCGCAGGGAGACCGCGCGCAGCCGCTCGGCGAGGGCGCTGGCGCGCGGGTCGGCGGGCAGCGCCCCGGGGGCGGAGCCCGGGCGGGAGCGGACGGGGGTGCGGGAGGCGGGGCGGGAACGCCGCTGGGAGGACCGGGACATGACCGGTCGAGTCTAGGCGGCGGTCCGGCACCCCACCGGTCGGCGACCACCGGCGCCGGGCGGGCCCCGGACCCCCGGGGAGGAGACCGGGGAGAAAACCCGAGCCGGGTGCATCCGTCGACCGCCCCCGGGCGGAAGGAGGGGGTGACGGGCCGCACCGCGCGGCCCGAGACCCTGGAGGAGAACCGATGCGCACCGCCCGCAGCACCGCCGCTCTCGTCGCCGCACCGATGATCGCCCTCGCCGTCCCGGTGGCCGTGGTCGCCACCGCGGGCACCGCGGCCGCCGCCACGACCGGCACGGCCACCGTCTCGATCCTGCACGCCGTCCCCGGGCTGACCGTGGACGTGTACGCCAACGGCCAGGCCCTCGTGCCCGGCTTCACCCCGGGGACCCTGACCGACCCGCAGCAGCTGCCCACGGGCAGCTACGACCTCGCCGTCTACCCGGCCGGGGCGGACCCGGCCACCACCCAGCCGGCGATCTCCGCGAACGACGTGCAGGTCCCCGCCGGGGCGAACGTCACCGTCGTGGCCCACCTGAGCGCCGAGGGCGCCCCGACGCTGACGCCGTTCGTGAACACGCCCGCCGACCTGGCCGCGGGGCAGGCCGAGCTCACCGTCCGCCACGTCGCGGCCGCGCCGGCCGTGGACGTGCGCGCCGGCGGTCAGCCCGCGCTGACCGGGCTGACCAACCCGAACGAGGCCAGCGCCACCGTGCCCGCCGGCACGGTCAGCGCCGACGTCGTCCTCGCCGGGACCGACCAGGTCGCGATCGGCCCGGCCGACCTGACCCTGCCCGAGGGCACCGAGACGGTCGTCTACGCCTGGGGCTCGGCCGCGGACGGGAACCTCGCCCTGGCCACCCAGCAGATCACCGCCGGTGCGGGTGCTCCCACCGGCGTCCCGTCCGGTTCCGGCGGCGGGGCCCAGGACGGCCTGCCCGGCTGGGTGGCCGGCGCCGGCGCGCTCACGCTCGCCGGTGCGGGGGTCGCCGCCGTCGCCTCCCGGCGTGCGCGCGCCGCGGCCTGAGGCGCGCCGGGACGGGGGCGCACCGGTCCCGGTGCGCCCCCGGGCCGGGGTCCGCGCCGTCCTGGCGTGCGCGCTGGCCCTCGTCGGGGTCCTGCTGATCGCCGGGTGGTGGCTCGCGCGCCCGGCGGCGGGGTTCGGGACGCCCCTGCCGGCGCCGCCCGCCGCCGCTCCCGCTCCCACCGCCCCCGCGCTCGCGCCGGGGCCGGTGGTCACCGCGGCCGTCCCGGCGCCGGTGGGGCGCCGGGACGCGGCTCCCGTCCCCGCGGCCCCCGAGCCGGTCCCGGTGCGCCTGGAGGTGCCCGCCCTCGGGGTGGACGCTCCCGTCGTCCCGGTGGGCGTGGACGGGGCGGGGGCGCTGGCCGTGCCCGACGACCCCCGCGTCGTGGGCTGGTACCGGTGGGGCCCGGTCCCGGGCGAGGCGGGCAACGCCGTGCTCGCCGGGCACGTCGACACCCGCGACGCGGGGCCCGGTGCCCTCTTCGACCTCCAGGACGTGGCGGACGGCATGCTCGTGCGGGTCACCTCCTCCGACGGGAGCGTCTCCGAGCACGCGGTGACGGCCCGGCGCAGCTACCCCAAGGACGAGCTGCCCACCGGTGAGCTGTTCGCCCGGCAGGGGCCGCCGCAGCTGGTGCTGGTCACCTGCGGCGGCGACTTCGACCCCCGGACGGGGACGTACGAGGACAACGTCGTCGTCACGGCGCGGGCCTGAGCCCGTGGGAGGGCCCGCCGGGCTGGCGCCGGGGGTCGGGACCCCTACGGTGGGGCCCGTGAACCCCCGGCCCGACCCGTCACCGTCACGGGCGGCAGCCGCCTGGACCGACCCGGCGTCGTGGGACGACGCCGCGGTCGGCCGGGCGCTGGCCGCCGGGGACGAGCGCGCCCTGCGGGAGGCGTTCACCCGCTGGGCCCCGCTGGTCAACGGCCTCGCCCGGCGCCGGCTGGAGGAGACCGACGCCCAGGACGTGGTGCAGGCGGTCTTCGTCTCGGCCTGGCGCTCGCGGGAGCGCTTCGACCCCGAGCGGTCCTCGCTCCCGGCGTGGCTGGTGGGCATCGCCCGCCACCGCATCGCCGACGCCCTCACCACCCGCTACCGGCCCGAGGTCCTCACCGACCCCGAGCAGCTGCACGGCGGGGACGCCACCGTGGTGCTGGAGCCCGCGCCGCAGGACACCGCGACCGACCGCGTGGTCCTGCTCGCCGAGGTGGACGAGCTCGGGGAACCCCAGCGCACCCTCGTGCGGATGGCGTTCTTCGAGGACCTGACCCAGACGCAGATCGCCGAACGCACCGGTCTGCCCGTGGGTACCGTGAAGAGCCACCTCCGGCGGTCCCTGCGCCGGTTGCGTTCGCGCCTGGAGGACGACCGTGCCGATGGATGAGTCCACCCTCCCCGAGGGCGGTCACCTCCCCGAGGACACCGCCGTGCTCGTGGCCCTGGGCGAGGACGTCCCCGCGGAGGTCGACGCCCACCTGGCGGGGTGCGCGGTGTGCCGCGACGAGGTCGCCGCCTGGTCGCGGGTCGTCGGCGCGGCCCGCTCCGAGGACGTGGTGGAGCCGGTGCCGGTGCCCGCGGGGACGTGGGAGGGCATCGCCCGCGAGCTCGGTTTCGACCCGCTCACCCCCCGTGCGCCGTCCCCCGCGCCCGCCGGCGGTCCCGAGCCGGTCGCCCCGGTCGTGCGACCGCTGCGGCGGGAGCCCGGGCGCACCGCGCCCCGCCGCCGCTGGCTCCCGGTCGCGGCGGCCGCGGCCGTCGGCCTGGGCCTGGGGGTGCTCGGCACCCGGCTGGCGGCGGACCCGCCCACCCCCACCGCCGCGCCGCGGCCGGTGGTGGTGTCCTCGGCGGCGCTGGGCCCCCTGCCCGGCCAGGACCCGGGCCCCGCCCGCGGCACCGCCGACGTCACCGAGCAGGACGGCACCCGGCGGCTGGAGCTGCGGATCTCCGGCGTGCCCGCCCCGGTGGACGGGTTCCTCGAGGCGTGGCTGCTCGACGCGGACGGCGGGCTGGTGTCGCTGGGGACCCTCGACGGGGGCACCGCGGACGCCGGCGCGGTGACCGCGGTGACCACGGTGACGCTGCCCGCCGACCTCGACCTGGACCGCTTCGCCGTCGTCGACGTCTCCCGCGAACCGCTGGACGGGGACCCCGGCCACTCCTCCGACAGCGTGCTGCGCGGGACGCTGTCCGTCGGCGCCTGAGCGGCCCGGCGCCGGGCTCACCAGAGGGCGCGGACCTCGTCGAGGTCGGCGACGACGGCGCTGTGCAGGGACAGGACGTGCAGGGCCGCGTCGTGGGCGCGGCGGTCGTGGGCGGCGGTGGCGTCGGCCAGGACCACCGTGCGGAAGCCGTGGGTGAAGGCGCTGCCGGCGGTCTCCAGCACGCAGCAGTCGCTGGTCAGCCCGGCGACGGCCAGCCACTCGACCCCGCGCTCGCGCAGCCGGTCGGCCAGGCCGGTGCCGGCGAACCCGTCGTAGGTCCGCTTGGTGAGGACGAGCTCGCCGTCGGCGGGTTCCACGGCGTAGCCCTCGGCGCCGGGTGTCCCCTCGACGCAGGGTTCCCACGCGGTGGGCCAGTCGTCGCCGGGTGCGAGCCCGCGGAACCAGTTCGACGCCTCCCAGGGGTCGGTGGGCGGCACCCGCAGCCGGACCCAGACCACGGCGGTGCCGGCCGCGCGCGCGGCGGCGACCGCCCGGACGATCCCCCCGACCGCGGCGGCCACGTCGGCGCGGGCGGGCCCGGGGAGGTCGGTGAGGAACGCCGGGTCGGCGAAGGAGCGCTGGACGTCGACGACGAGCAGCGCCCCGCGCCGGCCCGCCAGCCGCGGCAGCCGGGGGTCCATCAGGACTCCGCGCGCAGGGTGGGCAGGACCAGTTCCCCGAAGGCGGGCAGGTCCTGCAGGTAGTCGGGGAAGATCAGCATGAGCCCGTCCAGCCCGGTCTCGTGGACGTGGGTGAGGACCTGCTCGGCCACCGACGCCGGTCCGCCCACGACGACGGCGGTCTGGAACGCCTCGTGGGCCTCGTCCCCGGCCGTCATGGACATCGCGCGGTCCAGCGGCAGACCCCACGACAGCTTCATGTTGGTGATGGCCTCGGCGTCGTAGCCGCGGCCGTGCTCGCGGAACCTCGCCTCCGCCGCGGCGTCGGTCTCGTCGAGGACGACGGTCAGCATGGCGTACGTCCTCAGCGAGCGCCCCCGCTCCGCGGCCAGCGCCTTGACGTGCTCCCCGGCGGCCCGCAGCCCGGGCAGGTCCTCGGCGGTGAGGAAGGACCCGTCGCAGTGGGCGGCCTGGAACCGCAGGCCGGCCTCCGAGCGCCCGGCGGAGACGAGGGTCGGGCGCCGGGACGGGTGGGGCCGGGACTGGCAGTCGTCGAGGGTGAAGAACTCCCCGTGCGCGGTGACGGAGTCCTCGCTCCACAACCGCTGGACGAGGTGCAGCCACTCCTCGGTGTAGCGGTAGCGGTCGTCGTGGCTGAAGTCCGAGCGCCACTGCCCCATCTGGGAGAACTCGTGCTCGTAGGCGCCGACGACGACGTTCATGCCGCACCGGCCGTCCGAGACCTGGTCGAGGGTCGCGAACATCTTGGCGACCAGGGCGGGGTGGAAGAGGTTGGTGTGCACCGTCGCCCAGACCTTCACCCGCTGGGTCGCCTCGGCCAGCGCCGACATCATCGTCATCGACTCCAGGGTCTCGCCCCAGTGGTCGGTGCGGCCGCCGTAGCCGCGCCACTTCGCCATCGACATCACGAAGTCCAGCCCGAGGCGGTCCGCGGTCAGCGCGGCCTCGCGGTTGTAGGCGTAGGTGGCCCGCGGGTGGGGAGCGGTCTCGGACATGATCCAGCCCCCGTTGCCGATGGGCAGGAAGATGCCGTACTCCGTCGCGGCGGCGGCGGGGGACGCGGGGGACGCGGTCACGGGACGGGCCAGACGAGCTGACCGTCCGCGTGGAGCGAGGTCACGAGGTCGGGCACGACGAGTTCCCCGAGGTCGGGGACGGAGGGGATCTGGCCCATCCGCACGAGGAAGTCGCCCTCGGTCTGCAGGGAGGCGACGTCGACCTGCCCCAGCACCTGCCCCGCCGGCAGGGAGTCGTCGACGAGCTTCGACTCGGTCTGCCACACCTGCACGTTGTGGTCGGTGTCGTACCCGGCCTGGGAGAGGGCCGCGGCGTCGGCGACGCACTCGGCGGCGTGCTCCTCGCAGTACGCGTAGGCCTTGAGCTGGGCACGGAGGAAGTCCTCGACGGCGCTGCGGTGCTCGGCGAGGAAGCCGGGGTTGACGATGGTCGTGGCGATGGACCCGGGGACGCCGTAGTCCTCGGGGTTCCACAGCGTCACCTGCTCCCCCTTCGCCTCCAGGGTCAGCGGTTCGTTGGACTTGTACCCCGTCAGCGACTGCACCTGGCCGCGGACCAGGACGGTCGGGTCGTAGCCCACCACGACCTGGGTGATCTTCGAGACGTCGACGCCGGCGGCGCGCAGCATGGCCTCGATCGTCACCGGCAGCGCCCCCTTCTGCCCCAGCGTCGTCCCCTCGAGCTGCTTCAGGTCGGTGACGTCGGGGCGGGTCATGAGGGTGGCGACCGGGACGTGGCCGAAGGTGGCGACGGCCTGCACGTCGACGCCGTTGGACACGTTGACGAGCACGTCGGAGTTGCCCGCGATGGAGGAGATCTGCGCCGTGCCGGCCGCGACGAGCTGGGCGTTCTGCGCGGTCTCCCCCGTGCCCGGCTGGATCTCCACGTCCAGGCACACCGCGTCGAAGTAGCCCAGCGCCTGCGCCGCGATCGGCTCCAGGATGCCGACGGAGGACTGGTACTGGTAGCCGGTGACGTAGGTGACCTTCCCCGCCGCCTCGTTCTGCGCGCACCGCTCGGGCGAGACGGCGGAGCCGCGGCTGCCGGTCGGGGTGGAGCCGCCGCCGGCCCCCGGCTCGTCGGAACCCCCGCACCCGGCGAGCAGGAGGGCGAGGGCCGCGCCGACGGCGAGGGGGGTGCGCAGACGGGTCACGGGGATCTCCTGGGGTCGGTTTCTCAGCGGTTCTGCGACTCGTGCCAGGACAGCGCACGACGTTCGACGGTGGTGACGAGCAGGAGCAGCAGCGATCCCATGGCGGCCAGGCAGGCGATGGCGGCGAACACCCGGTCCAGCTGGGAGTTCGAGCTCGCCACGCTGATGAGGGTCCCCAGCCCGGACTGGGCGCCGGAGGCGGAGAACTCCGCGACGATCGCCCCGACGAGGGAGAGCGGGAACACCACCCGCAGCGCGGAGAACAGGTAGGGCAGCGCGCTGGGGAACCGCAGCCGCAGCAGCACCTCCGCGCGCGACGCGTCGACGGTCCGGAACACCTGCAGGACGTGCCGGTCCACCGACCGCAACCCGGTGACGGTGTTCATGAGGACGGGGAAGAAGGTGATGAGGCCGGTCACGACGTACTTCGGCGTCATGCCGAAGCCGAAGGCGACGACCAGCGCGGGCGCGATGGCGACGACGGGGGTGACGCTGAGGATCACCGCCAGCGGCATCGTCGCGCGCCACAGCAGGGCCGACTCCGCCACCAGCACGGCGACGAGGACGGCGACGAGCGTGCCCAGCGCCAGCCCGACGAGGGCCTCCTGCAGGGTGGTGGCGGCGTTGGCGAGGTAGAGGTCGGGGTTCTCCACGAACTGGCGTCCCACGCTGGGCAGCGTGGGCAGGACGTAGGGGTTGTCCCGCGCCACCCACGTCCACAGCAGCCCGGCGACGACGAGGGCCAGGACGGTGGGGAGCCAGAACCGGGGGTGCGCGAACCTCACGCGGCGCCCCTCGCGGGGTCCAGCGGGTCCCAGGCGCGCCCGAGGATCTCGCGGATGCGGTGCTCGTGGTCGTGCATGTCGGCGGAGTCCAGCAGCCCGTGGTGGCGGGGGCGGTCGAGACCGACGTCGACGACGCCCGCGATGCGCCCGGGCCGGGCCGCCATCACCACGACGGTGTCCGAGAGCAGCACGGCCTCGGCGATGGAGTGGGTGACGAAGACGACGGTGGTCCGCAGCTCCTGCCACACGTCGAGCAGCTGCAGCTGCGCGGACTCGCGGGTGAACTCGTCGAGGGCGGAGAACGGCTCGTCCATGAGCAGGACCTGGGGTTCGAGGGCGAACGCGCGCGCGATCGCCGTCCGCTGCTGCATGCCGCCGGACAGCTGACCGGGGCGGCGGTTCAGGACGTCCCCCAGACCGAGGCGGGTCAGCAGCGCGACGGGGTCGGAGGCCAGGCCCGAGCGGGCGGGGGCGGCCGCGCGCCGCCGGCGGGCGGTCCCGGAGCGGTTGACCTTCTCCAGCAGGCGGACGTTGCCCAGGACGTCCAGCCACGGCAGCAGCGCGGGCACCTGGGGCACGAAGCCGATCATCTTGTCCGCGCGCGCCTCGGCCGCGCTGCGGCTGCAGATCCGCACCTGCCCCCCGTCGGGCTCCTCGAGCCCGGCGACCAGGCGCAGCAGGGTCGACTTGCCGCAGCCGGAGGGCCCGATGACGCTGACGAACCGGCCGCGGGGGACCTGCAGGTCGACGTGGTCGAGGGCGTGGACGGTGCCGTCCGCGGACGGGTAGGTCTTGCAGGCGTCGTGGACGGCGACGAACGGCGCCTCGGACGGCTCCTGGCAGGACATGCGCTGACCCTACTCAAGGCCCGGCGGCCCCGGACTCCCCGTCCCCGGCGCGCGGGCCCCTCGGGGGCCCACGCGGCCCCGTGCGGGCCGCAGGAGCACCGAGCAGGGCCCGCTAGCGTTCCGGCGTGGACGTCCTGCGCTCGATCGCCCTCTTCGTGCTGGCCGCCCTGCTGGAGATCGGCGGGGCCTGGCTGGTCTGGCAGGGGGTCCGCGAGCACCGCGGCCTGGCCTGGATCGGCGCCGGCGTCATCGCGCTGGGCCTGTACGGGTTCGCCGCGACGCTGCAGCCGGAGGCGCAGTTCGGCCGGGTCCTCGCCGCCTACGGCGGGGTCTTCGTCGCCGGCTCGCTGCTGTGGGCCGCCGTCGTCGACGGCTACCGCCCCGACCGCTTCGACGTCGCCGGGGCGCTGGTGTGCCTGGTCGGGGTCGGGATCGTCATGTACGCCCCCCGCCCCTCCTGACGCCGCCCCCGGGCGGTCCGGGAACGACGGAGGGGCCGGACCCTCTCGGGTCCGACCCCTCCGTGCTGACCTGCGCGAACGCTGGTCGGGCTGACAGGATTTGAACCTGCGACCCCTTGACCCCCAGTCAAGTGCGCTACCAAGCTGCGCCACAGCCCGATCGACCCGAGGGTCGACCACCCGGCCCCGTTCCTCGCGGGCCGGGTAGAACCTTACCTCATCGCTTGCGCTTCTCCCGCACCCGCACGCTGACCTCGATGGGCGTGCCCTCGAAGCCGAACTCCTCGCGCAGCCGGCGCTCGAGGAAGCGGCGGTAGCCGGCCTCCAGGAAGCCGCTGGCGAAGATGACGAAGCGCGGCGGGCGGGTCGAGGCCTGGGTCCCGAAGAGGATGCGCGGCTGCTTGCCCCCGCGCACCGGGTGCGGGTGGGCGGCGACGATCGAGCCCAGGAACGCGTTGAGGCGCCCGGTGGGGATGCGCATCTCCCACGAGGCCAGCGCGGTGTCGATGGCCGGGACGAGGCGCTCCATGTGCCGCCCCGTCTGCGCCGAGACGTTCACCCGCGGCGCCCACGGGATCTGCACGAGCTCCTTCTCGATCTCGCGCTCGAGGTAGTGCCGGCGCTCCTCGTCGGTGAGGTCCCACTTGTTGTAGGCCACGACGAGGGCGCGCCCGGACTCCACGACGGTGGAGATGACCCGGATGTCCTGCTCCGCGATGGGCACGCTGGCGTCGACGAGGACGACGGCCACCTCGGCCTTCTCCAGGGCGGTCTGGGTCCGCAGCGAGGCGTAGAAGTCGGCGCCCTTGGTCAGGTGCACGCGGCGGCGGATGCCCGCGGTGTCCACGAAGCGCCAGGTCCGCCCGCCGAGCTCGATGATCTCGTCGACGGGGTCGCGGGTGGTGCCGGCCGTGGGGTGGACGACGACCCGCTCCGAACCGGCGAGCTTGTTGAGCATCGAGGACTTGCCGACGTTGGGGCGTCCCAGCAGCGCGACGCGGCGCGGACCGCCCTCGGGGATCAGCCCCCCGCCGACGGCGGAGACCGCGGGCAGCGTCTTGACCGCGGCGTCGAGCGCGTCGCCGGTGCCGCGGCCGTGCAGCGCCGACACCGGGTGCGGCTCGCCCAGGCCGAGGCCCCACAGCTCGGTCGCGAGGGCCTCCTGGCGCGGGCCGTCGACCTTGTTGGCGATGAGCGTCACCGGGCGGCCGGACCTGCGCAGCAGGCGCACGACCTGCTCGTCGCTCGCGGTCGCGCCAACGGTCCCGTCGACGACGAACATCACGGCGTCGGCGAGCTCGATGGCGAGCTCGGCCTGGTCGGCGACGGCGAGGTTCAGGCCCTCGGCCTTGGCCTCCCAGCCGCCGGTGTCGACGAGGGTGAAGTCGCGCCCGGCCCAGTTGGCCGGGTAGGCGACGCGGTCGCGGGTGACGCCGGGGACGTCCTCGACGACGGCCTCGCGCCGGCCGATGATGCGGTTGACCAGGGTCGACTTGCCCACGTTGGGCCGGCCGACGACGGCGAGCACCGGCAGCGGGCCGGTGGGTGCGTCCTCCTCGCCCTCCAGGCCGTCGGACTCGAGGAGCTGGACGTCCTCGGGCGAGAGGTCGTAGTCCTCGAGGCCGACGCGCAGGGCGCGCTCGACGTTCTCGTCGGGGTGCTGCGGGGTGCTCTCGGGGATGTCGGGGTTCTCGGGGGTGCTGCTCACCGGGTGCCTCCTGGCACGTCGTCGGACGTCATCTCGCCGAGCCCCAGCTCGTCGGCGCCGTCCTGGTCTTCGGGTAGTTGGATGCCGGTGCGCTGCAAGGAGTCCAGCACGTGGCTGGACAGCTCCACCCGGACGCGTTCGACGGCGTTGGCCAGGGCGGTCCGCCCGGGCACCCCGGGTTCCTTGACGACCGTGAAGGGTTCGCCGAAGCAGAACGTCAGCTTGCGCCGCAGGGGCGGCAGCGACCGGGGGGGCTCGCCGCGCAGGTGGGCGCCGAGGCAGGCGACGGGCACCACGGGGGCGCCGGACTGCAGCGCGATCCAGGCGATGCCGCTGCGCACGCTGGCCGCGTCGCCGCGCCCGCGGGTCCCCTCGGGGAAGACCCCCGCCGCCCCGCCGGCGGCGAGGACCGCCAGCACCGACTGCAGCGCGTCGCGGTCGCCGCGGGTGCGGTCGATGGGGATCTGACCGGCCTGCAACAGGGCCCCCCCGACGAAGCGCGTCAGCAGCGAGCCCTCGAACATCTCCTTCTTGACGAGGAAGTGCGCCCGCCGCGGGGTCACGCCGTACAGCAGCGGCCCGTCCACGATCGAGGCGTGGTTGGCCGCGAAGAGGACCGGACCGGTGGTGGGCACGTTCTCCGCACCCAGGACGCGGGCGTTCCAGACGCCGTGGGCGAGGAGCTTCCCGACCGCCCGGGTCCAGGCCTGCGGCGGGCCGGGGTGCTCCCCGCCCACCGGGGCCCGGTTCACGCCCCGCCCCCGGCGGCCCGGGTGACGACCTCGAGGACGGCCGCCACGGTCCCGTCGAAGTCGAGGTGGGTGGAGTCCACCGTCACGACCCCGTCGGCGGCGGTGGTGAAGGCCGTGGTGCGGGAGTCGACGCGGTCGCGCTCGACCACGGCGCGGCGGGTGGCCTCCACCGCCGCCTCGTCGGCCGTGCCGAGGTCCTGGCGGGCGCGGCGGGCCAGGCGCACGCCCTCGTCGGCGGTGAGCAGGATCCGCACGTCGGCGTCGGGGGCGACGACCGTGGTGATGTCGCGCCCCTCCGCGACCACCCCGGCGCGGCGGCCGGGCAGCGGCGCGGCGCACGCGGAGTCGATGAGCGCCCGCTGCCGCAGCACGAGGTCCTGGCGGACGGCGGGGACGGAGGCCACGGCGCTGACGCTCGCGGTGACCTCGTCGGTGCGGACGGCCTCGGTCAGGTCGGTCTCGGTGCCGTCGGCCGCGGCGACCGCGACGGTCGGGGCGGCGGGGTCGGTGCCGACGACCAGGGCGGTGGCGCGCACGTGCGCGGCGACCGCGGTGCGGTCGTCCAGGTCGACGCCGTCGCGCAGCGCCGCCCACGTCACCGCGCGGTACATCGCGCCGGTGTCCAGGAAGGCGACGCCCAGGGCGCGGGCGGCGGCCCGGCTGACGCTGGACTTGCCACTGCCGGAGGGGCCGTCGACGGCGACCACGAGCGCGGTGGTCACGACGGGCACGTCGTCGGGGGTGGTGGTGGACGCGACGGGGCCACGATCGGCGGACGAGGAGGACACCGCACGAGGTTAGTCGACGTCCCCGCCGGGCCGTGAATCGCGCGGACGGGCGTCAGAGCGGGACGGTCCAGCCCCGCCCGCGCAGGGCCTCGGCCAGCGGGCCGGCGGCCGCGGGCAGCACGTCGACGGCGGCGAGCGCGACGGCCTGCCCCTCGGAGTGCTCCAGGCGCAGGTCCTCGAGGTTGACCCCGGCGGCGTCGACGTCGGTCAGCAGCCCGGCCAGGGCCCCGGGGCGGTCGGGGACGACGACGACGACCGTCGCGTAGGCCGTGGGGGCGCTGCCATGCTTGCCGGGGATCCGGTCCCGCCCGGCCCCGCCGTCGGCGATCACCCGGGCGAGGCGGCCGCGCGCCCCGGGCGCGGCCGGGTCCCGGGCCAGCGCCCGCAGGGCGGCGACGACGTCGTCGAGGTCGCGGCGCAGGTCCTCCAGCACGTCCGCCACGGGGGCGGCGTTGCCGGCGAGGATCTGCGCCCACAGCGTCGGGTCGCTGCCGGCGATCCGGGTCACGTCGCGCAGCCCCTGCCCGGCCAGGGCGACCGCGGGCTCGGAGGCCTCGCGCAGCCGGGCGGCGACGAGGCTCGCCGCGACCTGGGGGGCGTGGGAGACGACGGCGACGGCCGCGTCGTGCTCGGCGGCGCCCATCGTCACCGGGACCCCGCCGCAGTCCGTGGCGAGGTCGTGGACCGCCCGCACGGCGGCGGGGGCGGCGAGGTCGTGCGCGGCGACCACCCAGGGCCGCCCGGCGAACAGGTCGGTGCGGGCGGAGACCGCCCCGGAGCGCTCGCGCCCGGCCATCGGGTGGCTGCCCACGTAGCGGGAGAGGTCCGCGCCCCGCGCCGTCAGCGCCGCGAGCGGTCCGCCCTTGACGCTGGCGACGTCGGTGACCACCGCGTCCGGGAAGGCGATGAGCTCCGCGGCCACCACGTCGGCCACCACGTCCGGCGGGGCCGCCACGAGCACGAGGCGGGGGTCGTCGCCCGCGGCGGGGAACCGGCCCGCCCCGAGGTCGCGGGCCAGGGCGACGGCGGTCGGCGAGGGGTCGACGAGGACGACGTCGACCCCGCGCAGGGTCAGCGCGAGGGCGGCGGAGGTCCCGAGCAGACCGGTGCCGACCACCCGCACGGTGCCGGTGGTGCGGGCCGGCGCGGCCGCGTCGAGGGTCACCGGGTCGTCGGGGGGGTCGCGGCGCGGGTCACTGGGCGATGTCGCGCCGCAGCGCCTGCGCACCGTTGAGGTAGACGTGCTTGACCTCGCTGCGCGCCCGCGGCGTCTCCACGTGCGCCATGAGCCGGATGACCCGCGGCATGGAGCCCGCGATCTCCAGCTCGCGCGCGCACATCAGCGGCACGTCGCCCATGCCGAGCTCGCGCGCGGCGACGGCGGGGAACTCCGAGACCAGGTCGGCGGTGGAGGTGAAGATGACGCTGATGAAGTCGTCGAGGCTGAGGTCGTTGGCCCGGATGACCTCGCTCACGAGGTCCCGCGTCCGGGCCAGCACCTCCTCGCGCTCGTCGACGTCCACCTGCACCGCACCGCGAACCGCCCGCACCGACACGCGCGGAAGGGTACCCACCGCCGCTCCCGCCCCGCTCACAGGCCCGCGACCGCCATCAGCTGCTGGACCTCGCCGCGGGTCAGGCGGCGGTTCTTGCCCGGCTTGAGGTCGCCCAGGACGATGGGGCCCATCTGGACCCGGACGAGCTTGAGGACGGGGTAGCCCTCGGCCTCCAGCATGCGCCGCACGATGTGCTTGCGGCCCTCGTGCAGGACCACCTCGACCAGCGCGTACCCCGGCTTGGAGTCGACGAGCTTGAAGGAGTCGACCGAGACCGGGCCGTCGTCCAGCTCGATCCCGGCGCGCAGGTTGCGGCCCAGGTCGCGCTTGACCGGCCCGCGGACCTCGGCGAGGTAGGTCTTCTGCACCCCGAACGAGGGGTGCTGCAGCCGGTGGGTCAGCGCGCCGTCGTTGGTGAGCAGGATGAGGCCCTCGGTCTCGAGGTCCAGGCGGCCCACGTGGAACAGCCGCTCCTCGCGCGGACCGACCATGTCGGCCAGGTTCAGCCGGCCCTCCTCGTCGTACATGGTGGAGACGACGCCCTTGGGCTTGTTCACCATGATGTAGACGAGCTCGTCGTCGATGGAGAAGCGCATGCCGTCGACGTGGACGACCTGGCGGGTCGGGTCGATGCGCACGCCGAGCTCGGTGACGACCTCGCCGTCGACGGTGACCCGCCCGGCGGCGATCATCTCCTCGCAGGCGCGGCGCGAGCCGGCCCCGGCCTGGGCCAGGACCTTCTGCAGGCGCACGCCCTCGGGGTCGTGGACGTCGGTGCCGGGGTGGGCCTTGATCGGGCCCGGGCCGCGGCGCGGCGGCTGGGGCGCGGGCTTGACGTCGTTGGTCATCCGCTTGGCGGAGCCGCGGCGGGCACCCGGGGCGGCCTTGCCGCCCGCGCCGCGCGGTCCGCCCTGCGCCTTGCCGCCGCCCGGCTGGGGGCGGCCGGACCGCTGGGGGCGGCCCTGCCCTCGGCCACCGCTGCTGCGGGGCGCGTTCGGGCTCATGAGTCCTCCTGGTGGTGTTCGAGACCCGGCCGGGGCTCCTGCGTGCTCGCCCCGCGGCCGGGTACCTCATCATCCCCCACGCCGGGAGCGGCGGGAACCGGCTCGCGCACCGGCTCGCGCACCGGCTCGGCAAGGACCTCGCGCGGTTCGAGGTCCTCCACCGTCAGCTCGTCGGGCAGGAAGGGCGCCAGCGGCGGGAGGTCCTCCAGGCCGTCCAGCCCCATCCGCTGCAGGAACTCCTCGGTCGTGCGGTAGAGCGTCGCCCCCGACGTGGCCTCCACGCCGGCCTCGCAGACCAGCCCCCGGGTCAGCAGGGTGCGCATCACCCCGTCGACGCTGACCCCGCGCACCGCCGACACCCGGGCCCGGCTGACCGGCTGGCGGTAGGCCACGATCGCCAGGGTCTCCAGCGCGGCCTGGGTGAGCTTGGCCGTCTGCCCGTCCAGCAGGAAGGCCTCCACGACGTCGGCGTGCTCGGCGCGGGAGTACACCCGCCAGCCCCCGCCCACCTCGCGCAGCTCGAAGCCGCGGCCCTGCTCGGCGTACTCCCCCGCCAGCTCGCGCAGCAGCAGGTCCACCTCGTCGGGGGCCTCCCCCGTCGCCCGGGCCAGCGCCTGCACCCGCACCGGCTCGTCGGCGACCATGAGGACGGCCTCCAGCGCGGCCCGCACCCGGCGGCCGGGGTCCTCCCCGCCGGCCCCCACCGCCCCGCTCGTCCCGCCCGTCCCGTCCACCCGCTCCTGCTCGCTCACGCGCCGGTCCCTCCCTCGAACTCGTCCAGCCCGGCCGGCACCGCGGCCGCCGCCGCGCCCCGCTCGGCCTCCACCTGCGCGTCCCAGCGCACGGTCAGCTCCCCCAGCGCCTCCGGCTGCTCCAGGCGCACCCGGCGCTCGCGGAACAGCTCCAGCACGGCCAGGAACCGGGCCACGACCACCAGCGTCCCGAGCTCCCCGTCCCCGGCGTCGGCCACGAGCTCGGCGAACGTGGCCGTCCCCGCGCGCCGCAGCCGGTCCACCACGAGGCTCGCCTGCTCGCGGACGCTCACCGCGCTGGAGTGCAGGTGGTCCAGGTCGACCAGCGCCGTCGGCCGCGGGGTCAGGGCGCGGGCCGCGATCGCGGCGAACTGCTCGCGGGAGACGGTGAGCACGAGCTCGGGCAGCAGCTTCTCGAAGTGCGGCTCCACCGCCACCGCCCGCGGCACCCGCCGCGACGCCTGCTCGAAGCGCTCGGCCAGCAGCGCGGCGACCTGCTTGTAGGCGCGGTACTGCAGCAGCCGGGCGAAGAGCAGGTCGCGGGCCTCCAGCAGCGCGAGGTCCTCGGGGTCCTCGACGTCGGCGGCGGGCAGCAGGCGGGCGGCCTTGAGGTCCAGCAGCGTCGCGGCGACCAGCAGGAACTCGCTGGCCTCGTCGAGGTCGAAGTCCTCCTCCTGGCGGGAGGCGGCGCGCAGGTGGGCGATGAAGTCGTCGGTCACCCGGGCGAGGGCGACCTCGGTGACGTCGAGCTGGTGCTTGGTGATGAGGCCCAGCAGCAGGTCGAAGGGGCCCTCGAAGTTGTCCAGCCGCACGGCGAACCCGCTGCGCCCGGCCTCCGGGGACGCCTGAGGGCTCCGCGGGGAGGGGCTGGCCGGCACCGGGTCAGGCTACCGACTGCGGGACGGCCACCGTGCGCAGCTCGCCGTCGCCGGTGTGCAGCAGCACCCGGCCCGGCTGGGCCGGCGCCCCCAGCGCGCTGCGCGGCACCCGGGCCCCGACGACGTCGCCGGCCATGACGTCGCCGGGCGCGATGAGGACGCCGCACCGGTTGCGCCGCAACGGGACCTGCCAGTTGGAGAAACCGGACCCCACCTCCGACGCCTCCCCGGCGACGATCACCGCGGTCCCGTCGCGCCCGCAGCGGGCGACCAGCCCGCTCAGCCAGCCGTCCGCGGCGCAGTTGCGCAGCACCTCCGCGTCGTCGACGAGGAGGACGGCGGGACCGGCCGCGGCGCCGAGGAGCGGTTCGAGCTCGGCCGCGGTCAGGTCGTCCCCGGTCAGCACGGCCCGGACCCCCGGGCGGCCCGCGAGCGCGCGCAGCGGCGAGGGCCGGGGCGCGGCGATCACGACCTGCGCCCCCTGGTCCAGCAGGGACCGGGCCATCGTCAGCAGCACGGTGCTGCGGCCCGAGCGCGCGGGGCCGGCGACGATCGCCGTCCCGGGCCCGGCCAGCAGGTCCGGCCCGAGCCCGGTCAGGTCGTCCCCGCCGACCCCCACCAGCGCCACGAGGCGCCCCGGGCCCCGCTCGGTCAGCTCCAGCGCCCGGTCGTAGTCCAGGGAGGTGGGCAGGACGTCGAGCCGGAACGGCCGCCGCTCGCGCGGGGTCCCCGCGTCGCGGGTGCGCAGCCGCTCCGCGAGCGCGGCCAGCGCCGCCACCTGCGCGGGGCCGGAGGGGTCGTCGCCGAGGACCGCGACCTGCGCCTCGGCCCCGGTCCCGGCCCGCAGCAGCCGTCCGGGCTGCACGTCCTCCGGCACCTGCCGGGCCGAGAGACCGGCCAGGACCGCGTCGGCGCGGTCGGTCAGGCGCAGCAGCAGCTTGTCCTCGACCAGCGTCCCGGTGCGGCCGGTCAGCAGCTGGCGGTCGCCGGCGACCACGACGTGCACCCCGACGCCGGCCCCCTCGCGCAGCAGCGTCGTCACCAGCTCCAGCGGGGCCTGGCCGTCGAGCTCGGCCAGGCCCCCGAGGAAGCCCTCCCAGCGGTCCAGCAGCAGCACCAGGTGCGGCCAGGCCGGCGGGCCGCCGGCGGCGGCGAGCGCGCGCTGCTCCCCGACGTCGGCGACCCCGAGGGCACCGAGCTCGCCCTGGCGGCGCAGCACCTCCTCGCGCAGGCGGGTGAGCAGCCGCACCGCCCGGTCGGTCTCGCTGCGCTGCACGACGGCGCCGGTGTGCGGCAGCGCGGCCAGCGCGAGCAGCGCACCGCCGCCGCAGTCCAGGCCGTACAGGTGCAGGTCCGCGGTGGGCACGCGCTCGGCGAGGCGGGCGGCCAGGGTCCGCAGCAGCTGGGAGCGGCCGCTGCGGGGGGCGCCGACGACGTAGAGGTGGCCGTGGACGTCGAGGTCGAACTCCAGGCCGTCGCGCCGCTGGCGCTCGGGCACGTCGACCGTGCCGTACGTGGCGGCGTTCGTCCCGGTCGGCGCGGGCAGGTCCGCCGCGCTCAGCAGGGCGGGCAGCGCCGGCAGCCACGGGCTGCGCGGGGCGGGGACGCCCAGGTCCTCCGCGGCGGCGCGGACCGCCGCGACCAGGTGCCTCAGGTCGGTCTCGGCGGCGTCGTCGCGGGCGGCGGGGCCCCTCGGCCGGCGCGGTGCGGGGCGGCCGAGGTCGGCGGGGGGCAGGGGCGCCGACCAGGGGGCGGGGACGTCCTGCGCGGACGACACCCCCGGGCGCCGGCCCCCGACGCGCCCGGACTGGAAGGGGACGAGGGAGCCGTGCCCGAGCTTCACGTAGGCGCGCCCGGGGGTGGCCTTGGCGATGCGCGCCGCGTCCGGGGCGTCGAGGACGTCGGAGCTCTCCGCGGCGTCGGTGACCCGCAGCGCGATGCGCAGGTTGGTGTTGGCGCGGATCTCCGCGCTGACGACACCGGTGGGCCGCTGGGTCGCCAGCAGCAGGTGGATGCCGAGCGAGCGCCCGCGCTGGGCGATGTTCACCAGGCCGGTGACGAAGTCGGGCAGCTCCCGGGCCAGGGAGGCGAACTCGTCGATGACGATGAGCAGCCGCGGGATGCGCGGCAGCCCCCGCCCGGGGTCGGCCTCGCGCAGGTCGTCGTGGTCCTCGAGGTCCTTGGCCCCGGCGGCGGCCAGCAGCTGCTCGCGGTGGTGCAGCTCGGCCCCCAGCGACGTGAGGGCCCGGGCGACGAGGTGGGTGTCGAGGTCGGTGACCATCCCGACGGTGTGCGGCAGGTCGACGCAGTCCTTGAAGGCCGCCCCGCCCTTGTAGTCCACGAGCACGAAGGTCATCGCGTCGGGGCGGTTGGCGACGGCGAGGGAGGCCACGATCGTCTGCAGCAGCTCGGACTTGCCCGACCCGGTGGTGCCGGCGACGAGGCCGTGCGGGCCGTCGGCGCGCAGGTCGATGCCGAAGGGCCCGTCCAGGGACTCCCCGACGACGGCGGTCGTGCTCGCCGGGGACAGCAGCCAGCGGGCCGAGACCGCCTGCGGGGTGGGCGGTTCCAGGCCCAGGACGTCCAGCAGCCGGGAACCGTCGGGCAGGCCGGCGCCGGCGTCGTCGTTCCCGGCGTCGCGCACGGGGGCCAGCGCGCGGGCGATCCGGGCGGCCCACCCCGGGGCGGGGAGGTCGGGCAGGACCCCGGCGACGACGGGGTGGCGCTGGCGCTCGACCCGCAGCGACCCGTCGGGGCGCTCCTCGACGACCGCGGAGCACTCCTCGGGCAGGGATCGGCGGTCCTCCTCGCAGCAGACCACCCGGACCCCCAGCGCGGGCCCGTCGGTGAGCAGGGTGACGACCCCGGGCAGCGAGCGCAGCCGCCGGGCCCCGTCGAGGACGACGACGAGGTCGGGGACGTCGAGGCGGGCTCCGGCGGGCAGGTCCGCCAGCGCCCGCCGCCGGTCCTCCAGGGCCGCGCCGAGCTCGGCGACGCGCCGGGCCCAGGTCTCGGTGGTGGTGCCGACGAACACCGACGCGGCCCCGCCGGCCTCGGCGCGGGCGTGCGGCACCCACCGCACCCACTCCCACTCCGCCAGTCCCGCCGCGCTGGTCAGGACGTGCAGCGACACGTCGCGGGGGCTCTGCAGGACGGCCAGCTGCACCAGCCAGCGCGCGGCGAGCGCGCGGGCGCCGGCCCCCGCGACCCCGGTGACGGGGTGCTCGGCCAGCGGCACCGTGACCGGGACGCGGGAGGCGGTGGCAGTCACCAGCCGGCGGTGCTCGAGCTGCTCGGGGTCCTCGACGACCACGTCGGAGGGCAGGTCGGCGAGGCCGACGCGGACGTGGAGGTGGTCCGCGTCGCGGCGCCGGCGCTCCCACAGCCGGGCGCGGGGGCCGATGGCGGTGAGCAGCAGCTCGGCGGGGTCGGGGGCGCTGTCCCGGCGGGCGCGGCGCTCGGCGACCAGGGCCCGGGCGGCGTCGTCCTCGGTGGTGAGCTTCTCGCGGCGGTAGCGGGCCAGGACGGCGCGGTGGCTGGTGCGGCCCGCCCTGCGGTCGACGAGCGCGTTGGCCACGACCACGACCGGGGTCAGCAGGCCGATGGCGAGGTAGGCGTAGTGGTGGCTGACGGCGACCATCGTCGCGCTCATGGCCAGCGGGGCGAGGGCGGCGACGACGGGGAAGGGCCGGCGGGCGGGGTCCCCGGGCGGGTGCGGCAGCCGGAACCTCGTCGTCCGGTCCGGGGGCAGGAGGCGGGGCGGGCGGTTGTAGTCGAACCCCGCGACCTCCTCGGCGGAGGCCGCGGCGGGTTCCAGCACGGCGTCGGGGGCGGTGGGCACGCCGATCCCGAGCAGGGTCGCGCCGAGGTCGACGAGGTCGCCGGCGCTCCACAGCTGCGCGGCGCGCAGTTCCACCGTCTCCAGCCGGGGCTCTCCCCCGGCCGCGGAGACGAGCACGGCGCCGGTGGGGGCGACGGCGACGCGGACGGTCGCGGGGCCGTGGACGGGGACGGTCCCGGCGGGGCCGACGAGGTGCTCCCCGACCCCGAGCCGGTGCACGGCCCCGGCTCCGGTGCCGCCGACGACGCGCAGCTCGACGGACCCGCCCGGTTCGGCGGGGACGCAGCCGGAGGCGTCGTGCAGGCTGAGGACGGCTCCCTCGCGCACGCCGCTGTCGCCGAGCAGGACGTCCGGGGCGAGTTCCGCGCCGTCGTGGAACACCCGGGCGCCGCTCGTGCCCAGCACGGGGGCGAGGTCGCCGAACGGGGTCCGCGGGTCCGCCTCGACGACGAGGTCGCGCCGGCTCCCCGCGCGGGGGTCGACGACCGTCACGGCCAGACGCACGGGTTGCTCCTCGGATCGACGGGTCCTCCAGCGTGACGGGGGAACCCGCCGGGCACCCGCGGCGGGTGCCCGGCGCGGGGTGGGGTCAGCGGCCCAGGCTCGCGGCGAGCTGGGAGTCGGCGTCGGACAGCGTCTGCGCCGCGGAGTTCAGGTAGCCGGACATCCCGGTCAGGCCCTCGAGGACCTGGGTGATGCCGGTGTTGAACTCGTCGTAGGAGTCCTTGAACGCGACCGAGGAGCGGTCGGTGACGTAGCCGCTGGAGACGAGGCCGTCGACGAGGGCCTTCAGCCGCGCGAGCTGGTCGGCGATCTCCGCCTTGCCGTGGTCGAGGTTGGTGGCCGCGGTGCGCATGTCGTCGAAGGTGACGTTCAGGTTCGCCATGGTTCTTCCGTTCTCCGTGTCGGTGTTCCGTGCACCCCACCGCGGTCGGTGGGGAGTTCCAGTGCAGCACCCGCGGGCCGGGCCCGGCCGGGTTTCCACACCCCCGAACGGGGGTCGTCTCAGGGCCGCAGGGCGTCCGCCCAGGCGGCGTACTCGGTGGGGGGCAACCGGCGGGCCCGGCCGCCGAGGCCGAGGACCCCGAGGTCCAGGCGGCCGTCGGACGTCACCGCGAAGCGCCAGCTGGCGGCGGGGACGTCGCCCACGCACACCACGGCCAGGGGCGTGGGGCCCCCGGCGACCAGGTTCCGCAGGCGCCCCACCTGGGTGTCCGTCGGGGGCCCGGACACGACGACGACCCGGGGCCGCGGCCGGTCCCCGGCCCGCTCCAGCCGGCCGGCGAGCAGGTCGGTCCCGGTCCCCGCCCGGCCCGTGCGTTCGAGGCGGTCCAGCACCTCGTCCAGCAGCGCGTGCGGGCGGAGGTTCTCCGGGGCCAGGGCGGAGAGGTCGTCGCCGAAACCGACGAGGTCGACCTCGACGCCGTCGGACCAGGAGTTCGTGGCGAGTTCCACGGCCATCGAGGCCACCACGTCGCGGGCGGTGCCGGGGTCCCCGCCGAGGGCGACGATCCCCGGGGCGCTCTCGAGGTCCAGCAGGACCTCGTGGTCGCCGGAGCGGGCGACGTCGACGAGGGCGGGGAAGGGCGCGGGCACGGTGGGCGCCGGTCGCCCGGGCACCGCCAGGTCGGGCAGGTCGGCGCGCGCCACCCGCCACGCCCCGCCCTCGAGCACCGTCCACGGCCGCGGCGGCCGGGCCGCGGCCCCCTGCGCCCGCGTCCCGAGGTGCAGGACGAGCTCGTCGGCGGAGAGGTGGGCGGCCACCACGTCGGGCAGGGCCAGACCGGCGGCGGCGCGGTCGGCCGCGAGCCGGCGCAGGGCGTGGTCGAGGAACCGGGCCCGTTCCGGGTCGGCCGTCGCAGCCAGGGAGTCGGCGAGGCCGTCGGCCGTCGGCCCGCCCCGTCGGCGCAGCGCGACGAGGACCCCCGCCAGCAGCAGTCCCCCGGAGAGGGCGGCGCGGGAGGTGAGGTCGTCCGCGGGGCCCGGGGCGGCGGGCCCGGCCCCCTCCGGCGTCGCGGGGGCGGCGGTGGGGGCCCAGGAGACCCCGGCGGGTTCCGCGGCGGGTGCGCTCGGGGGCGCGGCCACGGGGGCGGTCAGGGCGGCGCCCTGCGCGTCGGCGGGGAGCAGCAACGTCCAGCCGGGGCGGATGAGGTCGGCGTCGACGAGGCGCGACCCGTCGGGCTG
This sequence comes from Kineococcus radiotolerans SRS30216 = ATCC BAA-149, assembly GCF_000017305.1. Lineage (GTDB taxonomy): Bacteria > Actinomycetota > Actinomycetes > Actinomycetales > Kineococcaceae > Kineococcus > Kineococcus radiotolerans. The sequence goes on along the minus strand of NC_009664.2, from coordinate 3,874,734 downwards.
CACCCGGTCCTTGTTGAGCTCGAATATCTCGTGGTAGCGCAGCGGGTCGCCCAGGGTCCGTTCCGCGATGTCCCAGAGGCAGTCGTGGTGCCGGCCCTGCGGGGGCTGGACGACGTGGACGACGGGTTCACCGCTGCGCGCCGCGGCCCAGCCGGGATCGGGAGCCGTGGAGCCCGCGGGGGCCGGGACGGCGCTCGCGCGGGCGGCCCCGGCCTCGGCCCCGGCGGACGGGGCCGGGGCCGGCGCGCTCACCGCGACCGCGTCGAGGAGCGGGACCGTGCCGGGGACCCAGACCGCGCCGGAGGCGAGCAGGAGCACGGCCGCGACCAGGCGCTGGGCGAGCAGCTGGTTCGCCCCGCCCCCCGGGACGGCGCGGGCCCCGCCGCCGGCGATCCAGGCCCGGGTCTCGGCGAGGACGCAGACGACGAAGTGCGCCCACACCAGCCACAGCACCACGGCCAGCACGTCGAGGACGGCGGACGCGCTGAGCTCGGCGTCCAGCCAGGCCCGGGCGGGAGGGGTGTCGGGCAGCGGGTTCCCGACCAGTTCCACCAGCGCGAGGGGCACCCCGGCCAGCACGGCCAGCAGCACGAGGGCGGCGGCCAGCCCGCGCAGCACCTCCCCGGCGCGTTCGCGGCGGGACGGCGCGACGCGGGGCAGCCGGTGCGGGGTCCGCGACGGCGGACGGGTGGAGGTGGCGGTGCTCACGGGTTTCGCCTCTGCTCGGGTGGGGCGGTCGGTTCGGGGTGGGTCACGGGACGAGGGGCACGACGAGGGTCTGCACCTCGGTGACCCGCAGACCGGTGGGGACGGGGATCTCGACGACCCGTTCGGTGGTCCACGTCGCACCCGCGTCGGAGCTGACTCGGATCCGCCACGTCTCGGTGGCCGTGACGTCGTAGGTGTCGGGTGCGGCGGTGCCCCGGCCCGCGGAGGTCTCCCGGTAGCTGAAGGAGCAGACGTCCGGGCCGGTGCGCTCGGTGGCCCCTGCCGGGAGTTCCCGGCCCGGGCCCGCGCAGGTCACGTCGGGACGTCCGGGTTCACCGGTCCGGACCCGCAGGGAGACGAGCTCCGCGTCCATCCGCAGCCGCCCGATCGCCAGGGGCCGGTGCGAGGTCCCGGTGGCGGAGAACGCGACGACCTGCCCGATGCGGGGGGTGCGGGAGGGCGAGGTCACGATCCTGCCCTCGTCGACGCGGCTGCGGTCGTCCACGAACGTGAGGTACTGCCGCTGCCCCTCGGTGAGTTCCCACCAGAACCGGAGGCGGCCGGGGTCGCTGAGCAGCACCGGGACCAGCACGGCCTCGAACGTGGTGGGGCGGGCCGGGGCCAGGGTGCCCGGGTCGGGAGCGGAGGTCACGCAGACCTGGAGGAAGTCCTGGGGCCGTTCGACGGGGACGGTCTCGGTCGGGGTGGGCGCGGGGACCTCGGTGGTGGTGCTCGAGGGGGTTCCCGGTGCCGGCACCGGCGCCGACGGGATCGCCGGCGCCGACGTCGGGACGGACGGGGGCGTCGCGGTGGGTGTTCCGGTGGGTGTGGTGGTCGGCGTCGCGGTGGGACCCGGTGCGGGCCGCGCGGTCAGGGTGGGCGCGGGGACGGCCACCGAGAGGGTGGAGGCCTCCGCGGGGGGTGCCACCCCCTTCGGCGTGAAGTCGGTGCTCCCCGGGGGCACCAGCCAGCAGGTCGGGGGCGCCGCGCCGTCCAGCAGCGCGCGGTAGTCCTTGGCGCGCCCACCCCCGGAGCACACCGCCCCGTACTCGCCGGCCGAGCTCGACCAGGTGCGGCAGGAACCGTGCACGGAACCGGAACCGGTCCCGGCCGAGGGGGCCGCGAGCAGCCGGGCCCCACCCGCCTCCGCCGCCCGCGCGGGAGCCGCCACCGCGACGAGACCGAGCACGACCACCAGGGCCGCGGCGCAGCGGCGCATCAGAACCGCTCCTCGACGACGTCGGCCGCGGTGCACTCGCCGCCGTCGGCGGCGACGTCGTCGACGAGCCACCGCTCCCCCACCCGCAGGACGACGGCCCGGGCCGTGGCGTGGTGGGGGGCGTTGAGGGCGCGCCCGGTGGAGCGCTCGACCTGCCACCCGCGGTCCTGCAGGCAGAGGGCGAGTTCGACGCGGTCGTCGCCGACGCGGGTGCTGGCCAGGACCCCCACGGGGTAGGGCCCGGGCATCCAGTCGCCCAGGTTCGCCGCCAGCAGCGGCACCGCCCACTCCTGACCCGCGGGGGTCAGCGTGGCGGTGAACCCGGGCAGCCGGGCGGGGTCGGCGACCCCGGCGTTGACGGCCAGCGCCTGCTCGCGCAGGTAGGCGTGCACCGCGGTGACCGCGGCGTCCCCCTCGAACCCGGCGGGAACCCCCGTCGGGGGGACCGCGGCGCTGGTCGCGCTGGCGGCCGGTGGTTCGACGGCCGTCGTGGTGTCGGTGGCGGCGCCGGAGCAGGCGCCCGTCAGCGCCGCCACCGCGCACGCCGCGGCGGTCAGCAGGACCCGGTTTCTCGACACGTCACGTCCTCCTCGCTCGTTCCTTCGAAGGGTCGGGCCCGGCCGTCGCCGGCGGCCCGCAGTTCCTGCACGCCGACGATCCCCAGCAGGCTGGCCCGCTGCGCGATCTCGACGCGGGTCTGGACGACGATCCTGCGGTGCAGCGGGTCGCCGACGTCGGTGGTCCCCCGGAAGCAGTTCCCCGGGTCGACGATCGGGGCGCCCGACGCCGCGGCCGCCCGGCAGTACGCGTTCACCCGCGCCGCGACCTGGCTGTCGGGCAGCAGTTCCAGGTCCGCGGCGTCGAGGTCGATCGCCGCCGCCCCGGCCCGGGCGGCCTCCTCGGCGTAGGCCACGGCGCGGGCCCGGCCGCTCAGCTGGCGGGAGGCGTCGACGACGAGCCCGGCCAGCAGCAGGAGGACCAGGGCGAGGACCGGCACCGCGGGGGCGATGGAACCCTCGTCGCCCCCGCCGCGCAGGGCGCTCACGACAGTTCCCGGTTCGGGTCCAGCGGGCTGGCGAAGGAGCTGGTCACCGACAGCGAACCGGGCAGACCCGGCAGGCCGAGGTCGCCCACCGAGTACGTGCAGGTGGCGGTGACCGTCACCGCGCGGCCCGCGGCGAACTCCGGGATCGGTTCGACGACGAGGCTGTCGGCGCAGTTCCCCGCGCCCACGGCGTCGCGGACCACGACGCGGGCCCGTTCCTGCGCGGCGAGGGGGTTGCGCGCCGTGGTGGCCGCGCGGGCCGCGTCGCGGACCCCGGAGTCCAGCGTCGCCGACACCTGGGTGACGCGGGCGTAGGCCAGCAGCAGCGCGACGAGCAGCAGCAGGGCGGGGGCCACCAGGGTGAACTCCAGCGCCACGCTGCCCGCGTCGGGGACCGGCCGGTCGTCGGGGCGGTTCACCGCACGTCCCCGAAGCGCTCCACGGTCCCCGAGGCCCGCTGCGTCGTCGTGAGGTCCAGGCCCGGGACGAGGCTGACGACGCGGCCGGTGACCTCGACGGAGACCTCGCCCCGATCCGCGCTCCAGCGCGTGCTCGCCCGCGGCCCGAGCAGCGACTCGCGGCCGATCGCGCCCGCGAACTGCTCGACGTGGGCGCGGACGACGGGCTCCGCGGCGGCCGCGGACTGCTCGTCGGGGACGACGCGCAGCTGCGCGACGCCCTCGCGGGCCGCGGCCAGCGCGACGGAGCGGCCGTAGGCCCACAACCCCGCCTGGATGCCGAAGAACACCAGCAGCAGGAACACCGGGGCGATGAACGCCATCTCCAGCGCGGCGGACCCCCGGTCGTCCCGGGGTCCCCTCAGCAGTTCGAGCCGACCGCCACGGCGGCGCACTCCGTCAGCCCCTCGCTCTTGCTCTGGACGATGTTGTAGACCGCCCCGCCGATGAGCGTCGCCGCGACCACGACGATCGCGGCGATCACCGCCCACTCCAGCGCCGACGCTCCCGCGTCGCGCCCGGAGGCCGCCGCCCGGCGCGCCCGCGCCGAGAGCAGCCGGGCGAGGCGGGAGATGAGGAGGAAGTGGTCGGACATGGGTTTTCCCTTCGAACTGCTTCTCGGTCACGACTGGGCCATCAGGTTGTGGACGGCGGGGAAGGCCAGGAACACCATGAAGGCGGTGCACAGGACCAGCTGGGCCACGAGCATGGACTGGGACTTCTCCCCCGCGTCGCCCTCGACGTCGGCCATGTCGCGCCGGCGCACGGTCGCCGCGCGGGCGGCCAGCGAGGCGCGGATCTTGGCTCCGTCGTCGGCGGCCAGCGCCAGGGCGCCGGCGAGGTCGGAAAGCTCGGCGACGGCCAGTTCCTCCCCGAGCTCACCCAGCGCCTGCCACGGCGTGCGGCCGGAGAGCCGGGCCCCGGCCAGCGCCTGCCGGATGCGCACCAGCGCCCAGTAGTCGCTGACCGACGCCGAGCTCAGCAACGCCTCGGGGAGCCCGCGCCCGCCGGCGAGGTTCATCGCGACGAGGTCGGAGAACACCCCGACGACGCGGCGGAAGTCGCGCCGGCGGCGTTGCGCGTCACCGCGCAGCGCCAGGTCCGGCACCAGGAAACCCGCCCCGCCCAGGACGAGCGCCAGCGACACCGGAACCCCGCCGGGCAGGGGAACCCCCCAGGCGCGCAGCACCAGCCAGCAGACCGGCGCCAGCAGCAGCAGGACGAGCCCGGCGACGACCTTCGTCGCGAGGAACTCCCCGGTCCGGCGGCCGAGCACGGCGAGGTCGGCGCGGGTGCGCCGCAACCGCCAGCCGCGTTCACCGGCGAGGACCTCCAGGCGGTCCGACAGGAGCGCCAGCCCCCGCCCGAAGGCCGCCTGCAGGCCGAACAACCCGCGGTCGGGAGCGGCCGAGGCCGCCGCCTCGGCCGCCGAGAGCGCGGTGCGCCGGGCGGAGCGGCGGGCCCCGTCGTAGCGGGCGACCTGCACCGACACCGAGGGCCGGGGGCGCACCAGCGCCCCGCAGAGGAGGGCCACCCCCAGCGCGCCGGCGCCCCCGCTCAGCAGGGCCGTCCCCACCCCGCCGCCGTTCACGCGGCCCCTCCGGCGGGACGGGACAGGAAGCGCTCGTGCGCCTCCACCCGGGCGAGCCGGCGCAACCAGGTCAGCCCCAGGACGAGGAGACCCGCGACGACGATGAGCGCCACCTGCCCGGAGAACGTGGAGTAGGGCGCGACGTAGGAGCGGTTGAACACCGAGAGGACCCCCATGACCCCCAGCACGATGAGCAGCACGATCTGGACGCTGCGGCGGATGCTGCGTCGGCTGGCCTCGATCCGGCGGCGCACGTCCAGCTCCTCGCGGGTCGAGGCGGCCAGCGCCGTGAGCACGTCGCGCAGACCCGGCCCGCGCAGCCGCGCGTTGAGCACCAGGGCCGCGACCACGACGTCCGCGCTCGGGTCGTCGACGTCGTCGGCGAAGCGCAGCAGGGCGTCGGGCAGCGGTTCGCGGACCCGCAGCCGGTCCACCAGGAGGTTCAGCGAGGGGCGCAGCACCGGGGCCGAGGTGGCGGCGGTGGCCGGGATGGCCTGTTCCAGCCCGATGGCCCCGGCGATGGTGTCGCGCAACGACTCCGTCCAGTTCGCCAGACCCTCCAGCCGGGCGATGCCGCGGTTCTCCTCGGCGTTCCCGCCGAGCAGGCGCTGCCAGCAGGCCACCAGCAGGCCGATCCCGATCCCGGCCACGACCCAGCGGGTCAGCACCAGGGTCAGCACCCCCGCCCCCACCCCCAGCAGCACCCGCCGGCTGGAGCCGGCGACCGCGCGGCGGCGCCACCCGGGCCGGGAACTCGGCCCGGCGACGGCACCGCGGAACCCCAGGGCGGCGACGAGGACCCCCGTCCCGGCGACCGCCGCGGCGACCGCGACGAGGACCTCGGGCTGGACCTGACCCAGGACGCCGTTCACGATCCCCACCGCGCCAGGACGGGTGCGACGTAGCCGGCGGCCTCGAGGTCGTCGGCGCACTGCAGCGGGGCGTGCGCGCGGGCGACCCCGTCGGCACCGGCGAGGAAGACCTCGGAACTGAGGACGCGGCCGTCGATGCCGGTGACCTCCCGGACGCTGGTCACGGCCCGGCGCAGACCGCCCCCGGCGTGGTAGGTGTTCCGCTTGTCGAGGAAGACCACGAAGTTCACCGCGCCCGCGATGAGCATGTGGCTGGCCTCGACGGGCAGGTGCTCCGCCGCCTGCAGGGCGTAGGTCGCGATGCGGTTGAAGACCTCGGCCGAGGAGTTCGCGTGGATCGTCGACAGCGAGCCGTCGTTGCCCTGGCTCATGGCGTTGAGCATGGTGACGATCTCGTCGCCGAGGACCTCGCCGACGATGACCCGGCTGGGGTTCATGCGCAGCGAGCGGCGCACGAGGTCGGCCATGCCCACCCCGCCGACGCCCTCGGAGTTCGGCAGCCGCTCCTCGAACGCCACCGTGTTGGGGTGCTCGCGCACCTGCTGGTCCAGGCCCAGTTCCAGCGCCCGCTCGACGGTGATGAGCCTCTCGTGCGGGGGGATCTCGGCGGCCAGGGCGCGCAGCAGGGTCGTCTTCCCCGAGTTCGTGGACCCGGCGATCATGATGTTCTTGCGGGCCCGGACCGCCGCGCGCAGGAACTGCGCGAGGTCCTCGGTCATCGAGCCGGAGGCCACCAGGTCGCCCAGCGTCGCGCTGGACAGCCGGGCCCGGCGGATGCTCAGCGCGGGACGCTGGCAGACCCCCATGACGGCCGAGAGCCGGGAACCGTCGGGCAGGCGCAGGTCCAGCTGGGGGTTCGCGGCGTCGAAGGGCCGGCTGGTGAGACCGACGTTGGAGGCGAGCACCTGGACCAGCTCGACGAGGTCCTCGTCGGACTCCGCCACCGCGTCGTGCAGCTCCTCGCGGCCGTCGGCGTAGCTGACGAACACCCGGTCGCAGCCGTTGACGTCGATGTTCTCGACCTCGGGGTCCTCCAGCAGCGGCTGCAGGCGGCCCACGCCGAAGAGGGCGGCGCCGATGGCGGCGGCCACCGCCTCCTCGCCCTCGGGGGACAGCGGGACGCGCCCGGACTCCATCTCGGCGCGGGCGTGGTCCTCCAGGACCTGCACGACCAGGGACCGGGCGAACTGCCGCTCGTCGGCGGCGGACATGGGGGGACGGCCCGCGGTGTCGTCGCGGCGGCGCTGCGCGGACATGCGCTCGGCGACGACCCCGCGCAGCCGGCGGACCAGGTCGTGGTCGACGGCGTCGGCGGCCCGGCGGACGGGGGTGTCGAGGCTCACGCGGCACCCCGCTGCAGCTCGCCGTGGGCGGCGGCGGCGAGGGTCGCCACCACGGCCCGGCCTGCGCGGACGAGCGCCGTGCGCTCGGGCCAGGACGTGCGGGCGCCGTCGAAGACCCGGGCGCCCGCGGTGTCCAGCGGCAACCGGCCGAAGTCCTCGACCCAGCCGCCGACGGCGGTGAGCACCGCGGCGGCCTCGTCGGCGTCGCGGCGGCGCGGGTCGCCCACGACGACCACCCCGGTGCGGGGCAGCAACCCGTCGCCGCGGCGCAGGGCCCCGCCCAGGACGCGCAGGCGCTCGCGGGCGTGCAGGACCGAGGCGGTGTCGGCGCGGGTGACGAGGACGACGGCGTCGGCGGCGCGCAGCAGGTCCAGGTGGACGGCCTCGGCGCCCACGCGGCCGGCGTCGACGAGCACGTCGGTGGGGACGTCGCCGTGGCCCAGGCCCGCGGCCGCGGTGGCGAGCGCGGACCAGCCCGGCCCGGCGGCGAGGGACTGCTCCGGGCCGGCGAGCCCGCACACGACGCGGGTGCCGCCGGCGACGACCTGGGCCTGCTCCAGGACCTGCGCGCCGCTGAGCCCGCGGCGGGCGCTGGTCAGCAGCGGCAGCAGACCGCGGTCGGGGTCGAGGACCCCGCCGTCGGCCGCGGGCACCCGGGCGACGACGTCACCGCCGGCGGGGTCGGCGTCCAGCAGGACGGCGGGGTGCGGCCACAGCGCGGCGCTGAGCAGCGCGGTGGTGGTGACGCCGGGGGACCCCTTGGCGGAGAGGAGGGAGACGAGGGCCACGACTCACTCCCGCACGAGGTCGACGGGCGGGGTGGTGGCGTCGGCCAGGCGCACCAGGGCGACCTGCCCCGCGGCGGCCGCGGCCACGACCTGGGCGGCGTCGCCGGTGGGGACCAGCAGCGAGACCGTCCCGGAGTCGGTGGCCACGTCGCCGGCGGCGGCCCCCGCACCGCCCGCGGCCACGACCCGGGCGGCGTCCAGCAGGACGGTCCCGGCGGGCTGACCGGTCACGGTGGAGGACCCGTCGGAGGCGACGAGGAACGCGCGGACGACGTCCCCGGCGGCCAGGGCGTCGGTGGGGCGCTGCTCGGCGCCCAGGACGACCCCCACGACGGCGGCGTCGGCGGGGACGGTGTCCCCGGCCAGGAACATCGTCCGGTTGAGGAGGGTGTCGGCGGGGACGCGGGAGGTGGCGTAGGTGCCGACGAAGTTGCCCAGGGCCGCGGCGGGGACGACGGCCGCGCCGTCGGCGGCGACGCGGGCGGTCCCGAGGTCGGCGGCGGTGATCCGCTGGCCGGGGGCGATGTCGTGCCGGGCGACGAGGACGTCCACGCGGTCCCCGCTGCGGTGCACCACGAGCGCGCTGCCCAGCGACCCGGCGACGACCAGCACCAGCCCGAACGCGACGAGCGCCGGGCGGCGTTCGCGGGTGGGTCCGGGCAGCCGCGCGGGGGCGGGGGCCGGGGCGGTCTCGCGGCGCGTCGCAGGAGGGGCGGCGGTCGGTGGCATGGCCCCGACGGTGGCACGGCGCGGCCGGGGGCCCGGTGACCGTCGGCCACCGGTTGCGCCGTCCGGGGGGACCGCGTCACCCGCCTCGCGCAGGCGGGGTCACGCGTCGTGGTCGGAACGGGTGACCCCGCCCGCGGGGCGGGGGCCGGGACGCGTCCGCGTCCTCAGCGCTCGGCGAACCGCCCCTCGCGCACGTCGACGACCGCGGGCGCCTCGGCGCGCAGGGCCTGCGAGACGAGGTCGGCGACGGGGCCGACCCGCGGCTCGCGCAGGATCGACATGTGCTCGCCGGCGACCTCGACGACGCGGGCCTCGCCGCTCAGGTGCGGCGCCCACTGCCGCCGGGCCCCGGCGTCGACGTCGTCGCCGGCCACGACGACCAGCGCCGGGCCGGGGTAGGCCTCGGTGGTGTACCTGCGCTGCAGGAACATCCCCTGCCGGAAGAACCGGATGTAGTGCCCCAGCCCGGAGTGGGCCTTGATGCCGGTCAGGGCCAGCGAGACGCCCTCCTTGAGCTTGGCCACCCGCGAGGGGTACCGCGGCACCGGCATCAGCGCGGGGTCCGGCGGGAAGGAGTCCAGGACCACGAGGATCTCGACCTCCTGCCCCGCCCGGCGCAGCTGGTGGGCCATCTCCAGGGCGACGAGACCGCCGAGGGAGTGACCGGCGACGCGGTAGGGGCCCTGCGGCTGCTGCTCGCGCACCGTCGCCACGTGCCGGCGCGCGATCCGCTCGACCGACCAGTCGGGCAGGGCGCGGTTCTCCAGGCCGTGGGCCTGCAGGCCGAGCACGGGGATCCCCGGCGCGATCCGCTGGGCCAGCGTCCGCAGCGCCAGCGCGGCGCTGCCGGCCCCGGCGACGAGGAAGAGCGGGCGGTCCTCGCCCTCGGGGCGCAGGGGCACCAGGGTGGGGCGGTCGCTGCGGACCTTCGAGCGCACCGCGGCGGCGAAGGAGGCGACGGTGGGCGCCGACGCCAGCACCGCCGTCCCCACCTGCCCGACGGCCTGGTCCCCCAGCGCCTCGATGCGGCTCACGAGCGCCTCGGCGGCCAGGGAGTCCCCGCCGAGCTCGAAGAAGTCGTCGTGGATGGAGAGGTCCTCCAGCTCCAGGACGGCGCAGAACTGCTCGAAGACGACCTCCTCCCAGCCGGTGCGCGGCGCCTCGAAGGGGGCGGTGCTGCGCGGGGGTTCGGGCAGCCGGGAGCGGTCGAGCTTGCCGCGCTCGGTGCGCGGCAGCGCGTCCAGGAACACGACGTGCTCGGGGACCATGTGGGCGGGCAGGTTCTCCCGCACCACGGCGCGCACGGCGGAGGCCTGCGGGCGCGGCCCCTCGGGCACGACGTAGGCGACCAGCGACATCCGTCCGGTGCGCGCGGAGGGGCGGCCCACGACGAGCGCCTCCCGGACGTCGGGCTGGGCGAAGAGCAGGGCGTCGACCTCCCCGGGTTCGACGAGCAGCCCGCGGACCTTGACGCTGTGGTCGCTGCGCCCGAGCAGGCGCAGGCAGCCGTCGGCGCCGAGGGAACCGACGTCGCTGGTGCGGAAGGTCCGCGAGCCGTCGGGGTTGTCGGTGAACACCTCCGCCGTCTTCGCGGGGTCGCGCCAGTAGCGGGCGCCGAGCCAGCGGGAGGTGAGCACGACCCGGCCCGTCCCCGCGTCGGCCAGCGTCCCGTCGGCGAGCTCGACCTGCAGCTTCGCCCCGGGGACGGCCCAGCCCACGGGGGTCGCGCCCTCGGGGGCCTCGTCGTCGCCGCTGATGGCGTACTCCGTCATCAGCCACGTCTCGGTGGAGCCGTAGCGGTTGCGCACCACGCAGTCCGGGCCCACGGCGCGGCGGACGGCGGCGAGCTCGGCCCCGTGGACCGTCTCCCCGGCCATGGTGACGGTCTTGAGGCCGGGGACGCGCCCCTGCGGCCCGAGCGAGGCGATGACCCCGCGCAGGATCGCCGGGGACGCCAGCAGCACGTCGGCGCCGACCTCGCGCAGGAAACCCGGCAGTTCGGCGACGGAGCGGCGGCGGGGGTCGAACAGCTCCTGCCGCGCCCCCACCAGCAGCGCCCCCAGGGTCGGGGTGACCCCGGCGCTGAAGGCCATCGGGAGCAGGTGGGCCACGACGCTGCCGACGGGGTAGGCCCCGGTCGCCTCGGAACTCACCCAGGTGTCGTGCAGGATCGAGCGGTGCTCGCAGGCCACGCCCTTGGGCGCGCCGGTGGAACCGGAGGTGTAGACGATGACGGCCACGTCGTCGGGGTCGGCGGGTGAGCCGAGCAGGGCCGCGGCGGCCTCGACGTGGTCGGGGCGGTGGGCGGCGCCGGGTCCGTCGGGGTCCAGGACGGTGGCGGCGACCTCGCGCGCCGTGGCGGCGCGTTCGGCGTCGGAGACCACCAGCGTCGCCCCGGCGGCCTCGACGTAGTGGCGCAGCCGGGCGGCGGGGGTGGTGGGGTCGAGGACGACGACCGGGTGCCCGGCCGCGATCACGCCGACGACGGCCGCGACCGCGCCGACGTCGTGCCCGCGCAGCACCGCCACCGGGGTCTCGCGCGGGTCGTGACCGGCGTGGTGGGCCAGCACGGCGGCGCGCACGAGCGCGGCGCGCTGCAGCAGGGTGGATCCGGTGAGCCGGTCGACGCCGTCGGCGACCAGGACGGTGTCGGCGCACGCGAGCGCGACCTCGACGATGCGCGGGACCAGCTGCCCCTGCGCGTGTTCCTCGGAGAACCGCGTGAACCCCTCGTCCACGGTGTCCGTCCCTGGCGTAGCCCCCACGGGTGAGCCCCTCCCCCGACCGGTCTAGGGAACCGGTCACGTGTGGCCGAACCCTAGCCCGTCGGAGCTCGCCCGCACGGGGCAGTCGGGGCGTCGCGGGCGCACTCGCACCGCACGGACGCCGGAGTTCGACGCAGCGTCTTCACTTCTGACGCAGGGCAACCACCACGGGGTTCGAGGAGGCCCCGACGAGCGGTGAACGCCCCGGGGCGCGGGGTCGGAGACCTCGGGTCAGGCCGCGTCCCCGCGGGCCACGAGTTCCCGCGCGAGCTGGCGGTAGGCCTCCGCCCCCGGGTGGTTGGTCGCGTAGGAGGTGATGGGTTCCGCCGCGACCGTGGCGTCCGGGAACTTCACCGTCCGCCCGATGACCGTGTGGAACACGTCGTCCCCGAACGCGTCCACGACCCGGTTGACGACCTCGCGGCTGTGCAGGGTGCGCCCGTCGAACATCGTGGCCAGGATGCCGTCGACCTCCAGGGCCGGGTTCAGCCGCTCCTGCACCTTCTCGATGGTCTCCACCAGCAGGGCCACCCCGCGCAGCGCGAAGAACTCGCACTCCAGCGGGATGAGGACCCCGTGCGAGGCCGTCAGCGCGTTGACGGTGAGCAGGCCCAGCGAGGGCTGGCAGTCGATGAGGACCACGTCGTAGTCGTCGAGGGCCGGACGCAGGGCCCGGGCCAGCACGCTCTCGCGCGCGACCTCCCCGACCAGCTGGACCTCCGCGGCCGAGAGGTCGATGTTCGCCGGCAGCAGGTCCAGACCCTCGACGGCGGTCTCCCGGATCACCTCGCGCACGTCGGTGCCGCGTTCCATGAGCAGCTGGTAGACGGTCTTGTCGAGCTCGTGGGAGTTGATGCCGAGACCGGCCGACAGCGCACCCTGCGGGTCGAAGTCGACCAGCAGCACCCGGCGGCCGTACTCGGCCAGCGCCGCCCCGAGGTTGATGGTGGTGGTCGTCTTCCCGACCCCGCCCTTCTGGTTGCACATGGAGATGACCCGGGCCGGGCCGTGCTGCTCCAGCGGCGCCGGCACCGGGAAGACCGGCATCGGGCGCCCCGTGGGGCCGTTCTGGGGGCCGAGCTCGATCTGGCCCTGCACCGCGCGTCCCTCGCGGGCCTCCGGAGCGGCCTCGTCGGCGGCCCCGTGGACGGCGTCGTGGGCGGTCTCGGCCCGCGGGACGGCGGGGACCGGCGCGGTCGACGACGGCCACGGGCTGGGCTCCTCGACGGGCTGCACCACCGGCTGGGCCACCGGCTGCGGCGCCGGAGCAGCGGTGCTCGTCGACGTGTCGGTGGCGGGCTGGGGGTACTCGCTGGTCACGGAGCGGCACTTCCTCGGGCAGTCGGGACGTCACGGTCTGTCTTCGGGGTGACCTTAGTCCGCCCGCGGTGGTGGAGCGCTGGACGGGTCGCGGGGGCCTGGACGGCGGCCGGCGCGCGCCTCGGGCGGCGGATTCCCCGTCGCCAGCGCGTAGACCTGGGTCGTGGCGACCGAGGCGTGGCCCAGCAGCTCCTGCACGACCCGCACGTCGGCCCCCTCGCGCAGCAGGTGGGTGGCGAAGGAGTGGCGGAGGGTGTGCGGGGAGACAGCCCGCGCGATCCCCGCCCGCTGCGCGGCGGACTGCAGCACCGCCCACGCGCTCTGCCGCGACAACCGGTCCCCGCGGGTGTTGAGGAACAGCGCCGCCGTCCCCCGGCCCTGGGCCGCCAGCTGGGGACGCGACCGGGCGAGGTAGCGCTCCAGCGCGCTGCGGGCGCAGGGGCCCAGGGGGACGAGCCGCTCCCGGGAACCCTTGCCGCGCAGCCGGACCAGCCCGCCCTCGCCCAGGACCTCGGGGGTGACGTCGTCCACGTCGAGACCCACGGCCTCGCTGATGCGCGCCCCGCAGCCGTAGAGCACCTCCAGCAGCGCCGCGTCGCGCAGCGCGACCGGGGACCGCTCCCCCTCGCCGCCGGGGCCGGCGACCTCGAGCAGTCGCCGCACCTCCTCGACGGTGAGCGCCGTCGGCAGCCGCCGCGGCGGGGTGGGCGGGCGCACCAGCACCGCGGGGTCCTGGTCGCTGCGACCCTCCGCGTGCAGGAAGCGGTGCCAGCCGCGCACCGCCGAGGCCGTGCGCGCCGCCGAGCTGGCCGTCAGCACCGCCGCCCCGTCCGCTCCCGTGCGCAGCGCGACGACGAAGCCGCTCACCACCGCCTCGTCCACCTGCGCGGGGTCGTGGACGCCGCGGGCGGCGAGGAAGCGCACGTACCGCGCCAGGTCGCGCCGGTAGGCCCCCAGCGTGTTCGGCGACAGCCCCCGCTCGACCTGCAGGTGAGCCAGGTAGTCCCCGACGGCCGCGCGCAGCGCCGCCTCCCCGGAGCCGGCGGGGTCGGGGTCACCGGGCGCGGTGGCGAGGACCTGGGCGGGCACGGATCGACCCTAGGGGAAGGCCCCGACGAACCGGACGACCCACGCGGGCGGCGCGCGGCGTCCTCGACCGGCCCCGGGGGCCCGGGCCGTCGCGGCGGCCCGGGCTCCGGGGACCTAGCCGCGCTCCGGGCGCAGCAGCCCGCTCGGCCACGGGGCGTCGGCCGGGCGCAGGTCGCGCCAGCCGCCGGCCTTCGCCGCCTGGAGGGCGAGCACCCCGATGACGCTGCCGGGGTTGGCGAAGCGGCCCTCCAGCACCGCCCGCACCGCCTGCTCCAGCGGGACGCGCACCGGGACGAGGTCCTTCTCCTCGTCCTCGCGCACGTGCCGGTCGGCGTCGGGGACGGCCGACAGCCCGCGCGCCAGGTAGATCCGGTTGGCCTCGCTGGACCCGCCGGGGGAGTTGAACCAGTCGACGAGGACGGCCCAGTCGGCGGCCACCAGGTCCGCCTCCTCGCCCAGCTCGCGGCGGGCCGCGGTCAGCGGCGGCTCCCCGGCCACGTCGAGGAGGCCGGCGGGCAGCTCCCACGTCTCCCGGCGGACGGGGTGGCGGTACTGCTTGATGAACAGGACGTTCTCGTCGTCGTCGAGGGCGAGGATCGTCACGGCACCGGGGTGGCGCTGCACGTCGCGCACCACCGGCGAGCCCTCGGACAGCTCGACGGTCTCGCGCACCACGTCCCAGACGTGGCCGCGGAACACGACCTCGCTGCCGACCAGCCGGCGCTCGGACACGGCGTCGGCCAGGTCCGCGCCGTCGACGACCGGCACGCCGAGCTCCTCGGGGAAGCTCACGCGGTCGCCTCCGTCAGGACGTCCGCGGTGGCCTCGGCCGGCTCCGGCTCCACGTCGATGAGCTGACCCTCGCGCTGGCGGCGCAGGGCGGCGGCGACGAGACCGGAGAACAGCGGGTGCGCCCGGGTCGGGCGGGACTTGAACTCCGGGTGCGCCTGGGTGCCGACGTAGTACGGGTGCACGTCGGCCGGGAGCTCGACGAACTCGACGAGCTCGCGGTCCGGGGAGGTGCCGGAGAACACCAGGCCCTTCGCGGACAGCTGCTCGCGGTAGGAGTTGTTGACCTCGTAGCGGTGCCGGTGGCGCTCGGAGATCCGCTCGCTGCCGTAGGTCGTGGCGACGACGGAACCCTGCTGCAGGACCGCCTCGTAGGACCCCAGGCGCATCGTGCCGCCCATGTCGCCCTCGCCGGAGACGATGTCGCGCTGCTCGGCCATCGTGGCGATGACGGGCTGCTTGGACGTCGGCTCGAACTCCGTGGAGCTGGCGTCCTCCAGCCCGGCGACGTTGCGGGCGTACTCGATGACCATGCACTGCAGACCCAGGCACAGACCCAGCGTGGGGACGCCGTTCTCGCGCGCCCAGCGCAGCGCGCCGAGCTTGCCCTCGATGCCGCGCACGCCGAAACCGCCGGGGACGCAGATCGCGTCGACGCCGTGCAGCTGCTTCTGGGCCCCCTCCGGGGTCCGGCACTCGTCGGAGGCCACCCAGCGGATGTCCACCTTCGCGTCCTCGGCGAAACCGCCGGCGCGCAGCGCCTCGGTGACCGACAGGTAGGCGTCGGGCAGGTCGATGTACTTGCCCACCAGGGCGATCTCGACGCGGCGGCGGGGGTTGTGCACCCGGCGCAGCAGGTCGTCCCAGGTGGACCAGTCCACGTCGCGGAAGCTCAGGCCCAGCTTGCGGACGAGGTAGGCGTCCAGGCCCTCGCGGTGGATGACCTTGGGGATGTCGTAGATCGAGGGCGCGTCCACGCAGGCGATGACGGCCTCGTCGTCCACGTCGCACATCGAGGCGATCTTGCGCTTGACCCCCTCGGGGATCTCCCGGTCGGCGCGGCACACGATCGCGTCGGGCTGGATGCCGATGTTGCGCAGCTGGGCCACGGAGTGCTGGGTGGGCTTCGTCTTCAGCTCACCGCTGGGGCCGATGTAGGGCACCAGGGAGACGTGGACGAAGAACACGTTGTCGCGCCCGAGGCGCTGGCGCACCTGGCGCGCGGCCTCGAGGAACGGCAGCGATTCGATGTCGCCGACGGTCCCGCCGACCTCGGTGATGATGATGTCGATGTCGTCGCGGGCCTGCGCGCGCATCCGGTCGACGATCTCGTTGGTGATGTGCGGGATGACCTGGACGGTGTCGCCGAGGTACTCCCCGCGACGCTCCTTGGCGATGACCGAGGAGTAGACCTGACCGGTCGTGACGTTCGCGGAGGCGTCGAAGCGCACGTCGAGGAAGCGCTCGTAGTGGCCGATGTCGAGGTCGGTCTCCGCACCGTCGTCGGTGACGAAGACCTCCCCGTGCTGGAACGGGTTCATCGTGCCGGGGTCGACGTTGAGGTAGGGGTCGAGCTTCTGCATCGCCACCCGCAGGCCGCGAGCCCGGAGGAGTCGGCCGAGGCTGGAGGCCGTCAACCCCTTCCCGAGGGAGCTGGCCACCCCCCCGGTCACGAAGACGTGTTGGGTGGGGGACTCGGGAGTGCTGCGGTTCGCCACGGAGTTCGATCGTACCGGACGCGGCGGTCCCCCGCGCCCGCCCCGCCGGCGCCGGTTCCGGCGAGGGTCGGGATCAGCCCCGGGCCCGGGCGTGGACGGCCAGCACCTGGGCCAGCGCCGCGGCCCCGTCGGGCAGCTCACCCGCTCGCCGCGCGGACCGGCGCGCCCGCTCCGCCCGCAGCCCGGGGTCGTCCAGGAGCGCCCCCACGGCCTCCGCCACCGCCCGGGCGTCGCCCACCGGCACCAGGACGGCCGCGTCCCCCGTGACCTCCGCGGTCCCGCCCGCGTCGGTCGCCACCACGGGCACCCCGGCCCGCAGCGCCTCCTGGACGAACACCGGCTGCCCCTCCCACAGGCTCGTGCTGAGGGCCACGTCCGCGGCGGCCAGCAGGTCCGCCACGTCCTCGCGGCGCCCGGCCAGGCGGACGGGCAGCTGCTCGTCGTCGATCCGGCCCTGCAGCTCCTCGCGCAGCGGCCCGTCGCCGACGACGACGACCCGGGCCCCCGCGGGCAACCGGCCCGCCGCGTCGAGCAGCGTCGTCAGCCCCTTCTGGGGGGCGAGGCGGGCCACGGCGAGCGCGACCGGGCCCTCCCCCAGCACCGCCCGGCCCCGCACCGGGTCGCCCGGGGGCAGCGGGGGGGCGGGGACGAGGGCCCGCTCGACCCGCCGGGCGCCGAGGGAGCGGGCCAGCGAGACCAGGTCGCCGGAGACGCCGAGGACGACGTCGGCCCGGCGGCACACCGCCCCCAGGACGGCCGTGCCCAGCCGGGCCCGGGGCGCGCTGCCCAGGACGGCGTTGTGCAGGGTCACCACGAGCGCGGTGCCCCGCCGCGCGGCGAACGCGGCCACGAACCCGGCGCGCACGCCGTGGGCGTGCACGAGGGCGCCCGGGAGCGCCCGCACGGCCCGCCGCAGGGTGAGGGCGGCCCGCAGGTCCCGGACCGGGTCGAGGTCCGCGCCGATCTCGACGGCGCACGTCGGCACCCCGAAGTCGAAGCGCCGCAGCGTCTCCGCCGGTGCCGCGACCCGGACGTCCACCCCCGCGGAGCGCAGGCCCGCGCAGAGCTCGACGGCGTGGCGCCCCACTCCCCCGGCGCTGCTGGCGAGGACGAGGACGACGGGAGCGGGCACGGTGCCTCCTGCGGAGCGGCGGACGGGGGTCAACGGCGCACGACGCGGCGCAGGGTACCCGTCAGGACCCGCACGTCGGTGGGGGCGCCCAGGCGCGCGACCACCGCCCAGGCGAGGGCGGCCAGGACCGCGGCCGCGACCCCGAGGGCGACCTCGCCCGCGGTGCTCCCCACCCGCAGGCGCACGCCCAGGAGACCGCCCGCGACCCCGCCGGCGAGCGCGGCGAGGACCGCGGCCACGACGACCCGGGCGAGCCCGGCCAGCGAACCCGGCCCCGCGGCGCGGTGCACCGCCCGCAGCAGCAGCACCCCCGCGACGCTGAGGCCGAGGGTGTGCGCGAGGGCGAGGGCGCTGACCACCCGGTCCGCGGGCAGCAGCGGCGGCAGCACGGCCACCCCGAGCAGGACGACCGCCCAGCCCAGCACCGTGCCGGCGGCCGCGGCGCGCCCCTCGCCCAGGGAGTACAGCGCGCGGGTCAGCAGGGCGACGAGGCCGTAGCCGAGCAGCGCGGGGGCGAAGAGGACCAGCGAGGCCGCGAGGTCCCCGCTGCGGCCGGACCCCACCCGGCTGACCACGAAGACGACCGCGACCGGGGAGGCCACCGCGGCCAGCACCCCGGCGCCGAGGGAGCTGACCAGCAGGACCGTGCGCACGGCGGGGGCCAGGAGGGCGGCGAACTCCTCCCGGCTCCCGTCGGCGGCGCGCGCCAGGCGCGGGAAGACCGCGGTGGCCACCGGGACCGCCAGCACCGCGTGGGGCAGCAGGAACATCGCCCAGGCGTAGCTCCACCGGTTCACCGCCCCCGGGGAGACCTGGTTCGCCGCCACCGCCACCGCGACGGTGACGACCTGCTGGGCCAGCAGGACGGCGAGACCGGACAGGGCCAGCGACCTCAGGCGTCGCCCGTCCCCGGGGGCCGGACGCCAGGTGGGGCGCCAGCGCACGGCGCTGCGCAGCGCCGGGGCGTGGGCGAGGGCCAGGACGAGCACCCCCAGGGTCGTGCCGCCGGCGAGCACCGCGACGGCGCGGGCCGGGACGTCGGCGAGGTCGCCGCGCACGACGGCGGCGGGCACGATCCCCCCCACCACCAGGTAGGTGCCCCCCACGACCAGGCTGGAGACCAGGGGGGCGGCCGCGGGGGCGGTGAACCGCTGCTGGGCCTGCAGCACGCCGGCGAAGACGACGGCCACCGCGTACAGCGGGACCTGGGGCAGGAACACCCACAGCATGACCGTCCCGGTGCGCAGCAGCGAGTCCCCGCAGCCCTGCTCCGAGCCGCCGCGCAGCAGGAGGCCCATGACCGGGCGGGCCAGCAGCGCGGTCAGCCCCGCCACGACGACGAGGACGAGGACGCTCCAGGTGAGCGCGGCCGAGGCCGTCCGGGAGGCGTCCGCCCGCAGGCGCTCGTCACCGGAGGCCAGCCGGGAGGACAGCAGCGGCACCAGCACCCCGGCCAGCGCTCCCCCGGCGACGACCTCGAACAGGACGTTGGGCACCAGGTTGGCCGTGGTGTACGCGGTGCCGAGGCAGGTGTCGCCGACGGTCTGGCTGAAGGCGAGGATGCGGCCGAAGCCGGCCAGCCGCGCCAGGACCGTCAGCAGCGCGACCGAGGCGGCGGCCGCGGCCACCGAACGGACCCGGGGGGTCACGGACGGCCGAGGCGGTCGAGCTCGCGCAGCAGGGGCTGGGCCTCGATGACCCGGCTGAAGCTGACCCGCTCCGAGGCGAGGGTCAGCCCGACCACGACGGCCAGGGCGCCCAGCCGGCCCGGTCGGCGCCAGCGGGCCAGCGCCGCGACGCCGAGGACCGCGCCCAGGGCGTTGGCGCCGGTGTCGCCGAGCATGCTGCGCCCGGCGAGGTCGTCGGGCAGGACCGCGGAGCAGGCGCCGAGGACGGCCGCCGCCACCGGGCGCGCCGCGGCGGCTCCCCGGCTGCCCGGAGCGCCGACGGCCAGGGACGCGGCGACGACGGCGGCGACCTTGGCCGCCCGGCCCGGGCGCAGGTCGAGCAGGTTCAGCAGGTTGGCGCTGCCGGCCACCAGCGCCCCGCCGGCGAGGGTGTCGAGCAGCTGCGCGGGCGTGCGCGGGCGCTCGACCGCGACGGCGGCGGCCAGCCCGGTCGCCCCGATGCCGAGCACCTTCCACGTCCCCGTGGTCACGCGCCCGCGGCGCAGGGCCGCGAAGTGCCCGCGCAGACCGCGGGCTCCCGCGTCGCGGTCCCCCGCCCGCTCGGTGAGGTCGTCCAAGGCTCCGAAGGCGCCCGCACCCAGGGCCGCGACGAGCCCGGCGGAGCGGAACGGCGCGGCCGCCGCCACCGAACCGGCGGCCACGGCGAGCGCCGCCACCGGCCCCTCGAGCAGGGTGACGACGTGGCCGCGGTGGTTGCGCCGCTCCCAGCGCCGCGCCCCGCCCGGGGGGTGCTCCCCCGCGAGGCCGGCCAGCCGCCGGGCGCCGCCGCGGGCCGCGGAGACGGCCAGCACCGCGCGCAGGACCGGGGCCGCGCTCACTGCGGCGCCGCCGGCAGCGGCGGGCTGACCGCGCCGGCCGACCCGGCGGTGCCGTACTGGCCGGCCCCGCCGGACAGCTGCTCGCGCAGGGCGAGGACCACGTTGACCCGCCCCACCGGGGAGTCGAGGTCCCCGACGCCGCTGACGGTGTCGGCGACCCCGGAGTCGGCGCGCAGCGCGGCCAGCGCCCCGCCGTCGGCGGCGGCCTCGGGGGGCCCGGCCAGCACCGCCCCCGCGCTGGCGGTGTCGAGCTCGCGGGCCAGCGCCGTCCACGCCGCGGCGTCCGCGCTGAGCTGGGCGTCGGTGGCGTCGGAGTCCGCGGCCCCCGCGACGACGAGGGCCAGGGTCCCGCGCGGCAGCGCCGCGCCGGTGCCCCCCTCGACCTCCACGAGACCCGCGTCGGCCAGCGCGGTGAGCACCGCGGCGCCGCCCTCGTCGGGCTGCGCGGTCCCGGCGAGCTCGGTCGTGACCAGGGCCCGGGCCAGTCCCGCCGCCAGCAGGTCCTCCGTCCCGGCGTCGGTGTCCGGGGCGGTGCTCAGCCGGCCTGTGAGGTCCTTCGCGACGTCGTCGCGCAGGCTCCCGGCGGAGGGGTCGACCCAGGCGTTCTGGACGGTGACCTGGGCGGAGACCGTGGCCCCGGCCTGCTCGATCACGTCGACGGTGGCGTCGACCTGGCTGGAGTCGGCTCCGGGCAGTTCCACGACGGCGACGCTGCGGCCGCCGAGCTGCCGGGCGACCAGGGCCGGGGCGACCGCCTCGGCCCAGTCGTCGCGGGACTCCACCGACGTCAGGGCCGCGTCGCGCTCGGTCCGCAGCTGGTTCTTCTCCGTGGTCAGCTGACGCACCTGGTCGGTGATCCCCGTCGAGATGCCCTCGTTGAGGGGCCCGGCCCCCAGCACGATGCCGACCGCGAGGGCCATGAACACCGACACCAGCGAGACGACGTGGTAGCGGAAGTCGATCACTGGTCATCCTGTCGTCGGGAGCTGGTGCGGCGCGGCGGGCGCCCCGGCCGGGGGCGCCGGGGGGCGGTCACGGCCCCTGCCCGGGCAGCAGCCCGACCAACCCGGCCCAGAGGTCCTCGAGGCGGGCGCCGGTGACGGCGAGGATCGCCTGGCCGGTGGGGGTCACCAGCAGCGCGGCGACGAGGGCCAGCACCCCGGCCAGGACCAGGAGCACGACCTGGGAGTCGGAGATGCGCGAGCGGTACAGCCGGGACACGCCCTTGGCGTCGACGAGCTTGCCGCCGACGCGCAGCCGGGTCAGGAACGTGCTGGCCATGCCCGACCGGCCCTTGTCGAGGAACTCCACGAGGGTCACGTGGGTGCCGACCGCGGCGATGAGCGTGGCGCCCTTGTCGTCGGCGAGCAGCATCGCCACGTCCTCGCTCGTCCCGGTGGCCGGGAACACCACGGCGTCGATGCCCAGCGCGCGCACCCGCTCCAGACCCGGCGCCCGGCCGTCGCGGTAGGCGTGCACGACGACCTCGGCCCCGCAGCGCAGGGCCGCGTCGGACACCGAGTCCATGTCGCCCACGATCATGTGCGGCTTGTAGCCGGCCTCGAGGATCGCGTCCGCGCCGCCGTCCACGCCGATGAGCACCGGCTTGTACTCGCGGATGTAGGGCCGCAGCGTGACCAGGTCCTCCTTGTAGTGGTATCCGCGCACCACGATGAGGACGTAGCGGCCGTCGAGGTCGGTGCGGATGTCGGGCACCCCGACCCCGTCGAGGAGGAGTTCCCGCTCCCGCCGCAGGTACTCCATGGTGTTGGCGGCGAACGCCTCCAGCTGCAGCGACAACCCGGCGCGCGCGGTCTCCATGTCGGCGGCCACCACCTCGGCGGTGAGCCGCCGGCCGCGGGCGACCTCGCGGCCGTCGTGGCGGACGACGTCGTCGACGAGCTGGACGCGGGTGCCCTCGGCGAGGTCGGTCATGACGTCGGCACCCACGTCGTCCACGACCGGGATGCCGGCCGCGACGAGGATCCCCGGCCCGAGGTTGGGGTAGCGCCCGGACGTGCTGCGGGAGGCGTTCACCACCGCGGCCGGTGCGCACGCGACGAGGGCCTCGGCGGAGACGCGGTCGAGGTCGAGGTGGTCGATGACGGCGACGTCGCCGGGCCTCAGGCGCTTGGTGAGCCGCTTCGTCCGGCGGTCCACCCGCACCGTGCCGTCCACGACCTCGACGACGGCGGCACCGGGACCGTTCGGATCGGCCGGGGACGCGTCACCGCGCGTTCGCCGACGCCTGATCACCGTGGAAACTCCCTCACCCCTGCGTCCGTCGGCCCCCCGTCGTGCGCGGGGCCTTGCCCGATCGTCCCACGCGGGCGGCACCGCCCTGCGCCGCACGCGCCGTCCGGCGAGCGCCGGCCGGCCCGGTCCCGTCACCCTGCACGGCTTCTGCACGGGAGGAGCGCAGGAGTTCCTCGGCGTGCGCGCGCGCCGTCCCGGACCCCCGCCCGGACAGCATGCGGGCGAGCTCCTCGATGCGGCCCTCGTCCTCGAGGCGCACCACCCCGGACTCCGTCACGCTGCCGTCGTCGGTCTTCACGACCGTCAGGTGGCGGTCGGCGAAGGCGGCGACCTGCGCGAGGTGGGTGACGACGACGACCTGCGTCGTGCGGGCCAGCCGGGCGAGGCGCCGCCCGATCTCGACCGCCGCCCGGCCACCGACCCCCGCGTCGACCTCGTCGAAGACCATGGTGGGCACCGGGTCCGCTCCGGCCAGGACGACCTCGAGGGCCAGCATGACCCGGGACAGCTCACCTCCGGAGGCCCCGCGCGACAGCGGCCGGGCCGCGGCCCCGGAGTGGGCGGCCAGCAGCAGCTCGACCCCGTCGCAACCCCACGGGCCGAGGTCGTGACCGGTGTGCACGGCGACCTCGATCCGGGCGCTCGGCATCGCCAGGGCCGTCAGCTCCGCGGCGACCCGCTGCTCGAGGTCCGCCGCGGCGGAGCGGCGGGCCGCGCTCAGGCGCTGGGCCAGGGCGCGGAGCCGGACCTCGAGGTCGTCCCGCTCCTCGGCCAGCGCCTTCACCCGGCCGTCGTCGTCGAGGTCCAGCAGCCGTTCGGCGGCCTCGCGCGCCCACCGCAGCACCCCGGCGACCCCGTCGGCGGGGTCGGCGGCGTGGCGCCGGACGAGGGCGGTCAGCTGGGCCCGGCGCTCCTGCACCACCGACAGCCGCAGCGGGTCGGCCTCCAGGGACTGCGCGTAGGCCGCGACCTCCGTTGCGAGGTCGGCGAGCAGGTAGGAGATCTCCCCGGCGCGGGCGGCGAACCCGGTCAGGGCCGGGTCGTGGTCCCCCGCCTGGGCCAGCGCCCGGCGCGCGCTGTCGACGCGGGCGTCGGCACCGCCCTCACCGACCCCGTCGCCGCCGGCGACCTCGCCGGTGAGCGCCTCGTGGGCCGTGGCGACCGCGGCGCGCAGCACCTCCACGTGGGCCAGGCGGTCGGACTCCTCCCGCAGGGCCACGTCCTCGTCGGGCTGGGGGTCGACGCGCTCCACCTCGTCCAGCCCGAGCCGCAGCAGCTCGGCCTCGCGGGCGCGTTCGGCCGTGGAGCCGGCGACGCGGTCGTGCTCGGCGGCGACCGCGCGCCAGCGGGCGTGGAGCTCCTGGTACTGCGCGAGGTCGGTCGCCACCACGGCCCCGGCGAAGGCGTCCAGCACCCGCAGCTGCTGGACGCCCGAGCGCAGCCGGAGCTGGTCGGTCTGGCCGTGGACGGCCACGAGGTGCTCGGAGATCTCGGCGAGGACCCCGACGGGGGCGCTGCGACCGCCGACGTGCGCCCGGCTGCGGCCGGTGGCCGCCAGGGTGCGCACCAGCAGCAGTTCGCCGTCGTCGACGTCGCCGCCGGCCTCCCGGGCGCGGGCCGCCACGGCCCCGTCCTCGGGGACCAGCACGCGGCCCTCGACGACGGCGGCGTCGTCCCCGGCCCGCACGGCGCCCGCGTCGGCGCGCTCGCCCATGAGCAGCCCGAGACCGGTGACGACCATCGTCTTGCCCGCGCCGGTCTCACCGGTGATGACGGTCAGCCCCGGCCCCAGGGGCAGTCGGGCGTCGCGGATGACCCCCAGGGAGCGGATGCGGATCTCCTCGATCACGCCGTCACCCCCCGTCCGAGGACCGGGGGCCGCGCCAGCCCTGGACGGGCAGGCCGAACTTGGCGACGAGCCGGTCGGTGAAGGCGCCGGAGCTGAGCCGCGCCAGCCGGATCGTGCGCGGGGAGCGGCGGACCTCCACGCGCGCCCCGGCCGGTGCGGCGAAGGTCCGGCGCCCGTCGCACCACAGCACCCCGCCGTCGCCCATCCCGGGGAGCACCTCGATCCCGACGACGGAGGTCGGGGCGATGACCAGCGGCCGGGCGAAGAGGGCGTGGGCGCTGATGGGCACCACGAGCAGGGCCTCGACCTCGGGCCAGACGACGGGTCCGCCCGCGGAGAACGCGTACGCCGTCGACCCGGTGGGGGTCGCGGCGATGACCCCGTCGGCGCCGAAGGTGCTCAACGGCCGGCCGTCCACGTCCACGACGAGCTCGAGCATCCGCTCCCGGTTGGCCTTCTCGACCGACACCTCGTTGACCGCCCAGGAGGAGGCCACGACCTGACCGTCGAGCAGCACCTGCACGTCGAGGGTCATCCGCTCCTCGACGCGGTAGTCCGCGGCGACGACCCGGGCGACGGTCCCGACGACCTCCTCGCGCTCGGCCTCGGCGAGGAACCCGACGTGCCCGAGGTTGACCCCCAGCAGCGTCGTCGCGGTGCCGCGCACGAGCTCCGCGGCCCGCAGGATGGTGCCGTCGCCGCCCAGGACGATGACCATCTCCGCGCCCGCGACGGCCCCCTCGAGGTCGCGCTCCTCGACCAGCGCGCGGTCGGCGACGCTCAGCGCCGCCGCCTCGTCGGGCGTCATGAGCGTGCGGATGCCGGCCTCGTGGAAGCGGCGCACGACCTCGGTCAGGGCGGACACGGCCTGCGAGCGGCCCGTGTGGGCGAGCACCAGGACCGACCGGGCCGCCTGCGGGACCCCGGTCCGGGGAGCGCTCACGACAGCCCCGCCTGGGGGCCCTCGGCGATCGCCCGCGCGAGGTCGTCCTCGACGAGGGGCGGCGCGCCGGCGCTCAGGTGCAGGAAGTACTCGACGTTGCCCGACGGCCCGGGGAGCGGGCTCGCCGCCACCCCCCGCACGCCGAGGCCGACGGCGGCCGCCGCGCCCGCCACGGTGCGCACGGCCCCGGCGCGCAGTTCGGCGCTGCGCACGACACCTCCGGCGCCCAGCGCGTCGCGGCCGACTTCGAACTGCGGTTTGACCATGAGCACGTGCTCCGCATCGGGGGTGACGCACCGCACCAGCGCGGGCAGGACGAGGGTCAGGGAGATGAAGGACAGGTCCGCCACGACCAGGGAGGGCTCCGGGGAGACCTGCTCGGGCTCGAGGGTGCGGACGTTGGTGCGTTCCAGGACGGTGACGCGTTCGTCGGTGCGCAGCGACCAGGCGATCTGGCCGTAGCCGACGTCGACGGCCACCACGTGCGCGGCCCCGCGGCGCAGCAGGACGTCGGTGAAGCCGCCCGTGCTGGCCCCGGCGTCCAGGCAGCGCCGGCCGGTGACGTCGACGCCGAACGCGTCGAGGGCCCCGACGAGCTTGTGGGCCCCGCGCGAGACGTACTCGTCCTCCTCGCCGGCGTCCTCCACGAGGATCGCGGCCGCGACGTCGACCTGGGTCGCGGGTTTGGCCGCGGTCGCCCCGGCGACGCGCACGCGGCCGGCGGTCACCAGCTCGGTCGCGTGCTCGCGGGACCGAGCCAGCCCACGGCGCACCAGCTCGGCGTCGAGACGGAGCCTGCGGACGGCCACGTCACCCCTCCGTCGCGGCCAGCCGCTCGCGCAGCGCGTGGTCGACGGCGGTGTAGACCTCCACGTGCTCGTGGACGCTGAGGGCGTCGAGGCCGTCCAGGCGGGCGAGGACCTCGTCGAGGGCACGGTCGGGGGCGGCCTCGCGAGGCTCACCGGGGCGCGGCGCCCCTCCCTGCTGCGTCATCACGGGCGTCACGCTACAAGCCGGGCGCGACGTGCCCCGGGACGCCGTCCACAGCCGCGTGTTCGACCGGGCGTTCGACGTGCCCGGTGAGGGCCGCGACGGCTCCCCCGAGGTCGACGCCCCGCCCGTCGTCGGCGCACGCCCACGCGGCGGCGGCGGCGGCCCGCAGGACGTCCAGGCCGTCGGGTCCGGGCGCACCGGCGCGCACCACGACGGCGCCCGACTCGATCTCCACCTGCGCCCCCCGGCAGGTCGCCCCGGCCCCGTCGGACCGGCGGGAGACCTCGACCACCGGGTGGACGTCGGCGAGACCGCGCAGGTCGTGGCTGACGAAGTGCGGACGCTCGCGCGGGGCCGCGGCGAGCAGTTCCGCGGTGCCGGTGACCCCGGTCAGCACCAGGAGGCCGGGCAGCCCGGCCGTCCGGGCGCCCTGCAGGTCGGTGTCGAGGCGGTCCCCGACGACGAGCGCGGAACGGGCGTGCAACCGCGCCACGGCGGCGTCGAAGAGGGCCCGCTCCGGCTTGCCGCAGACGACGTCGGGCCCGCGGCCGGCGGCGCGGGCCACGAGGTCGACCAGGAGCCCGTTGCCCGGCGCCGGCCCCCCGGGGGTCGGCACGGTGGCGTCGAGGTTGGTGGCCACCCACGGCAGCCCCGACCGGACGGCGTGCGTGGCCTCGGACAGCTGCGCCCAACCCAGGTCCGGGGAGAAGCCCTGGACGACCGCCTGCGCCTCGCTCCGGTCGTCGGTGGGGCGCAGCCCGACCTCGGTGAGGGCGACCCGCAGGCCCGTCCCCCCGACGAGGAGGACCGCTGCACCGGGGTCCAGGAGGCCGGCGAGGTGGGCGGCCGCAGCCTGGGCGGAGTTCACGACGTCCTCATCGGCGGCGGGCACCCCGAGGTCGCGCAGATGGGCCGCGACCGTGCCGGGGGTCCGGGAGGCGTTGTTGGTGATGTAGCCGAGCCGGAGGCCGGTGGCGACGGCTCCCCGGAGGGCGTCGACCGCGTGGGGGACGGCGTCGGGGCCGACGTAGACGACCCCGTCGAGGTCGAGGAGGAGGACGTCGTGGTCGTCGAGGAGGGAACCGGTGCTGGCGGACAGGGTGCTGCTCACGAATTCCCCAGGATCTGCCGCGCCGCGATCGTGGCACGGACCTGTCGAAGGCGGTCGGCGTACTCCGGGCGGTCCGGGCGCATGGCGTGGGCCATGGCCAGGTGCTCGACCGCGGGGCCGAACCGTCCGAGGCGGCTGAGACACAGTCCCAGCCCGAAGTGAGCGTAGTCGTCGGCCGGTCGGGCCGCGGCGAGGTCCCGGAACGACTCCGCCGCCCCGGCGACGTCGCCGGAGTCGTACTGGGCCCGGGCGAGCGCCTCGAGGACACCGGTCGATCCCGGTTCCTCCGCGTGCGCCCGGGCCAGCAGCGTGGCCGCCGCTGCGGCCTCCCCCGCCGACAGCAGGGCGAGACCGCGCTGCAGCCACTCGTAGGGGCCACCGGTGGGCCAGCCGGGAGGGCGTCCGCCCTCGCCACCACTGGGACTGCTCTGGGGCACGGGTGACCTCCTCGTGGTCAGGAAGGGTGTCGACGTCCACGACCGTAGGATGCGGCGGGTGGAGCATGCACGTACGGCGACGCGTGCGCCCTCCGACCACCGTCCTGAGGTGGATCCCAGCACTCGTGGACCGCTGGTGCGGCCCTTCCCGGGACTGCGGTACGTCCCCAGCGTGGCGGGACCGCTGGCCTCGCTGCTCGCACCCCCGCACACCGAGCTGGACCGGGCGAGTCGACGTGCCCTGCTGGCCTCCTCGCCGTACGTGGTGACGCACCTGGAGCGCCCGGAGTACGACCCCGGTCCCGGGCGCGCGGTGACGCGGTGGTCCGCCCAGGGCGCCCTGGTCCAGGACGCGCCCGGGTTCTACGTCGTGCGTCAGGAGCAGGAGGGCCGCTCCCAGCACTTCCTCCTCGGGCAGTTGGACGTCAGGGTCGGTGACGACCGCGTCCACGCCCACGAGGGCGTGTTCCAGCAGGCGGTCGAGGCCAGGCTCGAGCGGCTGGAAGCGACCGGTGTCGACTCCGAACCCGTCCTCGTGGTGGACAGCCACCCTTGGCCGGTGCCGTGGACCGATCCGAGCACGGTCGGACACCTCCTCGACGTCGCCGACGACGACCTCCGTCACGTCGAGGTCTGGGGGCTCCACGACCCGGACGTGGTCGCCCGACTGTCGAGCGCCTCGGCGTCGCACCGGTTCCTCATCGCCGACGGCCACCACCGGCACGCGGCCGTCCTGCGGGCAGCCCAACGGGACGGCGCTCCGCGGTCCCTCCTGGTCGCGGTCGCTGACGACACCACGGAGCCCGTGGACCTTCGTGCGCTGCACCGGATCGTGCCACGGGCCGTGGCTGAGGAGGTCCTGAGGCGGGCGCATCGGCGGCGCGACGTCGACGACGAGGACGTCACGGCGTTGCGCGGTGCGATCGAGGGTCTGGGACTCGATCAAGCTCTGGTGGTGACCGGTTCGTCAGCGGCGGTCATCGACTGCCCGCCGATGGTGGGCCCCACGACGGGCAGCGGAGCGTGGGTCGACTCCGTGGCCCTGAGCCTCGGAACGGCGAGCTCGGAGACCCGCTACCGCGCCGACGTGGAAGGGATGATGCGTCCTCCCGAGGACCGAGGGGCTGTCTTCCTGCCGAAGCCGCAGATCGGAGCGCTGCAGGAGATGGTTCGCCGAGGGCAGGTGCTCGGCCGGAAGACGACGTCATTCCGACCGAAGCCGCTGGCTGGGACCGTCCTGCGGCTGCGCTGACGCCTCGCCGGCGCAGCTCCACCGCCTGAGGGGTTTGGGGCAGCCGCTGAATGGCCTTGGATATGGGTGTGGGGAGCAGCCCGGTACGGGCTGCTCCCCACACACCTCTCACCACAAGTGTGAGTGGCCGGCGGTGACCTACTCTCCCACCCAGTCTCCCGAGCAGTACCATCGGCGCTGGTGGGCTTAGCTTCCGGGTTCGGAATGAGACCGGGCGTTTCCCCACCGCTATGACCACCGGACCACAAAGGTCAGGATCAAACCACACCCCACCCCCGACAGACGAAAGTCTGCGCAAGAGTGGTGTGTTCGAGTTCTCTCCCGAGAACCACACAATGGACGCGAACACCAGCAGCGGTGCTTGATCTCGTAACCGTTCAAGTACTCGCCTCAACCCCACACCCCACCGCACTGCTCAGCAGTGATGGTGACTGGTGCGTGGTAGACAAGTGATCGGCCTATTAGTACCGGTCAGCTCCACAACTCTCTCGTCGTTGCTTCCACACCCGGCCTATCAACCCCGTCGTCTACAGGGAGCCTCTCACCCCACAAGGGGGCACGGAAACCTCATCTCGAAGCAGGCTTCCCGCTTAGATGCCTTCAGCGGTTATCCCTTCCGAACGTAGCCAACCAGCCATGCTCCTGGCGGAACAACTGGCACACCAGAGGTTCGTCCGTCCCGGTCCTCTCGTACTAGGGACAGCCCTTCTCAAGTTTCCAACGCGCGCAGCGGATAGGGACCGAACTGTCTCACGACGTTCTAAACCCAGCTCGCGTACCGCTTTAATGGGCGAACAGCCCAACCCTTGGGACCTACTCCAGCCCCAGGATGCGACGAGCCGACATCGAGGTGCCAAACCATGCCGTCGATATGGACTCTTGGGCAAGATCAGCCTGTTATCCCCGGGGTACCTTTTATCCGTTGAGCGACCGCGATTCCACACTCCACGGCCGGATCACTAGTCCCGACTTTCGTCCCTGCTCGACCTGTCGGTCTCACAGTCAAGCTCCCTTGTGCACTTACACTCAACACCTGATTGCCAACCAGGCTGAGGGAACCTTTGGGCGCCTCCGTTACTCTTTAGGAGGCAACCGCCCCAGTTAAACTACCCACCAGGCACTGTCCCTGATCCGGATCACGGACCGAAGTTAGACATCCAGAACGACCAGAGTGGTATTTCAACGTTGACTCCACCCACACTAGCGTGTGAGCTTCACAGTCTCCCACCTATCCTACACAAGCCGTCCCGAACACCAATACCAAGCTATAGTGAAGGTCCCGGGGTCTTTCCGTCCTGCTGCGCGTAACGAGCATCTTTACTCGTAGTGCAATTTCGCCGAGTTCGCGGTTGAGACAGCGGGGAAGTCGTTACGCCATTCGTGCAGGTCGGAACTTACCCGACAAGGAATTTCGCTACCTTAGGATGGTTATAGTTACCACCGCCGTTTACTGGCGCTTAAGTTCTCAGCGTCCCCACCACAAGGGTGAGTAACCGGTCCCCTTAACGTTCCAGCACCGGGCAGGCGTCAGTCCGTATACATCGTCTTGCGACTTCGCACGGACCTGTGTTTTTAGTAAACAGTCGCTTCCCCCTGGTCTCTGCGGCCCTCAAACGCTAGCCCGCAAGGAGCTTCACGTCTCAGGCCCCCCTTCTCCCGAAGTTACGGGGGCATTTTGCCGAGTTCCTTAACCACGATTCACTCGAACGCCTCGGTATTCTCTACCTGACCACCTGAGTCGGTTTAGGGTACGGGCGGCTCGAACCTCGCGCCGAGGCTTTTCTAGGCAGCATGGGATCACCCTACTTCCCCCCGAAAGGGTCACCATCAGGTCTCAAGCTCGACATTCAAGTCAGCGCTGCGGATTTACCAACAGCACGCCCTACACCCTTGGACGTGGACAACCATCGCCACGCGGAAGCTACCCTCCTGCGTCACCCCTGTTAATACGCTTGACTACTACCGGATCGGGTCACACGCTCCACCAACCACCACCCGAAGGTGGTGGCGGCTTTGGGTGCTTAGCATCCCCGGCCTCACCATGGACGGTTCTACGCCGGTACGGGAATATCAACCCGTTGTCCATCGACTACGCCTGTCGGCCTCGCCTTAGGTCCCGACTTACCCAGGGCGGATGAACCTAGCCCTGGAACCCTTGGTCAATCGGCGGACGGGTTTCTCACCCGTCATTCGCTACTCATGCCTGCATTCTCACTCGCGTGCAGTCCACAACCCATCACCAGGCTGCTTCACCCCACACACGACGCTCCCCTACCCATCCACACACCTGCAGACACTCAGAACAAGTCCAAGCACCTGGGGTTAACATGTGAATGCCACAGCTTCGGCGGTGTACTTGAGCCCCGCTACATTGTCGGCGCGGAATCACTTGACCAGTGAGCTATTACGCACTCTTTAAAGGGTGGCTGCTTCTAAGCCAACCTCCTGGTTGTCTGCGCAACTCCACATCCTTTCCCACTTAGCACACGCTTAGGGGCCTTAGCTGATGATCTGGGCTGTTTCCCTCTCGACTACGAAGCTTATCCCCCGCAGTCTCACTGCCACGCTCTCACTTACCGGCATTCGGAGTTTGGCTGACGTCAGTAACCCGGTGGGGCCCATTAGCCATCCAGTAGCTCTACCTCCAGCAAGAAACACGTGACGCTGCACCTAAATGCATTTCGGGGAGAACCAGCTATCACGGAGTTTGATTGGCCTTTCACCCCTACCCACAGCTCATCCCCCAGGTTTTCAACCCTGGTGGGTTCGGTCCTCCACACGGTCTTACCCGCGCTTCAACCTGGCCATGGGTAGATCACTCCGCTTCGGGTCTAGAGCACGCGACTAAAAACGCCCTATTCGGACTCGCTTTCGCTACGGCTACCCCACACGGGTTAACCTCGCCACGCACCACTAACTCGCAGGCTCATTCTTCAAAAGGCACGCCGTCACAGGTACAAGCCTGCTCCGACGGATTGTAGGCACACGGTTTCAGGTACTATTTCACTCCCCTCCCGGGGTGCTTTTCACCATTCCCTCACGGTACTTGTCCGCTATCGGTCATCAGGAAGTATTTAGGCTTACCAGGTGGTCCTGGCAGATTCACACGAGATTTCACGAGCCCCGTGCTACTCGGGACATGCTCCCAAGGAGGCCGCAATGTTTCGCCTACGGGGGTCTCACCCACTACGCCGGACCATCCCAGGCCCTTCGGCTACACCACGACTTTCTCACTCCCCGACCAGGTGGTAGCCCAGTCCAGAACACTCCCACAACCCCTCACCCGCAACCCCTACCAGGTATCACACGAGCCAGGTTTAGCCTCATCCGCTTTCGCTCGCCACTACTCACGGAATCACTCAATTGTTTTCTCTTCCTGTGGGTACTGAGATGTTTCACTTCCCCACGTTCCCTCCACGCACCCTATACATTCAGATGCGGGTGACCGCCCATGACGACGGCCGGGTTTCCCCATTCGGACACCCTCGGATCAACATTCGGTTGCCAACTCCCCGAGGCTTATCGCAGGCTCCCACGTCCTTCATCGGCTCCTGATGCCAAGGCATCCACCATGCGCCCTTAAACACTTGACCACCACACACCACCCACCACCACACACCCGCCGAAGCGAGAACAGCGATGAACGATCAATGCGGGTCAAGGCGATAAACTTGAACCCAAACCACAAAGACACGGACCACCCACCCAGACACCCACGAAGGAGCCCCTGGACGCAACGGTCCGATCATCAGAGGATTATCTACTCGACGAACACCACTACTAAAAGATGTTCGCGTCCACTGTGCAGTTCTCAACAGACAACCCGCACCCACCTCTAACGACCACCACCAGCACCCGCAGAGCACCACCGAAGTGACAACCCTCTGCAAGCCGATGTGAATGACCAAGGCAGGCCCAGACCAAGAAACCACCCGCAACCCCGTCAATCACTCGACGGAGTTGCCGGCCGGTCCCTCAGGACCCAACAGTGCGCCAGACCCTTTCCGAACTCCCCACCGCGTTCCACTCCCGCACGCGGGAGGTACTGACAGCAGAAGAAGCCAGAAAGAATCGTGTTGATGTTCCACCCTTGAGCACCGGCCCCGGAACGTACGTCCGAAGAAACCGGCCCACCCACCCTCACCACCAACCCACGACGGAGCCGGTGGTCTGTGAGGTGTGGTTGATGCTCCTTAGAAAGGAGGTGATCCAGCCGCACCTTCCGGTACGGCTACCTTGTTACGACTTCGTCCCAATCGCCAGTCCCACCTTCGACAGCTCCCCCCCTTACGGGTTGGGCCACCGGCTTCGGGTGTTACCGACTTTCATGACGTGACGGGCGGTGTGTACAAGGCCCGGGAACGTATTCACCGCAGCGTTGCTGATCTGCGATTACTAGCGACTCCGACTTCACGGGGTCGAGTTGCAGACCCCGATCCGAACTGAGACCAGCTTTTTGGGATTCGCTCCACCTCACGGTATCGCAGCCCTCTGTACTGGCCATTGTAGCATGCGTGAAGCCCAAGACATAAGGGGCATGATGATTTGACGTCATCCCCACCTTCCTCCGAGTTGACCCCGGCAGTCTCCCATGAGTCCCCACCATAACGTGCTGGCAACATGGAACGAGGGTTGCGCTCGTTGCGGGACTTAACCCAACATCTCACGACACGAGCTGACGACAACCATGCACCACCTGTACGCGACCAACTAAATGACACCCCATCTCTGGGATTCCACCGCGCATGTCAAGCCTTGGTAAGGTTCTTCGCGTTGCATCGAATTAATCCGCATGCTCCGCCGCTTGTGCGGGCCCCCGTCAATTCCTTTGAGTTTTAGCCTTGCGGCCGTACTCCCCAGGCGGGGCGCTTAATGCGTTAGCTGCGGCACGGAATCCGTGGAATGGACCCCACACCTAGCGCCCAACGTTTACGGCATGGACTACCAGGGTATCTAATCCTGTTCGCTCCCCATGCTTTCGCTCCTCAGCGTCAGTAACTGCCCAGAGACCCGCCTTCGCCACCGGTGTTCCTCCTGATATCTGCGCATTTCACCGCTACACCAGGAATTCCAGTCTCCCCTACAGCACTCAAGTGTGCCCGTACCCACTGCAAGCTCAGAGTTGAGCCCTGAGTTTTCACAGCAGACGCGACACACCGCCTACGAGCTCTTTACGCCCAATAATTCCGGACAACGCTTGCACCCTACGTATTACCGCGGCTGCTGGCACGTAGTTAGCCGGTGCTTCTTCTGCTCCTACCGTCACTTTCGCTTCTTCGGAGCTGAAAGAGGTTTACAACCCGAAGGCCGTCATCCCTCACGCGGCGTCGCTGCATCAGGCTTTCGCCCATTGTGCAATATTCCCCACTGCTGCCTCCCGTAGGAGTCTGGGCCGTGTCTCAGTCCCAGTGTGGCCGGTCGCCCTCTCAGGCCGGCTACCCGTCGTCGCCTTGGTAGGCCATTACCCCACCAACAAGCTGATAGGCCGCGAGCCCATCCCCAGCCGAAAAACTTTCCACCCACACACCATGCGGTGATGAGTCGTATCCGGTATTAGCCACCGTTTCCAGTGGTTGTCCCAGAGCCAGGGGCAGGTTGCTCACGTGTTACTCACCCGTTCGCCACTGATCCCCCCCGAAGGGGTTCACCGTTCGACTTGCATGTGTTAAGCACGCCGCCAGCGTTCGTCCTGAGCCAGGATCAAACTCTCCGTCGAAAAACCTTCCACCCCCAACCACCCCCGAAAGGAACAGTCAGCGATGTAGATCATTTCACTTCATAGTTGACCCTTGGACTCGAAAACCCCACCCCCCACTGGCGTGAAAGAGGCGGAGATCAATCCCAAAGGAATCCCCGACCATCCACCCCCACCACACCAGACGATGCAGCAGAACATGAACAGCCATTGGGGGTTGATACATATGGCATCAACACTTTTTGGCACACTGTTGAGTTCTCAAGAACCGGACGCACCCACCCGGACAACCCCCCGAACCGGAGAGCCCCCGAAGAGGGACAACTTCCCCACCTTAACCCGACACCAAGCCAAACTGCAACCCGATGACGCCCAAGATGACCACCACCCCCAGACGCGGACCACCCAGACTCACAAGCCCCAGGTCTTCCGCCCCGCCGGGGCGACATGAAGAACAGTACGCGGCCCCCGCGGGCCAGTGCAAATCCGCTCGTCCTCGGGGGCCGATCGCTTACTGCGGCAACGGAACCGCCACCGATGCGAGCGACTTCTTGCCTCGCCGGAGCACGGCGTAGCGGCCGTGCAGGAGCTGCACGTCCCTGAGCGTCGCCTCCGGGTCAGTGAGCTTGATGTTGTTCACGTAAGCCCCGCCCTCCCCGATGGTCCGGCGGGCCCCGCTCAGGCTGGGGGCCAGGCCGGTGTCGGCGAACAGCTGAGCGAGCCGGACGTCGCGGTCGGCCGGCGCCGCCGTGGGCAGCTCCGCGAGCGCACCGCGGAGGATGCGCTCG
Source organism: Kineococcus radiotolerans SRS30216 = ATCC BAA-149 (assembly GCF_000017305.1). Classification (GTDB taxonomy): domain Bacteria; phylum Actinomycetota; class Actinomycetes; order Actinomycetales; family Kineococcaceae; genus Kineococcus; species Kineococcus radiotolerans. The sequence goes on along the minus strand of NC_009664.2, from coordinate 3,839,338 downwards.
TCGATGGCCTCGAGGTCGGACCCGCCGAAGAGGGCGGCGGCGGCGGCCTCGACGGCCACCGCGGCCTCCTCCCCGTGCACCAGGGCTGTCACCTCGTGGGCGAGCGCCCGCTGCGCCGCGCGGGCCCGCGGGTTCTCGACGGCCTGCCGGCCCAGCTCCTCGATCTCCTCGCGGGGCCGGAAGCTGAACGCCTTGAGGTAGTCCACGACCTTCGCGTCCTCGGCGTTGAGCCAGAACTGGTGGAAGGCGTACGGCGAGGTGAGCTCCGGGTCGAGCCACACCGCGCCGGACTCCGTCTTGCCGAACTTCGTGCCGTCGGCCTTGGTCAGCAGGGGCGTCGCCAGCGCGTGCACCGTCCGCTGGTCGACCCGGCGCACGAGCTCGCACCCGGCGGTGATGTTGCCCCACTGGTCCGACCCCCCCAGCTGCAGGGTGCAGCCGTGGCGGCGGTGCAACTGCAGGTAGTCGTTGCTCTGCAGCAGGACGTAGCTGAACTCCGTGAAGCTGATGCCGGTCGTCGCGAGCCGCTTGCTCACCGCCTCGCGGTCCAGCATGCGGTTGACGCTGAAGTGCTTGCCGACGTCGCGGAGGAACTCGATGGTGGACATCGACTGCGTCCAGTCCAGGTTGTTCACCATCGTCGCCGCAGCGGGTCCGTCGAAGTCGAGGAACGGAGCGATCTGCCCCTGCAGGCCCGTCACCCAGCCGGCCACCACCGACGGGTCGTTCATCGTCCGCTCCGCGGAGGGACGCGGGTCCCCCACCAGACCCGTCGCCCCGCCGACCAGGATCAGCGGGCGGTGCCCCGCCTGCTGGAGGCGCTTGGCGGTCAGCACCTGGACCAGGTGCCCGACGTGCAGGCTGGCCGCCGTCGGGTCGAAGCCCACGTAGTAGGTGAGCGGTCCCGTCTGCAGCGCCTCCTGCAGGGCGGCCTCGTCGGTGGAGTGCGCCACCAGGCCCCGCCACTGCAGCTCGTCCCAGACGTCGTTCACGACTCGTCGGCTCCTCAGGTCCTGGGCCCCGGACCTCGGGACCCGGGCGACCGTCGCCCGCCGACACGGTAGTCGGAGACCGTCCGGTCGTTCACGACGGAGACGCGCCACGGCGTGGGCGCGCCCGCACCGGCCACCCCGACCCGGGGCCCCCAGACGACCTCGCCGTCGGCCACCGGGTTCCCGGGCAGGACCTCCAGGGGGCCGGGACCGCAGACGTCGATCCCGTCGAGGACACCCGTCACCGCCAGGGCCTGGGTGAGGCGCGCCGGACCACGGGCCAGGTCGACGTCGCGCCGGGCCGCCGGGCGGCGGGACCGGGCCAGCTCCAGCCCCTCGACGACCTCACCGGCGCGCAGCAGGACCGCCGACGCCGTCCCCTCCGCACCGCACACGAGGTTCACGCACCAGTGCATGCCGTAGGAGAAGTAGACGTAGGCGTGGCCCGCCGGGCCGAACATGACCCGCGTCCGCGGCGTGGGGCCGCGGAACGCGTGCGACCCGGGGTCGGCCTCCCCGGCGTAGGCCTCGACCTCGGACAGCCGCACCGCCACCGCCCCCTCCGGGGTGGTGTGGCGCACGACGCGACCCACGAGGTCGCGGGCCACCTCCAAGACGTCCCGGGCGAAGAAGGCCCGGTCCAGCCTCAAGGACGCGCCCACGCCAGGTGCGCCGCGAGCGCGTCCTGCGCGGCCTCCAACTGCTCCGCGACGCGGACGGGGGCGGTGCCGCCGATGCCGTCGCGCGAGGACAGCGACCCCTCGGTGGACAGGACGTCGCGCACGGCCGGGGCCAGGTGCGGGGAGATCGCCGCGAGGTCCTCGACGGTCAGGTCCCACAGCTCCACGCCGCGCCCCTCGGCGATGGCGCGCTCCTCGCACCGGCGCACGCACGCCCCCGAGATCCGGTGCGCGTCGCGGAACGGGACCCCCCTGCGGACCAGCCACTCGGCGATGTCGGTGGCCAGCGCGAAGCCCTGCGGGGCCAGGGAGGCCATCCGGTCGGTGTGGAAGTGCAGGGTCGCGACCATGCCGGCGACGGCGGGCAGCAGGACCTCCAGGGTGTCGACCGCGTCGAAGACGGGCTCCTTGTCCTCCTGCAGGTCGCGGTTGTAGGCCAGCGGGAGCCCCTTGAGGGTCGCCAGCAGCCCGGTCAGGTCGCCGATGAGCCGGCCCGCCTTCCCGCGGGCGAGCTCGGCCACGTCAGGGTTCTTCTTCTGCGGCATGATGCTCGACCCGGTCGACCAGGCGTCGTCGAGGGTGACGAAGGAGAACTCCTTCGTGGCCCACGCGATGACCTCCTCGGAGATCCGGGACAGGTCCACCCCGATCATCGCGGCCACGAAGGCGAACTCGGCGGCGACGTCGCGCGAGGCGGTCCCGTCGATCGAGTTCTCCACGCTGCGGGTGAAGCCGAGCTCGCGGGCGACGGCCACCGGGTCCAGCCCCAGGGAGGAACCGGCCAGCGCGCCGGAGCCGTATGGCGAGACCGCGGCGCGGGCGTCCCAGTCGCGCAGGCGCTCCACGTCGCGCAGCAGCGGCCACGCGTGGGCCATCAGGTGGTGCCCGAGCAGCACCGGCTGGGCGTGCTGCAGGTGGGTCCGACCCGGCATCGCCGCACCGGGGTGGGCCGCGGCCTGGGTGAGCAGGGCCTCCACGACGTCGAGGACGAGACCGGCGACCACCCTGGCGTGGTCGCGCAGGAACATCCGCAGCAGCGTGGCGATCTGGTCGTTGCGCGAGCGCCCCGCGCGCAGGCGACCGCCGACGTCGGCGCCGACGCGCTCGACGAGCGCGCGTTCCAGGGCGGAGTGGACGTCCTCGTCCTCCTCGGCGGGCACGAACGCCCCCGACACGACGTCGGCCTCGAGCGCGTCGAGACCGGCCAGCAGCGCGGTCAGGACGTCGTCGTCGAGGAGGCCGGCCGCGTGCAGGACGCGGGCGTGGGCCCGGGACCCGGCGAGGTCGTAGCGGGCGAGCCGGAAGTCGAAGTGCGTGGACTTCGACAGCGCCGCCATCGCCGTCGCGGGGCCGCTGGCGAACCGGGCACCCCACAGCCCCTTCTCGCCCTGCGGGTCGGTGCTCTGCGTCATGAGGGGTCCACTTCGTTCTCGAGGGGTTCGGACGGGGGGTCCCGGCGAGCCATCGCCAGGAAGCGGGCGGCGACGGCGTCGCCCCCGAGGGGGTCCCGGGAGATGACCAGCACCGTGTCGTCCCCGGCGATGCTGCCGAGCACGGCCGGCATCACCGAGTGGTCGATGGCGCTGGCCAGGAACTGCGCGGCCCCGGGCGGGGTCCGCAGCACCACGAGGTTGGCCGAGGCCTCCGCGCTCACCAGCAGCTCCTCGCACCAGCGGCTCAGCCGGGCGTCGAGGACCTCCTGCCCGACCCCGCGACGCGGGGTGCGGTCCCCGCCCTCGGCGGGCAGGGCGTAGACCAGACCGCGGTCGCCGTCGCGCACCTTCACCGCCCCCAGCTCGACCAGGTCGCGGGAGAGGGTGGCCTGGGTGACGGCGACCCCCTCCGCGGCCAGGTGGGTGGCGAGCTCGGTCTGCGAGCGCACGGGCGAGCGGGCGAGGACGGCGGCGATCCGGTCGTGCCGGAAGGCCTTCGTCCCCGCCCCCGCGCCGGTGGGGGTGCTCACCGCGGGCTCACCGCGACGTCGCGAGCAGCCAGACGAGCAGGGCCTTCTGGGCGTGCAGCCGGTTCTCGGCCTCGTCCCAGACCGCCGACTGCGGACCGTCGATGACCGCGGCGTCGATCTCCTTGCCGCGGTAGGCGGGCAGGCAGTGCAGCACGACCGCGTCGTCCCCCGCGCCGGCCAGGAGGTCGGTGGTGAGGGAGAAGGGGCGGAAGCGCTCGAACTCCTCGCCCTCCTGGCCCATCGAGACCCACGTGTCGGTGGCGACGACGTCGGCGCCCACGACCGCCTCGGGCGCGGAGGAGGTGACGGTCACCGAGCCGCCGGTGCGCTCGGCGACCGCCCGGGCCCGGGCGAGGACCGCCGGGTCGGGGAGGTCGGTGGCGGGGGTCCCTATCCGCACGTGCATCCCGGCGGTGGCCCCGCCGAGGGCGTAGGAGTGGGCCATGTTGTTGGCCCCGTCGCCCACGTAGGCCAGGGTCAGCCCGGCCAGGGCCCCCCTGCGCTCGGCCACCGTCTGCAGGTCGGCGAGGACCTGGCAGGGGTGGAAGGTGTCGGTGAGGGAGTTGACGACGGGGACCCGGGAGTTCGCCGCCATCTCCTCCAGACCCGCCTGCGAGAACGTCCGCCACACGATGGCCGCCACCTGGCGCTCCAGGACGCGGGCGGTGTCCGCGACGGGCTCGCCGCGCCCGAGCTGGGAACCGGCGGCGTCGATGACGAGCGGGACACCGCCGAGGTCGGCGACGCCGACGCTGAAGGAGACCCGGGTGCGCGTCGAGGGCTTGTCGAAGATCAGGGCGACCGTCTGCGGACCGGTCAGCGGCTTCTCGGCGAACCGGTCGGTCTTGAGCCGGGCCGCGAGGGCGAGGACCTCGGCCTGCTCGGCCGGGCTGAGGTCGTCGTCGGCGAGGAAGTGCCGGACGGTCACGAGGGGGCTCCGTTCTGGGTGGCCGCGTCGAGGATCGCGGGCAGCGCGGCGACGAAGGTGTCGGCCTGCGCGGCGGTGAGGACGAGCGGCGGGGCGAGGCGGATCGTGTCGGGACGGGGCGCGTTGACGATGAACCCGCGGGCCAGCGCGGCCGCGACGACCTGCGCGCCGACGGGTCCGGTGAGGGCGATGCCCAGGAGCAGCCCCTCCCCGCGGACGCCCTCGACCAGCGGGTGGCCGAGACCGGTGATCCCGTCCCGCAGGTGGCGGCCGACGGCGGCGACGTTCGCGAGGAGGCCGTCGCGCTCGACGGCGTGCAGCACCGCGAGACCGGCGGCGGAGGCGACGGGGTTCCCGCCGAACGTGGTGCCGTGCTGACCGGCCCCCAGGAGGGTCGCGTTCTGCGGGCCGAAGGCGACGACGGCGCCGACGGGGATGCCACCGCCGAGGCCCTTGGCCAGCGTCATGACGTCGGGGACGACACCCGCGTGGCGGGGGTTCTGGTGGGCGAACCACTCACCGGTGCGGCCGACGCCGGTCTGGACCTCGTCGAGCACGAGGAGGGCGCCGTGCTCGGCGGTGATCCGCCGGGCGGCGGCGAGGTAGCCGTCGGGGGCCGGGACCACGCCGTTCTCCCCCTGGAGGGGTTCGAGGAACACCGCGGCGGTGGCCCCGTCGACGGCGCGGCCCAGGGCCCCCACGTCGCCGTAGGGCACGAACTCCACCCCGCCGGGCAGCGGCTCGAAGGGAGCCCGGTAGGCCTCCTTGGCCGTCAGCGCGAGCGCGCCCATGGTGCGCCCGTGGAACGCGCCCAGCGTCGAGACCACCTTGGGGCGACCGGTGCGCCGGGCCATCTTGAACGCGGCCTCGTTGGCCTCGGCGCCGGAGTTCGCGAAGAACACCGCCGAGCCCTGCGGGGCCCGGGCGACCTGGAGCAGCCGCTCGGCGAGGGTGACCTGGGGGGCGGAGGCGAAGAAGTTCGAGACGTGCCCGAGCGTCGTCAGCTGCGCCGTGACCGCGGCGACCAGCAGCGGGTGGGCGTGCCCGAGGGAGTTCGTCGCGATCCCGCCCAGCAGGTCGAGGTAGCGGTTGCCGTCAGCGTCCCAGACGTGGCACCCCTCCCCCCGGACCAGGACCCGCTGGGGGGTGCCGAAGGTCTGCATGACCGAGCGGGTGTAGCGCTGCAGCCAGGCGTCGTCACCACCGGCGGTGGCGGGCAACGCCTCGGACGCCTGGACGAGATCCACGTCGTCAACTCCCTGGGGGCTCACGGCACGACCATCGTGCCGTTGCCGGAGGTCGTGAAGACCTCCAGCAGGACCGAGTGCGCCTGCCGGCCGTCGATGACCGTGGCGCGGGGGACGCCGCCGCGCACCGCGCGCAGGCAGGCCTCCATCTTCGGGACCATCCCGGACTCCAGCGACGGCAGCAGCGCGGCGAGGTCGCCGGCGGTGATCTCGCGGACCAGCGAGTCCCGGTTCGGCCAGTCGCGGTACAACCCCGCCACGTCGGTCATGACGACGAACTTCTGCGCCTCCAGGGCCACCGCGATGGCCGAGGCCGCGGTGTCCGCGTTGACGTTGAGGACCTGACCGTGCAGGGGGTTGCCGTCGGCGTCGACCTCGGGGGCGATCGTCGAGATGACGGGGATGCGCCCGGCGGCGAGCAGGTCGACGACGGCGCGGGGGTCGACGCCGACGACGTCGCCCACCAGTCCCACGTCCACCGGTTCCCCGTCGACGACCGCGTGGCGGCGGGTGGCCCGCAGCAGCCCGGCGTCCTCCCCGGAGAGCCCGACCGCCAGCGGGCCGTGGGCGTTGAGCAGGCCCACGAGCTCGCGCCCGACCTGGCCGGTGAGGACCATCCGGACGACGTCCATGGCCTCGGGGGTCGTGACCCGCAGCCCCCCGCGGAACTCGCTGGGGATCTGCAGGCGGTCGAGCATGGTCGAGATCTGCGGGCCCCCGCCGTGCACGACGACGGGCCGCAGGCCCGCGGTGCGCAGGAACACGACGTCCTCGGCGAAGGCCCGCTTGAGGTCCTCGTCCACCATGGCGTTGCCGCCGTACTTGAGCACGACGAGTGCGCCGTGCCACTTCTGCAGCCACGGCAGGGCCTCGACGAGGACGTTCGCCTTGTCCTCCGCGGTGAGCTCGGTGAGATCGCTCACGAGCTGTAGGCGCTGTTCTCGTGCACGTAGGCGTGGGTGAGGTCGTTGGTCCACACCGTGGCCGTCTCCGGCCCGGCGTGCAGGTCGATGCGGACCCGGACCTCGCGGGGTCCCAGGTCCACCTGCGCCGGGTCCGCGTGCGGGGTGCCGGCCACGCAGACGGCGACGCCGTTGAGGCTGACGTCGAGGGCCTGCGGGTCGAACCGGGCCGACGTCGTGCCGACCGCGGCCATGACCCGGCCCCAGTTGGGGTCCCGGCCGAACACCGCGGCCTTGAACAGGTTGTTGCGGGCGACGGAACGGGCCACCTCGACCGCCTCGTCCTCGGTGGCCGCGCCGACGACCTCGATGGCGATGTCGTGGTCGGCGCCCTCGGCGTCGCCGACGAGCATCCGGGCGAGGTCGGCGCAGACCCGCCGGACGACCTCGTCGAACGCCGCGGGCTGGGGGGTCGTCCCGCCGGCCCCGCTGGCCAGCAGGACGACGGTGTCGTTGGTGGACGTGCAGCCGTCGGAGTCCACGCGGTCGAACGTCGTGCGGGTCGCCGCGCGCAGGGCCCGGTCGAGGTCGGCGGCCTCGACCACGGCGTCGGTGGTGAGGACGACGAGCATGGTGGCCAGGCCGGGGGCGAGCATGCCCGCGCCCTTGGCCATGCCGCCGACGACGAACCCCTCGCCGCTGGCGATGGCCTGCTTGGAGACGGTGTCCGTGGTCATGATGGCCGTGGCCGCGGCGGTGCCGCCCTCGGGGGAGAGGGCGCCGAACGCCGCCCGGACGCCGTCGAGGACCTTCTGCCGGGGCAGTTCCACCCCGATGAGGCCGGTGGAGCAGACCACGACGTCACCGGCGCCGGAACCGATCAGCTCCCCCACGAGCTCGGCCGTGGCGTGGGTGGTCTGGAACCCCTCGGGGCCGGTGAAGCAGTTCGCCCCGCCGGAGTTCAGCACCACGGCCCGGACGTGGCCGTCGGCGCTGGCCCGTTCGCTCCAGAGCACCGGGTGCGCCTTGCAGCGGTTGGAGGTGTAGACGGCGGCGGCGGCGTCGAGGGGGCCGTCGTTGACGACGAGGGCGAGATCGGGGCGGCCGGAGGCCTTCAGCCCCGCGGTCGTGCCCGCGGCGCGGAAACCGGCGGCGGCGGTGACGCTCACGGGGCGACCCCCGCGGCGGTCAGCCCGGTGCCCTCCGGCAGTCCGAGGGCGATGTTCACCGATTGCACGGCTCCTCCGGCGGTTCCCTTGACGAGGTTGTCGATGGCGGCGACGACGAGGACGCGGCCGGCGCGCTCGTCGACGGCGAGCTGCATCGCGCACGAGTTGCCCCCCAGGACCGACGCCGTGGACGGCCACCGCCCCTCGGGGAGCAGGTGCACGAAGGGTTCGGCGGCGTAGGCCCGTTCCCAGGCGGCCCGCACGTCGCCGGCGGCGGCGCCGGGGGCGAGCCGGGCGGTGCAGGTGGCCAGGATCCCGCGGGACATCGGGGCCAGGGTGGGGGTGAAGGACACCTGCACGGGCACCCCCGCGGACAGGGCGAGGTTCTGCTCGATCTCGGGGGTGTGACGGTGCCCGCCGCCGACGCCGTAGGGGCTCATCGAGCCCATGACCTCTGCCCCCAGCAGGTGCGGCTTGAGGCTCTTGCCGGCCCCGGAGGTCCCCGAGGCGGCCACGACGACCACGTCGGCGGGTTCCAGCAGGCCGGCGGCCAGACCCGGGGCCAGGGCCAGGCTGACCGCGGTCGGGTAGCACCCGGGGACCGCGATGCGGCGGGTGCCGACGAGGTTCTCCCGCTGGGTCCCGCCCCCGGCGAGCGGCAGCTCGGGCAGGCCGTAGGGCCAGGTCCCGGCGTGGGTGCCGCCGTAGAACTCCGCCCAGCGGGCGGGGTCGGTGAGGCGGTGGTCGGCGCCGAGGTCGACGACGAGGACGTCGTCCCCGAGCTCGGCGGCGACCTCGGCCGAGGCGCCGTGCGGCAGGGCGAGGAAGACGACGTCGTGGCCGGCGAGGACCTCGGTGGTGGTGGGCTGCAGGACGCGGTCGGCCAGCGGCGGCAGGTGCGGCTGCAGGGCGCCGAGGGGGGTTCCCGCGTTGGAGGCGCCGGTGAGGGCGCCGATCTCGACGTGCGGGTGGTCCAGCAGCACGCGCAGGACCTCGCCGCCGGCGTAGCCGCTGGCTCCTGCGACGGCGACCGACAGCCGCTTCCCCGGTTCCATGTGCATGACCATACACGCCGCTGGGTAGGCATGCATCAGGGGTGGAGCGGGTCGTCCTCGCCGTAGGGCTCCACAACCAGCCGCCGGCCGCGGGGGGAGCGCGTGGCCTCCGCGGCCAGCAGCGACCCGGGGGTGTCCACCCCGACCCGCAGGTAGCGCCCCGACCACCCGTCCAGCTCGCCGGCCGCGATGGCCAGGACCATCGCGACGACGTCGGCCGGGTCGGTCCACTCCGTGCGCTCGGCGTGCTGGCCCATGCCCGTCGCCATCGCGGTGCGCACCACCCCGGGGGAGAGCTCGAAGGCCCGGACCCCGTGCGCGGCGCCGGCGGCCGCGATCGCCCCGCCGAGGCGGAACAGCGCGGCCTTGCTGGCGCCGTAGGCGGCGTGGATCCCGCTGTCCGAGGACGCCGCCCCCGAGCTCAGGTCCACCACGCGCCCCGACCCGCGCGCGACCATCCCCGGGACCACCGCCCGGACGACGTGGAAGGCCCCCAGGACGTTGGCCTCCAGCACGGCCCGGACCTGCCCGAGGTCGGCCTCCCACGGCGGCACCTCGTCGCTCTCGATGCGCCCGTGCGACTGGACCAGCAGGTCGAAACCGCCCAGCTCCTGCTCCAGCGCCCGGACCCCGGCGGCGACGGCCCCGGCGTCGGTGACGTCGAAGGCCGTCGCGACCGCCCACCCGCCGGCCGCGGTGATCTCCTCGACGAGCCCGTCGAGGGAACGGGCGTCGCGCCCGGTCACCCCCACGACGAACCCGGCCGCCGCCAGGCCGAGCGCGACCTCGCGGCCGATGCCCCGACTCGCTCCGGTCACCAGCGCGCACTGCGGTGCGGCGGAGGTGGGCTCAGGCACGCTGCACCGCCCCGGTGCGGGAGACCGCCTCGGCGACGGCGGCGTCGCGGGCGCCGCTGGCCTCCTCCGCGGTCAGCGTCCGGTCCCGGGCGCGGAACCGCAGGGCGTAGGCGAGGGACTTGCGCCCCTCCCCGACCTGCGCGCCGGTGTAGACGTCGAAGAGGTGCACGTCCTCCAGCAGCGGACCCGCCCCCGACCGCAGCGCCGCCTCCACGGACGCCGCGGGCACCGCGGCGTCGACCACCAGGGCGACGTCCTGGGTCGCGGCCGGGTAGCCGGAGAGGGAGTCGACCTGGGGGCTCGCCCCGACCTGGTCGAGCAGGACGTCCAGGTCGAGCTCGAAGGCGGCGGCGCGGGCGGGCAGCTCGAGGGCGGCGACGGCACCGGGGTGCAGTTCGCCCGCGTACCCCACGGTGTGGCCCTGCCTGGTGGTGATCCGCGCGCAGCGGCCCGGGTGCCACGGGGCCCGTTCGGCCGCCTCGACCGCCACGGGCACCCCGACGGAGGCCGCCACCGTGCGGGCGGCGTCGATCGCGTCGGCCCAGCCCGCCGGTTCCGCGGTGCGGGCGAAGGAGTCCCCCACGACACCCGGACGGCGCCGGGTGCCGGTCAGGACCCCCGCCACGTGCAGCGGCTGCGGCGGCACCGCGGCCCGGAGCCGGTCCAGCTCCTCGTCGGAGGGACGCCCCTCGACCCCGAGCACCTCCGCCGGCCCCGTGGCCGGACGAGGTCGGGTGACCGACCCCACCTCGAACACGGCCAGGTCGCGCAGGCCGCGGGAGACGTTGCGCCGCACCGGTTCCACCAGCGAATCGAGCAGGCTGGTGCGCAGCAGGGGCTGCTGCTCCGACAGCGGGTTGGCCAGCCGCAGGGCGTCCCGGCGCGCGTCCCCGTCGGGGATCCGCTGCGCGTCGTGCACCCCGGGGGCGACGAAGGGGTAGCTGAGCACCTCGACGAAGCCGTCGTCGGCCAGCGCCCGGGCCAGCGAGCGCCGGGCCCGCTGCGCCGGGGTGAGCCCGGTCCCGGCGGGGGCGGGGGGCAGCACCGAGGGGATCTCGTCGTACCCCGAGAGCCGGGCGACCTCCTCGACGAGGTGCACGCGGCCCACCAGGTCGGGGCGCCACGGCGGCGGGAGGACGGTGAGCGAGGTCCCCTCCACGGCGACCTCGCAGCCGATCTCGGTGAGGGCGGCGACGACCTGGCCGGCGTCGTAGCGCACGCCCACGACCCGCTCGGGGAAGCCGGCGTCCATCGTGATCGCCGTGCGGGCGGCGGGGCCGCCGACGTCGGTGGCGCCCGGGTCCGGGGTCCCCCCGCCGTGCTCGACGAGCAGGCGGACGGCGAGCTCCGCGGCCTGCGCGCAGATCGTCGGGTCGGTGCCGCGCTCGTTGCGCTTGGCGGCCTCGGAGGGCACCCGGTGCCGGCGGGCGCTGCGGGCGACGCCGACGGCGGCGAAGTGCGCGGCCTCCAGCAGGACGGTCGTCGTCGTGGCCGAGACCTCGGTGGAGGCCCCGCCCATGACGCCCGCGATGCTCAGGACCCGGGACGTCGAGGGGTCCCCGGGGACCTCGTCGGTGATGAGCAGGTCCTCGGGGTGCAGCGTGCGCCGCACCCCGTCGAGGGTCGTGAGCTCCTCCCCCGCCCGGGCCCGCCGCACCACGAGCTCGCCCTGGAGGGTGTCGAGGTCGTAGGCGTGCAGCGGCTGACCGGTGGCCAGCATCACGTAGTTGGTCACGTCGACGGCCAGGGAGATCGGCCGCATCCCGGCCTGGCGCAACCGGTCGGCGACGAAGCGCGGCGAGGGGCGCGTCGGGTCGACGCCCCGCACCACGCGCGCCACGAACCGGTCGCAGCCCACCGCCCCCCGCAGGGGGGCGTCGTCGGCCAGCCGCACGGGGTACCCCGGGCCGCTCGGGAGCGGGACGTCGACGGCGACCGGGTCGCGCAGGACCTCCGCGACCGGGCGGCGGGTGCCGTGGGCGTACTCGCGGGCGACGCCCCGGATGCTGAAGCAGTAGCCGCGGTCGGGGGTGACGTTGACCTCGACGGTCTCCTCGGCGAGGCCGAGCAGGGCCAGCGCGTCCTGGCCGGGGGTCACCTCCACCCCGGGCAGGAACTGCGACAGGACGATGATCCCGTCGTGGTCGGTGCCCAGGCCGAGCTCCTTCGACGAGCAGATCATGCCGTCGGAGACGTGCCCGTAGGTCTTGCGGGCGGCGATGGCGAAGTCGCCGGGCAGGACCGCGCCGGGCAGGGCGACGACGACGAGGTCACCCTCGACGAAGTTGTGCGCCCCGCAGACGATCCCGCGGTTCCCCTCGGGACCGTTGTGCTCCGGGCCGACGTCCACGTGGCACCAGTTGATCGTCTTGCCGTTCTTCTGCGGCTCCTTCGCCAGGTCCAGGACGCGGCCGACGACGAGGGGGCCGGTGATCCCGGCGGTGTGCAGCCCCTCCTCCTCCAGCCCGACGCGGACCAGGGCGGCGGCGACGTCGACGCCGCGCGCGCCGGGTTCGAGGTCGACGTGCTCGGCGAGCCAGCTCAGCGGGACGCGCATCAGAGGTCCCCCTCCCCCGTCGCGGTGCCCGGGTCGGTGCCGCCCGCGAGGACGGCGGCCACCCCCGAGGCGGACAGGTCCTCCACGCCGAACGCCCGGCTGAACCGCACGTCACCCTCCACCATGTCGCGCATGTCCGTCGCCCCGCTGCGGAACATCAACGTCCGCTCGATGCCCATCCCGAAGGCGAAGCCCTGGTAGCGGTCGGGGTCGATCCCGGCCGCCCGCAGCACGTTCGGGTTGACCATGCCGCAGCCGCCCCACTCGATCCAGCCCCGCTCCGCGTCGCGGCCCAGGGAGAAGCGCAGGTCCAGCTCGGCGCTGGGCTCGGTGAAGGGGAAGAAGGCCGGTCGCCAGCGGGTCTCGACGGCGTCGCCGAACATCGCCCGGGCGAAGTGGTCCAGGACGCCCTTGAGGTGGGCCATCGTGAGGTTCTCGTCCACGGCGATGCCCTCGAGCTGGTGGAAGACCGGGGTGTGGGTCGCGTCGAGCTCGTCGGTGCGGAACACCTTCCCCGGGCAGACCACGTACAGCGGGACCCCGCGGCTGAGCAGCGAGCGCGCCTGCACCGGCGAGGTGTGCGTGCGCAGGACCAGGCCGGAACCGGCCCCGCCCTCGGCGTCGGCCACGAAGAACGTGTCCTGCATCTGCCGCGCCGGGTGGTCGGTGTCGAAGTTGAGGGCGTCGAAGTTGAACCACTCGGCCTCGACCTCGGGACCCTCGGCGACCTCCCAGCCCATGGCGGTGAAGACGTCGGCGACGCGGTCCATCAGCAGCGGCAGCGGGTGGCGGGCCCCGGCCTCGGGGCGCGGCGTCGGCAGCGTGACGTCGACGACCTCCTCGCGCAGCACCCGCTCGGTGTGCTCGGCCTCGAGCACCTCCGCGCGGGCGGCGAGGGCCTGGGCGAGCCGGCCGCGGGCCTGACCGACGCGCTTGCCGGCCGCGGCCTTCTCCGGCCCGGGGAGGGCGGCGATCTCGCGGTTGGCCAGGGCCAGGGGGCTGCGGTCGCCGGCGTGGGCCAGGCGGGCGGCCTTCAGCTCGCCGAGGTCGCCGGCCGCGGCGACGGCGGCCAGCGCGGCGTCGAGGGCGGACTGGACCGCGGACTCGGAGACCGGCGACGGCCGGTCGGGCTGCTGGTCGGGTTCGTCCGACTCGTGCTGCGCCATCGTGGGGCGTTCCTCACTCGGGGTCGTGCGGATGCGGTGCCGTGCGGGGCGGCCTGGCCGCGGGGTGATCCCGCGCCGCCCGATCCTCCCAGATGCACCGGGGCCGGGACACGCCGGTTCAGGGGCCCGCCGGCTCACCGGCGGGCAGGCGCACCGTGAAGCGCGCGCCTCCGCCGGGGGCGGAGGAGACGTCGATGTCCCCGCCGTGGGCCTCGACCAGACCGCGCGTCACGTACAGGCCGAGGCCGGTGCCGCTGCGCGCCCCGCCGTGCCAGAACTTGGAGAACACGTAGGGGCGGTTCTCCGCGGGGATGCCCTCCCCCGCGTCGTCGACGGTCAGCACGATGGCCTCGCCCGCCCCGTCGCCCACCGCCGCCTCGGCCGCGCTCAGCACCGACACCTCCACCGCCACCGTCCCGGCGCCGTGGCGCACGGCGTTGTCGACGAGGTTCGTCACGACCTGGGCCATCCGGTCCGGGTCGGCCCACAGCTCCGGCAGGTCCCCGGCGACGGTCAGCACGAAGCGCTCGTCGTCGTACCCGGCCATCCGCAACCGGTCGACGTGCTCGCGCACGAGGGTCGCGAGGTCCATCGGGCGGCGGTGGACGGTGAGCCGCCCCGCGTCCACCCGCGCCACGTCGAGCAGGTCCCCCACGAGCCGGCTGACCCGCTCGGCGTCGGCCTGGACGGTGGAGAGCATGAGCCGCTTCTGCTCGTCGCTGAAGCGGTCCCAGCGGCGCAGCAGGCTGGCGGTGAACTGCTTCACCGACGTCAGCGGCGAGCGCAGCTCGTGGGCCACGGTGGCGATGAGGCTGGTGGTGTCGGTCTCGGCGCGTCGGCGTTCGTCGGGGGTGCGCAGGGCCAGGACCGCCTGGTCCAGGCTGCCGTCGGCGGCGCGGTGGAAGCGGGCGGTGACCAGCAGCTCCGTCCCCCCCGGCAGCAGCAGGAGGCGTTCCCCGTGCCCGCTGTCGGTGACCCCGCTGGGGCCGTCGCCGTCGCGCAGGACGTCCCACCAGCGCCGGCCGGAGGTGTCCTGCAGCGGCATCGCCCGACGCAGCGGGGTGCCCAGCAGCTCGGCGCGGGGGCGGCCGAGCAGCCGCTCCGCGGCCACGTTGAGATCGGTGATGGAACCGTCGGAACGGATCACCACGACCCCGTCGGGGAGGTCGTCCAGGACCAGCGGCGCCCCGGGGGCGCGGGCGGGGACCTCCTGCTGCGCACCCTCGGCGGGCAGCGTGAGCCAACCGGCCGCTGACGCGGCCGTGGCGCTCCCCCTCGCCTCGGGCACGTTGTGAGGTTAGGCCATCCGGCACCGGGCACCACCGGGCGCGCTCCCGCGGGTCCCGGCGGGGACGGGACGGCGGGCCCGGGGGTGGCGGCTCAGGCGGGGCGGCGGTGCGCGCGGGCGCTGGCGTACAGGCAGACGACGGCGGCCGTGGCGAGGTTGAGGCTCTCGGCGCGACCGTGCAGGGGGACGCGGACGACGGCGTCGGCCAGGCCCCGCCCGGCGGCGTCCAGCCCGGCGGCCTCGTTGCCGAAGACCCAGGCCGTGGGGCGGCGCAGGTCCACGCCGTCGACGACGCCCCGCGCGGCGGCGTCGGCGAGGTCGTCGAGGTCGAGGTCCCCCTCGCCGTCCGCCGCCAGCACGGTCGACCCGGCGCGCCGCAGCGCCGTGACGGCGTCGGCGAGCGGGACGCCCACGACCACGGGCAGGTGGAAGAGGCTGCCGGCGGTGGAGCGGACGCACTTGGGGTTGAAGGGGTCGACGCTGCCCTCGGTGAGCACGACGGCGTCGGCGCCGGCGGCGTCGGCGGCCCGCAGCACGGTGCCCGCGTTGCCGGGGTCGCGGACCCGGTCCAGGACGGCGACCAGCCGCGGCCGGGCGGCGAGCACGTCGTCGAGGGTGCTCGTGGTGGTGGGGCAGACCGCGACCAGCCCCTGCGGGGTCACGGTGTCGGTCATCGCGGCGAGGACCTCGTCGGTGACGAGCCACGTCCTCGGCCCGCCCGCCGTCGCCGCGGCGGCGAGGACCTCGGGGTAGCGCTGCGCGGCCTCGGCGGTGGCGTACAGCTCGAGGGCGGCGCCCCCGGCGACGGCCTCGCGGACGGCCTGGGGCCCCTCGGCGAGGAACCGGCCGTGGCGCGAACGCGCCGAACGCCCGGTCAGCGACCGCACCCCCCGCACCCGCTCCGCTCGAGGGTTCGAGAGGAGGGGGAGGTCGGGGTGCGGCACTGCCGGGCGTCCGGTGTCGTTCAGCGGGGTGCTCAGGCGGCGGTGCCCTCGGCGGCCACGGGGGCGACCGGGAGCGCAGCCTTGGCGGTCCGCACCAGCGCACCGAAGGCGGCCGGGTCGGAGACGGCGAGCTCGGCGAGCATGCGACGGTCGACCTCGATCTCCGCGGCCTTGAGGCCCTGGATGAACCGGTTGTACGTCATGCCCTCGGCGCGCGCCGCGGCGTTGATGCGCTGGATCCAGAGGCGACGGAAGTCGCCCTTGCGGGCCTTGCGGTCGCGGTACGCGTAGACGAGGGAGTGGGTGACCTGCTCCTTCGCCTTGCGGTACAGCCGCGAGCGCTGGCCGCGGTAACCGCTGGCCTGCTCGAGGACGGTGCGGCGCTTCTTCTGGGCGTTGACTGCGCGCTTCACGCGGGCCACGGGGAACTCCTTGCTGGTCGGTGTCGCGGGCGGCGGCGGAACCCGCCCGGGTCGGGTGGATCCGGTCGGGTCGCGCGCCCGCGGGGGTCGGTGGGTCGCGGTGCCGGTCGGTGGACCGGCTCCGCGTCAGGTCCGCGGGCTCAGCGGCCGAGGAGCTTCTTGATCTTCTTCACGTCCGCGGGCGAGACGACCTGGTCGACCGAGAGGCGACGGGTGCGCTTGCTGGACTTCACCTCGAGCAGGTGGCGCTTGTTGGCCTGCTCGCGCATGACCTTGCCGGAGCCGGTGATGCGGAACCGCTTCTTGGCGCCGGAGTGGGTCTTGTTCTTGGGCACGTCATCTCCTGTGTTCGGTGCCGGGTGTCCCGGCGTTGTCTGGCGGGTGCCCGCGGACCTCGCGGTCGCGCGGGCCTCGACGTCAGGACGCGGTCGCGGCCGTCTCGTCCGGCGCGGCCTCGGCCACGGTCTCCGGCTGGACGGTGGGCTGCGGCTGCTCCGCGGCCCCGGGCTGCGGAGCGGCGGGCTGCTCGGCGGCCTCGGCGCTCTCGGAGTCCTTGCGGCGGCGCTCCTCGGCCTTCGCCTCGGCCTTGGCCTCGGCCTTCTTCTTGTGCGGCCCGATGACCATCACCATGTTGCGGCCGTCCTGGCGGGGCGAACTCTCCACGCCACCCAGGTCGGAGACGTCCTCCGCGAGACGCTGCAGCAGCCGGAAGCCCATCTCGGGGCGGGACTGCTCGCGACCGCGGAACATGATCATCACCTTGACCTTGTCCCCCGCCTTGAGGAACCGCTCGACGTGCCCCTTCTTGGTGGCGTAGTCGTGCGGGTCGATCTTCAGGCGGAAGCGGATCTCCTTGAGGATCGTGTTCGACTGGTTCTTGCGGGCTTCGCGGGCCTTCATGTCGGACTCGTACTTGAACTTGCCGAAGTCCATGAGCTTGCAGACCGGAGGCCGTGCCGTGGGAGCGACCTCGACCAGGTCGAGGCCTGCTTCGTCCGCCAGCCGCAGCGCGTCCTCGACGCGCACGATGCCGACCTGTTCGCCGTTGGGGCCCACGAGCCGCACCTCGGGAACACGGATGCGGTCGTTGATGCGGGGCTCGCTGATGTGCTGCTCCTTCGTCGTCGTCGGTCCGCCGGACACGAGGAAGGCCCCCGTGCGCGGACGCGAGACGGAGGCCTTGCCGGTTCCGGCGGCGCTGACGTCCACGGCGTGCCCACGAGGACACGACGACGACGGGCGTCGCTGCACCCCCCCGAGGAGGGGCGCGGACCGGGACCCGCGGCGCGGTGAGCGCCGGGGTGGGAGGAGGCCTCCGCTTCGCGTGCCGGCCCTGCGAGATCGGTCCACGGATCGTGGACCGGTGACGCGAGCCGGTCGGTCGCCTGTCAGGGTACCAGCATGCAGTCAGACACCACTCCCAGCGACGACCCCAGCGGCGCCGCGGCCCGCGACATCGCCGACGTCCCCGCCGCCGAGCTCATCACGACGACCGCGGTGCACCTCATGAGCGCCGCCGCGGTGAAGTGCGGGCTGGCCGAGGGGCCCGACGCCGAGCAGCACCTCGACCTCGCCGAGGCCCGCATCCTCATCACCGCCCTCGCCGGTCTCGTCGTCACCTCGGCCCCCGACCTCGGCGGGCAGCACGCGCGCTCCCTGCGCGACGGGCTGCGTTCGCTGCAGCTGGCCTTCCGGGAGGCCTCCGACGTGCCCGACGCCCCGGGCAAGGGACCCGGGGAACGCCTCACGGGCAGCGTGGTCTGAGGGGGTCCGGGCGGTGACGGCCGCGGCCGCCGCCGGTGCCCGCCGCGGGTGCGGACGCACCCGCCGTGGCCGGCCGCGCCCGTCGGTGGTCGAATGGGTCCGACCCTTGAACACGCAAGCACCTGGAGGACCCCCGTGAGCTCGAACGACCTCAGCCTGCTCGCCCTGCGACTCGGCGTCGGCGGGACGCTGGTCGCCCACGGCGCCCAGAAGCTCTTCGGCGCCTTCGGCGGCGGCGGCATCGAAGGCACCGCCGGCGCCATGCACGCCATGGGCTTCCGCCCCGGCAAGCGCAACGCCGTGCTGGCCGGCGCCAGCGAGGCCGGTGGCGGGGCGCTGCTCGTCCTCGGCCTGGCCACCCCCGTCGGGGGCGCCTCCGCCGCGGCCGCCATGGTGGCCGCCGCCTTCGTGCACAAGCCGAACGGCTTCTTCACCACCTCCGGCGGCTTCGAGTACCCCGCCGTCCTGGGCCTGGTGTCCGCCGCGCTGGCCGTGAGCGGCCCCGGCCGCTTCAGCCTGGACGCCGCCACGGGCCACGCGCTCAACAAGCGCTGGACGACGGTGCTGGCGCTCGCCGGCGCCGGGGCCGGCGCCTACGCCACCATCAAGCAGCGCCAGGCGACCGTCGCCGCGGACGCGCAGGCCCAGGAAGCGGCCGACGCCCCCGCCGACGGCCCCGGGACGCCCGTCGCCTCCTGAGGCGCGACGGTGGTCCTGCCGGGGTCCCCGGCAGGACCACCGCGGCGGTCAGGCGGGCAGGACCCGGAACTCGACCGACTCCGCGCGCTCGGCGACGACGCCGGTCGCGAGCCGCTCCCCCACCCCGCGCAGGACCTCGTCCACCGCCTCGCGGGTGAGCCCGGGAGCGAGCC
The DNA here is from genome assembly GCF_000017305.1 of Kineococcus radiotolerans SRS30216 = ATCC BAA-149. Taxonomy (GTDB): domain Bacteria; phylum Actinomycetota; class Actinomycetes; order Actinomycetales; family Kineococcaceae; genus Kineococcus; species Kineococcus radiotolerans. The sequence continues at coordinate 3,820,532 of NC_009664.2, read as the reverse complement.
CGAGCACGACCCGCAGCTCCGCACCCCGGCCGGGCTCGCACCGCGTCCCGCGGACGACGTCGAAGCCGTCGGCGGCGGCACGCACGGCCTCCGCCACGGCGGGGTCCAGGGCCGCGGGGACCCACGCCGTCCCCCGGGCCAGGGACCAGAACGCGCTGCGGCGCACCACGAAGCGCACCGGCCCGGCCGGGTCGAGGACGAGCACGTCGCACTCCTCCTGCACCCCCGACAGCGCCGCCTGCTCCGCGGGCACCGGCACCGGACGGGCGTCGGGCCGCCACGCCGCCAGCGCCGCGAGGTCGGTGAACAGCGGGAGCCCGCGCCGGCCGTCGGGCCGGGTCAGCAGCGCCAGCGCCATGTCGGCGCTCTTGTCCCCGCCGTCGGCGTCGAGCTCCCCCAGCTCCGCCACGACGGGGGCGAACACGCGGCTGCCGGTCAGCGCGGCGACGACGACGCGCTCCGCGCCGAGCCGGGCCAGGGGGTCGTCCCCGACGGCGGCCCAGGCCGAGAGCGCGCGGGCGAGGTCCGCGGCCCGGGTGCCGTCGTCACCGGCGAAGGCGTTGGGCTGCAGCGTCCTGCCGGCCCAGGGGACGCCGGCGGAGTCCGTGGCCCCCGGGTCGTGGGACCCGGTCAGGGCCGGCCCGCCACGTCCAGCGCCTGCGGCAGGGTGAAGTTCCCGGCGTAGAGCGCCTTCCCGACGATGGCCCCCTCGACCCCGAGGTCGACCAGTCCGCGCAGGACCCGCAGATCCTCCAGGCTGGACACGCCGCCGGAGGCGACGACCGGGGCCTGGGTGCGCGCGCAGACCTCGCGCAGCAGGTCGGTGTTCGGACCGCGCAGGGTGCCGTCCTTGGTGACGTCGGTGAGGACGTAGCGCGCGCAGCCGTCGGCGTCGAGGCGGGCCAGGACCTCCCAGAGGTCCCCGCCCTCGCGGGTCCAGCCGCGCGCGGCCAGCGTCGTGCCGCGCACGTCGAGCCCGACGGCGATGCGGTCGCCGTGGCGGGCGATGGCGCTGCGGGTCCAGTCGGGGTCCTCCAGGGCGGCGGTACCGAGGTTGACCCGGCGGCAGCCGGTGGCCAGCGCGGCCTCCAGGGAGGCGTCGTCGCGGATGCCGCCGGACAGCTCCACCGCGACGTCGAGGCGCCCCACGACCTCGGCCAGCAGCTCGCGGTTGGAACCGCGGCCGAACGCGGCGTCGAGGTCGACCAGGTGCACCCACTCGGCGCCGGCCTCCTGCCAGGCCAGCGCCGCGTCGAGGGGGGCGCCGTAGAAGGTCTCGCTGCCGGCCTCGCCCTGGACGAGGCGGACGGCCTGGCCGTCGGCGACGTCGACGGCCGGGAGCAGTTCCAGCCGGCGGGTGGCGGTGGGGGTGTTCTCGCTGGTCACGGGGGGCGAGTCTACGAGCCCGGGCCCCCGGCCGGGACCGCGTCCCACCGCCGCGGGCCCGGGCCGCGCCTCAGCCCAGGGAGTCCACCCAGTTGCGCAGCAGCTGCGCCCCCGCGTCGCCGGACTTCTCCGGGTGGAACTGGGTGGCCGACAGCGAACCGTTCTCCACCGCCGCGACGAAGCGGGCTCCGTGCTCGGCCCAGGTGATCTGCGGCAGCGGCACCCGCCCGGCGGTGGTGTCGAGCATCTCGAAGCGCTGCACGGCGTAGGAGTGCACGAAGTAGAACCGCTCGTCCTCGACGCCGGCGAACAACCGCGACCCGGCGGGCGGCTCGACGGGGGTCCAGCCCATGTGCGGCACCACGTCCGCGGGCAGGCGCTCGACGGTCCCCGGCCACTGGCCGAGGCCGTCGGGAACCCCCTCGCCGGGTTCGGTGGAGGTCTCGAACATGACCTGCAGCCCGACGCAGATCCCCAGCACCGGACGACCGCCGGCCAGGCGCCGGTCCACGATGGAGTCCCCGCCGATGGACTGCAGCCCCTGGTTCACGGCCGCGAAGGCGCCCACGCCCGGCACGAGCAGGCCGTCGGCCTCCAGGGCGAGCTTCCGGTCGGCGGTGAGCTCCACGTCGGCGCCGACCCGTTCCAGCGCGCGGACCGCGGAACGGACGTTGCCGAAGCCGTAGTCGAGGACGACGACCTTCCTGCTCACAGCGCACCCTTCGTGGAGGGGATCCCCTGGACGCGCGGGTCCGGTTCCACCGCGTAGCGCAGCGCCCGGGCCAGCGCCTTGAACTGCGCCTCCACGACGTGGTGCGGGTCGCGGCCGGCGAGGACGCGCACGTGCAGCGCGATCCGGGCGTGGAAGGCGAAGCTCTCCAGCAGGTGCCGGGTCAGGGACCCGGTGAAGTGGCCGCCGATGAGGTGGTACTCCTGCCCCTCCGGTTCGCCGGTGTGCACGCAGTAGGGACGGCCGGAGACGTCGACGACGACGTGGGCGAGGGCCTCGTCGAGTGGGACGGTGGCGTCGGCGAAGCGGCGGATGCCGGCCTTGTCGCCCAGGGCCTGGCGGAACGCCTGCCCCAGCACGATGGCGGTGTCCTCGACGGTGTGGTGGACGTCGATGTGGGTGTCGCCCTTGGCGACCACCGTGAGGTCCATCAGCGAGTGCTTGCCCAGCGCGGTGAGCATGTGGTCGTAGAACGGCACCGTGGTGTCGATGCTCGTCCTCCCCGTGCCGTCGAGGTCGAGCTCGACGAGGACGCTGGACTCGCTGGTGCTGCGCTCGATGCGCGCCGTGCGGCTCACTGGGACACCACTTCCTGGAGGGCGGTTCGGAACTGCTGCATCTCGTCGGCCGTGCCGATGCTGACGCGCAACCAGCCGGCCGGGCCGGTCTCGCGGATGAGGACGCCGCGCTCCAGCAGCCCCTGCCAGACGGCGTGGCGGTCCGCGAAGCGCCCGAAGAGGACGAAGTTCGCGTCGGAGTCGGCGACCTCGAAGCCGACGTCGCGCAACCACCGCACGGTCTCGTCGCGGCGGGTCCGGAGCTCGCCGACCGTGGAGAGCAGCTCCTCGGAGTGCCGCAGCGCCGCGCGGGCGGTGGCCTGGGTCACGGCCGAGAGGTGGTAGGGCAGGCGCACGATGCGCAACGCGTCCACGAACGCCGTCGAGGCCGCGAGGTAGCCCACCCGGGCCCCGGCCAGCGAGAACGCCTTGCTCATGGTGCGGCTCACGGCGAGGTTGCCGTGGCGGGGCAGCAGCTCCAGGGCGCTGGGGGTCCCGCTGCGCCGGAACTCCCCGTAGGCCTCGTCGACGACGACGACCGCGCCCTGGGACAGCCGCGAGCACTCGTCGAGCACGGCCTCGACGGTCGCCAGCGGCAGCGCCGTGCCCGTGGGGTTGTTGGGGCTGGCGAGCAGGACGACGGAGGGGCGGTGCTCGCGGACCATCGCCCGGGCGTGCTCCACGTCGACGGTGAAGGCGTCGGTGCGCTGCCCGACGACCCAGGTGGTCTGGGTGTCGCGGGCGTACTCGGGGTACATCGAGTACGTCGGCGCGAAGCTCAGCGCGCGCCGGCCCGGCCCCCCGAAGGCCTGCAGCACGTGCAGCATGACCTCGTTCGACCCGTTCGCGGCCCAGACCTGCTCGGGGGCCAGCTCCGCGCCGGACTCGACGCGCAGGAAGGCCGCGAGGTCGGCGCGCAGGTCGAGGAACTCCCGGTCGGGGTAGCGGTTGAGGCCGGCCGCGGCGTGCGCGACGGCGGCGGCGATGTCGGCCACGATCCCCGGGGCGACCGGGTAGGGGTTCTCGTTGACGTTGAGCACGACGGGGACGTCCAGCTGCGGGGCGCCGTAGGGGTGCTCGTCCCGCAGGTCCTCGCGCAGCGGGAGGTCGGCCAGGGTCGTCCCCGGGCCCGTGCGGTCGGTCGTGTCGGTCACGCGGGCCAGTCTCCCAGACCCGGGGGACCGCTCCTCCCCCGCCGCCTACGGTGGAGGGGTGGACCCCCGCCGCCTCGCCCTGCCCCTGGCCGCCCTCGTCCTGGCCGCGTGCGGGTCGGGCGGTGGGGGGTCGGCGTCGAGCACCGACTGCTCCCTCGACGGCTGCACGATCACCTTTCCCCGCGGGGAGGGCTCCGCCGAGGTGTCGGTCCTCGGCGTGGAGGCCCGCCTCGACGGGGTCAGCGGGGGCACCGCGGACCTCACCGTGGCGGGGCAGGACGTCTCCCTCGACGTCGGCACCTCCACCGAGGTGGGCGGACTGACCGTCGGGGTCGAGAGCGTGAGCGACACCGAGGTCGTCGTCCGCGTCACCCGCTGAGCCCGGGTGGTGACCCCCGGGCGGTCACCGCCCGGGAGGTCACCGCCTAGAGCAGGGGTCAGATGGTCATGACCTTCGCGATGGTGCCCGCGCGGGCGCCCTCGTACGCGGCGAGCAGGACCCCGAGGACCGCGATGCCCTCCACCTCGGTGTGGATCGGGCGCCGGCCCTCGCGCAGGCAGTCGGCGAAGTCGCCGATCTCGTCGACGAAGGCGTCGGTCTCGGGGAACTCGAAGGTCTCCTCCTCGCCCGAGCGCAGCCGGTAGGTGACCGAGTGCTCCGTCCCGGTGAGGGAGCCGAGCTCCCCGACGACGGAGAACTTCTCGGTGCCCGGGGCGGGGTCGTAGGCCCAGCTGGTGACCATCTGGCCGACGACGCCGTTGTCGAACCGGACCAGCACCTGGGCGGAGTCCTCGCCCTCCATGAACTTCAGCCGGTGGGTCGAGAGGAACGCCGTCGCCTCGACCGGCTGGGCGGGGGCCTGGGCGGAGGCCAGGTGCAGCAGCAGGTACGTCGGGTGGTAGCCGGTGTCGATGAGCTCCCCGCCTCCGCTGGTCTTCGCCGAGGCGCGCCAGCCCATGTTCGAGGGGTCGAAGTCGTTGTGGAAGCTGTCGGTGGTGCGGACCTCGTAGACGGTGCCGAGCAGCCCGGACCCGAGGATCTCGGTGGCCTTGGCGACCGAGGGGAAGAACAGCTGGTTGTGCGCGCACATCAGAGTGATCCCGTTGGTGCGCACCGCCTCCGACACCCGGCGGGCCTCGTCAGCGGTGAGGCACAAGGGCTTCTCGCACAGGACGTGCTTGCCGGCCTCGGCCGCGGCGATGATGGCGTCGGCGTGCAGGTGGTGGGGCAGGCAGATGTCGACGGCGTCGACGTCGGCGCGGCGGAGCATCTCGCGGTAGTCGGTGAACGGCTGGGCGGACAGTTCCGCGGCGCGGGTGTTCGCCGCCTCCTCGACGACGTCGGCGACCGCGGTCACGACGATCTTCCCGGCGTGCGCTCGGTACCCCTTGACGTGGGCGCGGGTGATCCCGCCCCCGCCGATGAGACCGACCTTGACGACGTCGCTCACGCGTTTCCTCCTGCTGCTTCGTTGGAGCGCACCACGAGGCGGGTCAGCTCGACCGCCCGGCGCTGGTTGTCGGTGACCGCTCCGGAGGTGGGGGTGCCGCCGGTGGCGGCCGAGACCCACTGCGCGAACGGTTCGGGAGCGTCGGCGGGGACGGGCAGGTCCTCGACCTTCCCGTCGGGGCCGCGTCGCCACAGGCGCGCGCCCTCGTCGGTGTAGTGGACGCTGCCCTCGGTGCCGTGCACGTCGACGGTGAACGCGTCGTCGCTGACGAAGCCGGCCTCGACCACGCCGATCGCGCCGTCCGCGTACCCGAGGGACACCACGGCGTGGTCCTCCACCCCGCGCCCGGTGACGCGGCCGTAGACGGCGCGGACGACCGCGGGGTCCTCGCCCAGGAACAGCTGGGTCAGGTAGACGGGGTGGCAGCCGAGGTCGGTGAGCGCCCCGCCCACGCTGGGGGCGGGGTCGAAGAAGCGGTCGGGCAGCCAGCCCCCCGCCGCGCCCGGTTCGCCGCCGTGCACACCGCCGTCGTGCGAGAGCCGCACCCGGGCGTAGGTGAGCCGGCCCAGCTCGCCGGAGGCGACGACGTCGCGCACCGCGAGGGCGTAGCCGTGGGAGAGCCGCGGCAGCGACACCACGAGGGCGAGCCCGGCCGCGCGGGCCTGGTCGAGGAGGCGCTCGCACTCCTCGACCGTGGGGGCGAGCAGCTTCTCGGTGAACACGTGCTTGCCGGCGGCGAGCGCCCTGGCGATGACCTCGGTGTGGGCGGTGGTCTCGGTGGTGATGGTCACCGCGTGCACGTCGTCGCGGGCGAGCAGGGCGTCGAGGTCGTCGGTGAACTCGATCCCGAAGTCGTCGGCGAGCGCGCGGCCGAGGGCGGGGTCGTGGTCCCAGGCGGCGACCAGGGTGGTGTCGGGGTGGGTGGTGGCGGAGCGGGCGTAGTCCTTGGCGTGGACGTGCCAGCAACCGAGCACGGCCACGTTCATGTGGGGCACGGGGGGAGGTCCTCCGGAGACGCTTCGTCGAGTCGGGACGAGGAAACGCTAGGACACGCCGGTGGTCCTGGGAAGGTCCTCCGCGGACCAATCTGAGAACGTTCGCAGCCCCCCGCCGGGCAGCGGTCGCCGCCCGGCGGGGGCCGGTGGGGTCAGCGCGGCCCGTCGGGGTCGCCGGCCCCCGGGGCGGTGGGCCCGTCCTCGCTCCGGCTCCGGAACAGCTTCCAGAACGCGCCGATGCGGCTGCCATCCCCGCCGGCCGCCGCGCCGGCGGCCTCGGCGGGGTCCAGGCGCCCCAGCACCAGCTGCTGCACCACGTCGGGCCACACCGACAGCAGCAGACCCGGGCGCGGGTCCTCCCCGCGCCGGCCGCCCGCCCAGGTCTGCCCTTCGATGGAGTCCTCCCCCACGGTCAGCAGGACGACCTCGGCCCCCTGGAGCAGGCGCGAGAGCGTCCCTGCGTCCGCCTCCCCCGTCGCCGGGTCCTCGGTGACCAGGACGCACCCGAGGCCCTTCACCGGCACCACGAACGCGTTGACCCCCGCCGCGGTGCACACCTCGGCGAGCTTCCTCGCGTTGGCCACCGGGACCACGAGGACGGAACGCACCGGCGGCTTGGGGCCGAACGCCTTCTCGAACTCGGCGTCGAAGTCGAAGTCCGGGTCCCCGCCGGGCACCTGCTCGCTCACGCGCCGAACCTCGCCGTCACGGCCTCGCCGTGCGCGGGCAGGTCCTCGGACTCCGCCAGCGCCACGACGTGCGGGGCGACCTCGCGCAGCGCCGCCTCGTCGTAGTCCACGACGTGGACCCCGCGCAGGAACGTCTGCACGCTCAGGCCCCCCGAGTGCGCCGCCGTCCCCCCCGTGGGCAGGACGTGGTTGGACCCGGCGCAGTAGTCGCCCAGCGACACCGGCGAGTGCGGGCCGACGAACACCGCGCCGGCGCTGCGGACCCGGGCGGCCACCGCGCGGGCGTCGGCGGTCTGGATCTCCAGGTGCTCGGCGCCGTAGGCGTCCACGACGGCCAGCCCGGCCTCCACCGAGTCGACCAGGACGGTGCCCGACTGCCGGCCCCGCAGCGCCTCCTCGACGCGGCCGGCGTGCTTGGTGGCCGCGACCCGGCGCTGCAGCTCGACGTCGACGGCGTCCGCGAGCGCCTCCGAGGTCGTCACGAGGACGGCGGCGGCCAGCGGGTCGTGCTCGGCCTGGCTCACGAGGTCGGCCGCGACGTGCACCGGGTCCGCGGTCTCGTCGGCGAGGACCGCGATCTCGGTGGGACCGGCCTCGGAGTCGATGCCCACCACGCCCTGGACGTAGCGCTTGGCCGAGGCGACGTAGACGTTGCCCGGGCCGGTGACGACGTCGACGGGCCGGACCACGACGGTCCCGTCGGCGTCGCGGGCGCCGTAGGCGAACATGGCGATGGCCTGCGCCCCGCCGACGGTGTAGACCTCCTCGACGCCCAGCAGCGCGCACGCCGCCAGGATCGTCGGGTGCGCCGAGCCGCCGAACTCCCGCTGCGCCGGGGTGGTGACCGCGATCGAGGCCACCCCCGCCACCTGCGCCGGCACGACGTTCATGACGACGCTGGAGGGGTACACGGCCCGGCCGCCGGGGACGTAGAGGCCGACGCGGGCGACCGGGACCCAGCGCTCGGTCACGGTGCCGCCCGGGGCGACGGTCGTCGTGGTGTCGCTGCGGCGCTGGTCGGCGTGCACCAGGCGGGCCCGCCGGATCGACTCCTCCAGGGCGGCCCGCACCTGCGGGTCGAGGTCGGCGAGGGCCGCGCGCAGCTGCTCCGCGGGCACCCGCACGTCGGTGATCCCCACGCCGTCGAAGCGCGCGGTCAGCTCGAGCAGGGCCGGCACGCCGCGGGTGCGGACGTCCTCGCAGATCGGTGCGACCGTGGCCAGGGCGGCGGCCACGTCGACGTCGGCGCGCGGCAGGACCGACCGCAGGGCCATGGCGTCGAGGGTCTTCCCCCGCAGGTCGGTGCGGTGCAGCTCGAGGATCGTCACGGTGGAGGAGTCTACGGAGGCCGGGACGCCCCGGCGTGCGCAGCGGCGCGCCCGGGCCGGGCCCGTAGGGTGGGCGCGTGCCGCAACGCCTCCCGCTGTTCCCCCTGGGCAGCGTCCTCTTCCCCGGTCTCGTGCTGCCCCTCGACGTGTTCGAGCCCCGCTACCGCCTGCTGGTGCAGGACCTGGTGGCCGCCGGGGAGGACGACGACGCCCTGCGCGGCTTCGGCGTCGTGGCCATCAAGGCCGGCCACGAGGTCGGCGAGGGCAACGTCCAGGCGCTGCACGAGGTGGGCTGCGTGGCGCTGCTGCGGGAGGTCACCGAGACCGAGGACGGCGGCTACGAGATCGTCACCGTCGGGGCGAGCCGGTTCAAGGTCGTCGGCATCGACGAGGCCGCGGGCACGCCCTACCTCACCGGTCTGGTCGAGCCCTTCGGGGAGGACGACGAGGAGGACGACGACGCCGACGGCGGGCTGCAGGTGCTGGCCGCGGCGGTCGCGCGCCGGTTCGAGGAGTACCGCGACGTCCTCGACATCGGGGGGGCCGAGGCCCCCGACGACCCGCGCGTCATGTCCTACCTCGTCGCGGCCGCGATGGTGCTGACCCTGGACCAGCGCCAGGAGCTGCTCGAGGCCCCGGACACCGCGACCCGGCTGCGGGGGGAGCTGGCCGTGCTCAAGCGGGAGATCGCCCTCGTCGAGACCTTCGGGGCCGTGCCCGCCACCGAGCTCCCCGACCTGCCCGCCAACCCCAACTGAGCGGGCGAGGGTGGCCCGCCGCAACGCCGACGCCGGGACCCCGGCGCTGCGGCTGCTGACCGAGCGCGGCGTCGCGCACACCCCGCGCCCCTACGACCACGCCGCCCACGACGGGTTCGGCGAGGAGGCGGTGCGGGCGCTGCGGGCCGCCGGGCTGGACGTCGACGCCCAGCGGGTGTTCAAGACGCTGCTCGCCGACGTCGACGGGCGCCTGGTGTGCGCGGTGGTGCCCGTCGCCGGGATGCTCGACCTCAAGGCCCTGGCCGCCGCGGCCGGGGGGAAGCGGGCGGCGATGGCCGACCCCGCGCGGGCCCAGCGCAGCAGCGGCTACGTCGTCGGGGGCATCAGCCCGCTGGCCCAGCGGACACCGCTGCCCACGTTCGTCGACGCGTCGGCGCACCGGTTCGAGACCGTGCTCGTCAGCGCGGGCCGGCGCGGGCTGCAGGTGGAGCTCGCCCCCGCGGACCTGGTGGAGGTCACGGGGGCGAGGTCCGCCGCGCTCAGCCGGTGAACAGCCGCGACACCCGCACCAGCGTCTCCACGACGCCGTAGGCCAGCGGGATCCCCACCAGGGACCACCCCAGGACGAGCCGTCCGCGCGCGTTCCCGCGCGGTGCGTCTGCGCGCGCGTTCACCGGGCGCTCCCCTCTGCCGGGCGGGCGGGTTCGTGGAACCGCTCCGCCACCGGGCGGACCAGCAGGTTGGCGACGAAGCCGACGGCCAGGACGGCGACCATCGTCAGCAGGGCCGGGCGGTAGGCGCCGGCCGTGAGGTTGCCCGGGTCGCCCTGGGCGTCCAGGAACCCGTTGACGATGAGCGGGCCGGCGATGCCCGCGGCCGACCAGGCGGTGAGCAGCCGGCCGTGGATCGCGCCCACCTGGAACGTGCCGAACAGGTCGCGCAGGTACGCCGGGACGGTCGCGAAGCCCCCGCCGTAGAAGGAGAGGATGATCGCGGCGAACAGGACGAACAGCGCGGTGCTCACCTGCCCGAACGTGGCCAGGAGGAAGTACGTCACCAGCCCCACGCCCAGGTACACCACGTAGATCGGCTTGCGGCCGATGACGTCGGAGGTCGAGGACCACACGAAGCGCCCGGCCATGTTGGCCATGGACAGCAGGCCCACGAAACCGCCGGCGGCGGCGACCGTCACCGTGGAGACCCCGTCGTCGCCGCGGAAGAAGTCCTGGATCATCGGGGAGGCCTGCTCGAGGATGCCGATGCCGGCGGTCACGTTGCAGAACAGCACGATCCACAGCAGGTAGAACTGCGGGGTGCGGATGGCGTTGCGCGCCGAGACGCTGGCCGTGGTGACCATGCTCCGGCGCTTGACCGTGGCCGGGTCGAACCCGGCGGGGGCCCAGCCCTCGGCCGGGACGCGGATCGTCGCGGCGCCGTAGGACATCAGCAGCGCGTGGACGACGGCGAACGTGAGGAACAGCAGGGCCACCGCCGACCCCGCCGGTGCGCTGCCGGCGACCGTCGAGTCGTAGGCCGGGTCGTACGCCGACAGCAGCCGGGTCGACAGCGGGCTGGCGATGAGCGCGCCGCCCCCGAAACCCATGATGGCCATGCCGGTGGCGAGGCCGGGACGGTCCGGGAACCACTTGATGAGGGTGGAGACGGGCGAGATGTACCCGATCCCCAGGCCGATGCCGCCGATGACGCCGTACCCGAGGTACAGCAGCCACAGCTGCCCGGTGGCGATGCCCAGGGCACCGACGAGGTACCCGGTGACCCAGCACGCCGCCGACGCGGCCATCGCCTTGCGCGGACCGCTGCGGTCGACCCACGTCCCGCAGACCGCGGCGGAGAGGCCGAGCATGACGATGGCGATCGAGAACACGAGACCGATCCGGGTCTGGCTCACGTCGAAGTGCTGGACCAGGGCCGTCTTGTAGACGCTCGTGGCGTACACCTGCCCGATGCACAGGTGGACCGCGAGGGCCGCGGGTGGCACCAGCCACCGGTTGAAACCCGGCGGAGCGACGATGCGCTGCCGGTCGAGAACGCCGAGCACGGACACCAACTGCTCCTTCGCCGCGGGACACCGAACCCCCGGCACAGTAGACCGTTCAACCGCTTCGGGCCCACCGCGACGCGCTCAGGGCACGCGCGTCCACTCCAGCAGCGACCGGGTGAGCGTCACGAGCGCGACGACGACGGCGACGACGAACGGCTGGACCAGCAGCACGACCCACGCGTGCAGCGTCACGTGGGCGCTGTCGGCGGGGTCGGTGGGCGGCAGGGACGTGCCCAGCCCCGCGGCCAGCAGCGCACCGGCCGCCGCCCCCGCCAGGGCGGCCCCCAGCAGGAGCAGGGGCCTCGGCCCCGGGGCGCGGACGACGGCGAGCCCCGCGAGGACCCCGAGCAGGCCGGTGAGCACGGTGAAGACCCCGTCGCGGGCGACGGGGTACACCGCGGGCGAGGTGACGACCGGTTCGCCCACCACCCAGGTCGGGGGGTGGCGGGTGAGCGCCCACCACACGACCCCCACGACCAGGCCCAGCAGGGCCTGGCCGAAGAGCAGGACCAGCGGCAGCCGGTCCGTCCGCCCGGGCCCCGGGACCGGGGCGGCCGTCACACCAGGCACGCGGGGCCGAGCAGCTGCTTCAGGTCGCCGAACAGGGCCGGGCTGGGGGTGACGCGCAGCGAGTCGTCCAGGCGCATCAGCGTCCCGCTGCCGCCGCCGTTCCTCGTCAGCCGCAGCCGGACCTCGGTGGAGCCGGCGTGGGTCTCGAGGACGGACTTCAGCTTCTCCACGACCTGCGTCGTGCAGCGCGCCGTCGGCAGCGTGACCGTGACGGGCACCCCGTCGGTGCTGGAGATGTCCGGCACGGTGAGGCCGGAGGCGTAGATCGTCGGCACCTCGTCGCGCCGGTTGAGCCGGCCCTTGACGACGACGACGAGGTCCTCGGCCAGCAGCTGCGCCACGTCGGCGTAGGCCTGGGGGAAGAACAGGCACTCGATGGCCCCCGCGAGGTCCTCGACGGTGACGATCGCCCAGTAGTTGCCCTGCTTGGTCGTCTTGCGCTGCAGCCCGGTGATCATCCCCGCGATGGTGATGTTCGAGCCGTCGGGACGGGACTCGTCCTCCAGCAGCGTCGCGATCGGCACGTCGGAGGCGTTGGCCAACAGCCGCTCCAACCCGAACAGCGGGTGGTCGGAGACGTAGAGGCCGAGCATCTGCCGCTCGTGGGCCAGCAGCTCGGCCTTCTCCCACTCGGGCAGGTCCGGGATCTCGACGTGGAAGCCCCCCGCCCCGCCGTCGTCGTCCCCGCCGAGACCGGCGAACAGGTCGAACTGCCCGATGGCCTCGTTGCGCTTGACGTCCACGACGGCGTCCACGGCGTCCTCGTGCTTGGCCACCAGCGCGCGGCGGCGGTGCCCCAGGGAGTCGAAGGCGCCGGCCTTGATGAGCGACTCGATGGTGCGCTTGTTGCAGACGACCGCGGGGACCTTGGTGAGGAAGTCGGTGAACGACTCGTAACGGCCCTTCTCCGCCCGGGCCTCCACGACCGCGTCGACGACGTTGGCGCCGACGTTGCGGATCGCGGTGAGGCCGAAGCGGATGTCGGCGCCCACGGCGGTGAAGTTCGCGCTGGACTCGTTGACGTCCGGCGGGAGCACCTGGATGCCCATGCGGCGGCACTCGTTGAGGTACAGCGCGGACTTGTCCTTGTCGTCGCGCACCGAGGTGAGCACCGCGGCCATGTACTCCGCCGGGTAGTTCGCCTTGAGGTAGGCCGTCCAGTAGGAGACCAGCCCGTAGGCCGCGGAGTGGGCCTTGTTGAAGGCGTAGTCGGAGAAGGGGACGAGGATGTCCCAGAGCGCCTTGACGCACTCCTTGGAGAACCCGTTGTCCAGCATCCCCTTCTCGAAGCCCACGTACTCGGCGTCGAGGACCTCGCGCTTCTTCTTGCCCATGGCCCGGCGCAGCAGGTCGGCGCTGCCGAGGGAGTACCCGGCGACCTTCTGCGCGATCGACATGACCTGCTCCTGGTACACGATCAGGCCGTAGGTCGTGCCGAGGATCTCCTTCAGGGGTTCCTCGAGCTCGGGGTGGATCGGGGTGATCGGCTCCTGGCCGTTCTTGCGCCGGGCGTAGGCGGTGTGCGAACCCGCGCCCATCGGCCCCGGGCGGTAGAGGGCACCGACGGCGGAGATGTCCTCGAAGTTGTCCGGGCGCATGAGCCGCAGCAGCGAGCGCATGGGCCCGCCGTCGAACTGGAACACCCCGAGGGTGTCCCCGCGGCCGAGGAGGTCGAACGTGGCCTGGTCGTCGAGCTCGAGGGCGTCGAGGTCGACGGCCTCCTTGCCGTTGGCCACGACGTTCTTCAGGGCGTCGTCGAGGATCGTGAGGTTGCGCAGCCCCAGGAAGTCCATCTTGACCAGCCCGAGCGTCTCGCACGTCGGGTAGTCGAACTGGGTGATGATCGCGCCGTCGGCTTCCCGCTTCATGATCGGGATGAGGTCGATCAGCGGGTCGGACGACATGATGACGCCCGCGGCGTGCACGCCCCACTGCCGCTTCAGCCCCTCGAGACCGCGGGCGGTGTCGACGACCTTCACGACCTCGGGGTCGGACTTGTAGAGCTCGCGGAACTCCCCCGCCTCGGAGTACCGCTTGTGGTTCGGGTCGAAGATCCCCGACAGCGGGATGTCCTTGCCCATGACGGCCGGCGGCATCGTCTTCGTGATGCGGTCGCCCATGGAGAACGGGAAACCCAGGACGCGCGAGGAGTCCTTGACCGCCTGCTTCGCCTTGATCGTGCCGTAGGTGACGATCTGCGCGACGCGGTCGGTGCCGTACTTCTCGACGACGTACTGGATGACCTCACCGCGGCGGCGTTCGTCGAAGTCGACGTCGAAGTCGGGCATGGACATGCGCTCGGGGTTGAGGAAGCGCTCGAAGAACAGGCCGTGGCGCAACGGGTCCAGGTCGGTGATCTTCATGGCGTAGGCGGCCATCGACCCCGCGCCGGAACCACGGCCCGGTCCGACCCGGATGCCGTTCTCCTTGGACCAGTTGATGAAGTCGGCGACGACGAGGAAGTACCCGGCGTAGCCCTTGGAGGTGATGACCTCGATCTCGTAGTCGGCCTGCTTGCGCACGTCGTCGGGGATGCCCGCCGGGTAGCGCTGGGCCAGCCCGCTCCAGACCTCCTTGACGAACCAGCTCTCCTCGTCCTCCCCCTCCGGGCAGGGGAAGCGCGGCATGTAGGCGCCGGTGGACTCGGTGAACTCGACCTCGCACCGCTCGGCGATGAGCAGGGTGTTGTCGCAGGCCTCGGGGTGGTCGCGCCACACGTGGCGCATCTCGGCGGGGCTCTTGAGGTAGAACTCGTCGGCGTCGAACTTGAAGCGCTTGGGGTCGGCCAGCGTCGAACCGGACTGCACGCACAGCAGCGCCGCGTGCGCCTGGGAGTCCCCCGCGTGGGTGTAGTGCAGGTCGTTGGTGGCCAGCAGCGGCAGGTCGAGGTCCTTGGCCAGCTTGAGCAGGTCGTCCTGGACGCGGCGCTCGATGTCGAGGCCGTGGTCCATCAGCTCGCAGAAGAAGTTCTCCGCCCCGAAGATGTCGCGGTAGTCCGCGGCGGCCTTGCGGGCCTCGTCGTACTGGCCCAGCCGCAGCCGCGTCTGGACCTCCCCCGAGGGGCAGCCCGTGGTGGCGATGAGGCCGGCGGAGTACTGCGAGAGCAGCTCGCGGTCCATGCGGGGCTTGTAGAGGAAGCCCTCGAGGCTGGCGAGGCTGCTCATCTTGAAGAGGTTGTGCATGCCGGCGGTGTTCTGGGCCAGCATCGTCATGTGGGTGTAGGACCCCGCGCCCGACACGTCGTCGCCGGAGCGGCCGTTGGGGTCGCCCCACTTCACGCGGGTCTTGTCCTGGCGGGCCGTGCCCGGGGTCAGGTAGGCCTCGACGCCGATGATCGGCTTCACGCCGTGCTTCTTGGCCGTCTTCCAGAAGTCGTAGGCGCCGAAGACGAAGCCGTGGTCGGTGGTGGCGACCGCCGGCATCCCCATCTCCGCGGCGGTGCGGAAGAGGTCGTCCACCTTGGCCGCACCGTCCAGCATGGAGTACTCGGTGTGGACGTGCAGGTGGGCGAACGAGTCCGCGGATGCCATGGTCGGCGCCTCCTGGGGGTGAGCTGGTGGTGCGTGTCGATGGTAGGCGCCGGGTCGGACGCGCAGGCCCCCCGACACTCGCGCCGGGGGGACCGGAGGGGTCAGTCCTGCAACCGCTCCAGCGCGGTGGCGAGGTCCTCGGGGTAGCTGCTGGTGAACTCCACCGCCTGCCCCGTCCCCGGGTGCTCGAAGCCCAGCCGCACGGCGTGCAGCCACTGGCGGGTCAGGCCCAGGCGCGCGGCCAGCGTCGGGTCCGCGCCGTAGTTGAGGTCCCCCACGCAGGGGTGGCGCAACGCCGAGAAGTGGACGCGGATCTGGTGGGTGCGCCCGGTCTCCAGGTGCACCTCGCAGAGGGCGGCGGCGCGGAACGCCTCCAGCACCTCGTAGTGGGTGACGCTGGGCTTGCCCTCGGCCGTGACCGCGAACTTGTACGTCCCGCCCGGGTGGCGGCCGATGGGGGCGTCGATGGTGCCGCGCAGCGGGTCCGGGTGGCCCTGCACGAGGGCGTGGTAGACCTTCTCGACCGTGCGCTCCTTGAAGGCGCGCTTGAGGGCGGAGTAGGCGTGCTCGCTCTTGGCGACGACCATCAACCCCGAGGTGCCGACGTCGAGGCGGTGCACGACGCCCTGCCGCTCGGCCGAGCCGGAGGTGGCGATGGTGTAGCCCGCGCCCATCAGGCCCCCCACGACCGTGGGACCGGTCCAGCCGGGGCTGGGGTGGGCGGCGACGCCGACGGGCTTGTCGACGACCACGAGGTCGTCGTCGTCGTGCACGATCGTCAGGCCCTCGATCCGCTCCGCCACGGCGGTCGGGGCGCCGGGGGCGTCGGGGACCTCGACCTCCAGCCACGCCCCGGCGGTGAGGCGGTCGGACTTGCCGACCGCGCGGCCGTCGACGAGGACGTGACCGGCCGCGGCGATGTCGGCCGCGCGGGTGCGGGAGAGGCCCAGCAGCCGGGACAGGGCCGCGTCGACGCGTTCGCCCTCCAGGCCGTCGGGGACGGGCAGGCTGCGCTGCTCAGGCACCCTCGGCCTCCTGGTGGGTGCGGGCGGGACGCGTCTCGCGGCGGCCGTCGAGGCCCGTCCCGCGGACGGCGAGCACCGCGATGAGGACGGCCGCGGTGCAGATGCTGGCGTCCGCGACGTTGAAGATCGGCCAGTGCGGCAGCTGGAGGAAGTCCACGACGTGGCCGCGCGCGAAGCCGGGCTCGCGCAGCAGGCGGTCGGTGAGGTTGCCGGTGGCCCCGGCGAGCAGGAACCCGAAGGCCAGCGCCCACGGCAGGCTGCGCAGCTTCCGGGACATCCGGACCACGACCACGACCACGACCGCGGCCAGGACGGTGAAGATCCAGGTGAACCCGGTGGCGAAGCCGAACGCGGCGCCGGGGTTGCGGATCAGGTGCAGCTGCAGCAGGTCACCGACCAGGGGCTGCGGGTCGCCCTCCTCCACGAGGTTCGCGACGGCCAGCACCTTGGTGACCTGGTCCAGCGCGTAGACCACGGCCCAGACGAGGGCGGTCCACAGCGCGTAGCGGGGGCGCCGGTCGTCGGTCCCCGGGGGGGACGGCTCCGGGGCGGGGGTGGCATCGGTCATGGCGCCCCAGTGTCCCACGCCGTCCGCCCGCCCCGGTCGGCGATCGCCGGGGACCACCCGTGCGAGCGCCGACCGGGAGGCGGCTCAGCGGCGTTCGCCGCGGGACTTGCAGCGCACGCAGAGGGTCACGCGCGGGAAGGCCTGCAGGCGGGCCTTGCCGACCGGGCCGTCGCAGGACTCGCAGACGCCGTAGACGCCCGAGCCCAGGCGCACCAGGGCGCGCTGGGTCTGCTCGAGCAGCTCGCGCGCGTTGTTGACGATGGTCATCTCGTGCTCGCGCCCGGCCGTGGTGGCGCCGTGGTCGACCTGGTCGTCGCCGGCGCCCTCGCCGGAGCGCACGAGCGCGGAGAACGAGGAGGACGCCTCGGCCAGCTCCGCGGAGAGCCGGTCGATCTCGAGCTGCAGCTCGACGCGGACCTCGTCGAGCTCGGCGGGGGTCCAGGCCTCCTCGGAGTCGTGGACCGGCACGACCGGCAGCTCGCGCACCGCCGCGGCGCGAGCGGCGCGCCCCGTGGTCCTGGCTGCCGCCCCGGCGGTCGCGGTCCCTGCAGACACCCCGTGCATCGTGGTCCCCCCTCACATCGAGCGCGGCTGACGCACCGCGTGCGGGAGACACTAGGGATATCACCGTGTGTGAGCAACCGGAAACGGAAAGTTGCCAGCATCAGCCGGGCGGGGGCCCCGGAACCACGACAGCCGCCACCCCGGCGGGGTGGCGGCTGCGGGAGCGGTCCCGGAGGACCTAGCGGGTCACGGCGTCGTCGGGGACGACGCGGGCCAGGCGGCGCAGGTCCTCGAGCTGGGAGGCCATGAAGCGGTCGAGCTGCTCGCGGTAGGTGGTCTCACGGCCGTGCAGCTCGTGGATGACGTCCTCGAGGACGTGCCGGCGGGTCTCCAGCTCGCCCAGCGTGCGCTCGCGCTGCGCCTCCGCCTCGGTCACTACGCGCTGGGCCTGCTCCTGGGCCGCGGCGACGAGCGCGTCGCGCTGCGCCTCACCCTCGCGGACGTACTCGTCGTGCAGGCGCTGCGCCAGGGCGATGACCCCGGCGGCGCGCACGGCCGCGTCCTCCCCCGCCGCAGCGGCGGGCTGGGGAGCGGGCGCGCTCACCGGCGCCGGCTCCGGCTCGGGGGCCGGGGGTTCCTCCTCGGCCACGGGTTCGACGACCGGCTCGGCGGCCTCGGGGACCTCGGCGACCGGGGCGGGCGCGTCCGCGACCTGGGCGCCCGCCCGGGTCAGCTCGGCGACCCGGGCCTGGCACTGGCTGAGCTGACCGCGCAGCTCGGCGTTCTCGCCGTTGAGCCGGCGCAGCTCGGCGACGACCTCGTCGAGGAAGTCGTCGACCTCGTCCTGGGCGTACCCCTCGCGCACGCGCGTGGGGTTGAATCGCTTCTCGACGACGTCTTCCGGAGTGAGCGGCATCTCCACACCTCTGCTGACGGACCGCCCCGGACGGACGGCGAACCGGCCTTCACCGTAGCCCACGTGATCGCCCCGGCCCCCGCGGAGGTCGGGGCCCGCGGCCCGGTCAGGACAGCGCGGAGCGCACCGCCAGGCTCTCGAACGTCGGCATGAGGATCGAGCAGAGGATGGCGAGCACGAGGAAGGCGAGGTCCAGCTGGACGGCACCCAGCCGCAGCGGCGGCAGGATCCGGCGCAGCAGCTTCAGCGGCGGGTCGGTGACCGTGTACACGGCCTCCGCGCCCACCAGGACCGCCCCGCGGGGCCGCCACTCCCGCGACAGGGCCTGGACCCAGTCCAGGACCAACCTGCCGATGAGGCAGATGAAGAAGATCAGGACGACGAACTCGGCGAGCTTGAAGACCACGGCCACGGAATCATCCTGCCTGATCGCACGCCGTGGTCACGACCGATCAGGACTGGTTGAAGAAGGTTCGCTCGGTCGGACGCTCCTCCTCCTGGGAGGCGACCTCCACGTTCGCCGGCGAGAGCAGGAAGACCTTGTTGGTCACCCGCTCGATCGCACCGTGCAGCCCGAAGACCAGACCGGCGGAGAAGTCCACCAGCCGCTTGGCGTCGGAGTCGTCCATGTCCGTCAGGTTCATGATCACCGGGACGCCCTCGCGGAACGACTCGCCGATGGTCTTGGCCTCGTTGTAGGTCCGCGGGTGGATCGTCGTGATCCGGTGCAGCTCGGGGGACGAGGAGGTGGTCGACGTCTGGGGAACCACGTGGGCCACCTGCTTCCTGATCGGGGTCACCTGGGCGGTGGTCGCGGGAGCGGGCCGACGCTCGACGGACACCTCCGGCCGGGGTTCGTGCCGGACCTCGGGGCGCGCCTCGTGCCGGGACTCGACGCGCACCTCGCGGGCGGCCTCGACCCGGGGGCGCGTCGTCTCGGGCTCGGTGTCCTCGGCGTAGCGGTCGTCCTCCGCGAGGCCGAGGTAGACCATCGCATTGCGCAGCGCGCCGGCCATCGCAGGCTCCTCGGGATGTGCTGGGTCTCGTCTGGTGTGCACCCGGCCACGGGACCGGACACGCGGACGTTACCGCGCGGGAGGACGGGAGCCGAGGATGGCGCTGCCGACACGCAGGTGTGTCGCCCCCGCGGCCACGGCCTGCTCGAGGTCTCCGCTCATCCCCGCCGACAGCTCGAGCGCCCCCGGGTGGTGCTCGCGCACCCGCTGCGCGGTGCGCGCCAGCGCGTCGAAGGCCGCGGCCGGTTCCACGCCCAGCGGCGCCACGGCCATCAACCCCCGCAGCCGCAGCGCGTCCGCGCCCGCGACGGCGTCGGCCACCCGCAGGACCTCCTCGCCCGCCGCGCCCCCGCGGCCGGAGTCCGCGGGCAGCCCCAGGGCCTCGGCGAGGTCGACCTGGACGAAGCAGCCGAGCTCGCGGCCGGCCCCGGCCGCGGCGCGCCCGAGGGCGTCGGCGAGGCGGACCCGGTCCACGGAGTGCACCGACCCGGCGTAGCGGACCACCGAGCGCACCTTGTTCGTCTGCACCTGCCCGATGAAGTGCCAGTGCAGATCGGGCAGGTCCGCCAGCTCGGCCGCCTTGGCCGAGGCCTCCTGGTCGCGGTTCTCCCCCGCGTCGCGCACGCCCAGCCCCGCCAGGAGGCGGACGTCGGAGGCGGGGAAGAACTTGGTGACCGCGACGAGGGTCAGGGTGCCGGGATCGCGCCCGGCGGCGCGGGCGGCGGCGGCGAGGCGGGCGCGGACGGCGTCCAGCCCCGCGGCGAGCTCCTCGCGACGGTCGTTCACGCCAGCACCACCACGCCCCCGCTGCGCCCGGTCCGGCCCTCGCGGCGGTAGGAGAAGAGGTCGTCGTCCTCGACGGTGCAGCGCTCCACGCGGGAGGCGGGGACGGCGAGCCGCTCCAGCTGCGCGAGGACCCCGGCCGCCACGTCGACGGCCGGGGTGCCCCGGCGCGTCCGGGCCCGGGCCGCGGGGACCCGGGCGGCGACCTCGTCGGACATCGCCTGCGGCACCTCGTAGCAGCCCCCGCAGACGGAGGGGCCGAGGACCGCGACGAGGTCCTGCGCGCCGCGGGCGCGCAGCGCCGCGACCACGGCGGGGACGACACCCGCCACGAGACCCGGACGGCCGGCGTGGGCCACCGCGACCAGGCCCGCGCGCGGGTCGGCCAGCAGCACGGGGACGCAGTCGGCGACCACGACGGCGAGGGCCAGCCCGGGGACGGCGGTGATCAGGGCGTCGGCGCGCGGGACGACCGCCGGCGGGCCGTGGACCTCGACGACGTCGGCGCCGTGCACCTGCTCGCCCACGACCAGGTGCTCGGCCCCCACGGCGGCGCGCAGCGCCTCGCGGTGCGCCGCGACCCGGGCGGGGTCGTCGCCGACGTGGTCACCGAGGTTCAGGCCGTCGTACGGGGCCGGACCGCGGCCACCGGCCCGGGTGGTGAACCCGCCGCGGACGCCGGCCGGGAGGCCGGCGTCCAACAGCGGGACGCGCTCGTCGGGCACGCTCACCGACCCGACGGGAGGGACGGCGTCACTTGAGGAAGTCGGGCACGTCCAGGTCGTCCTCCTCGGGCCGCGGACGGCCCGGACGACGCACCGAGGCGTTGTCCTGCGGGAGCTCGATGATCCGGGGCACCTGGACCGGGTCCTCGCTCGGCACGACCTGCGGCGCCTGATGGGCCACCGGCTGGGGCGCCGGCTGCTGGGGCGCCTGCTGCTGCTGGGGCGCCGCGGGCGGCTGCTGGCCGTAGGCGGGCTGGCCGTACTGCGAGGGGACGTACTCCTGCTGGCCGTAGGGCCGCGAGGGAGCCTGCTGGGCCTGGGCGTACTGCGGCTGCGGGGCGGGCGCCGGGGCGGGCGGCTGCTCCTGCTGCTGGTACTGCGGAGCCGGCGCGGCGGGGGCCGCGGGGGCGCCCCAGGCGTCGGGGCGCGTCGTGCGCGGCGGCACGGCGCTGCCCTGCTGGGGACGGCCGGAGACCTGCCCCAGCGCCCGCTCGTCGCGGCGGCGGACCGGGGTGCCGGAGTCGAAGCCCGCCGCGATGACGGTGACCCGCACCTCGTCGCCGAGGGCGTCGTCGATGACGGCGCCGAAGATGATGTTCGCCTCGGGGTGCGCAGCCTCCTGGACCAGGCGGGCAGCCTCGTTGATCTCGTAGAGACCGAGGTCGGAACCACCCTGGATCGACAGCAGCACGCCGTGCGCGCCGTCGATGCTGGCCTCGAGCAGCGGCGAGGAGATCGCCGACTCCGCGGCCTGGACGGCCCGGTCGTCGCCGCGGGCGGAGCCGATGCCCATGAGGGCCGAACCCGCGCCCTGCATGACCGACTTCACGTCCGCGAAGTCGAGGTTGATCAGACCCGGGGTGGTGATGAGGTCGGTGATGCCCTGGACACCGGAGAGCAGCACCTGGTCGGCCGACTTGAAGGCGTCGAGGATGCTGACCTGCTTGTCGGAGATCGACAGCAGCCGGTCGTTGGGGATGACGATGAGGGTGTCGACCTCGTCGCGGAGCTCGGCGATGCCGCTCTCGGCGGAGTTGGCGCGACGGCGGCCCTCGAAGGTGAAGGGACGGGTGACCACACCGATGGTCAGCGCCCCGAGCGAGCGGGCGATGCGGGCCACGACGGGCGCCCCGCCGGTGCCGGTGCCACCGCCCTCGCCGGCCGTGACGAAGACCATGTCGGCGCCCTTGAGCACCTCCTCGATCTCCTCGGCGTGGTCCTCGGCCGCCTTGCGGCCGACCTCCGGGTCGGCGCCGGCGCCGAGCCCGCGGGTGAGCTCGCGTCCGACGTCGAGCTTCACGTCCGCGTCGGACATGAGGAGCGCCTGGGCGTCGGTGTTGACGGCGATGAACTCGACGCCCTTGAGGCCGACCTCGATCATCCGGTTGACCGCGTTCACGCCGCCGCCGCCGACGCCGACGACCTTGATGACCGCTAGGTAGTTCTGCGGAGCTGCCACGTCGAGTGCCTCTCGCCTCTTTCGCCTGTGTCGCTGTCTGAGCGGTGGTGCCGAACCCTGACCCTCAGGTAGAGGGTCAACGTTATGTCACTTCCTGCTGGATGGTGACCGTAGGGAGCGGAGGAGGTGAACTGCAACCGTCGGCACGGCGTGTCGCGACAACACCCCGTTCGGATCCGGGATCTACACCACAAATGACCCTCAGTGACTAAGGAATCACCAGGAGTTCAGAGGAGGGACGGCCTCACGGGGTGACGGCGGGCGCGTCGGGCGCGGAGACGTCGAGGACGGAACCCGCCGACGCCGTCGGGTCCGCCAGCAGCCGCAGCAGCACCTCGGCCTTGCGCTCGGGGCGGCTGTCGTCGCCCCACACCACCCGCGGGCCCCCCGCCAGCTGCAGGGAGACCGCGTCGGGACTGGTCGCGGAGATCGACGACACCCGTGACCGGACCTCCGTGGACAGCGTGGCGTTCACCGCGATCGCCGCCTGCAGGGCGTCGCCGCCCGCCGCGGCCACGTCGACGTCGAGGAGCGGGACCCCGCTCGGGGCGTCAGCGGCGTGCACCAGCACCGTCCCCGTGCCGTCGACGAGGTCGACCCCGCCGGTGGTCGAGGGCACGGCCGCGACGGCCTGGCGCTCGTGGACGGTCACGACCAGGGTCGAGGGCCACGACCGCACCACGTCGGCGCCCTGCACCAGCGGCAGCGCGGACACCTCCGCCGCCAGCGAGCGCGTGTCCACCCGGGCCAGCGCGTTCCCGCGCTGCCCGTCCACCACGGCCCGCACCGTCGCGAGGTCGGTGCGCTCCACGCCGTCGACGCGGACCTCCGTCACGCGCAGCCAGGGCGAGCCCAGCAGCAGCCAGCCGGCCGCGACGAGGAGGAGGCCCAGCACGGCCAGGACCCCGCCCGCGCGCCGTCCCGGCCGCCAGCGCCGGGCGCGACGGGCGCCGGCCAGGTCGGCGACGGGCGGGCGCTGCCGGCCGCCCGGGCGCGCCCCGCCGCGCGCCGCGGCGGGAGCGGGGCGGGTCTCCCGGGCCGACGGGGTCCGCGACCTCGCCGGGACCACCGGGGTCTGACCGGCCGCGCGCACGGCCCGCCGACGCTGCGGGGCACCGCTCCGGCGCACCGGGGCGGGCTCGCCCGCCGACGCGGGCGGGGGCGCCGGGGGCTGGCGGGGCCGGGTCGGACGCGCCATCAGCGCTCCGCCAGCAGGTTCAGGACCTCGGGGCCCACGGTCGTGACGTCACCCGCGCCGACGGTCAGCAGCAGGTCGCCCGCCCGCACCGTCGCGGCCAGCGTCCCCGCTGCCGCCGAGCGGTCGGGCAGGAAGCGCACGCGGCCCGCCGGCAGCGGGACCGCGTCGGCCACCAGCGCCCCGGTGACCTCCGGGTCGGGGTCCTCGCGGGCGACGTAGACGTCGAGGACGACGACCTCGTCGGCCAGGGCCAGCGCGCGGCCGAACTCCGCGGCGAAGGCCCGGGTGCGGCTGACCAGGTGCGGCTGGAAGACCACCACGACCCGTCCCCCGCCCGCGACCGGGCGCGCCGCGCGCAGCAGCGCCTCGACCTCCGTCGGGTGGTGGGCGTAGTCGTCGACCACCCGCACCCCGGCCGCCTCGCCCTTGAGCTCGAAGCGGCGCCGGGCCCCGCCGAAGCGGGCCAGTCCCTCCAGCACCGCGACCGGGTCGGCGCCGAGCTCCACCGCGGCGCAGTACGCCGCCGCCGCGTTGAGCACGTTGTGCTCGCCGGGCACGGCGAGGCGCAGCTCGCGCGGGACGCCCCCGTCGACCAGGACCGCCGACGCGGCGGCGCCCGGCTGCAGGTCCCGCAGCCGCACGTCGGCGGTGGCGGAGGCGCCGTAGGTGCGGACCCGCACGCCGCGCCCGCGCGCGTGCCCGGCCAGCGCCGCGGACCCGGGGTCGTCGGCGCAGGCCACCAGCAGCCCTCCGGGCTGCAACCGGTCGACGAACTCCTCGAAGGCCGCGGCGAAGGCCTCCGCGGTGCCGTAGTGGTCGAGGTGGTCGGGTTCGACGTTGGTCACGACGTCCACGACCGGCGCGTAGGCGCGGAAGGACCCGTCGGACTCGTCCGCCTCGGCCACGAAGGG
Source organism: Kineococcus radiotolerans SRS30216 = ATCC BAA-149 (assembly GCF_000017305.1). GTDB lineage: Bacteria > Actinomycetota > Actinomycetes > Actinomycetales > Kineococcaceae > Kineococcus > Kineococcus radiotolerans. The sequence continues at coordinate 3,796,256 of NC_009664.2, read as the reverse complement.
GCCGCTCCCGTCGCGGGCCCCGCCGTCGTCGCCGCCGGTGAGCTCCCCCCCGATGGCGTAGGACGGGTCCAGCCCGGCGGCGGTGAGGGCCACCGCGAGCATCGACGACGTCGTGGTCTTGCCGTGGGTGCCGGCCACGGCCACCCCGGCCCGCCCGGCCATGAGCGCGGCCAGCGCCTCCGAGCGGTGCAGCACCCGCACCCCGCGCTCGCGGGCGGCGAGCAGCTCCGGGTTGGTCGCGCGGACCGCCGAGCTCACCACGAGGGTGTCGCCGGCCCCGAGGTCGCCCAGGTGGGCCGGGTCGTGCCCGACGCGGGTGCGGATCCCGAGCTCGCGCAGCCGGTCCAGCGTGGGCGAGGGGGCCGCGTCGGTGCCGGAGACCTCCACCCCGCGCCCGCGCAGCAGCCGGGCGATGCCCGACATCCCGACCCCGCCGATGCCCAGCAGGTGCACCCGGCCCAGCCGCGCGACCCCGTCCACCGCCGCGCCGGTCGGGCCCGTCACCGGGCCGCCGCCTCGACGAGGTCGACGAGCTTCTCGGCGCCGTCGTGGACCCCGGCGCCCGCGGCGGCGCGCGCCGCGACGGCCAGGGCCCTGGCGTCGGTGAGCAGGGGCAGGACGCGCTCGCGCACGAACGCCGCGTCCAGGGCGGCGTCGTCGACGAGGACCCCGCCGCCGGCGGCCACCACCGGCTCGGCGTTGCGCCGCTGCTCGCCGTTGCCGATGGGCAGCGGGACGTAGACGGCGGGCAGGCCCACCGCGGTGAGCTCGCTGACCGTCCCGGCCCCGCTGCGGCAGGCGACCAGGTCGGCGGCGGCGTACGCGGTGTCCATGCCGTCGAGGTAGTCGCGCACGACGTAGCGGGAGGGGTCCACCCCGGCGGCGAGCGGGACCCGCTTGCCCCGGCCGCTGGCGTGCAGCACCTGCACCCCGGCCGCGGTGAGCTCCTCGGCGCAGGCGCCGAAGACGTCGTTGAGCCGCTGGGCGCCCAGCGACCCGCCGGTCACCAGCAGCAGCGGGGCGTCGGGGTCGAGGCCGAGCTCGGCCCGGGCCGCCGCCCGCCGCGCCGCGCGGTCCGGAGCCGCGGCCAGGGCGGTGATCTCGGAGCGCAGCGGCATCCCGGTGTGCACCGCCCGCGGCAGCGGGGTGCCGGGGAACGTCACGGCGACGCTCACGGCCCAGCGCGCCCCGAGGCGGTTGGCGATGCCCGGCAGCGCGTTCTGCTCGTGGACGACGACGGGGACACCGGCGCGGCGGGCCGCGAGGTAGGCCGGCGTCGCGACGTAGCCGCCGAAGCCGACGACCACGTCGGCCCGCACGTCCTCGATGGCCCGGTGGGCCGCGGCGACGGCGGCGCGCAGCCGTCCGGGCAGCCGCAGCAGGTCCACCGACGGCTTGCGCGGCAGCGGGACCCGCGGGACGACGGCGAGGTCGTAGCCGCGCTGGGGGACCAGCCGGGACTCCACGCCCTCGGTGGTGCCGAGGACGAGCACCCGGGACGAGGCGTCGCGGGCCCGCAGGTGGTCGGCGGTGGCGAGCAGCGGGGCCACGTGCCCCGTCGTCCCCCCGCCGGCGAGCAGGACGTTCACTTCGAGCCTCTCGTGGGACGCGTGCGCTTGGGGGTGCGTTGCGGCAGCACCGCCAGGGACCGGGCGACGACCGACTCCCGGGCCCGGATGGCCTCGGGGGCGCCGGGCTCGGCGCGGGCGAAGGACAGCAGGACGCCCACGCCCAGCAGGGTCAGCACGAGCGCGGACCCCCCGTAGGAGATGAGCGGCAGGGGGACGCCGATGACCGGGAGCAGGCTCAGGACGACGGCGATGTTGAGGCCCGCCTGACCCAGGATCCAGGCCGCGAACCCGGCCACGGCGAGCTTGGCGTAGAGGGTCTGCGAGCGCCGGACCAGGCGCAGGGTGGCCAGGGCCAGCACGCCGAAGAGCACGAGGATGGTCAGCGTCCCGGGCAGGCCCAGCTCCTCGCCGATGATCGCGAAGATGAAGTCGTTGTGCGCCTCCGGCAGCCAGGACCACTTCTCCCGGCTGGCCCCGAGGCCCAGGCCCCACCAGCCGCCCGAGGCCAGCGCGTACTTCCCCTGGACCGGCTGCCAGGACAGGCCCTGGATGGCCTGGGCGCTGTCGGTGCTGCCGGAGAGCCAGTCCTGCACGCGGTGCCGGCGGTTGGTGCTGCTCAGGACGGCCAGCGCGGCCACCAGGCCGCCGATGCCGCCCGCCAGGGCGAACCACCGGGCGGGGATGCCGGCGACCCACAGCATCACGACCACGACGGCCATCATGATCAGCGCGGTCCCCAGGTCGCGGGAGAGCAGCACCAGGCCGATCGTCAGCCCGACCGAGGGGACCATCGCGGCGGCGAGCTTCGCCGGCTCGTGCAGCACCTCCTGCCGGCGCGACAGCGCCAGCGCCAGCGCCAGCACCAGCGCGATCTTCGCGGCCTCCGACGGCTGGGCCTGGAAGCCGCCGACCTGGATCCAGTTCCGGTTGCCGCCGACCTCCTTGCCGATGCCGGGCACGAAGACGAGCAGCTGCAGGAAGGCCGTGGCGAACAGCGCGGGCAGGGCCAGCCGCTGCCAGGCGCGCGCCGGGACGCGGCTGGCGACGAGGAGCACGACCGCGCCCAGGACGGCGAAGATGGCCTGCTTGCGGAAGAAGTAGTAGGGCGTCCCGTACTCGGTGAGCGCCTCCACGCTGGAGCTCGACAGCACCATGACCAGCCCGATCACCACGAGCATGGCCGTGGTGCCGAGCAGGACGTGGTGGGTGGCCAGCGGGGACTCCAGCAGCCGCACGCGGTCGCGGAACCACTCCCCCGTCGCGTCCAGCCACGCCGGGCGGCGCCAGTCGGGGGCGCTCGCCCGGGGGCGGGTGGTGGGCCGTTCGCGCGAACCGGTCAGCGCCACGTCACGCCTCCCGGGGGAACCGGCGGACGACGGCGGCGGCGAACTCGTCGCCGCGGTGGCCGTAGGAGCGGAACTGGTCCCACGACGCGCAGGCGGGGGCGAGCAGCACGGTGTCCCCGGGACGGGCGAGCTCCGCGGCCCGGGCCACCACGGTGTCCATCAGCAGCGCGTGATCGAGCGGGGCACCCACCTCAGCAGTCTGCGGGAGCTCCACCTCGACGACGGGGACATCCGGGGCGTGTCGCCGCAGGGCCTCGGCCACCAGGGCGCGGTCGGCGCCGATCAGCACGGCCCCCCGCAGGCGGCCGCGGTGGGCCTGCACGAGGTCGTCGAACGTGGCGCCCTTGGCGTCCCCGCCGGCGATCCAGACGACGTGCTCGAAGGTCGCGAGCGAGGCGTTCGCGGCGTGGGCGTTGGTGGCCTTGGAGTCGTCGACCCAGCGCACCTGCGCCGTCGCCGCGCTCGGCGCCGCCACCGTCGCGACCCGGTGCGGGGCGGGCCGGAAGGCCCGCACCCCGTCGCGCACGGCGATCTGCGGGACCCCGGCGGCCCGGGCCAGCGCCGCGGCGGCCAGGACGTTCTCCACGGTGTGCGGGGCGACGGGGTCGTCGGAGCCCTCGGGGCGCAGGTCGGCCAGCGAGCAGAGCTCGGCGGCGTTGTCGCGGCGCTCGGCGACGAAGGCGCGGTCGCAGAGGACGTCCTCCACGAGACCGAGCATGGACAGCCCGGGGACCGCGCGGGTGAAGCCGATCGCCCGGGCCCCCTCCACCACGTCGGCCTCGCGCACGAGGTCCTCGGTGCGCGGGTCGCCGACGTTGTACACGCAGGCGACCTCGGTGTTCTGGTAGATGCGGCCCTTGGCCAGGGCGTAGGCCTCCATCGACCCGTGCCAGTCCAGGTGGTCGGGGGCGAGGTTGAGCACGGCCGAGGCCAGCGGGCGCACGGAGCTCTCCACGTCGGTGGACAGCCAGTGCAGCTGGTAGCTGGACAGCTCCACGGCGAGGACCTCGAAGCCGTGGGGGTGGCGCAGCGCCTCCACCAGCGGGGTGCCGACGTTGCCCGCGCTGGTCGCGCGCAACCCCGCCGCCCGCAGGATCTCCGCGGTCATCTCCACCACGGTCGTCTTGCCGTTGGTGCCGGTGAGGGTGAGCCAGGGCGCGGCGCCGGTCTCGGGCCGCATCCGCCACGCCAGCTCCACGTCGCCCCACACCGGGACCCCGGCCCGCGCTGCGCCCACGAGCAGGTCCGCGTCGGGGCGCCAGCCGGGTGAGGTGACGACGAGGTCGAAGCCGTCCCAGGGGCGCGGCGGGGCGCTCACGTGCTCGGGGCCCAGGAGGACGGTGGCGCCGAGGACCTCCAGCAGCCGGGCCTTCTCCCGCTGGGTCTCCCCCGTGGCGGCGTCGACCACGACGACCTCCGCCCCGACCTCCAGCAGGGCGTCGGCGGCGGCGAAGCCGGAGATCCCCAGACCGGTGACCAGGGTGCGCAGCCCCGCCCAGCGGGAGGTGGGCGAGCGCAGCTCCCGGACCCGGTCGGTGTCGTCGGCGCGCGGGTTGGGGTTGCCCAGCCAGGACTCGAAGACGGTCACGCGCCGGTCACCCACTCCGCGTAGAACACCCCGAGGCCGAGGAAGACGAACAGCCCGGCGATGATCCAGAACCGGATGACGATGGTGACCTCGCCCCAGCCCGCCAGCTCGAAGTGGTGCTGCAACGGCGCCATCCGGAAGATCCGCTTCCCCGTCAGCTTGAACGACCCGACCTGCAGGATCACCGAGAGGGTGATGAGGACGAAGAGCCCGCCGAGCAGGACGAGCAGGATCTGGGTGCGGGACAGGATCGCCAGCCCGGCCAGCGCACCGCCCAGGGCCAGCGAGCCGGTGTCGCCCATGAAGATCTTCGCGGGGCTGGCGTTCCACCAGAGGAACCCGAAGCAGGCGCCCATCACCGCGGCCGCGACGACGGCGAGGTCGCGGGGGTCGCGCACCTCGTAGCAGCGCGCCTCGACCTCGGTGAGGGAGTAGCAGCTCTGGTTGGACTGGAAGGTGCAGATGAGGACGTAGGCGGCCAGGACCATCGTCGTCGCCCCCGTCGCCAGCCCGTCCAGGCCGTCGGTGAGGTTGACGCCGTTGCTCACCGCGGAGGTGATGATCAGCGCCCACACCACGAACAGGACGGTGCCGCCGACCGCCCCGAAGACCGCGAGGTCCAGGGGGGTGTCGCGCAGCACCGAGATGTGCGTGGAGGCGGGGGTGGTGCCGTCCTTGCCGGCGGCCGGGAACTGCAGCGCGAGGACGGCGAAGACGATCCCGACCAGGCCCTGCCCGGCGAGCTTCGCCTTGGCGGTCAGCCCGAGGCTGCGCTGGTTGGAGATCTTCAGGAAGTCGTCGAGGAAGCCCACGACCCCCAGCCCGGTCATCAGCAGCAGCACGAGCAGGCCCGAGACCGTGGGCAGCGCCCCGGTGAACAGGTGCGCGGCGCCGTAGGCCAGCAGGGCGGCGAGGATGATGACGACCCCGCCCATCGTGGGGGTGCCGCGCTTGGTGTGGTGCGAGGTCGGCCCGTCGTCGCGGACGAACTGCCCGTACCCGCGGCGCACGAGCCAGCGGATGTAGAGCGGGGTCCCGAAGAGGGAGACGACGAGGGAGAACGCTCCCGCGATGAGGACGGTCCTCACGACGAGGCCTCCGTGGTCTCGGTGCCGGTCCCGGGGGTCCCGGGGGTCGCGGCGGTGGTGTCGTGGATGAGCGTGGTGGCGAGCCGGGCGAGGCCGGCTCCGTTGGAGGACTTGACCAGGACGACGTCGCCGGGCCGCAGCCGGGCGCGCAGGAACTCCAGCGCGTCGTCGACGTCGGTGGCGAAGGCGGCCTCCTCGCCCCAGGAGCCCTCCATGACCGCGCCGGTGTACACCGGCCGCGCGCCGGCCCCCACGACCAGCAGCTGGTCGACGTCGAGGCGCACCACGGTCCGGCCGAGCAGGTCGTGCTCCTCGCGGGAGGCGGGGCCGAGCTCGAGCATCTCCCCCAGCACCGCCCACGTCCGGCGCCCCGCCCCGGCCATCCCGACGAGGGCCTTGAGCGCGGCCCGCATCGAGTCGGGGTTGGCGTTGTACGCGTCGTGCACGACGGTGACCCCGTCGGGGCGCTCGACGACCTGCATCCGCCCCGGGCTGAGCTCGGTCGCGGCGGACAGCGACGCCGCGACCTCCTCCAGCGGGCGCCCGGTGCCCAGCGCGACCGCCGCGGCGGCGAGGGCGTTGGTGACCTGGTGCTCCCCGTGCAGCTGCAGCTGGACGCGGGCGCGCCCGCCCCCGTGCTGGAGGGTGAACCGGGGCCGGGCCAGCGCGTCGAGCTCGACGTCGAGGGCGCGGACGTCGGCGTGCGCGCCGCGGCCGAAGGTCAGCACCCGGGCGCGGGTGCGGGTGGCCATGGCCGCGACCCGGTCGTCGTCGGCGTTCAGGACGGCGAGCCCCTCGGCCGGGAGGGCCTCGACGAGCTCGCCCTTGGCGCGCGCCGTGGTCTCCAGCGACCCGAACTCCCCGGCGTGGGCGGCGCCCACGACGAGCTCGACGCCGACATCGGGGCGGGCGATCGCGCACAGCGCGGCGATGTGCCCCAGACCGCGCGCGCCCATCTCCACGACGAGGGTGACGGTGCCGCGGTCGGCGCGCAGCACCGTGAGCGGGGCGCCGATCTCGTTGTTGAAGCTGCCCGCGGGAGCCACGACGGGGCCGGCGGGCGCGAGCACCCGGGCCAGCAGGTCCTTCGTCGTCGTCTTGCCCTGGCTGCCGGTGACGCCCACGACCAGCGGACCGGACCCGGTCGAGCGCAGGCGCTCCAGCACCCCGCGCGCCAGCCGGCCGAGGGCGGTGACGCCGTCCTCGACGACCACGAGCGCGGCGCCGGCGGGCAGCTCGACCTCGCGCTCGGCGAGGACGAGGCTCGCGCCCGCGGCGACGGCGCCCGCGGCGTGGTCGGCCCCGTCGACCCGTTCCCCGGGCAGCGCCACGAAGAGCGATCCGGGCCCGGCGGCGCGGGAGTCGACGACGACGGGTCCCGTCACCGGGGTCGACGCGGTCCCGGCGGCGAGCCGACCGCCGGTCAGCTCCGCCACCTCCGCCGCGGTCAGCGCGATCACGGCCTACCTCCTCGCGCGGCTCCGGCCGCGCCCCTGGTGTCCTCGTGGGTGTGCGTGCGGGCCCACCGCTGCAGCGCGTGCGCGGCGGCGGCCCGGTCGTCGAAGGGGGTCACGACCCCCGCCGCCTCCTGGCCGGTCTCGTGGCCCTTGCCGGCCAGCAGCACGGTGTCGCCCGCGCCCCGGCACCGGGCCAGCGCGGCGTCGAGGGCGGCGGCGCGGTCGGCGACCTCCAGGACCTCCGCCGGGCCGGACCGGGCGCCGGCGAGCACGGCGGCGCGCACGGCCGCCGCGTCCTCGGAGCGGGGGTTGTCGTCGGTGACCACGGCCACGTCGGCGAGGGCCGCGACGGCGGCCCCCATGAGCGGGCGCTTGCCCCGGTCGCGGTCCCCGCCGGCGCCGAACACGGCCACCAGGCGGCCGGGGGTGATCCCCCGCAGCGTCCGCAGCACCCGGTCCAGGGCGTCGGGGGTGTGGGCGTAGTCGACGACGACGAGGGGGGCGCCGTCGCGGACCACGGTCTGCATCCGGCCCGGGACCCCCTCGGCGGCGGCCAGCCCGGCCGCGACGACCGCGGGGGCCGGGCCGAGGTGGAGGACCGCGACGGCCGCCAGGGCCGCGTTGGCGACGTTGAAGTCCCCGGGCAGGGGGCAGGTGAGGTCCAGCTCGACGGGACCGCCGGGGAGGGTGCCGCTGAGGTGGAAGGTGCTGCCGGCCCGCCCGGTGCGCACGTCGGTGACGCGCCAGTCGGCGTCGCCCGCGCCGACGGTGACCACCGGCACGCTCGCGCGCCGCGCCAGGCGGCGGCCCCAGGAGGCGTCGGGAGCCCCGTCCTCCTCGACCCACACGACGCCCCGCCGGGCGTGGGCGGGGGTGAACAGCGACGCCTTGGCGGCGAAGTACTCCTCCATCGACCCGTGGAAGTCCAGGTGGTCCTGGGACAGGTTGGTGAACAGCGCGACGTCGAGGACCAGGCCGTCGACGCGGTGCTGGACCAGCGCGTGGCTGGAGACCTCCAGGGCGCACCCGCGGACCCCGGCGGCGACCATCCGGGCCAGCAGCGCGTGCAGGTCCGGGGCCTCGGGGGTGGTGCGGACGCTGTCGACGCGCTCCCCCGCGATGCGCGTCTCGACCGTGCCGAGCAGGCCGGTCGTCCAGCCCGCGGAGCGCAGCAGGGACTCCACGAGGTAGGCGGTGGTGGTCTTGCCGTTGGTGCCGGTGACCCCGACGGTCGTGAGGACGTCGCCGGGGCGGCCGTGGATCCGGGCGGCGAGGTCCCCGAGCACGGCGCGGGGGTCGTCGACCACGAGCGCGGGCAGGCCGGCGGCCGCGACGAGGTCGGCCCCGGCGGGGTCGGTGAGGGCGGCGACGGCTCCCGAGGCGGCGGCCTGGGCGGCGAAGCGCGCGCCGTGGACGTTGGCTCCCGGCAGCGCCGCGTAGAGGTCGCCGGGACGCACCCGGCGGGAGTCCAGCGTGACCCCGGTGACGGGGGTCCCCGGCGGGGCGGGGGTCGGGGCACCGGCGGCGACGGAGGTTCCGAGGACCTGCGCGACGTCCGAGAGTTTCAGCGGGCCGCGGGCACCGTCGGCGCCCGGGCCGTCGGTCAACGGCACGGTGGGAGGCTACCCGCCCGCACGGGGGCGCCCGTACCGCTTCCCCCGCGTGTTCCCCGGCGTGTTCTCCCGCGCGTCCCCCCGCGCACCGCGCCGCCCCGGTCCGGGACGGGGGTCACTGCGCTCCCGCGGCGTCCCCGGCGGCGCCCGGGGCGCGCGCGGCCCCGGCCTCGGCCTCGCCCCCCCAGGTGAGCGGGAGGTTCGCCGGGGGTTCGGCGGAGGGGGCGACCCCGCGCTGCGCGAGCGCGTAGGTCATGACCTCCTTGAACACCGGACCCGCGGCCGACCCGCCGTAGTAGTTCGTCCGGGGGTCCTGCAGGATCACGGCCACCACCAGTTCCGGGTCGTCGGCGGGGGCCAGCCCGATGAACGACGCGGTGTAACCGGAGTAGCGGCCGAGGTCCTCGTCGTAGCGTTCCGCGGTGCCGGTCTTGCCGGCGACGAGGTAACCCGGGATCTCCGCGGCGGCGGCGGTCCCCTCCTCGCTGACGACGGCTTGCATCATGTCCCGCAACGTCTTCGCGGTCTCGGAACTCACCACCCGGGCGGAGTCGCCGGCGGGGGCGGTGGTGCGGTTGCCGTTCGGGTCCGACGTCCCGGCGATGAGCGTGGGCTCGACGCGCACGCCGTCGTTGGCGATGGTGGCGAACACCGAGGCCGCCTGCACGGCGTTGACGGAGAGTCCCTGCCCGAACATCACGGTGTAGCGCTGGGTCCCGGAGTAGTCCTCGGGCTTCGCCACGATGCCGGCGGTCTCCCCGGGGAAGGAGAGCGTGGTCCGGCTGCCGAACCCGAAGGCGCGCTGGTACTCGTACAGCGTCCGCGCGTCGAGCTGCTCCCCGGCCAGGATGGTTCCGGTGTTGCTGGACTGGGCGAGGATCCCCGCCAGCGTGAGCTTCTCCTCGGGGTGCTCGTGGGAGTCGTGGAAGAGCTTGTCCGACCTCTGCAGCGCGTAGGGGACGGTGAAGGGGCTGGAGGCCGTGGCCCTCCCCTCCTCCAGCACCGCCGCCAGCGTCACGACCTTGGCCGTCGAGCCGGGTTCGAAGGCCTCGGTGAGCGCGGTGTTCAGGAGCTGGTCGTTGGTGAAGTCCGTGAGGTTCGTGGGGTCGATGCTGGGCGCGCTGGCCAGCGCGAGCAGCCGCTGCCGCCTGTCCATGATCACGACGGTGCCGGACTTCGCGCCCGTCTCGGCGACCTTGGCCGCGATCGCCGACTGCGCCTTCCACTGCAGGTCCGAGTCGATCGTCAGGTGCAGGGAGGTGCCGTCGACGGGCTCGACCATCTCGCTGTCGCCCAGCGGGATCTCCTGGCCGCCGAGGCTGCGCTCGTACTTCATCGACCCGTCGGTGCCCGTCAGCAGGTCGTCCTCGGCCGACTCCAGCCCGCCGAGGGGGTAGTCGTGGTACGCCTTCGCCTCCTCGTCGTAGACGGGGGTGCCCAGGACGCCGACGAGGGTGGAGGACGCCGACCCCGTCGGGTAGATGCGCTGGGTCTGGCGCTTGGAGGTGATCCCGCTGATGCCGACGTCGGCGACCTGCTGCCACAGCTCCGGGGTGATGCCGACCGCCACGACGGCGTAGCGCGGGCTCGTCGCCTTCACGGTCAGCTTGTCGGTGAGGGTCGCCTCGTCGATCCCGAGCACGGGGGCCAGCCGCGCCGCCGCGCCGGCCGGGCCCTGCCCGTGCTCCTCCTGGTACTTCGACCCGTCGCCGGGACGGGTGTTGTACGCCTGGACGGTCTGCGGGTCGGCGATGACGTCGCGCCGCTCGACCGACGTCGCCAGCACGACGCCCTTGGCGTCGACGACGTCGCCGCGCTTGGCGTACAGCTTGGTCTCCGAGGTGCGTTGCCGCAGAGCGCGTTCGGCCAGGGCCCCGGCGTCGGCGCCCTGGAGCTGGACCAGCCGCCCCCCGAGGACGGTCAGGCCGAGCAGGACCCCCACGCTGTAGACGCGCATCCTCATGTCCGCGGTCGGCGCCCCGTCGTCGCGGGCGTGGGGTCGGTTGCGGCGCAGTGGGGACACGCGGTGAGCCTCTCGGGACCTTCGGGCGGACGTCGGGGCGGCGCGGCCTCAGCCGCCGGACGTGCGGGCCGGGGCCGTGGGGGTCGGGGCGGGCGTGGGTTCGCCGACGGCGCCGCTGCCGGTGAGGTGGACCGCGTCGGGGGCCGGCACCATCCCCAGGGCCTGGGCCCGGGCGGCCAGCTGCTCCGGCGCGGACTGGTGGGCCAGCGACTCCGCCGCCGCCTGCTGCTGGTCGGCCAGCCGCTGCGACTGCACCTGCAGGTCGGTGATGCGGTAGGCGTCGCCGGCGATGGCGATGTTCGTCATGAGCAGCCCGAACAGCCCCAGGGTCAGCACGAGCACGCACGCGACCGGCAGCGGCAGGCGCAGGCGGCGGGTCGCGGGCGGGGTGACCACCTGCAGCTCGGGACGGGCGGCGGCGTCCTGACGCGCCTTGAGCTGGCGGACCGGAGCGTTCCGGGCCGCGATCAGGGGCTGGCTCATCACGGCGTCCTCTCGACGGTCGCGCCGGGCTCGCCCGGCTCGAGGTGGGGGTGGGTCTCGAACTCCTGAGTGCGGGGCCGGGCGGGGTTCCCGGCCGTCCCGGTCCCGGGACGGTTCCGGCGCCTGGACGCCGGCACGACCCGGGGGGAACTGACCCGATCCTCGCCGGGGAGGCGACGCACGGCACGCAGGCGCGCCGACGCCGCCCGGGGATTCTCGGCCAGCTCCGCCTCGTCGGCGGTCTCCCCGCCGCGGGTGAGGAGTTCCGCGCGCGGCCCGGAACCCGCTGGCACGAAAGGGAGGTCGGGCGGAGCGGAACTGCTCGACAGCTCCCGCAGGGCGTTCTTGACGATGCGGTCCTCGAGGGAGTGGAAGGTCAGGACCGCCAGCCGACCCTCGGGCGCGAGCCGTTCGAAGGCCACCGGCAGCGAGCGCTCGACGACGCCGAGTTCGTCGTTGACCTCGATCCGCAGCGCCTGGAACGTGCGCTTGGCGGGGTTCCCGCCGGTCCGCCGGGTGGCGGCGGGGACGTTGGCGCGCACCAGGTCCACCAGCCGGGCGGAACTCGTGAAGGGTTCCAGCGCCCGCTCGCGCACGATCGCGGAGGCGATGCGCGGTGCGAAGCGCTCCTCGCCGTAGACCCGGAGGATGCGGGTCAACTGGCTGTGGGAGTAGGTGTTGAGGACGTCCGCGGCCGTGGTGGGGGCGCCGGGGTCCATCCGCATGTCCAGGGCGGTGTCGCGGGCGTAGGAGAAACCCCGCTCCGCCTCGTCGAGCTGGAGCGAGGAGACCCCGAGGTCGAAGAAGACGGCGTCGACGGTGTCCAGGCCGAGGTCGTCCAGCGCCTCGCCCAGGCCGTCGGAGACGCTGTGCACCAGGGTGATCCGGTCGGCGAACTCGTGCAGCCGGTGCGCGGCGAGTTCCAGCGCCTGCGGGTCGCGGTCCATCCCGACCAGGCGCAGACCGGGGTGGCGGCGCAGCAGCTCGTGGGCGTGCCCGCCCATGCCCAGGGTCACGTCGACGGTGACGGCACCGGGGTGGTCCAGCGCCGGGGACAGCACCCGGGTGCAGCGTTCGAGCATGACGGAGGCGTGGCGGCGGGCCGCGTCGTGCGCGCGTTCCTCGGCGCCCTCGCCGGCCCTGCCCTGCACGTCGTCCTGCACGTCCACGTCCACGTCGTCACCTCCCCCTCGCTGCCGGCCACCGGTTCCCCTCCCACCCGCGAGCCGACCGTCGGTCGCGGTCCCCATCCGCTCGCGCCCCCGGCCCTGGCGCCGGGGAAGTGGCGTCAGGACCGGGGACGGGGCGGCTGGAGGCCGCGGTCGACGGTCGGTACCCGGAGGCCCGAGCCTCGGCTCGGGGGTCAGGGATCAGAGGACCCCCGGGAGGACCTCCTCGCGGCGGTCGGCGAAGGCGGGTTCCACCTCGTCGAGGTAGCTCTCCCAGGTCCGCAGGTCCCACAGCTCGACGCGGGCGCCGGCACCGATGACGGCGACGTCGCGCTCGAGGCCGGCGTAGGTGCGCAGCAGCGGCGGGACGGTGACCCTCCCCTGCTTGTCCGGGAGCTCGCTGGAGGCACCCGACAGGAAGACGCGCTGGTAGTCGCGCGCCTCCTTGTTGGTGAGCGGCGCCTGCCGCATCTCCTCGTGCATCCGCTGGAACTCCTGCATGGGGAAGATGTAGAGGCAGCGTTCCTGCCCCCTGGTGATGACCAGGCCGTCGAGCAGCTGGTCCCGGAAACGAGCCGGGAGGATCAGCCGCCCCTTGTCGTCCAGGCGGGGCGTGTGGGTGCCCAGGAACACCACGCACCCCCACCGAACGGGTCCTTGTTGCCACTGCTGCCCGGCCCTGGCGGACCAGACTCCTCCACCGTACTCCACTTTCCTCCACGGTCAACGTCGATCCACCGTCGGTCACCGCTCAGGCCCGGCGTCGGCGCAGGTCAGAGGCGTGGGGCGCCGGGGAGGGCCGTGGGGGTCCGCGAGCCCGGGCCGGGGCGCGCGCCGCCCCGGGAGGCCCCCGGGGAGCCCTCCGGGAGCCCTCCCGGGGCGGGGGTGGAGGGGTGTGGGGGACCGGGGGGCGCCGGGGTGGGGGGAGGTGGGGGTCCCGGTGCCCGGATCGACGGGCGGAGGGGGCGGGGGGTGGGGCAGAGTGGGCACGTCGTGCGGAGGGTGCCCGGACCGGGGTCCGGGCACCCTCCCCCGGCTCCGGACGTTCGCACCCGCGAGGTCCACCGAACGAGACGAGGCCACGTGACCACGACGAGCGCACTCCCCGGCAGCCACCCCGGCGAGCCCCTCGCCCTCGACCCGCAGGACCTCCCCGCGGCCCTGGAGCGCCTGCGCTCCACCACCGACGCCCTCGCGGCGACGGTGGACCGGGTCATCCAGGGCAAGGACGAGATCGTGCGGCTCGCGCTGACCGTCCTCTTCGCCGAGGGGCACCTGCTCGTCGAGGACGTCCCCGGGGTGGGCAAGACGATGCTCGCCAAGACCCTCGCCCGGGCCGTCGACGGCACCGTGCGGCGCATCCAGTTCACCCCCGACCTGCTGCCCAGCGACGTCACCGGGTCGAGCATCTGGAACCAGGAGCGCAGCGCCTTCGAGTTCCGCCCGGGGGCGGTGTTCGCCAACGTCGTCATCGGCGACGAGATCAACCGCGCCTCGCCCAAGACCCAGTCGGCCCTGCTGGAGTGCATGGAGGAGGGGCAGGTCACCGTCGACGGGACGACGTGGGAGCTGGACCGGCCCTTCATCGTCTTCGCCACCCAGAACCCGGTGGAGATGGACGGGACCTACCCGCTGCCCGAGGCCCAGCGCGACCGCTTCATGGCCCGCGTCTCCATGGGCTACCCCTCCGCCGAGGCCGAGCTCACTATGCTCAGCGAGCACGGGGCGACGCAGCCGCTGGACGCCGTGACCCCCGTCGTGGACGTGGCGCAGGTGCGGGAGCTCTCCGCCGCGGTCCGCGGGGTGCACGCGGCGGAAGCCCTCAAGCAGTACGTCGTGGACCTCGTGCGGCGCACCCGGGCGCACCCGGACCTGCGCCTGGGCGGCTCCCCGCGCGCGGCCCTGCACCTGCTGCGCGCGGCCCGCTCGCGCGCCGCGATGGAGGGTCGCGACCACGTGCTGCCCGACGACGTGCAGGCCCTCGCCGTGCCCGTCGTCGCCCACCGCCTGCTGCTGACGGCGGACGCCCTGCTGGCCGGGCGCGAGGGCGCCGACGTGGTGGTCGACGTGCTGCGCTCCACGGCCCTCCCCTCCCCGCGGTGAGCCCCCGGTGAGCGGTCGCCCCGTGCGCCTGCGCCCCTCCGCGCGCGGCTGGACCTTCGCGGCGGTCGCGCTGGTGGTCCTGGTCGGGGCACCGCTCACCGGCCAGCGCGACGTCCTGCGCGTGGGGGTCCTGCTCGTCGTGCTCCTCGTGGTGGCCGGTTGGTCCGCCGTGCGCAGCGCCGCGACCCTCGACCTGGTGTCGAGGTCGAAGTCGGAGCTCGTCGAGGCCGGGGTCACGAGCACCGTCCGGCTGACCGTCCTGGGACGGGCCCGGGCCGGGGTGCGCCTGGTCCTGGAGGACCAGGTCCCCCTGGCCCTGGGCGGGACCGCGCGCCTCCCGGTCCCCCGCCTCAGGGAGGGCCAGATCCTCGACCTCGAGCACAGGGTGAGGGCCGAGGTGCGCGGGTCCTACCCGCTGGGACCGGTCACGCTCGTCGCCCGCGACGTCTTCGGCCTGGTCACCGCCAGCCGCACCCTCGGCGGGAGCGTCACCCTGGACGTGCTGCCGCGCGTGCACCCGCTGGCCGACCTCGTCCTGGGCGACCTCGGGGGTGCCCGCGGGTCCTCCGCCGGCGCCTCCGCCGCCGCCTCCCTCGACGACGTCTCCCTGCGGGAGTACCGCGTGGGCGACGACCTGCGCCGCGTGCACTGGCGCTCCACCGCCCGGCGGGGCGCGGTCATGGTCCGCTCCGACGAGCACCCGGGCCGCCCCGACGTCGTCCTGCTGCTCGACACCCGGGCGGCGGCGCACGAGGGGCGCGGTGCGGGGTCCTCGCTGGAGTGGGCCGTCAGCCTGGTCGCCTCGGCGGCCGTGCACCTGCACCGGCGCGGGCACCGCGTCCGGCTCCTGCACGACGGCGCCTTCGACCCGCCGCGCGAGCTCGACGACAGCTCCGCCGTCCGCGGCCTGCTGCGCTCGCTGGCCCGGCTGCGCCCGGGCGGCCCCGAGGGGCTGGCCCGCTCCGTCGCCGCGCTGGGACGGGCCGACTCCACCCTCCTGGTCGCGGTCCTCGCCGGGGTCGACGAGGAGGACGTGGCCCCCCTGCTGTCGGCGCGACCGCTGGGCGTCCCCGCCCTGGCGGTCCTGGAGCGGACGGCCGCGTGGACGCAGCCCGGTCAGGACGACGGGCCGGGGCTGCGCCGCGCGCACCTGGTGCTGGCGCGCGCGGGCTGGCGCACGGCGCTGGCCGGCCCCGGCGACCCCGTGTCGGAGGTCTGGGCCAGACTCACCCGCACCGGGGCGCGCGGCACTCCCGCGGGCGCCCCGTCCGACGCCACGCGCGCCGCCCGGCCCGCCCCGCTCCCCGACGAGGAGGTCCGCCCGTGACCCGCAGTGCCCGCACCGCCCTGTGGGCCGGTGTCGCCAGCGCCGCCGCCGTGCTCACCCTGCGACCGCTCCTCGTGTCCTCGGGGTGGCTGGTCGGCGCGTTCAGCGCGGTCTGCGCCGTGACCGCCTCCGGGCTGCTGGTCCGGGCCCTGCTCCGCCGGCGCGGCCCGGCGGTCGCGGTGCAGGTCCTCGCCCTCCTGGCCGTGCTCCTGGTCCTCTTCGGCGGCAGCACCACGGTGGCGGGGGTCGTGCCGACCCCCGCCACCCCGGGCCGCTTCGCGCAACTGGCCACCGACGGGGTCCAGGTCATCCAGCGCTACAGCGTGCCGGCCGTCGACCTGCGCGGTCTGCGGCTGCTGCTGGTCGCCGGGGCCGGGCTCCTGGCCCTCGCCGTGGACCTCTTCGCCGTCACCCTCCGCCGGCCCGCGCTGGCCGGGCTGCCGCTGCTCGCCGTGGTGGCGGTGCCGCTGGCCCTGGCCCCGGGCGGGTCCAGCGCCGTCGCGTTCGTGCTCGCGAGCGTCCCCTACCTGGTGCTGCTGGCCGGGGACCGCCGCAGCTCTCTCCTGCGCCCGCCCGGCCCCGCCCGCCGCTCGGTGGCGGGGGTGACCGCGAGCGCCACCGCGGCGGTGGCCCTGGTGGCCGCAGTCGCGGTGCCCGCAACGGTGCCGGGCCTGGACGAGCGGCCGCTGACGATCGACACCGGGCAGGGCGACACCATCGCGGTGATCAACCCGATCCTCAACCTCAAGGCCAGCCTCGGGGCCCGCTCGAACGCCACGATCCTCACGTACCAGACCGACCAGCCCGACCCCGCGCCGTTGCGCATCGTCACCGCCGACGTGTTCGACGGCCGCACCTGGGCCCCCAGCACGGGGGCCGACATCCCCCGCAGCCAGCGGGTGCAGGACGGGCTGAACCCCGCGCCGGGGCTGTCGGACCCCGTGCGCGACGCCTCGACCGTGCGCCGGACCTCGATCTCGGTGCGCGGGCTGGACCAGACCTACCTGCCGCTGCCCTACCCGGCCCTGCGCGTCGGCATCGAGGGCGAGTGGCTCTACGAGACCGACACCCTCAACGTCGTCGGCGACGGGGAGACCACCCGCGGCCGGCAGTACGAGGTCACCCACCTCGAGGTCGCCCCGACCGAGGACGAGCTGCGGGCCGCCCCGCGGGCGCCGGACGAGCTCGAGTCCCGCTACACCGAGCTGCCCGAGCTGCCGCAGGTGGTGCGCGACACCGCGGCCCAGGTCACCGCCGGGGCCTCCGACCCCTACGAGCAGGCCGCGGCCCTGCAGCGCTACTTCCGCGCCACCGGCGGGTTCACCTACTCCACCACCGCGCCCAACGACGGCGGGTCCGACGCGGTCGCGGCGTTCCTGGAGCAGAAGACCGGGTTCTGCGTCCAGTTCGCCTCCGCGATGGCCGTCATGGCCCGGGCGCTGGGCATCCCGGCGCGGGTCGCCATCGGGTTCCTGCCCGGGGAGGAGAGCGCGAACGGGCGCTGGCGGATCAGCGCCCAGGACGCCCACGCCTGGCCGGAGCTGTACTTCGAGGGCGTGGGGTGGACCCGCTTCGAGCCGACGCCGGCGACGCGGAGCGGTCAGTCGCCGTCCTGGAGCGTCCCCCTGGTGCCGGTGCCGACGACCGCCCCGTCCCGCTCGGCGGCCCCTTCGGCGGCGAGCTCCTCGGCGGCCGCGCCGACGGCCACCACCGCGACCTCCACCGCCACCGGGGCCGACGCCGGCACCGAGGCGGAGCCGACCGGCTGGGGCCGGGTCCTGGCCCTGCCGTGGGGCTGGGTCCTCGGGGCGCTGGCGCTGGTGCTGCTGCTGCTCGCCCCGCGGGTGTCGGCCACCGTGCTCAGCCGCCGCCGGTGGGCCGGGGTGCACGACACCGGGTCCTCCGCCGAGGCGGCCTGGGCGGAGCTGGAGGACCGGGTCCACGACCTGGGGGTGCGCTGGGCGCCGTCGGCGACCCCCCGGCAGCGGGCGGACGGGCTGTCGGAGCTCCTGGAACCGGGGTCGGTCGCGGCGCAGGAGGTGCAGCGGATGCGGGCGGCGGTGGAGAGCAGCCGCTTCGGCGCCTCCGGCGGCGGCCCGCGGGAGACCGCGGGGGGCTCGCTGCTGGTGCGTCCGCGGGCGGGCCAGGCCGGTCGCCTCGTCCGGGCCCAGGTCGACGTCGTCGTCGACGCGGTGGCCGCCGGCCGGCCGCGGGGGCTGCGGTGGCGGGCCCGGTGCTTCCCGATGGCCGGGGTCCGGCGGGCCCTGGAGTGGTGGGACCGGGACTGACCCGGTCCCGTCGTCCCCGCCCGGGGGCGGGGACGACGAAGGGCGCCGCGAGGTCTCGCGGCGCCCTTCGTGGCGTGGTCGTGCTGGCCTCACCGGGCCGGGCCCGGTGAGGAGTGGATCACCACTGACCGCGTCGGCGGTCCCACCGTTGCTCGAGGCGTTCCATGAAGGACCCGCTCCGGCGCGACTTCCCCGGCCGCACCGGCCGCGATCCCCCCACGGGGGGCTGCCCACCGGCGGTGCCCGCTCCCCGAGCCGGTGAGAAGGCCCAGATCGTGCCGGCGAGCATGACGATGAAACCGCCTGCCCCCAGCCAGATCCGGCTCGTGCTGGCCCCGATGATGAGGAGCACGAGACCCACCACGACGGCAGCGATGCCGACGAGGAGGCGCCGCCTGGCGGCGCGTCCGTGACGGGAACCCTTCATGGCGTTGGCGAACTTGGGATCGTCCGCGGACAGCGCACGTTCCATCTGCTCGAGCAGACGCTGCTCATGTTCCGAGAGCGGCACCTGTACCTCCTGGCGTGCGCACGTTGTGCTTCAAAGGATATGTCCCCGTGGCTGCGGACGAAACTCGGCTTACCACATCGTCTCCCACCGAGCGTCGTGCCGTGGTGCTCTTGGCGTGTCTCGTCCCCTCCAGCGGGGAGAACGACGCAGCTCCGCGGTCGGTTCCACCGCAGGTCACAGCGAGTCTGCCGGACGGAACGGACCCGCGCTCACCGGGAGGCGGCCCGGGTCACCGCGGGGGGAGCAGAGTGGCCGGTCTCACACTCCCGGCCCCGAAGCGGGCCCCCGCGCGGTCGACCGCCCCGTCGGCCTCGCGCCACCCGTGGGTGCGTTCGCCGAGGACCAGCTGCCGCGGTTGGGTGGCCGACTCGGCCAGCCCCTCCAGCCGCACCCCCACCAGCCGCACCCGGGCCCGGTCGAGGGCGAGGGCGTCGAAGAGGTCCCGCGCGGTGGCGTGGACCTCCCGGGTGACGTCGGTGCGTTCGCGCAGGGTGCGGGAGCGGGTGATCGTGGTGAAGTCGGCGAACCGGACCTTGAGGACGACCGTCCGCCCGGCCACCCCGGCCGCCCGGGCCCGGGCGGCGGTGCGCTCGGCCAGCCGCAGCAGCTCCCGGTGCACCACCCGCGCGTCGTCCACGTCGCGGGAGAACGTCTCCTCGGAACCGATGCTGCGTTCGGGGGCGAGCGCGACGACCCGGCGCTCGTCCCGCCCCCAGGCCAGGGCGTGCAGGTGCCGGCCGGTGGCGTCCCCGAGACCGCGGACCAGGGTCGTGACGGGGGTGTGGGCGATGTCGGCGACCGTCCGCAGGCCGAGGCGGGCCAGCGTCTCCTCGGTGCGTTCCCCCACCCCCCACAGCGCCGAGACCGGCAGCGCGTGCAGGAAGGCGACCGTCTGGGCGTGGGGGACGACCAGCAGCCCGTCCGGCTTGGCCGCGCCGGAGGCGAGCTTGGCCACGAACTTCGTCGAGGCGACCCCGACGGAGCAGGTGATGCCCTGCTCGTCGGCGATCCGGTCGCGCAGCGCGGCACCGATCCGGGCCGGGCTGCCGAGGCGGCGGACGGCGCCGGAGACGTCGAGGAAGGCCTCGTCGAGGCTGAGGGGTTCCACGAGCGGGGTGATCGAGCGGAACACCTCCATGACGCCCGCGGAGATCCGCGCGTAGTCCTCGTGGTGGGGGGTGAGGACCGTCGCGCCCGGGCACAGGCGCCGGGCGCGGGCCATCGGCATCGCGGCGTGCACGCCGTGGCGGCGGGCCTCGTAGGTCGCCGACAGCACCACCCCGCGGTTCCCGCCGCCGACGATGACGGGCGTCCCCACCAGGTCGGGGCGGCGCAGCAGCTCGACGGAGGCGTAGAAGGCGTCCATGTCGGCGTGCAGCACGGTGCAGCCGGTGTCGTCGTCGTCCAGCCCCCAGCCCCCGGGGCCGTCGGGCCGCAGCTGCCGCCGGCTCACCGCCCGCTCCCCGGGACGGGTTCAGCGGGTGGCGTGCAGGTGCAGGTGCCCGGCCAGCCCGAGCAGCTCCGGGGACGTGGAGGCCAGCGCCTCCAGGCGGCGCAGCAGCTCGACGTCCGCGTCGGACTCGGTGCGGGTGGAGGGGACGACGTCGCTGAACGTCCGGGTGCCCTCGACCGCGGTGACGGTGAACCCGGCCCCCTGCGCGAGCGCCGTCGCCGAGGCGCGGTCGAACCGGCGCCGCAGCGGGTCGTGCCCGCTCCACCGGTGGTCGGCGTCGGAGAGCACGTGCAGCGCCTGGTCGAGGTGCCCGGACAGGACGCGGGCCAGGACGCTCGCCGGCCACTGCGCGACGAGCAGGCTGAGCCGGCCGCCGGGGCGCAGGGCGTCGTGGGCGGCGCGCAGCGCGGCGCGCGGGTCGTCGACGACCTCGAGGACCCCGTGGCAGAGCAGGACGTCGGCGCGGCCGGGTTCGAGCACCGCGGCGAGGTCGGTCGCGTCCCCCTGCAGGGCGCGGACCCGGTCGGAGAGCCCGGCTTCGACGGTGCGCCGTTCGAGGGCGGCGAGGGCGTCGGGCGAGGGGTCGACCACGACGACCCGGTGGCCGAGCGCGGCGACCCGCACGGCGAGGCCGCCCGTCCCGCCGCCGAGGTCGACGACGGTGAGTTCCCCGGCGCCGGGCGCGGCGGCCGCGTCGGCGAGCAGGCGCTGGACCCCCTCCCAGAGGACCGTCGACGTGCGGGGACGGCCCCGTTCCTTCGCCACTCGTTCCTCCAGGCTCGTGCGGGTGGTCGTCCGGTCGGTGCTGCGGTCCCCCACCCTAGACACCCGGCGGGGCCGCCGGTGCGGACGTGGCCGCGCGCCGCTCCGGTCACCTCCCGGGGCTCCCGCCGCTGGAGTGCCACAGCTTGCGCGGGGGGTCGGCCCGCCCGCCGGGGTCCCGGTCCGGCTCCTCCCGGGGGGCCCGGCCGATCGCGCGGGAGTTGCGGGTGTCCTCCCCGGCCGGCCGGAGGTCGGCGTAGGGGGACTGCCGGAAGCCGCTGGCGTGCACCAGCACGCGCCGGGTGCCCGTCCCGCCGGCGGTCGCGCCGTGCTCCGCGGGGAGGGGGGCCGAGGGGGTCAGGGGGGCCGGAGGGGCCGTGGGGGTCGCGGCCGGGGAGCGGCCGGGGTCGGGGGCGCCGGCGATGAGCTCGCGCACGACGTCGATCCCGTCGACGTTCCAGGCGTCCCACAGCGCGGGCAGCTCCCACGCCCCGGTGGCGCGCAGCGACACCCCCCGGGGTCCGGTGCGCCGCAGCACCCCGCGCACGACGAGCAGCCAGGAGTGGAAGACCGTCGCGGCGTAGGGGCCCTGCGCGTCCTCGAAGAAGGTCACGTCCAGCGGGCCGGTGGTGTCGTCGAGGGTGAGGAAGACGACCCGCCGCCCCGAGCGGACCGGCGGGGTCTGGGTGGCGACCTTCACCCCCGCGACGAGCAGCTGCGCGGCGTTGCGCCGCGAGCGCAGCTCCCGGGCCGGGGTGACCCCCAGCGCGCGCAGGAGCGGGGCGTAGAAGTCGACGACGTGGGAGCTGACGTCGAGCCCGAGGACGTCGAGCTCGGCGCGGACGCGTTCGGCCCCGGTCATCTCCGGCAGGCCGCTGGGCGCGACCTCCTCGGGGGCGTCGCCGAGGTCGAGGGCGAGCTGCACCGCTCCGGCGGGGTCGGCGACGGGCCGCGCGGCCCGCGACTGCGCGGCGGCGGCGGCCCGGACGTCGAGGGGACCCGGCCCGCCCGCCGCGACGGCCCGGGGGACGCGCACCGGCCCGGGCCCGGCGGTGGAGCGGGTCCAGCGGTCGAGCTCGGCGACCTGCAGCAGCAGGTCCCGGCGGGTGGTGCGCCCCCGCCGGGGCGCGGGTTCCCCGGCCCGGCCGACCGGGCGCAGGCCGTGCAGGGAGTCCAGCGCCCCGGTGAGGACGAGGCGCTCGGCCACCGGCCGCGAGGGGCGGGCGCGCTGCCACAGGTCGGCGAGCGAGCGGTAGGGCTGACCGGCGACGAGGCGGGAGACCTCCGCCGCGGAGATCCCCTTGACGTCGCTCAGGGACAACCGGATGCCGAACCCGGTGCCGTCGGCGACGCCCTCCCCCAGCCCCTCGGCGTCGCGCCCCTCCCGCCACCCCGGCCACGGGTGGAGGGCCGCCTGGCCGTGGGGGGCGGGGCGGGGCCCGGGGAGGTCCACGGGTTCGACGCGGTAGGTGTCGCCGGAGGCGTTGACGTCCAGGCCCAGCACCTCGACGCCGAGGTTGCGGGCGTCGTCGAGGATCAGCCGCTTCGGGTACATGCCCGGGTCGTGGGTGAGGACCCCCGCCAGGAACGCCGCGGGGTGGTGGGTCTTCAGCCACGCCGACTGGTACGTCGGCAGCGCGAACGCCGCGGCGTGGGCCTTGCAGAAGCCGAACGAGGCGAACGCCTTGAGCACCTCCCAGATCCGCGCCACCACGTCCTCCGGGTAGCCGTGCTCCACGGCGCGGCGCTTGAACTGCGGCTCCATCTCCTCCTGGCCCTGCCGGGTCCCCAGGTGCCGGCGGTACTCGTCGGACACCGCGAGGTCGTGGCCGGTGGTGGCCCGGATGATCTCGATGACCTGCTCGTGGAACACCACGACGCCGTGGGTCTGCTCCAGCACCGGCCGCAACCGGTCGTCGAGGAACTCCGGGGCGGCCCAGCCCTGCCGGGCCCGCAGGAACGGGGCGACCATGTCCGACTTCACGGGGCCGGGCCGGAACAGCGAGATGTCGACGACGATGTCGTGGAAGGTCTCGGGGGCGAACTTGCCGACCAGTTCCCGCTGCCCCGGCGACTCGATCTGGAAGCAGCCGAGGGTCCGGGTGGACCGGATCAGTCGGAAGGTGGCCGGGTCGTCCAACGGCACCTGCTGCCGGTCGTCGAGGTCGATCCGCACGCCCTCGACCCGTTCGACCTCCCGCACCGCGTACGCCATCGCCGACTGCATCCGGATCCCGAGGACGTCGAGCTTGAGCAGGCCGAGGTCCTCGACGTCGTCCTTGTCGAACTGGCTCATCGGGAAACCCCGCCAGCTGGCCTCCACCGGGGTCCGGTCCAGGAGGGTCCGGTTCGACAGCACGATCCCGCAGGGGTGCAGCGCGACGTGCCGGGGCAGGCCGTCGAGGCGCTCGACGAGGTCGAAGAAGGTGCTGAGGCGTTCCTCCCCCAGCCCGCTGCGACGCAGCTCGGGCAGTTCGGCGATCGCGGCGCGGGCGTCGCGGGCGCGCAGGTGCGGGAAGGCGGTGGCGATGGCGTCGACCTCCGCCGGCGGCAACCCGAGCGCCGCCCCGACGTCGCGGACGGCGTGCCGCACCCGGTAGCTGTCCATCATCGACACGCACGTGACCCGCTCCCCGCCGAAGCGGTCCAGGACCGCCCGGTAGACGTCCTCGCGGCGGGCGGACTCGACGTCGAGGTCGATGTCGGGCAACTGCCCGCGCCGGGGGTTGAGGAAGCGTTCCATGAGCAGCCCGTGCCCGAGGGGCTCGACGTCGGAGATCCCCAGCAGGTGGTTCACCAGGCTGCCCGCCCCCGAACCCCGCGCCGCGACCCGCACGCCCATCGCCCGGGTCAGGTCGCAGACGTCGGCGACGGTGAGGAAGTAGCTGGCGAACCCGACCTGCTCGATGATCGCGAGTTCCTCGTCCAGGCGTCGGCGGACCTCCGCCTCCCGGCTGGCACCGGCCCCCGGGTACCGCGCGGCGATGCGCGCCTCCGCCCGCCCGCGCAGCAGGGCGGACTGGTCGACGTCGTCGCCCAGCCCGAGGGCCGCCGGGTCGGGCAGGTGGTGCCGGCCGAGGCCGAGGTCGCGGGCGGGGTCGATCCGGGCGCGGCCGGCGAGCACCGCCGTCGCGGCCAGCAGGTCGGCCGCGGCGGCCGGGTCCCCCGCGGCGCGGGCGACGTCGGCCGCGGTCCGGGCCATCTCGGCCGAGGGCAGGAGGTGCCCCTGCCCCGTCGTGCGGTCCAGGTGGCGCGGACCCAGCGGCACCAGCCGGCGCACCGCGTCGAGCAGGTCCGCCGTCAGCGCCCCGTCCGGCTCCGCGGACCGCACCGCGGCGGTGAGCACCGCGGGGACCCCGGCCTCGCGGGCCAGCCCCAGCACCCGGGCCGCGTGCTCGACGCTGCCGGCCGTCCCCGGCGGGGCGTGGTGGCAGACGACCTCCAGGTGCAGCGAACCGGCGGGCAGCGCCTCCTGCCAGCGGCGCAGGACGGCGCGCGCGAGGTCGTCCCGGCGGGCCAGCACGGCCCGGCCGAGTTCCGAACCCGGCCCCAGCAGCACGGCCAGCACCGCGCGGCCGTCGGTGCCGCGAGCGTGCGCGGCGACGAGTTCGAGGCTGCTGACGGGGGTTCCGCGCCGCCCGCCGAGGTGGGTCGCGCTCACCAGCCGGCACAGACCCGCCCAGCCGCGCCCGGCACCGGCCTCGTCGGCGCCGAGGGCGAGCGCGGTGATCCGGGGCCACCGGGGATCGACCACCGACCCGCCCCGCACCGGTGCGCGCGACCCCCTGCGGCGCACGGCGACCGAGGGATCGGCCCACTCGGGGAGCCCGGTCGCCGAACCCGTGGGCGTCGTCGCGAGGTCGACGCCGAGGACCGGGGCGATCCCCGCGTCGACGCAGGCCCGGACGAACTTCACCGCACCGTGGAGACCGTCCCGGTCGGTGAGGGCCAGCGTCGCCAGGCCGAGGTCGGCGGCCCGGGCGACGAGAGCCGCCGGGGTGGAGGTCCCGTACCGCAGGGAGTAGCCGGAGGCCACGTGCAGGTGCGGGAACGGGGGTGCGGTGGTGGTCAAGGGGGACGTCCTTCGAGAACGCGCCCGTGGGGAAGGCCGAGCAGCAGGTGGTGCGGGATCGCTGGGGAACGGCCCGGGCCGCGCGCCTCAGCCGGCGAGCGGCACGGCGCTGAGCCCGAGCAGCGACTCCACCACCCGGAGGAACCGCTCGGCGTCGGCGAGGAGTTCCTCCGCGTCGGCCTCACCGACGACACCGGTGCGCCCGGCCTCCACCGCCGAACGCAGCGGCGCGGTGGCGGCGAACCGGTCGGCCCACTCCTGCAACGAGGGGTCGATGGCGGGGAGCATCTGCCACACGCTGCGCGGACCGTTGCGCCGGGGACCGACGGGCCGCCCGTGCACCGCGACCAGGGCCGCACCGGCCCGCAACGCGCCGAGGTGGGCGTGGACGTAGCGTTCGGCGGTGTCGGTGGTGCGCAGCGCCAGGAGCAGTTCCTCCTCGCACCTCTCGAGCAGGTCGAGGGCGGCGGTGGTCAGCGGACGGGGGACGCCCCGGGGGACGTCGAAGGTGCCGGGCATCGAGTTCTCCTCCGAGATCGTTCGATCGTCTGGTGCTGCCTGGACGGCGGGCCGGTGGCGGTTCAGTCGCTGACGCGCAGCAACTGCCACTCGCGCGGTTCGTCGAGAACAGGATTACCAGCGACCTCCGACACGGCCGCCGTCCCGAGGGCCACCGGACGGGCGAGGTCGTAGACGCCCACCGCGCCGGCCCGCCCCACCCCGGCCTCGACGCGGAAGACCTCCCGCTCGAGGTCCCCGATCTCGAGCACCGGCCGCACCGCCGTCACCGCGCCCCCCGCCCCGCCCGCCTCGTCGCCGTGGACGGCGGCGACGGCGGCGTGCTCCCACCACGCGCTGCGCTCGCGCCACCGGGACAGGACCTCGCGCACCACGTAGAGCCGGCCGCGCCAGACGAACAGGGCCGGGACACCGGCCTCCTCCCCCCTCGCGCCGCACCGCACGTGGACCTCGTCGGAGAACCGCCGCACCGCTGTCACCTTCCCCCCTCGAGCCGACGCCGCGACGGACCGCGCAGCGCGACGAGCCGGGGGAAGCGGCCCGCGACGACGCACCCGGGGCGCGGCCCGTGGAGCTTCCCCTCCCCACGGACCGCGCCACCGGGCGGCCGAGCGCGTTCGAACACCGGTTCGAACGCATCACGAAGCTACACCACCCCGCTCCGGGCCCGTCAACGGTGAACCTCGCCGTCCACAGGGCGCGGAGTCGCTCCCCAGGGACCCCGGGTGACCCCCGGGGGCGCCGTCACCCGGACGGCCGACGGGTTGTCCACAGCGACCTCCCGACGGCGCCCGCGCCGCGCCGCGGCGTGCGACCGTGCCACGGTGATCCCGCTCCACCGCGTCGCCGCACCCCTCGTCGCGCTCCTCGCCGTCGGCGCGCTCGCCGGGTGTTCGCAGGAGGCGGCGGACGCGCCAGTGGTGGGTTCCGCCCCGGCCGGCGCCGTCACGGCCACCCCGACGACACCGGCGGCCTCACCGGCCGGCGCGACCCCCACCCCGGTGACCACGAGGAGCCTCCCGCTGCCCGAGCAGACCGAGCTGAGCCGGACGTTCACGGTGGACGGAGCCAGCGCGTTCGCGGCCTACTTCACGCAGGTCCTGAACTACGCCAATGGAACGGGGGACCCCGCTCTCCTCCTGTCCATCTCGGACGCAGGCTGCTCCGGATGCCGGTACCAGGCTGATGTGATCGACGAGTATCGAGCGCGGGGCTACTCCTCGACCGGGTTCGAGATCCAGTTCACTGGCACCCGGGTCGACTCGTGGGATGCAGCGAAAGGCGAGATCGGCCTCACTGTGTCAACGACCAAGACGGCCTTCGAGACAACCGACCTCCACGGTCGAGTCGTCGGCTCCGCGCCGTCAGTCCCGAACGGTGAGTTCTGGCTCGATCTCAACTGGTCAGATGGGCGCTGGATCGTCTGGGAGGTGGAATGAGGAGCTGGAAGACCGCCTGGGGTGTCAGCACGACGATCTGCGTGCTGACCCTGGCCTGCGCCAGCTCGACTGCCTGGGCGGGCCCCACGGGGTCAACGGGAATCAGCCGCGACGACAGTTTCGAGATCGGCGCATCGCGTTCCGATTCCCAGCGCCAGCACCGGAATCCCAGCCGGGACTCTGCTCGTCAAGGCCCACCCGTGGAGGTCGTCAGGACCCCCGCCTGCGGTCGCAACGGCCCCGAGGGTTCCTTCGGCGACGACTTCTGCGGCGCCTCGAACCGCCTCTGCCCGCCGGGCCAGACCTTCGCCACGACCTGGACCCGGACCGGGGGCGCCCCCTGGGTCAACGGGGGCAGCAGGTGCACCGCGGGGGCGGAGGACGCGGAACCTGTCACCCTGCCCGTCGTCACCGAGGCCGACCTGCGCCGCCTCCCGCTGCCCGCCGGCGCCGTGGAGCTGCAGCCCCGCACCGGCCTGGCCCTGCTGCACGTGCCGCTCGTCCTGCGCACCGGGACCGACGTCGTCGTGCGCGACACGACGGTCCTCGGCTACCCGGTGACGGTCCGCGCCACGCCGACCAGCTGGACGTGGGACCTCGGGGACGGCACCACCCTGGGCCCCACCACCGACCCCGGGAACCCGTACCCGCGGGCGACCCTGACCCACGCCTACGACACCCCCGGCGAGCACCTGATCACCCTCACCACGACGTACACCGGCGAGTACACCGTCGCCGGGCTCCCGTACCGCCCCGTCGCGGGCACCGCCACCGTCGTCTCCGCGGCCACCGCGGTGCAGGTCCGCGAGGGGTCCGCCGTCCTCACCCGCTGAACGGGGCGCTCACCGCGACGGGCGGGGGGAACCGGTTTACCGTCGTGGTGCATGAGGTGGACGGTGGTTCACGAGTCTCCCGGGAACGCTGGGACGAGCACCGCCACGGCCCCGGCCGTGGAGGCGACCGCCACGGCGCTGGTCGAGCTGCGCGGGGCGGGTGAGGTCCTCGAGGTCCCGGCGACGCTGCGGGACGCGGGTCAGCTCGCCGAGCACCTCGGGGTCCCGCTCGCCGCCGTCGCCACCACCGCGGTGCTCCGCACCCGGGACGGGGGACGGCTGCTCGTCGTGGCCTCGGCGGCCCACCCGATCCTGCCGGCCGTCCTCGCCGGGGTCCTCAGCGAGCCGGAGCTGACCTGGGACGACGACACGGACGTGCTGCGCTGCACCGGGTCCGTGCTGGGGTCCGCCTCCCCGATCGGGCTCACGGCGCAGCTGCCCACGTTCGTGGACGTGGCCCTGGCCCCGTACCCGGCGGTCTGGGTACCGGCCGGGCACCCGCACGCGGTGTTCCGCACCCGCTACGACGAGCTCCTGCGGCTCACCAGCGGGCACCCGGTCGAGATCGGGTGAGCGGACTCCTCGAGGGGTTCGCCGTGCACCGCGCGGGGTCGGCCGCGGCACAGGCCCCGGCCGTCGTCCTCGTCCACGGCCTCGGCGGGGCGGCGAGCACGTGGTCCCTGCTCGTCCCGCACCTCGCCGCCGACCACCGCCTGCACGTCCTGGACCTGCCCGGTCACGGCACCGCGCCCCCGGTGGCCGAGGCGAGCGCGATGAGCCCCGCGGCCCTCGGGGAGCGCCTCCACCGGCTGGCCGCCGCGCTCGCCGCGGAGGAGGGCCGGCGCGTCCACCTCGTCGGGCACTCCCTCGGGGGGTGGGTCTGCCTGGAGGCGGCCGCGGCCCCCGGGGCGGAGGAGGCCGTCGCCAGCGTCACCGCCTTCACCCCCGCGGGGTTGTGGGCCTCCCCCCGCCGGCGCCCGCCGCTGCTCCCCACGGGGCAGCAGTTCGCCCGCCTCGCGGGGCGCCTGCCCGTCGGGCTCGTCACCACCGCCGTGGGCCGGACGCTGGCCCTGGGCGCCACCAGCACCGCCCCGCGCCGGCTGCCCGCCGAGGTCGTGCGCGGCGCGGTGGAGGCGGTCGCGGCCGCGGCGGGCTACGCCGCCGCCGACGCCGGGATCGGCGCGGCCTCCTTCACCCGGGCCGGCGACGTCCGGGTCCCGGTGACGGTCGTGGCCGGGGGCCGGGACCGGGTGCTGCCGCCGTCGTTCCTGGTGCGCTCCTGCGCGCCGCCGCAGACGCGCTGGCTGGAGTGGGCCCGCAGCGGGCACGTCCCGGTGTGGGACCACCCCGCCGACTGCGCCCGCGTCGTGCGGGAGCAGGTGCGCTCCGCGCGCGCCGGGGACGGGCCCGCCGCGTAGCCTCCCCGGGTGCCCGCCACCCCCGAGGTCGTGACCCTCGACGTCTGGACCGTCACCCCGCGAGCCGTCCCCCGCGCCGTGTGGCGCATGGCCGCGGACCGCCGCGCGGTGCAGCGGCTGCCGGGGGCGCAGTTCGGGAAGCTGCTGGGCACCGGGGACGGGACGACGTTCACCGTCCGCGACGCCGACCCGCGGCACTGGGCCGTCCTCGTCGCCTGGGACCGCCTCGCCGACGCCGAGCGCTACGAGACCTCCCGCCCGGTGCGCGCCTGGCAGCGGTTCGCCACCGAGCGCCTGCAGGTCCGGCTCGCGCCCCACGGCAGCCGCGGCCGCTGGTCCGGGCGCGAGCCCTTCGGCCCGCCCCGCGCGCGGGGCGGCGCGGACGTGGAGGGCCCCATCGCCTCCATCACCCGCGCCCGGCTGCACCCGAGCCGCGCCGCCGGGTTCTGGCGGGCGGTGCCGCCGGTGGCCGCCGAGCTGCGCACCGTGCCCGGGCTGCGGTGCGCGATGGGGATCGGGGAGGCGCCGCTGGGCTACCAGGGGACGTTCTCGCTGTGGGACTCCACCGGCGCCCTGGAGGAGTTCGCCCACCGCCGCGAGGCCCACCGCAACGTCATGGCCCGCACCCCGCGGGAGGGCTGGTACGTGGAGGAGCTGTTCGCCCGGTTCCGGGTCCTGGACGTCCGGGGGACGCTGGACGGGCGCACCCCCTGAGCCCAGCGGAGGCTGGTGCCGCGCCCGGCTCCTAGAGTGCTCGGGTGCCCTCGAAACTCGCGCCGCTGCTCACCGGAGCGCTCACCGGCGCGGCCGTGCTGTCCCAGGTCGCCCACCCCCTCCTGCGCGGTGAGACCCTGCGCCGCACGACGATCGGCTCCGTCGCCGCCTTCTGCGCGGCGTCGGTCGGCGACGCCGCCCGGCGGGGCGGGGCGCGCGGGGCGCTGACGACGCTGGCCGTGGCGGGAGGCCTGGGGCTGCTGGCGGAGGCCGTGGGCACCCGCACCGGGCGCCCCTTCGGCCGCTACCGCTACGCCGGGACGCTGGGGCCGCAGGTGCTTGACGTCCCGGTCGTGGTCCCGCTGGCGTGGACGATGCTCGCCCAGCCGGCCCTGCAGCTCGGGCGGCACCTGGCCCGGGACCAGCCGCGCAGCCGGCGCGACGCGGTGGCCGTGGCCGCCGCGGCGTGGACGCTGGCCAGCTGGGACCTGTTCCTGGACCCGCAGATGACCGCCGCGGGGCACTGGGCGTTCGAGACCCCCCGCCCGCACCTGCCGGGAGTGCCGGGGATCCCGCTGAGCAACTACGCGGGGTGGCTGCTCACCGCCGGCGTCATCTGCGCCGCCCTGCACCGGGTGCTGCCCGCCGACCGCGACCCGGACCACCCGCACGCCGTCGCCGCCACCCTGCTCGGCTGGACCTGGCTGGGTTCCGCGCTGGGCAACGCCGTCTTCTTCCGCCGCCCCGTCGTCGCCGCCTACGGCGGGGTGGCGATGGGGCTGACGGTCCTGCCGTACCTGCGGTCGGTGCTGGGCGGTGCCCGGTGAGCGGCTGGCGCACCCTCACCCTGCTCGGGTCGGCCGCCGCCGCGGCGCTGACGGCCCACTCCCTGCTCAACGCCCGCGGCCTGCGGGTGCCGCCGCTGGACCCGCCCCCGGTGCCGGGCCGGGTGAGCGTCCTGGTGCCCGCCCGCGACGAGGAGGAGCACGTCGCGGCGTGCCTCGGCTCGCTGCTGGACCAGGTGGGCGTCCCCGACCTGGAGGTGCTCGTCCTCGACGACGCCTCCACCGACCGGACCGCGGACGTCGTGACCGCGACCGCCGGCACCGACCCCCGGGTGCGGCTGCTGCGCAGCGCGGGCCCGGAACCGGGCTGGCTGGGCAAGACCCACGCCTGCCACCGGCTGGCCGGGGCCGCCACGGGCGACGTCCTGGTCTTCGTCGACGCCGACGTGGTCCTCGCCCCGCACGCCGTGGCCGCGGGGGTCGACCTGCTGCGCGGGGCCGGCCTGGACCTGGTCTGCCCCTACCCCCGCCAGCTCGCCCTCACCTGGAGCGAGCGCCTCGTCCAGCCGCTGCTGCAGTGGTCGTGGCTGACGACCCTGCCGCTGCGCCGGGCCGAGGTGTCCCCGCGCGCGTCGCTGGCCGCGGCGAACGGGCAGTTCCTCCTCGTCGACGCCGCGGCCTACCGCGCCTGCGGCGGGCACGCGGGGGTGTGCGGGGAGGTGCTGGACGACCTGGCCCTGCTGCGCGCGGTCAAGGCGCACGGCGGTCGCGGCGGGGTCGCCGACGGCACCGCGCTCGCGACGTGCCGGATGTACGACGGGTGGGAGGACCTGCGCGAGGGGTACGCGAAGTCGCTGTGGTCGGCGTTCGGCTCCGCGCCGGCCGCCGTCGCGGTCGGCGCGGGGCTCGCCCTGACCTACCTCGTCCCGGCGGCGGCGGCGCTGACCGGCTCGCCGGTGGGGGCCCTCGGCTACCTCGCGGGGGTCGTGGGCCGCTACGCCGCGGCGGAGCGCACGGGCGGGCGCTCCGTCCCGGACGCCTTCGCGCACCCCGCCTCGATCGCGGTCCTGCTCGGGCTCCTGGCCGACTCCTGGCGCCGCCACGGCCGCGGCGAGCTCACGTGGAAGGGACGGACGCTCTGAGCACCGTCGTCGTCGTCGGCGCGGGTCTGGGCGGGTTGTCCGTCGCCGCGCGCCTGGCCGCCCTCGGTCACCGGGTGGAGGTCTTCGAGCAGTCCGAGGAGATCGGGGGCAAGCTCGGCTGGTTCAGCCGGGACGGCTTCTCCTTCGACACCGGGCCCTCCCTGCTGACGCTGCCCGCGGTCCAGCGCGACCTGTTCCTCAAGACCGGCGACCCGATCGAGTCGGTCCTCGACGTGGTGGCGCTGGACCCGGTCGCGCACTACCGCTTCGCCGACGGCACCGAGGTCGACCTGCCCGGGGGCGGGCTGCCGCGGGTGGCCCGCGCCCTGGACGAGGCGCTGGGAGCGGGCACGGGCGCGCAGTGGACGGCGTTCCAGCGGCGCGCGGCGGCGATCTGGGACGTGGCGCGCGAACCGTTCCTGGAGTCGCCGCTGGACGGCCCGCGGACGCTGCTGCGCCTGGCCCGCAGCGCCTCCGACGTCGCCACCGTCGCCCCGTGGTCCAGCCTGCGCGGCCTCGGCCGGCGCTACCTCGACGACCCCCGGTTGCGGACGCTGCTGGACCGCTACGCGACGTACTCCGGCTCGCACCCGGCGAAGGCCCCCGCCGCCCTGGCGACGGTGCCCTTCGTCGAGCAGGCCTTCGGCGCCTGGTACGTCCGCGGGGGCCTGCACCGGCTCGCCGAGGCCGTGGCCGACCGCGCCGGCGAGCACGGGGTGCGGATCCGCACCGGCACCCCGGTCACCGCCGTCCTGGCCGAGCACGGCCGCGCCGAGGGCGTCCGGCTCGCCGACGGCACCGAGGTCCGCGCCGACGTCGTCGTCTCCGCCGTCGACGCCGCCCGCCTCTACGGGGACCTGCTGCCGCGGCCCCGGTTGCGCCCGCGCCCCTCGCGCCGCTCCACGTCGGGCTTCGTGCTGCTGCTGGCCCTGGACGGGCGGACGCCGGGGCTGCGGCACCACACCGTGCTGTTCCCCGACGACTACGACGCGGAGTTCGCCGACCTCGCCGCGGGCCGGCCGGTGGCCGACCCGACGGTCTACGTCAGCGCGCCCGACGACCCCGCGCTGCGGCCCGACGAGGACTCCGAGGCCTGGTTCGTGCTGGTCAACGCCCCCGTCCACGACCCGCGGCGGGGCACCGACTGGCGCTCGCCCGACCTGGTCGAGCGGCACGCCCGGACGGTGCTGGACACGATGGCCGCGCGGGGCCTGGACGTGCGGGACCGGCTGCGCTGGAGCGAAGTCCGCACCCCGGCGGACCTGGAGGAGCGGACCGGCAGCGACGGGGGGGCGATCTACGGCAGTTCCAGCGACGGGGCCCGCTCGGCGTTCCTGCGCCCGGCCAACCGCTCCCCCGTGCCGGGGTTGTTCCTCGTCGGCGGCAGCGCCCACCCCGGGGGCGGGCTGCCGCTGGTCGGGTTGTCCGCGCGCATCGTCACCGACCTGATCGGTCCCGCCTGAGGACCCGCCGGCCCGGCCCGCGCGGGTCAGAGCCGGCGGCCCACCGCGGTGGCCACCTGCACGAGGCCGATGGTCCCCAGGACCGCCCAGACCCCGGCCCCCAGGGTCGCCCAGTCCAGGTGGACGACGACCGCGGTGGCCGCGGCGCACGACGCCGCGATCGCCAGCCGCACCGGCCGCTCGGCGACGGAGACGATCCGCACGTCGTCGACCCCGAGCCCCTGGGCCCGGGCGCGCAGGTACTCCTGCAGCTGCGCGGTCCCGCCGGCGAGGAGGACCAGCCAGGCCGGGGCCCCGCACGCCCACAGGACGACGGCGCAGGCGGCGTCGCCGACCCGGTCGCAGGCGGCGTCCAGCAGCGCCCCCCGGCGGCTGGTCCGCCCGGTCATCACCGCGACGGCGCCGTCGAGGTTGTCGAAGATCCCCGCGAGGGCGAGCAGCGCGCCGGCGGCGACCGCGGCGGCCCCGCCGCGTCCGCCCGCGACGACGACCGCGGCGGCGAGGACGGCGAGCGCCCCGCCGGCCAGGGTGATCGCGGTGGGCGGCACCGCGGCGCGGGCGAGGGGCCGGGCGAGGGCGTGGGCGCCGCCGAGCCAGGCCCGCACCAGGGCGTTGGCGTGCGTGCCGCCGTGCAGCGCCCGCCAGCGCCGCAGGTACGCCTCCCGATCCATCACCACGGGACCACGGTAGGGCTCGGTGGCGGGTGATCCGCCCGTGACCAGCGGGGACACCCCGCTCGCCACGCCCCGGGCGGGTGCCTAGAGTGCCCCTGTGCAGCCCGCCTCCCCCGTCCAGCCCGTGGCGACCAGCGACCTGCGACGTGCCGTCTCCGACGTCCTCGACGAGTTCCTGCGCGACCAGGCCTCGGTCCTGCGGGAGGTCAGCGAGGACTGCGCGCCGGTCCTGGACGCGATCTCCGCGCTGCTCTCCGGCGGCAAGAGGCTGCGGCCGGCGTTCTGCTACTGGGGCTTCCACGGGACCGGCGGGGAGCTGCCCGACGAGGGGATCGTCACCGCCGCCGCGTCGCTGGAGCTGTTCCAGGCCGCGGCGCTCATCCACGACGACGTCATGGACGACTCCGACACCCGCCGCGGTCAGCCGGCGGCGCACCGGCGCTTCGAGGCCCTGCACGCGCGGTCGGGCTGGGACGGCAGCCGCGAGCGGTTCGGCCTCGCCGGCGCCGTCCTCGCGGGGGACCTGTGCCTGGGCTGGAGCGACGAGCTGTTCTCCCGCGCCCGGCTGGCCCCCGACGCCCTGGACCGCGGCCGCCGGATCTTCAACGTCATGCGCACCCAGCTCATGGGCGGGCAGTACCTGGACATGCTGGAGCAGGCCTCCTCCGACCAGCGCGGCACCGACGGCGCGGTGGACCGGGCGCGGCGGGTGGTGACCTTCAAGAGCGCGAAGTACTCCATCGAGCACCCGCTGCTGCTCGGGGGGTCGCTGGCCGGGGCGTCCACGGACCTGCTGGCCGACTACTCGCGGTTCGGGCTCGCGCTGGGCGAGGCGTTCCAGCTGCGCGACGACGTGCTCGGGGTGTTCGGCGACCCGGCCGAGACGGGCAAACCCGCCGGTGACGACCTGCGCGAGGGCAAGCGCACCGTGCTGATCGGGCTCGCCGTGCAGGCGGCGGACCCCACCCAGGCCGCCGAGGTACGGCGGCTGCTGGGTTCCCCGGAGCTGGACGCCGAGGGTGTCGAGACGTTGCGCCAGGTCCTGGTGGACACGGGCGCGTTGAGTGGAGTGGAGAAGATCATCTCTGAGCAGGTGGACGTGGCGTGCGCCACGCTGGACGCGGCCGACGTGACGGAACCCGCGCGAGCGGCCCTGCACGAGCTGGTCGTCGCGGCGACGAGCAGGCGCTCGTGAGCGCGCTGAGCCGGGGCCTGGACTGGCTGCCCGGCCGCACCCGGCACGTGGCCGGCCCCACGGAGAACGTCGTCGTGGTCGGCGCGGGGCTGGCGGGGTTGTCCGCGGCCATGCGGCTGGCCGGGGCGGGGCGCAACGTCACCGTCCTGGAGCGCGAGGACGTCCCGGGTGGCCGCGCCGGTCTGGTGGTGAAGGACACCGCCGACGGGCAGTACCGCTTCGACACCGGCCCCACGGTGCTGACGATGCCCGACCTCATCGCCGACTGCTTCGACGCCCTCGGCGAGGACATGGACGACTGGCTGGACCTGGAGCCGGTCGACCCGCTGTACCGCGGGAACTTCGCCGACGGGTCCAGCCTGTACGTCTCCGCCGACGTGGAGCGCACCGCCCAGGCGATCCACGAGCTCTCCGGCGCGGCCGAGGCCGACGGCTACCGGCGCTTCGTCGACCACGTCGCGAACCTCTACCGCTACGAGATCCGCGACTTCATCGACTCCAACATCGACACCCCGCTGGACCTGCTCAAGCCGAACCTGGTGCGGCTGCTGGCCGCCGGGGGCTTCAAGAAGATGGCGCCCGAGGTCGGGAAGTTCCTCAAGGACCCCCGCACGCAGCGGATGTTCTCCTTCCAGGCCCTCTACGCCGGGTTGTCGCCCTACGACGCGCTGGCCCTGTACGCCGTGATCGCCTACATGGACTCCGTCGCGGGGGTGTTCTTCCCCAAGGGCGGGATGCACGCGCTGCCGACGGCGATGGCCGCGGCCTCGGAGAAGCACGGCGTGCAGTTCCACTACGGGACGACGGTGACCTCCGTCGAGCGCAGCGGGGGGCGGGCCACGGCGGTCATCACCGCCGACGGGCGCCGGTTCCCCGCCGACGTCGTCGTGCTGAACCCGGACCTGCCGGTGGCGCGCGAGCAGCTCCTCGGCGCACCGGTGCGGCGCAAGCTCACCTTCTCCCCCTCCTGCTACCTGCTGCTGGCGGGGTCCTCGAAGGACTACCCGGACCCCGTCCACCACTCGATCCACTTCGGGCACGCGTGGGAGGAGGTGTTCGCCGAGCTGCTCGACGGGCGCCTGATGAGCGACCCCTCCGTCCTCGTCTCGCGGCCCACGGTGTCCGACCCGTCGCTCGCCCCGGCGGGCAAGCACGTCTACTACGTCCTCTTCCCCACCCCCTCGCTGTCGGCGGGGTCCAGCCGCATCGACTGGGACACCCACGCCCCGCGATACCGCGAGCACGTCCTGGAGGTCATGGCCAAGCGCGGCTACGAGGGGTTCGGGGAGTCGATCGAGGCCGAGGACGTCACCACCCCGGCCGACTGGGAGCGGCGCGGCATGGCCGACGGCGCCCCGTTCGCGTCCTCGCACCTGTTCCGGCAGACCGGGCCGTTCCGGCCGGGGAACCTCTGGGGCGAGAACGTCGTGTTCACCGGTTCCGGCACGCAGCCGGGCGTCGGGGTGCCGATGGTGCTGGTCTCGGGGCGGCTGGCGGCCGAGCGGGTCACGGGGCGGATGCGCGACTACCGCTCGCGCGCGTGGCGCAGCGCGTGAGCCCGGCGGACACCCCGCGACCGCCGCGCAGCAGCGCGGCGGCCCTCGACGCGGCCGCCGCGAGCGACCCGGCGCTGCTCGACCCGCAGCTGCGGGCCGCGTTCGAGACGTGCCGGCGGCTGCACGCCGACCACGGCAAGACCTACTACCTGGCGACGCTGCTGCTGCCCGCCGCGAAGCGGCCCTACGTGTGGGCGCTGTACGGGTTCGCCCGCTACGCCGACGAGTTCGTCGACTCCCTCACCGACCCCGACCCCGACGCGCTCGTGGCGTGGTCCGACGACTTCCTCAAGTCCCTGGACGACGAGGCGGGCGCCGGCCCGCAGGACCCGGTGGGCCGGGCGATGGCGGCCACGATGCGCCGGTGGGACATCCCGCGCGAGCACGTCGAGGCGTTCCTGGACTCGATGCGGATGGACATCACCGAGACCGGCTACGCGACCTACGAGGACCTGAACCGCTACGTCTACGGGTCCGCCGCCGTCATCGGGCTGGAGATGCTGCCGATCCTGGAACCGCTGACCCCGGAGGCGGTGGCCCCGGCGCGGGCGCTGGGCGAGGCCTTCCAGCTGACGAACTTCGTGCGCGACGTCGGGGAGGACCTCGACCGCGGCCGGGTCTACTTCCCGGCCGAGGACCTCGAACGCTTCGGCCTCAGCCGCGAGGACCTCTTCGCGGCGCGCGCGGCGCGACGGACCCCGCCCGCCGTGCGGGAGCTGCTGGCCTTCGAGGCCGCCCGCACCCGCGAGCTGTACGCGCGGGCGGTGCCGGGGCTGGACATGGTCCACCCCACCAGCCGCGACTGCCTGCGCACCGCCTACCGCCTCTACGGCGGGATCCTCGACGAGGTCGAGCGGGCCGGTTTCGACGTGCTGGACCGGCGGGTGCGGGTGGGCACGTCCCGCCGCCTCGCCGTGGCCGTGCCCGGGCTGGTCCGGGCGCGCCTCGCCCGGGCGGACGAGGCGCACTGGCGGAGCGCCTGACCGCGGGGCCGGGCCGGTGGCCCGGCCCCTCCCGTCAGAAGCCGAGGGCCTGCGCCCGGCGCCGGACCTCGGTCTTGCGGTTGGCCCGCAGCGCCTCGATGGGCGTCCCGGGCAGGGAGTCGTCGGGGGTGTAGAGCCACCCGATGGCCTCGGTGTCGGTGTACCCGGAGTCCACGAGCACCGACAGGGTGCCCTTGAGGTGGTTCAGCGGACCCTCGGGGGTGACGAACCCGGCGGGGACCTGCGCCACCGAACGCTCCCCGCGGCGGACGGCGACGATCTCGCGCTCCTGCAGCCAGCGGCGCACGACGCGCTGGTCGACGCCGGTCACCTCGGCCACGCCGGGGACGGTGAGCCACTCGGGGACCAGGGCGTCCAGCTCGTCGGTGCCCTGCTCACGGGCGATCTCTGCTCTCAACGGTGCGACCACCCCACCAGTCTGCCGCCTCACGACGCGCCCATGCACCTCCCACGTCGGTGGGGGTCCGTCGACCATCGTGGGGTGGTGGCGGCGGCGTCGTCCGATAGGTTCACCCCCGCCCCACCAGAACCGCCCGTCACGACCTGCGAGGGATCCGCCATGGCCGACGACCACGACCCGACGGACGCACCCGAGAAGACCGGCGAGCGCTCCCGGCGGGGCCGCTGGCTGGCCGCCGCCCTCGTCGGCGCCGCCGCCCCCACCGCCCTCGTGCCCGCCGCCCAGGCCGCGCCGGCCGCCGCGCACGCCGCGAGCCCCGAGGACACCGTCACCGTCCGGGCCGGCGACACCGTCGGCGGCATCGCCCGCCGCGCCGGCACGACCGTCGAGGCGATCGTCGAGGCCAACGGCCTCGACGGGAACGCGCAGATCGTGGAGGGGCAGCAGCTGCGGGTGCCGCGGCCCGCGGCCGACGGCGGCCCCGCGGGAGCCCCGGCCGGCGGCACCCACACCGTCCGGGCCGGGGAGACCCTCAGCGGCATCGCGCTGACCCGGGGCACGACGGTCGCGGCGCTGCGCGAGGCCAACGGCCTGAGCGCCGACGGGTTCATCCGCGAGGGCCAGGAGCTCACCCTGCCCGGCGGGACGGGCGGCGGCTCCCAGGCGAAGACCGGCGGCGCGGCCGGGGACGCCACGTACACCGTCCGCGCCGGGGACACGCTGTCGCACATCGCGCTCTCGACCGGGGTCGGGGTCGAGGACCTCGTCGCGCTCAACGGCCTCGACGACACCGGCTTCATCGTCGAGGGCCAGCAGCTGCGCCTCGGCCGGCCACCGGCCGCGAGCACCCCGGCCCGGCCCGCGACGCCCGCGCCCACGCGGGCCGCCACGGTCAGCGAGGCCGTGGAGGTCAACCGCGCCCGGATCCAGGCCTCCTCCCAGCCCGGGCGGGAGGAGATGCGCGAGATCATCCGCTCCACCGCCGTGAAGCTCGGGGTGGACCCGTCCCTGGCCCTGGCCATCGGCTACCAGGAGTCCGGCTTCAACATGAAGGTCGTCTCCCACGCCAACGCCATCGGGGCGATGCAGGTCATCCCCAGCTCCGGGGAGTGGGCCTCGGACCTGCTGGGACAGCCCATCGACCTCTTCGACGCCCGCGACAACGCCCGGGCCGGGGTCGCGATCCTGCGCACGCTGGTGGCGAACAACCCCCCGGACGTCGCGATCGCCTCGTACTACCAGGGCCAGGCGTCGGTGCGCTCGCGCGGGATGTACGACGACACGCGACGCTACGTGGCGAACGTGCAGACGCTGCAGGCGCGCTTCAGCTGACGCGGGCCCGGGGCGACCTAGACTCGCTGATCGTGGACGCCACCCTCTCCGACCCCCTCGTGGGGCGACGCCTCGACGGTCGCTACCGCGTCCTGGGGCGGATCGGCCGCGGGGGGATGGGGGTCGTCTACCGCGCCGAGGACGAACGGCTCGAGCGCGCCGTGGCCCTGAAGGTGCTGCGCGCCGACCTCGCCCACGACCCCGCCGCCCGGGCCCGGTTCGTGCGGGAGGCCAAGTCCGCGGCCCGCCTCGCCCACCCCGGGGTCGTCGCCGTCCTCGACCAGGGCGTCGACCACGAGGGCGGCCTGGAGACGGCGTACCTGGTGATGGAGCTCGTCGACGGCCGCACCCTGCGCGACGTCGTCCTCGACTCCGGCGCCCTCACCCCCGGCGAGGCGCTGAGCGTCGTCGGCGACGTCCTGGAAGCCCTCGCCGAGGCCCACCGCAAGGGCGTCCTGCACCGCGACGTGAAGACGGCCAACGTGCTCGTCGCCGACGACGGCCGGGTCAAGGTCGCCGACTTCGGCCTGGCCCGCGTCGTCAGCCCGGGCGGTCAGAGCACCACCGTCGGCATGGGCGACCTCATGGGCACCGCGGAGTACCTGGCCCCCGAGCAGCTGGAGACGGGTGAGACCGACACCCGCAGCGACGTGTACGGCGTGGGGGTGGTCCTCCACGAGGTGCTCACCGGGACGCCCCCGTTCACCGGGGAGAGCCCCTTCGCGATCGCCTACAAGCACGTCCACGAGCCGGTCCCCCCGCCCTCGACGCGGGTGCCCGGCCTGCCGCCGGCGCTGGACGCCCTCGTCCTCGACGCCCTGGCCAAGGACCCCGACGAACGTCCCGCCGACGCCGGGGAGATGCTCGAGCAGCTGCGCGCGGTGCGGGCGTCGCTGACCCCCGAGCAGCTCGGGACCCGCCCCCCGCGCCCGGCGGGGACGGCGGCGCCGGGCAGCACCACCCGCCTCGGGGCCCTGGCCGCCGCGGCTCCCCCGCCCCGCCCGGTCCACCCCGGGCGCCGGTCCCGGCGCGGGCTGCTCGCGGGTCTGGTCCTGCTCGTCCTGGCGGTCGCCGCGGGCGTGGCCTGGTACCTCACCGCCGGCCCCGGCGCGTACACCACCACCCCGGCCGTCGCGGGGAAGTCCCCGCAGGAGGCCACCGCCGTCCTGCGGGCCGCCGGCCTCGGGGTGCAGGAGGAGCAGGGCTTCAGCGACACCGTCCCGCAGGGGCTCGTCGTCACCAGCGACCCCGGCGACGGCGAGCGCGTCCGCAAGGACGGGACGGTGACCCTCGTCGTCAGCCAGGGGGTCCAGCAGTTCCCCGTGCCCGACGTCGTGGGCCGGACCCGCGAGGAGGCCCAGGACCTCCTCACCGGCACCGACCTCGCGGTGGGCGCGGTCACCGAGGAGTTCAGCGAGGACGTCGCCGAGGGCGCGGTCGTGCGGACCGACCCCGCGGCGGCCACGGTCGTCCCCCACGACTCCCCCGTCGCGCTCGTGGTCTCCAAGGGCCGGGAACCCATCGGGGTGCCCGGGCTCGTCGGGCGCACCCAGGACGCGGCGCAGGAGGCGATCACCGACGCGGGTCTCACCGTCGGCGCGGTCACCCGCCAGGTCAGCGAGACCGTCGCCGCCGGGCAGGTCATCTCCCAGGACCCCGTCGACGGCACGCTGTTCCGCGGTGACCCCGTCGCCCTCGTCGTCTCCTCCGGCCCCCCGCTGGTGCAGGTGCCGGCGGTGCAGGGCAAGCAGGTCGACGCGGTCCGCGCCCAACTGGAGGGCCTCGGCTTCCGGGTGCAGGTGAACAACGTCCTGGGCGGGGTCTTCGGGACCGTGCGCGACAGCGACCCCCCGGCCGGGCAGTCCGTCCCCAAGGGCTCCACCGTCACCCTGACCGTCGTCTGAGCGGGCCGGGGACGACGGAGCGGTGGCCCCGCGGGGATTCCCCCCCGCCGGACCACCGCTCCGGGGCGGGTCAGCGCTCGGCGAGCATCTCCGCGGCGAGGAACGCCAGCTCCAGGGACTGCTGGTGGTTCAGCCGCGGGTCGCACAGCGACTCGTAGCGGGTCGCCAGCGCCGCGTCGTCGATGTCGTAGGCCCCGCCGAGGCACTCGGTGACGTCGTCCCCGGTGAGCTCGACGTGCAGGCCGCCGGGGACGGTGCCCAGCGCGCGGTGCACCTCGAAGAAGCCGCGGACCTCGTCCACGACGTCGTCGAACCGGCGGGTCTTGTACCCGCTGGTCGAGGTGATCGTGTTGCCGTGCATGGGGTCGCAGACCCAGGTGACCTGGGCGCCGGAGCGCGTGACGCCCTCGACGAGAGCGGGCAGGGCCTCGCGGATCGTCGAGGCGCCCATGCGGGTGATGAAGGTCAACCGGCCCGGCTCGCGGTAGGGGTCGACCTTGTCGATGAGCGCGAGGGCGTCGTCGACGGAGGTCTTCGGCCCCAGCTTGATCCCGATCGGGTTGCGGATCCGGGCGGCGAAGTCGACGTGGGCGCCGTCGAGCTGCCGGGTGCGCTCCCCGATCCACACCATGTGCGCGGCCACGTCGTACGGGCCGCCCTGGCGCACGTCGTCCGGCGCGGCGCCGGCCAGCGGGGGTTCCTCGTCGAGGGTGCGGGTCAGCGGACGTTCGTAGTCCAGCAGCAGCGCCTCGTGGCTGGACCAGAACTGCACCGTCTGCAGCGCGTCGAAGTCGGCGCCGCAGGCGGCCATGAACCGCATGGCCTTGTCGATGTCGCGGGCCAGGGAGTCGTACTTCGCGTTGGCCGCGGTGGCCGCGAACCCGCGGTTCCACTCGTGGACCTTGCGCAGGTCGGCGTACCCGCCGGTGGTGAACGCCCGGATGAGGTTCAGCGTCGCCGAGGACGTGTGGTACGCGCGCAGCAGCCGCTGCGGGTCCGGGACGCGGGACTCGGGCGTGAACGCGTAGTCGTTGACGGCGTCGCCGCGGTAGGCGGGCAGCGTGACGCCGTCGCGGGTCTCGTCGTTGCTGGAGCGGGGCTTGGAGAACTGCCCCGCCATCCGGCCGACCTTGATGACGGGCAGGCTCGCGCCGTAGGTGAGGACCGCGGACATCTGCAGCATCGTCTTCAGCCGGCGGCGGATGCCGTCGGCCGTCGCGCCGGCGAAGGTCTCGGCGCAGTCCCCGCCCTGCAGCAGGAACGCCTCGCCGCGGGCGGCCTTCGCCAGCTGCGCGCGCAGCTGGTCCGCCTCCCCGGCGAACACCAGCGGAGGATACGACGCGAGCTCCGCCTGCACCTCGGCCAGCGCCGCGGCGTCCGGCCACTGCGGCTGCTGGGCGGCGGGGAGGTCGGGCCACGTGATGCTCGACTGGCCCGACGAGAGGGGACTCGTCGTCGTGGGAGTGCTCACGCGGGCCAGTGTCGCACCCCGGGCGGGGTGAGCCCGCCACCGTTCTCACCCAGCGTCACCAACGGATGCCCGCGGTCTCGGCCCGTCGCGCCCCGGGCACGGTGCGCAACACCCCGGTGGCCTCGGACAGCGGCACCTGGGACACCTCGACGCCGTGCAGGGAGGCCATCGTCCCCAGGTCACCGCTCGCCAGCGCCTCGACCGCGGACAACCCGAAGCGGGTGGCCAGGATCCGGTCGGCCGCCGAGGGGGTCCCCCCGCGCAGCAGGTGCCCCAGCACCGTCACCCGGGTCGACACGCCGGGGACGCGGGCGAGCAGCTCCTGCTCCAGCGCCTCCCCCGCCCCGCGCAGCCGGACGTGGCCGAAGGCGTCGCGCGGGGCGTCCTCCCCCGCCGGCCCGCCGTGCACGTCGGCGCCCTCGCTGACCACGACCAGCGGGGCCCCACCGCGGGCGAGCACCGCCCGCACGGTCCCCGCCACGGCGTCGAGGTCCACCGCCTCCTCCGGCAGCAGCGTCACGTGCGCCCCGGCCGCCATCCCGGTGTGCAGCGCGATCCAGCCCGCGTGGCGGCCCATCACCTCCACGATCATCACCCGGTGGTGGCTGGCGCCGGTGGTGGCGAGGCGGTCGCAGGCGTCGACGGCGGTCTGGACGGCCGTGTCGAAGCCGAAGGTGGCGTCGGTCGCGGACA
This sequence comes from Kineococcus radiotolerans SRS30216 = ATCC BAA-149, assembly GCF_000017305.1. GTDB lineage: Bacteria > Actinomycetota > Actinomycetes > Actinomycetales > Kineococcaceae > Kineococcus > Kineococcus radiotolerans. Next base: position 3,752,860 of record NC_009664.2, on the reverse strand, counting down.
GGTCGTCGTCGATGGTCTTCGGCGCCCCCACCACCGGGACCCCGGCGGCGTGCAGGGCGGTCGCGACGCCGAGGGTGTCCTCCCCGCCGATGACCAGCAGGGCGTCCACGCCGAGGGCGCCCAACCGCTCGCGCACCCGGGCGACGCCCTCCTCGACCCCGTCGGCGAGGGGGTTCGTGCGCGAGGACCCCAGGATCGTGCCCCCGGTGGTGAGCAGCGGCCGCACGGCGGCCTCGTCGAGGGGGACGGTGTCCCCCTCGAGCACGCCGCGCCAGCCGTCGAGGAAGCCGACGAACTCCATGCCGTGGCGCTGGGTGCCGGCCAGCACCGCCGCCCGGATGACCGCGTTGAGCCCGGGGCAGTCGCCGCCCCCGGTGAGGATCCCGACCCGCATCGTGCGTCTCCAGTCCCCGGCGTCGTCGCCGGTGCCCCGATCACGTCCCGGGAGAACTCTGCCACCGCGCGATCAGCGGTGCGCGTCACCGTCCCGGGGCGCGTCGGGCCCCGGCGCCTCCCCGGGGGGCGCGGCACGTCCCCCGGGCCCCCCGCTGGAGGTCGTCGGGGGTTCGGGGACGCCGGTGCTGCGGGAGAGCTCGGTGCGCAGCCGGCTGCGCTCGGCGTAGGCGTCGACGTACTCCTGCCGCGACAGCTTCTGGATGGCGTACATGACCTCGTCGGTGATCGAGCGGGCCACGAGCTGGTCGTCGCCGCGCCCGGCGTAGCGGGAGAAGTCCAGCGGCGGGCCGAAGACGGCCCCCACCCGGCGGACCCGGGGCAGCTTCCGCCCCGTCGGCAGCAGGTCCTCGGTGCCGATCATGGCCACGGGCACCACGGGGGCGCCGGAGGCGAGCGCGATGCGGGCCACCCCGGTGCGGCCGCGGTACAGCCGCCCGTCCGGGGACCGGGTGCCCTCGGGGTAGATGCCCAGCAGCTCCCCCTCGCCCAGGACCCGCACGGCGCTGTCGATGGCCGCGGTGGACGCCCGCCCGCCGGAGCGGTCCACGGGCAGCTGCCCGATGCCGTGCATGAGGCCCTTGGTGAGCTTGCCGCGCAGCCCGCGGCCGGTGAAGAGGTCGGCCTTGGCGATGAACGTGACCCGCCGCTGCACCACCGTCGGCAGCAGCACCGTGTCGGCGGCGGAGAGGTGGTTGCTGGCCAGGATGGCGGGGCCGCTGGACGGGACGTGCTCCAGGCCGCGGACCCACGGCCGGAACACGGCGGTCACCAGCGGTTCGGCCACCAGCAGCTTGATCGGCCAGTAGAGGACGGGGAAGCCGGGCACGCCCTCCCCCTCTCGTCCGCGGCGGTGATCACAGGACAGTAGCGGGTGGGCGCGCCCGCGCCACGCCGAAACCTCGACCACCCCGGGTCGGGCGTGCCACGATGGAGCGTGTCCCGAACCCCGGACGACGGCTCCGGTCCCCTCGACGTCGACGCGGCCTTCGCCGAGATCGTCGCGCACTGGGGGGAGGACGTCCCGCCCGCGGCCGGGGACGGGACCCGCGGCGGCAGCACCCGCGAGGACACCGGGCACCCCGGGGAACCGGACGGGGCCGGCACCCGGCCCGACGACCGGACCGACGCGGGCCCCGACGCCGAGGGCACCGCGGCCGCCCCGGGCACCGGACCCGCCCGCCCCGAACCGCGGCTGGTCCGCCCGGCCGCCCCGCTGCCCCCGCCCCCCCGCGAGGACGTCCCCGCCGCGGGCCGGCCCGCGACCCCGCGCGACGAGGAGCCCCCCGAGCTGCGGGCCCTGGACGAGGAGGAGGGCTTCGTCCCCGCCGAGCCCCAGCCGCTGCCGCGCGACGTCCTCGGCTGGGCCGCCTGGGCCGCCGTGGTCGGGGCCCCCCTCTTCCTGCTCGTGGTGGCCCTGGGCTGGAAGGACGCCCCGCGGCTGATCACCGCGATCGCCGCCGCCGTCTTCGTGGCCGGCTTCGCCACCCTCGTCGTCCGGCTGCCCGGGTCGCGCGACGACGACGACGACGGGGCCGTGGTCTGAACCGCCGTCCCCCTCAGCGCGCGGGGACGAGCAGGTCCGCGACGACGGCGAGGTGATCGCTCGCGGCGGCCGCCTCCCCCGCGGGGGTGCTCACCGCGGTCACGCTGAGGCGGTGGTCGACGAGCACCAGGTCCAGGCGCCGCCGCGGAGCCCGGGCGGGGAAGGTCGGGAAGGGTGAGCCGGCCGCGTCGGCGGCGTCCACCAGGACCGTCGACAGCCGCCCGTGGACGGGACCGCCGGGTTCCTCGTTGAGGTCCCCCGCCAGGACCGCCGGGGCGTCGAACCACGGCCCGCAGGGCCCGGGCAGCGGCGTCCCGGGCAGCACCCGGGCCACCTGCCCGGACCGCTCGGCCGGGTCCAGCCCCAGGTGCACGCTGCGCACCAGCACCTCGCGCGACCAGCCCCCCGCCAGCGGCACCCGGACGACGACCTCGGCCGTCCCGCGCCGCCGCACCGGCTTCCACCCCCGGCGGCGGGGGGTGGGCAGGGCCCGCACCGACGCGGCTCGCACGTCGACCCGCGCCGCGGTCAGCACCGCCGTCCCCGCCCCGTCCCGGCCCGCGGCCGCGACCCACAGGCCGGCGTCGGCGGCGAGGACCCCGAGGCGGTGCACCGCGAGGGAGTGGGTGGGCGCCTCCTGCACGCACACGACGTCGGCCGCGGCCGTGCGCAGCAGGGCGCCCAGCGCGGCGGTGTCGTCGAGGAGCTCCCGGACGTTGACGGTCGCGACGCGCAACCGCGTCACCGCGCGCGCGCCCGGCGGAGCCATCAGCCCCAGCCGCGGGACAGGTCCGCCGCCCCCACCAGCCCCGCGGCCGGTCCCAGCTGGGCCCGCGCGATCGTCAGCTCGGGCCGGAAGCCGCGCCCGGTGAGGGTGCGGCGGAACGCCTCGCGGCAGGGCCCGAGCAGCAGCTCGTCGGCGTCGGAGACCCCGCCGCCGATGACGATCGTCCCCGGGTCCAGCGCGGCGGCCAGGTTCGCGACCCCGATGCCCAGCCAGCGGCCGACGTCCTCGAAGAGCTCCACGGCCGCCGGGTCCCCCGCGCTCGCGGCCCGGGTCACCAGCGGGCCGGTGATGGCCTCCGGGTCGCCCCCGGCCAGCTCCAGCAGGGCGTGGGCGACGGGCGAGTTCGAGCGGGCCAGTTCCCGGGCCTCGCGCACCAGCGCGTTGCCCGAGGCGTACTGCTCCCAGCACCCGCGGTTGCCGCACTCGCAGCGGTGGCCGCCGGGCACGACGATCATGTGCCCGAACTCGCCGGCGATGCCGTAGCGGCCGCGCACGACCCGGCCCTGGGTGACGATCCCGCCGCCGATGCCGGTGCCCATCGTCACGCACACCAGCCGCGACTCCTCGCGCCCGGCTCCGAAGCGGTACTCCGCCCAGGCCGCGGCGTTGGCGTCGTTCTCGACGATCGTGCGCCGGCCGATGCGGCGCCCCAGGCGGGCGCGGATGCGGCGCTCGACGGCCTCCCGCAGCGGCTCGTGGCGCCAGGCCAGGTGCGGGGCGAAGAGGACCGTGGCGCGCTCGGCGTCGACGAAGCCGGCGGCCCCGATCCCCACGGAGACGATGTCGTGCTGGGCGGCGAGCTCCTCGACGACCTCGGCGATGGTGTCCTCGACGCCCTGCGGGCTCGTCGTCGGGGTGTCGCGGCGCAGCTGCGCGACGACGTTGCCCTCGCCGTCGACGACCCCGGCCGCGACCTTCGTCCCGCCGATGTCGACCCCGACCGCGGGGCCGTCCCCGATGAAGACGCGCCGGGTCTGCTGGCGCAGGCGCTGCTGCAGCGCGACCCGGCGGGGGTCCGGCGCCCGTCGCCGGCGGGGTGGGCGCGGGGTGCGGGGTGCGGCCATGTCTCTGCTCCCGATCGCAGGGGTGGGGTTCGCTCAGACCCGCGCGAGGTCGGCGGCGCCGATGATCCCCGCGTCGTTGCCCCGGCGGGCGGTGCGCAGCGGCGGGGGCTTGCGGTGGCTGCGGCCGGAGAGGTTCTCGGCCAGGCTGACCCGCGCGGGCGCCAGCAGCAGGTCCCCCGCGCTGGAGACGCCGCCGCCGATGACGACGACCTCGGGGTCGAGCACCGCCACGAAGCTCGCCACGGCCTCCCCCAGCCAGCGGCCGACGTCGGCCAGCAACCGGGCGCAGCCGGGGTCCCCGGCCTGCGCGAGCCGGGTGACGACCGGGCCGGTGACGGCCTCGGGGTCCCCGCCGACCTCGCGCAGCAGCACCGCGCCGACGGGGTCGCCGGAACGCAGCAGGTCCCGGGCGTCGCGCACCAGCGCGTTGCCGGACACGTACTGCTCCCAGCAGCCGGAGTTCCCGCACCCGCAGGTGCGCCCACCCGGGACGGCGCGCACGTGGCCGAGCTCGGCCGCGGCCCCGTTGGCCCCGCGCTGCAGCAGGCCGCCGGAGACGATCCCGCCGCCCAGCCCGGTGCCCAGGGTCAGCATCACGAGGTCGTCGACGGCGTTGCCGTGCTCGTCCAGGCCGCCGCCGAAGCGGTACTCGGCCCAGGCGGCGGCGTTGGCGTCGTTCTCGACGACGACGGGGCGGCCCACGCGGGACTCGAGGTGGTCGGCGAGGGGCTCGTCGCGCCAGGCCAGGTTGGGGGCGAAGACGACGCTGCGGCGCGCGGCGTCGACGAAACCGGCCGCGGCGACCCCGACGGTGGCGAAGGCGTGGGTGGTCTCCAGCTCCGCGACGGCGTCGGCGACGGCGTCGGCGATGGCCGCGGGGTGCAGCGCCGGGGTCTCCCGGCGCGTCTGGGCGATGATCTCGCCGCGGTGGTCGACGACCCCGGCGGCGATCTTGGTGCCCCCGATGTCCACGCCGACGGCGTTTCCGGTGGTGCGCTGCGGGGCCTCGGGACGCTGCTCGACCATGCCGGTGCGGTTCTCCCTGCGACGTGGGCCCCGCGACCGGGGCGGCTGCGCGGACGTGCAGCCCCGGCGAGGTTACCCGGTGCCCGTCGCGATCCCGTCCCGGTCCGCGGGCGGGTCAGCCCAGGACCGCCCCGATCGCGGTCATCGCGCCCAGCAGCAGGGCCGTGAGCCCCAGGCCACCGCCGACGGCGACGGCGACCTTGGCCTGCCGGCTCCCCAGCCCGCGCGGTGCGGGCCGGTCGGAGCGGGCGAGGGCGCCGAGCATCCGGGCGACCTCCGCCTCGTCGACGGCGGGCGGGCGGGGGGCGGCGAAGTCCAGGGCGAGCTGGCCGTCGTCGTCCTCGGTGACGCGCGCGACCGGGGCCGCCGACGCCTCCCGGGGGGCGGGGACGGGGACGGCGGGGGCGGGTTCGGCGGGCAGCAGCGAGGCGTGGCACAGCGAGCACCAGTCCTGCTCCGGGCGCACCCGCGCCGCGCAGGAGGGGCAGCGCGCCGGACGCGCGGCGGGCGGGGTCCCCGGGACGGGCGGGACCCCCGCCGGGGCGCCGGGCTCCGGGCGCGCGACGAGGCGGCTCACCGGCGGCCCCACCTCGACCGCGCCGAAGGCGGCGCTCGTGCGGGTGGCGGTGCGGACGCTGGGCCGCGGGGCCAGGAGCGGCTCCCCCGGTGCCGGGGCGCTCTCGACCGGCACCGGCGCGATCGCCTGCTCGTCGTTCACACCCGCGGGCATCGGCACCCGCGCGGGTCTCCTTGAGCCGGCCCCCGCTGCTCCGTCCGGGTGTCCTCGCGACACTCCGGCGAGACCGCGGAGGCGGCCCCCCGGCGCGCGGGTAGGGTCGTCGCACCCGCCGACGATGACGGCGGTGCCCGGACGCCCGCGCACCTCGCGCGACCGCGGTGACCCGGGAGCGATGCGAGGAGGAACCAGCGTGCGGAGCAGCTGCGAGCCACCGCTCGTCCAGCCCGCCACGACCGGCAACCTGACCGATTGCGTGGTGGAGACCGCCCGGCAGGAACCCCGGCGCGTCAGCGTGAGCCGCAAGGGCGCGGACGGGCAGTGGCGGGACACCACCGCCGAGGAGTTCCTCGCCGAGGTCACGGCCATCGCCAAGGGGTTGCTGGCCGCGGGCATCGCCCCCGGCGACCGCATCGGGATCATGGGCCGGACCAGCTACGAGTGGACGCTGTTCGACGTCGCCGGCTGGTTCGCCGGCGCCGTCACCGTCCCGGTCTACGAGACCAGCTCCCCCGAGCAGATCGAGTGGATCCTCGCCGACTCCGGCTGCGTGGCCTGCGTGGTCGAGACCACCGAGAACGCCGGGCGGGTGGCGACGGTGCGCGAGCGCCTGCCCCGGCTGCGCGACGTCTGGACCCTGGAGTCCGGTGCCGTCGAGGAGCTGCGGACCGCCGGGCGCGACATCGCCGACGCCGAGGTCGAGCGCTCCCGGACGCTGGCCGGCCCCGACGACCCGATGACGATCATCTACACCTCCGGCACGACCGGCCGCCCCAAGGGCTGCCTGCTCACCCACGGCAACTTCCTGGACCTGGCCCGCAACGCCGACGCCGCGATCCCCGAGGTGCTGCGCCGCCCCGGCGCCGCGACCCTGCTGTTCATCCCCCTGGCCCACGTCTTCGCCCGCTTCATCCAGGCGCTGTGCCTGGTCAGCCGCATCCGGATGGGCCACACCGCCGACGCCAAGGACCTGCTGGGCGACCTCGCCGGGTTCCGCCCCACGTTCATCCTCGCCGTCCCGCGGGTCTTCCAGAAGGTCTACAACGGCGCCGAGCAGCGCGCCGCGTCCGGCGGGAAGGTCAAGGCGCGGATCTTCGAGCAGGCCGCCCGCACCGCCGACGCCTGGTCGCGCTCCCTGGACACCGGCGGCCCGTCGCTGCCGCTGAAGCTGCGGCACCGGCTCTTCGACCGGCTCGTGTACTCCAAGCTGCGCGCGCTCATGGGCGGGCGCGTCGAGTACGCCGTCTCCGGCGGGGCCCCGATGGGTGAGCACCTGGCGCACTTCTTCCGCGGCACGGGCCTGGTCGTGCTCGAGGGCTACGGCCTCACCGAGACCGCCGCGCCCCTGACCGTGACCCGCCCCTCCCGGTTGCGCATCGGCACCGTCGGGCCGCCGCTGCCCGGCACCGACATCACCATCGCCGAGGACGGGGAGGTCCTCGCCCGCGGCGTGGGGGTGTTCCGCGAGTACCTCGGCCGGCCCCGGGAGACCGAGGAGGCCTTCCTCGACGGCTGGTTCCGCACCGGGGACCTCGGCTCCCTGGACGAGGACGGGAACCTGCGCATCACCGGGCGCAAGAAGGAGATCATCGTCACGGCCAACGGCAAGAACGTCGTGCCGGCCAACCTGGAGGACCGGCTGCGCGCGCACCCGCTGATCTCCCAGGCCGTCGTCGTCGGCGACGGGCGGCACTTCGTGGGCTGCCTGCTGACCCTCGACGAGGAGGCCCTCCCCTCCTGGGGGGCCAACCACGGCAAGGCGGGCTTGGACCTGCCCACCGCGCGCACCGACGCCGACGTCCTCGCCGAGCTGCAGCGGGCCGTGGACAAGGCCAACGCCTCGGTCAGCCGGGCGGAGTCGATCCGCCGCTTCCGCGTCCTCACCGAGGACTTCACCGTGGAGAACGGCTACCTCACCCCCTCGATGAAGGTGAAGCGCTCGGAGGTCCTCACCGACCTCGCCGACGAGGTCGAGGCCCTCTACACCTCGTGACCGACCGGATGGGCCGCCGCGACGCGTGCGCGCTGGCGGCCTGGTGCGCGCTGATGGCTCTGGCCACCCACAGCGTCGTCCGCTACCGGTGGTGGATCGTCGTCGGCTACGTCGCGGTCGCCGCGGTCGTCGTCGGGCTGGCCTGGACCGCCCGCGACGACCGCGGCCCCGGCAGCGGGCCCCGCGCCGGGGGCTGGGTGCCCTCCGCGGCGCTCGCGCTGGTGGGGCTGGTGAACCTCGCGGTGCCCGCCTTCAGCTACCTCGACGACTCCGGGCAGCTGCTGGTGCGGATCGTCCTCGGGGTGTCGTGCCTGGTCGTCGCCGGCCTCCTGCTGCCCGGGCGGGGCGCCAGCCGGGCGCTGGCCCTGGCCGCCGCCCTCGCCGGGGCCGCGGCCACCGCCGTCCTCGTGGTCCTCGGCGACCCCGCGCCCCGCATCGACGTCTGGGTGATCCTGCAGCAGTCCGCCGACGCGATGGCCGAGGGCGAGTCCATCTACGCCCGGACCTGGGTCGGTTCCCCCGGCATCGCCGACGCCTTCGCCTACCTGCCGTGGACGGCCGTGCTGAGCGCCCCCGGGCGGTGGCTGGCCGGCGACGTGCGCTGGGCCCTCGCGGTGCTCGTCCTGCTGAGCGCCGTGCTCGTCGCGGCCGTGGGGCGCTGGCGGCGCCCGGCGCTCGCGGCGGCCGCGCTGCTGCTGCTGGCCCCGGGCTCGGGGACCCTCGTCGAGCAGGCCTGGACGGAACCGACGGTGCTGGTGGGGCTGGCCGGGTGGGCCCTGCTGGTGCGCAGCGGGCGGGCCTGGTGGGCCGTGGTCCCCCTCGCCGTCGCCCTGGCCAGCAAGCAGCACGTCGTGGCGCTGCTGCCGCTGCTGGCGGTGTGGCCCCGCTTCGGGTGGCGGCGCACCGTCGTGGCCGCCGGGGGCGCGGGGCTGCTCGTGGCGCCGTGGGTGCTCGCCGGCGTCGGCGACTTCTGGCACGACACCGTCACGACGATGCTGGACCTGCCCCCGCTGGTCTTCGCCGACACCCTGTACACCCTGGTGCTCAACGAGACCGGGGTGCGGCTGCCGGTCCTCGTCGTGGGCGTCGTCGTCCTCGGGGTCCTGGTGGCGGCGGTGGTGGCGCTGCGCCGGCGCCCGGTGGGCCTGGCGGGGCTGCTGACCTGGTGCGCGGCGGTGCTGCTCGTGGCGAACCTGGTGAACAAGCAGGCCTTCTACAACCAGTTCTGGCTGGTGGGGGCGCTGCTGCTGCTCGCGGTGGCCGCCTCCAGCGGCGCGGTCAGCCCCGCTCCCGCCCCGGGTCAGCGGGAACGTCGGTCCCGGCCAGCAGGTCCGTCAGCCGTCGCGCCTGCTCCTCCCACCCCCAGCGCCGACTGACCCACTCCCGCCCGGCCGCGCCGAACCCGGCCGCGGTCGCCCCGTCCCGCAGCAGGCCCACCAGGGCCGCGGCCACCTGCTCCGTCGAGCGCCCGTCCACGACGTGGCCGTTGACCCCGTCGAGCACGGCGTCGGGCGCCCCGCCGGAGTTCCCGGCGACCACGGGCAGCCCGCAGGCGGCGGCCTCGAGGTAGCAGATGCCCAGGGCCTCCGGCTCCAGCCCGCCCAGACGGGTGCGGGTCGGCATGCAGAACACGTCGCCGGCGGCGTAGAACCCCGGCGCGCGCTCCCACGGGACCGCCCCGGTGAAGACGACGTCCGCCTCCACCCCGAGGTCCCGCGCGAGCCTCTCCACCGCCGCGCGGTGCGGGCCGTCGCCGACGAGGAGGAGCGCGGCGCCCGGCACCCGGCGGCGGACCTCGGGCAGCGCCCGGACCAGGACGTCCTGCCCCTTGCGGGCCACGACCCGCGACACGCAGACCACGACGGGCCGCTCCCCCAGCCCGAGCTCGGCCCGCACCCGCGCCCGCGCGACCGGGTCCGGGCGGAAGGTCGCCACGTCGACCCCGGGGGTGAGCCGGCGCATCCGGGCCCGGGCGGCGGGGGTCAGGGGCCGCTCCACGCGCGAGCGGCACCAGTCGCCGAGGTAGGTGACGGTGTCGTTGCCCTCCCCGATGCGCCGCAGCGCCGCGCGGGAGCCGGGCAGGCTGGACCACCACACCTCGTGCCCGTGCGTGGTCGCCACCGCGCGGGCCACCCCGGCCGCCCGCAGGGCGGGGGCCATGAGGCCCAGGGGGGCGGCGGCGCCGAACCACACCCGGTCGGCCCCGTGCTCGCGGACAGTGCGCTGGACCCGCCGGACGATCCCGGGGGTGGGCACCAGCAGCGGGGACGGGTCGCGCACGACGACGATCCCCTCCGCGGCCAGGGCCGCGTCGACCGCGGCGTCCCCGCGCTGGCGGGCGGTGTGCACGACCACCCGGGCGGCGTCGCCCTCGCCGAGGGCGGGCAGCCGGCGCGCGACGGCGTGCACGAACGACTCGATGCCTCCGGTGCGCGGGGGGAAGTCGTTGGTGACGACGAGCGTGCTCACGGCCCCCACCCCACCAGGTCGCTCGCGACGTCGGCGCGCCAGGTCGCCACGACGTCGGGGAACGGGCGGCGCAGGACGTCGCGGCACGCCCGCTCCAGGTCGGTCCCCGACCGCACGGCCCGCACCAGCGCCGTCACCGCGGGCGTCCCCGACCCCCGGGCCGCGGAGGTCACCAGCGTCCACGCCGCGGCGTAGGCCAGCTGCAGGGCGGCGGGGTCGGGGCTGTCGAAGGCCGCGTCGGCGGGGACCTGCGGGACGCCCCGGGCGCTCAGCAGGGGCGCGGCGAGCGCGCTCGCGGCGACGTCGCGGTCCAGGCGGGCGACGTGGTCGGCGTAGCCCTCGGTCAGCCACCGCGGGACCACCGCCCCGGCGGCCGGGGCGGTGGCGCGGGTCGCGACGTGGACCAGCTCGTGGGTGAGGGTGATGGTGCGCCCGAGGGGGGTGAGCGCGGCGAAGCGCTGCACCGGGAGCACGACCCGGACCCCCGCGGGCGCCCCGTCGGGCAGCGCGGCGTCCGCCCCGACCGCCACCGCGTCCAGGCGGGCGGCGGGGCGGCCGGTCAGGCGTGCGACCTCGGCGGGGCCGGGCACGACGACGACGGCCGTCCCCCGCGGCCAGTCGGCCCCCCAGACGGCGTCGACGCGGGCGGTGGCGGCGCCGAGGTCGGTCGCGACCTGCTCCACGACCTCCCGGGTGGTGCCCCCGTCCCCGGCGCCGGGGCCGACGACGAGCAGCACCCCGCCCTCGACGACCCGCGCCGCGACCTCGCCGAGGTCCCACGGCTGCGGGGTGCCCCCCTCGGAGGTCCGCAGCCGCCCGTCCCAGCCGGCGCGGAAGGTGCCCGCGACGGCCCGCCCCTCGCCCCGGACGCGGACCCGCGAGGTCCCGGTGACCCGGTCCGCGCCGGTGCCCTCGACGACGACGGCCCACTCGGCCAGCCCCGCGGCGAGGGCCCGCGCGTCGCGCGCGCGCAGCTCCGCCCGGTCGGCCGCGGCGTGACCGGCCCCGGCCGCGGGCAGGTCCCCGCTCAGCAGCGCGGCGGCGCGGGCGTCGAGGAGGCGCTGGACGTCCGCCCGTCCCGGCGCCCGGGCGGCGGTGGGCCCGGAGCACGCCGCGAGGGCCGGCGGCAGGAGCAGCAGCGCCCGGCGCGGGAGGGGCGGGCCGGGACGCACCGGGCCATCATCCCGCCCGGCGGCCCTGGCCCTCCCGCGCGGTGGCCAGGCGCAGCGGGGGGACGAGCCCCGACGCCGCGAGCACCTCCACCGCGTCCCGCTCCTCCGCGTCGAGCACCGCCTCCCCGGGGGGGCCGAGCAGGACCGAGACGACGCACTCCGGGCACGCCCGCGGACGGGCCGTGCAGCTGTCGCAGTCGATGAGCACCGGGGAACCTCCAGGTCGTCGTCGGGCCGGCCGCGGTAACGGCCGGTGACACCCAGTCGAGCACCGACCTCCGACACGACCCCGCCGGCGGGCGCGGTCAGGGCGCGGTCAGCGCGGCGCTCAGGTACCGGGTCCGGCGCTCCTGGAACGCCCGGTGGCTGCTGCTGCCGGGCAGCGCGGCGAACCGGGCGAAACCGGGGTGCGCGACCCGCGGGAGCCAGGCCCGGACGAGAGCGAGCTTGCGGTCGCTGTCGAGGTCGAGGGCGCGCACGACCTCGGCGGTGACGTCCTGCTCGGCGTCGACCGCCAGGCCCGAGGCCCGCAGCTCGGCGCGGGTCCGCTCCACCTCCCCGGCCGGGCGGAAGTCGGCCCAGAAGAACCGCCCGCCCGGGCGCAGGACCCGGGCCACCTCGGCCAGGAACCGCGGGACGGAGCTGTAGCAGTGCGAGGACTCGACGTTGACGACGACGTCGAAGGAGTCGTCGGGGAACGGCAGCGCCTGCGCGTCCCCCGTCGTGAACCGCAGCCCGGGGCCGCGTCGCTCCCGCGCGCAGGTGGCGACGGCCGCCGCGGCCAGGTCGACCCCCGTGGTCGAGCGCGGCCCGCGGTAGCGGCTGAGGTAGCTGGCCCCTCCGCCCCGGCCGCACCCGACCTCGAGGACGTCGAGGCCGGTGAGGTCGGCGGCGACCACGTGCTCGTAGAGCTGGATGCAGAACCGGTCCGCCTCGTCGCCGGGCTCGAGCGCCAGCGGGACGGCCGGGTCCAGCGGCGCGAAGCCGTAGTTCATGAAGGCCCACTCCGGCCGGCGGACCCGGCGGGCGAGCACCTCGTAGAAGCCGTGCCAGGACGTCTGCCGCAGACCCATGACGCGCAGGGTAGGCCCGTCCGGACCGGCCACCGCGTGTCGCGGCGACCCGGTGTCGGGCCGGCCGCCTACGGTCCCTCCCATGTCCACCGGCACCACCGGCCCCCCGGCCGGCTTCCAGAGCAGCTTCGAGGACCTGGGGCAGCCGCTGGCGGACGCGACCTTCGTCGTCGTCGACCTCGAGACCACCGGCGGCGCCCCCGCCGACGCGGGCATCACCGAGATCGGCGCCGTGAAGGTCCGCGGCGGTCAGGTGCTCGGGGAGTTCCAGACGCTGGTGCGCCCCAGCTCCCCCATCCCCGCCTTCGTCCAGGTCCTCACCGGCATCACGAACGGGATGGTCGCCACCGCCCCGTCCCTCGCGCAGGTGCTGCCGGCGTTCCTGGAGTTCGCCGGGTTCGAGCGCGGCACGGTGCTGGTGGCGCACAACGCGCCCTACGACACGTCCTTCCTCAAGGCGGCCTGCCAGGTCACCGGGCGCCCCTGGCCCAAGCCGCGCGTGGTGGACACCGTCGTGCTCGCCCGCCAGCTCGTCGACCGCGACGAGGCGCCGGACCGCAAGCTCGGGACGCTGGCCCGCCTCTTCGGCACCGCGACCACCCCCGACCACCGCGCCCTGCACGACGCGCGCGCCACGGTCGACGTGCTGCACGCCCTGCTGGGCCGGGTCGGCAACCGCGGGGTGCACAGCCTCGAGGACCTCTCGGCCTTCGCCGCGACCGCCGTCAACCCGGTCCGGCGGGCGAAGAAGCACCTGGCGGTCGGGCTGCCCTCCGCGCCGGGGGTGTACCAGTTCCGCGACGCCGCCGGACGGGTCCTCTACGTCGGCACCTCCGTCGACGTGCACCGGCGGGTGTCGTCCTACTTCACCGCCTCCGAGACCCGCCCGCGGATGACGGAGATGGTGCGGCTGGCGAGCACCGTCGTCCCGGTGGTCTGCCAGACCCCGCTGGAGGCGCGGGTCCGCGAGCTGCGGCTCATCGCCGAGCACGCCCCGCCCTACAACCGGCGCTCCAAGGCCCCCGAGAAGGTGACGTGGGTGAAGCTCACCACCGACGCCTGGCCCCGGCTGTCGCTGGTGAAGCAGGTGCGCGACGACGTCGCCGCCGGCGCGGAGTACCTCGGCCCGTTCCGCTCGACCCGCACGGCCGAGCTCGCCGTGGAGGCCCTGCACGAGACCCACCCGCTGCGCCAGTGCACCCGCCGCATCCCGCGCACCCCCACCGGGGAGGGCCCCGGGGCCTGCGTCCTGGCCGAGATCGGCCGGTGCGGCGCGCCCTGCCTGGGCACCGGGCGGGGCGGGCAGGACGCGGAGTCCTACGCCGCGGTCGTGGCCGAGGTCCGGGCGGCGCTGCGCAGCGACGCGACGACGGCCCTCACCCGCGGGCGCGAGCGGCTGCGCGAGCTCGCCGGGCAGCAGCGCTACGAGGAGGCCGCCACCACCCGCGACCGGCTGGAGGCGTTCCTCACGGCCGCCGAGCGCGCCCAGCGGCGGGCCCCGGTGGCGGCGACCCCCGAGATCGTCGCGGCCCGGCGCAGCGAGCCCGCCCCGGGCTGGCGCACCGGCGGCTGGGAGGTGGTCCTCATCCGCTACGGCCGGCTGGCCGGCACCTGCGTCACCCCGGCCGGGTCGGACCCGATGCCCCACATCGAGGCCCTGCGCGCGACCGGGGAGGTCGTCGCCCCGCCGGCGCCGGGTCGCCCGGGCCTGCTGGTGGAGGAGACCGACGTCCTCCTCGGCTGGCTGGAGCAGCCGGGGGTGCGGCTGGTCAGCCTCGACGACGGGCGCGGGGACGACGACGCGGGTGACGCGGGCGCGGCGGTGGCCTGGGCCTCACCGGTGCGCGGGGCGGGCTGGGCCCGGCACCACCTGCGGGGCGCGCAGTAGTCTCACCGCGTGATCACCGCCATCGTCAACGTCCACTGCGACGGCCGACGCATCCCCGAGGTCGCGCAGGCGCTCGCCGAGCTCGACGGCGTCAGCGAGGTCTACTCGGTGACGGGGGACGTCGACCTCGTCGTCATGGTCCGGGTCCGCGAGCACGACCGGCTGGCCGACGTCATCGCCGGGGGCATCGCCCGGGTCGAGGGCGTGGTCGGCACGACGACGAACATCGCCTTCCGCGCCTACTCCCGCCACGACCTCGAGACGGCCTTCGCCCTCGGGTTCGACTGACCGTCCCGCCCCCGGCCGCGACCGGCCCTCCCGCTCAGGAGGCGCTGGCCGCCACCCACCGGTCGAGGACGTCGGCGGCCGCGCCGGAGTCCAGGGCGGCCTCGGCCCGGCGCACCCCCTCGCGCAGGTGGTCCGCGAGCCCCGCGGCGGGGTCGGCGTCGGCGGACCCCGCGGCCCGCACCCCGGCCGCCACCATGGCCGCCGCCGCGTTGAGCACCACGGTGTCGCGCACCGGGCCGCGGGCCCCCGCGAGCAGCTCGCGGGCGACCCCCGCGTTGTGGGCGGCGTCGGCCCCGCGCAGGTCGGCGAGCGTGCAGGGGGGCAGGCCCAGCTCGGCGACGGCGTCGAGGACCGTCTCGGTCACCCGTCCCCCGCTGACGACCCAGACCCGCGCGGGCCCGGTCGTGGTGAGCTCGTCGAGGCCGTCCTCGCCGCGGAAGACCAGCGCCGAGGTGCGGCGGCCGGCGAGGACGCCGGCGACCAGCGGCGCCGTGCGCCGGTCGGCGACCCCGACGGCCGAGGCGCCGGGACGGGCGGGGTTGGTCAGCGGCCCCAGGACGTTGAACGCCGTGGGCACCCCGAGCCCGCCGCGGGCCCCGGCGGCGAAGCGCATCGCGGGGTGGAAGACCTGGGCGAAGCAGAAGGTGATCCCGACCTCGACGGCCAGCTGCGCCACCCGCCGGGGGGGCAGGTCCAGCCGGACCCCGAGCGCCTCGAGGACGTCGGCGGACCCGGAGGAGGACGAGGCGGCGCGGTTGCCGTGCTTGACGACGCGGTGACCGGCCCCGGCCAGCACCAGCGACGCCATCGTGGAGATGTTCACGGTGTGCGCGCGGTCCCCGCCGGTGCCCACGAGGTCGACGATCGGTCCGGGCACCTCCAGCGGCACGGCGTGGGTCAGCATCGCCTCGGCCAGGCCGGTCAGCTCCGCGCTGGTCTCGCCCTTGGCGCGGAGCGCGACGAGGAACCCGGCGAGCTGGACGTCGCCGGCCGAGCCGCGCATCACCTGGTCCATCGCCCACGACGCCTGCTCGGCGGTGAGGTCGTGACCGGCCACGAGCTCGGTGAGCAGGCCGGGCCACGTGGGGGCGGGGGCGGTGGTCATGAGGTCCTGGCTCCCTGCTCGGCGGGGTCGGCACCGCGCGGTCGAGCGCGCGGCGCCCCGAACCCTACTGATCGCGGGCGCCCGCGGGTCCACCGCGCCGGGCCGGACACGGGCGCGCCGGATCGAGACCGATCCGTGACCTGACGGGGGCGGGAGGACCTCCCGGGGCCCCGCGCCGGGCCGGAGCGCCTGCTCAGAGGGGGTGGGCACCCTGCGCACCTCCTCCACGCACCCCGTCACGAACCTCCCCCGACCGGCCCAGCCGAGATCTACGACACGTTGTCGGTGGCCCGGGCAGCGAACCCCCGGGGGGGTGGGGCATGATTGGCGACGTGGCGAGTGCACAGGCTGTCCAGAGCAGTACCCCGAGTCCGGCGCACGGGTCCGTGAACCGGCCCAACATGGTGTCGGTCGGCGTGATCGTGTGGCTGTCGAGCGAGCTCATGTTCTTCGCTGGGCTCTTCGCCATGTACTTCACGATCCGCTCCGTGGCCCCCGCCCTGTGGGAGTCGGGCCCCGCGCTGCTGAACGTGCCGTTCTCGAGCATCAACACGACGATCCTCGTGATCTCGTCGTTCTGGTGCCAGTTCGGCGTCTTCGCCGCGGAGCGCTTCCAGCCGCGCCGCCTCGGCAAGCTGCACGAGGTCGGCAAGTGGGGCATGGAGGAGTGGTTCATCCTCACGTACATCTTCGGCGCGCTCTTCGTCGCCGGTCAGGTCTTCGAGTACGCGGAGCTCGCGCACGAGGGCCTGACGATCGCCACGAACGCCTACGGCTCGGTCTTCATCCTGGCCACCGGCTTCCACGGCATCCACGTCTTCGGCGGTCTCGTGGCCTTCCTCCTGGTCATCGGGCGTTCCTACGCCTCGAAGCGCTTCGGGCACCAGGAGGCGACCAGCGCCATCGTCGTCTCGTACTACTGGCACTTCGTCGACGTGGTGTGGATCGGTCTGTTCACCGTGATCTACATCCTCAAGTAACGACCCGACCGCCAGCGCAGTTCCCGAACGCCCCGTAGGAAGCGAGCACCAGCACCGTGACCAGGACCCTCACCGCCCTCAGCGCCCGACGGCGCCACCCGTTGGCCGTCGTCGTGCTGATCGCGCTGGCGCTCCTCCTCGTCGGCGGGCTGTACGCGGCCCTGGCCCCGCGCGACGCGCAGGCCAGCACCGCGGCGGCCTCCGCCGACGACATCGAGGCGGGCAAGAAGCTCTTCCTGGCCAACTGCGCCACCTGCCACGGCCTGGACGCCCAGGGCGGGGCGGTGCTGCCCGACGGCAGCGGCGCCGGCCCCTCGCTCATCGGCGTGGGCGCCGCCTCGGTCGACTTCCAGGTCGGCACCGGGCGGATGCCGCTGGCCCAGTCGGCCGCGCAGGCCCCCGAGGTCAGCAAGATCCGCTTCTCGCAGGAGCAGATCGACCAGATGGCCGCCTACATCGCCTCCCTGGCGCCGGGGCCGGCCGTCCCCACCGCGGAGGAGCTCGACGTCGCCAGCGTGAGCGAGGAGGACATCGCCCGCGGCGCGTCCATCTTCCGCACGAACTGCGCGATGTGCCACAACTTCGCCGGCAAGGGCGGCGCGCTGACGGCGGGCAAGTACGCCCCCGACCTCACCGGCGTCTCCGGCAAGCACGTCTACGAGGCCATGGTCACCGGCCCGCAGTCGATGCCGGTCTTCAACAACAACACGATCAGCCCCGAGGACAAGACGGCGATCATCGCCTGGCTGACCCAGGAGGACGTGCG
Organism: Kineococcus radiotolerans SRS30216 = ATCC BAA-149; assembly: GCF_000017305.1. Taxonomy (GTDB): domain Bacteria; phylum Actinomycetota; class Actinomycetes; order Actinomycetales; family Kineococcaceae; genus Kineococcus; species Kineococcus radiotolerans. The sequence goes on along the minus strand of NC_009664.2, from coordinate 3,735,514 downwards.
GCCGGACCCGGGCGGGCTCAGCCTGGGCTCCCTCGGGCCGGTCTCCGAGGGTCTGCTGGCCTGGATCGGCGGCATCGGCCTGCTGATCGGCGTGTCGGTGTGGCTGGGGATGAAGTCCTCCTGATGACCACCCCGCGCACCACGACCACCAACGTGAAGGATTCGGACGGGCAGGGAGCATGAGCGACATCGAACGCGCCGACGAGGCGCACGGGCAGGCGGGGACGACCCTCGCCAAGCCCGGGGGCGGCGTTCCCGACCGCTTCGAGAACCCCGGCCTGCCGGAGCACCGGCACCGCATGGGCGACACCGACCCCGCCGCCGCCCGGCGCGCGGAGCGCCAGGTCGCCTTCTTCCTGCTGCTCTCGATCATCGGCTCGATCGGGATCATCGTCTCGCTCGTCGGCATCAAGTACGACGACAGCTTCGAGCGGATCAGCCTCTCGACCAAGGCCATCGGCCTGTCGATGTTCGTCTCCCTCTTCGCCCTGGGCGTCGGCGCGGTCCACTGGGCCAAGACGCTCATGCCGGACGACGAGCGCATCGACTACCGCCACCGCCAGCGCGGCACCACCGCCGAGCGCGCGGAGGCCGTGGCGATCCTCAAGGAGGGCGCCGCGGAGGCCGGCCTCGGCCGCCGGCCGCTCATCCGGAACACCCTCATCGGTGCCCTGGCCCTCTTCCCGATCCCCGCGGTGTTCTTCTTCCGCGACACCGGGCCACTGCCGGGCAACTCCCTCTCCACGACCATGTGGGAGGCCGGGACCTACCTGGTCAAGGACCCCGAGGGCGGTCGCATCCGGGCGGCCGACGTGAGCATCGGCTCCGTGGTCCACGTCCTGCCCGAGGGCATCGAGGAGGCGGAGTCGGTCCTCAACGAGAAGGCCAAGTCGGCCGTGCTGCTGATGCGCCTCGACGAGTCCGAGCTGATGCAGAAGTCCGCCGAGTGGGGGGTCGACGGAACCGTCGCCTACTCCAAGATCTGCACCCACATGGGCTGCCCCGTGGCCCTCTACGAACAGCAGACCCACCACCTGCTGTGCCCCTGCCACCAGTCGACGTTCGACCTCACGCAGGACTGCAAGGTGATCTTCGGCCCCGCCAAGAGGGCCCTCCCCCAGCTGCCCATCGCAGTGGACGACGAGGGGTACCTCGTGGCGACCGACGGCTTCGACGAGGCCGTGGGCCCGAGCTTCTGGGAGCGCGGATGAGCACCATCGACAAGGCCGCCGGTGGCGTCGCGAACTTCGCGGACGACACCGCCGGCGCGAGCAAGGTCGTCAACGGCTTCGCTCGCAAGATCTTCCCCGACCACTGGTCGTTCATGCTCGGTGAGATCACGCTCTACAGCTTCGTGATCCTGCTCTTCACCGGCACGTTCCTCACGTTCTTCTACGAGCCCAGCGCGGCCGAGACGACGTACGAGGGCATCTACGTCCCGCTCACGGGCCAGCACGTGTCCGAGGCCTACGAGTCCTCGCTGCGGCTGTCCTTCGACGTCCGCGGCGGCCTGCTCATGCGGCAGGTCCACCACTGGGCGGCCCTGGTCTTCGTCGCGGCGACGATCGTGCACATGGCCCGGGTGTTCTTCACCGGCGCCTTCCGCAAGCCGCGCGAGATCAACTGGGTGATCGGCGTCCTGCTGGCCATCCTGGCCGTCTTCGAGGGCTTCACCGGCTACTCCCTCCCCGACGACCTGCTCTCCGGCACCGGCATCCGCATCGCCCAGGCGATCATCCTGGCCGTCCCGGTGGTGGGCAGCTACATCAGCTTCTTCCTCTTCGGCGGCGAGTTCCCGGGCGTGGACTTCATCCCGCGCTTCTACACGATCCACATCCTGCTGCTGCCCGCGGTCATGCTCGCCCTGATCGCCGTGCACCTCATGTTCGTGGTCGTGCACAAGCACACCCAGTACCCCGGCCCCGGGCGGACCGAGGACAACGTCGTCGGCTTCCCGCTCTTCCCGGTGTACATGGCCAAGGCCGGCGGGTTCTTCTTCCTCGTCTTCGGCGTCATCGCCCTGATCGCCGCCCTGGTCTCGATCAACCCGATCTGGGCCTACGGCGCGTACGACCCCTCCCCCGTGACCGCCGGTTCGCAGCCGGACTGGTACATGGGCTGGATGGACGGCGCGGTCCGCATCACCCCGGGCTGGTTCGAGTTCAGCCTCCTCGGCTTCACGCTGTCGCTGAACATCCTGATCCCCACCACGGTGCTGATCCTGTTCGCCGTCGGCATCGCCGCGGTCTACCCCTGGATCGAGCAGGCCGCGACGGGCGACCGTCGTGAGCACCACCTGCTGGACCGCCCGCGCAACCAGCCGACCCGCACGGGTCTCGGCGTCATGGCGCTGACGTTCTACATCCTGCTGTGGATCTCGGGCGGCAACGACATCATCGCCCACATGATGGGGCTGTCGATCAACGACATCACCCGCTTCCTGCGGATCGGGGTGTTCGTCCTCCCGGCCCTGGCGTTCGTCATCACCAAGCGCATCTGCCTCGGCCTGCAGCGCAAGGACCGCGAGAAGGCGCTGCACGGCCGCGAGACCGGTCGCATCGTCCGGCTCCCCCACGGGGAGTTCATCGAGGTCCACGCCCCGCTGACCGACCTGGAGCGCTGGAACCTCGTCCAGCACGACACGCACCGGCCGATGGAGATCGAGGACCGCGTCGACGCCGGCAACCCGAGCACGCTGTACGGGAAGATCCAGCGTCGTCTCTCGAAGTTCTACTTCGAGGACCGCGTCGAGCCGGTCACCCCGGCCGAGCTGGCTGCGTCGCACCACGACCACCACAGCGAGCTGGAGACGGCTCACGCCGACGAGCTGGAGCGCGGCGACAACCCGGCGATCGGGACGTCGCAGACGCTGCACGGCTGACCAGTTCCACCAGGAGGGCCCCGAGCCGGTGACGGTTCGGGGCCCTTCGCACGTCCACCCCCACCACGACGACCGTTAGGCTCTCCCCCCGTGACTCCTCCCCCCACCCCCGGTCCCCTCGCCCCGGGGAGCCTCTCCGGCACCCGCGCCCTCGTCACCGGCTCCTCCCGCGGCATCGGGGCCCAGACCGTGACGTACCTGGCGCAGGCGGGTGCGTCCGTGGTCGTCAACTACCGCAACAAGGCGGCTCGCGCCGAGAAGCTGGTGGCCCAGCTCGCCGAGGCGGGCACGACCGCCATCGCCGTCGGCGCGGACCTCACCGATGACGCCTCCGTCGCGGCGATGTTCGAGCGCGCCCGCGCCGAGCTCGGCGGCCTGGACCTGCTGGTGCTCAACGCCTCCGGCGGCATGGAGCAGGGCATGGCCGCGGACTACGCCATGCAGCTCAACCGCGACGCCCAGGTGCGCGTCCTGCGGACGGCGCTGCCCCTCATGGCGCCCGGGTCCCGCGTCGTCTTCGTCACCAGCCACCAGGCGCACTTCATCGAGACCGTCGAGACGATGCCGGAGTACGAGGCCGTCGCGCGCAGCAAGCGGGCCGGCGAGGACGCGCTGCGGGCGCTGCTCCCCGAGCTGGACGCGGCGGGCGTCGAGTTCGTCGTCGTGTCCGGCGACATGATCGAGGGCACCATCACCGCCACCCTGCTCGAGCGTTCCAACCCGGGCGCGCTGGCGACCCGCAAGGAAGCGGCCGGCAAGCTGTACGACGTGGCCGGTTTCGCCGCCGAGGTGGCCCTGGCCGCCGTGGAACCGGTCCCCGCCGACCGCACCCGCTACGTCGGGGACATCTCCAGCTTCACCGGCTGACCCCGGTCCCGCGTGGGCTCCGGGTCTCACACGGCCCGGCGCCGCCGCAGCCACAGCAGGGCCCCCCAGGCGAACGGGACCCGCACCCAGAACGTCAGGGCCCGGTGCAGCAGCGCCGCGGACAGGGCCGGGCCGGTGTCCATCCCGGTGGCCACCAGCCCGGCGGCCAGCGCCGCCTCGGAGGCACCGATGCCCCCGGGGACGGGGACGGCCGCCGTCACCGCGGAGCTGCCCACGACGACGAGGACGAGCAACCCCAGCGGGGGGTCTCCCCCGACGGTGCGGGCGCAGCACCACAGGGTGGTGGCGAAACCCAGCGGCACCGCGAGGTGCCCCGCCAGGGCGACGACGACGCGCCGCGGGTGGGTGAGCACCCGGCGCAGCGCGGGCCACTCGGCGCGGACGGGGTCGACGACCGCCCGGGTGGCCCAGCGCCGGGCCCGGGGCCACCACCGCGCCAGCACGCAGACGAGGACCACGACCACCACCGCGACGCCGAGCACCGGCCACGGCAGGAAGACCCCTCCCTCGGGATCCCGCCCGGCCTGGACGAGGCAGCCCACGAGCAGGACCGCGGTGACGGCGAAGGACGTGGACTGCACGATGCCGATGGTGGTGGCCGCGACGGCCAGCGGCAGTCCCTGCTGCTGCAGGTAGCGCACGGTCAGCGCGAGCCCCCCGGTGCTGGAGGGTGTGACGAGGTTGACGAACGACGTGGCGAGCCAGACCAGGCTGGTCCGCACCACCGGGATGCGGACGGGGCTGAGCGCCACCATCGACGCCACGTTGCCGAACAGCGGCAGGAGCGAGACCGCGGCCGCCACGACCAGCCAGCCGGGGTCGGCCGAGCGCAGGCGCTCCCCCAGGTCGGCGCCGCGCAGCCGCTGCACCAGGACCACGACCGCCACCACCGTCGCCACCACCAGGACGACCCGCCACACCCGGCGGACGCGGGCGCCCCGGCTCACCGGCGGGCTCAGGCGGGCAGCGCGGAACCCCGGCGCCACTGCTCGTAGGTCTCGTTCCACACGTTGAACCCGTTGCCGGGCTCGATGACCCGGTCGCTGCCGGTGTAGGTGACCACGTCACCCACCTTCGAGTTCTGGAACATCCACTGCGCGTCGGCCGTGCTCATGCCCGTGCAGCCGTGGCTGACGTTGGCCCGTCCCTGCGAGGAGACCGACCAGGGGGCGGCGTGCAGGAACTCCCCGGAGTTCGTCAGCCGCATCGCGTACTGCACGTCCACGTTGTAGTAGTCGGGGTCGTCCTGGCCGATGCCGGTCGTCTCGGAGTTCATCTCCCGCGACTCCTCCAGGCTCATGATCACCTTCGTCCCGCTGCGGGTGACGAACCGCCCCCCGGAGCCGGACTGGCCGGTGGTGACCGGGATGGTGCGCAGGACCTGCCCGTCGCGGGTCACGGTGAGGGTGTGGGCGGCGATGTCCACGGTGCTGATCGTGGCCGAGCCCACGGTGAAGTCGATGTCGCGGGTCTTCCCCCACACCCCGGGCGACACCTCGACCGCGCCGAGGTCGACGTCCAGGTGGACCTGGGTGTGGGCGGGCCAGTATTGCTCGGGGCGGAACTGCACGACGCTGTCGGACTGCCAGCTCCACGACCCGGTGACGGGGGTCGGGGAGGCGGTCACGACCAGCCGCTGCTCCACCACGGCGCGCTTGTCGTCGGCGATGGGCGAGTCGAAGGTGACGACGATGGGCATGCCCACCCCGACCTCCGAGCCCGTCAAGGGAGCCACGGCCGGGAACGCCGTCTCCGCCGGGGTGAGGGTCGTGAGGCTGGCGTCGTGGTTCGACGCCGTCCCGGCGGCGTTCGTCGCGGCGGCGTGGACGGCGTAGGTCGTGGCCGGGGCCAGCGCGGCGGTGCTCGTCCAGGTGGTCCCCGCGGGGTCCAGCGCCCCCGCCAGCGGGGTGCCGTCGCCGGCGGTCACCACCACGTCGGTGAGGGTGCCACCGGCGGCGGTGACGGTGATGGGGGTGTCCGGGCGCACCTCACCGGTGGTGCCGGCCGGACTGACGGTGATCGTGGCCGGCGGCGTGGAGGGTGCCTCGCTCGACGAGGTGCCGGAGGCGCCCCGGTCGGACTGGCAGGCGGTGAGCCCGAACGGCAGGGCGACCCCCGCCAGGACGGTCGCGACGAGCGTGCGCCGACGCACCTGGACACGCGTGCTGTTCTCCACGGACGGTTCTCTCCCCCGGGCTCTGCGAGCCCCCTCGTGCTTCCCCGCCCAGGATCCTCGCACCTGGACGGCCCGCCCACAGGACGCCGCGCGGACCCGCGCCGTTGCACGCCCGCCCATCACGATCCGGTGACGCCGCCCCCGCGGCTCACGCCCGCCCCGGGCCGGGAACGGCGGAGGGCCCCGCACCACGAACCGGTGCGGGACCCTCCGTCCTGCGGGACGTTCAGTGGGCGTGCTCGCCCTTGTAGTACTCGAACACCCAGCCGACGATCATCGGGATGGTGATGACGACCCCGATGAGCCACAGCCACCAGCCGACCGCCACGCCGAAGAAGGCGATGGCGCCACCGGCGGCCAGGTACAGCGGCCACCACGAGTGCGGGGAGAAGAAGCCCTGCTCCCCCGCCCCCTCGCTGATGTCGGCGCGGGGGTTGTCCTCGGGACGCTCGTCGATGCGGCGGGCGGTGATCGTCAGGTACGTCCCCACCAGGAGGGCGAGACCACCGGTGAGCAGCAGGGCGATGAACCCCACCCACTCGTCCCACTGCGTCAGCAGCCCGTAAACGAACGCGACGGGGAGGAAGAACAGGATCCCGCCGGAGAAGAGCCAGGTTTCAGGCTTCATGGGTCAGTGGCCTCCGGTCACGTCTTCACGGCCGCGGCGGTCGGAGCCGCCGTAGACCGCGTCCAGCAGGTTGCCGCTCCCGTCGTGGCTGTCGTGCGCCGCGATCTCGGGGTGGTGCAGGTCGAAGGCGGGGCGCTCGGAGCGGATGCGCGGCAGCGAGGTGAAGTTGTGCCGCGGCGGCGGGCAGGAAGTCGCCCACTCCAGGGAGGCGCCGTAGCCCCAGGGGTCGTCCACCGTGACGCGCTCGCCGAAGCGGGCGGTGCGGTAGACGTTCCAGAGGAAGGGCAGGAAGGACAGGCCCAGGACGAACGACCCGATGGTCGAGATCTGGTTCATCGTCGTGAATCCCTCGCCCGGCAGGTAGTCCGCGTAGCGGCGGGGCATGCCGGCCACGCCGAGCCAGTGCTGGATGAGGAACGTGGTGTGGAACCCGACGAACAGCAGCCAGAAGTGCAGCTTGCCCCAGCCCTCGTGCAGCATCTTGCCCGTCAGCTTCGGCCACCAGAAGTAGAAGCCGGCGAACATGGCGAACACGACGGTGCCGAAGACGACGTAGTGGAAGTGCGCCACGACGAAGTAGGAGTCCGACAGGTGGAAGTCCAGCGGCGGCGACGCCAGGATGACGCCGGTCAGACCACCGAAGAGGAACGTCACCAGGAAGCCGACCGCCCACAGCATGGGGGTGTCGAAGGTGAGCGAACCGCGCCACATGGTGCCGATCCAGTTGAAGAACTTCACGCCCGTCGGGACGGCGATGAGCATCGTCATGAAGGCGAAGAAGGGCAGCAGCACCTTGCCGGTGACGTACATGTGGTGCGCCCACACCGTGACCGACAGCCCGGCGATGGAGATGGTCGCGAAGACCAGGCCCTTGTAGCCGAAGACGGGCTTGCGGCTGAACACCGGGAAGATCTCCGTCACGATGCCGAAGAACGGCAGGGCGATGATGTAGACCTCGGGGTGGCCGAAGAACCAGAAGAGGTGCTGCCACAGGATCGGGCCGCCGTTGGCGGCCTCGAAGACGTGGGCGTTGAGGATGCGGTCCGCACCCAGCGCGAGCAGCGCCGCGGCCAGCACCGGGAAGGCCATCAAGACCAGGACGCTGGTGATCAGCGTGTTCCAGGTGAAGATCGGCATCCGGAACATCGTCATGCCCGGAGCGCGCATGCAGATGATCGTGGTGATGAAGTTGACCGCACCGAGGATCGTGCCGAACCCGGAGAAGGCCAGACCCATCACCCAGAGGTTGCCGCCCAGGCCCGGGGAGTGGACCACGTCCGACAGCGGGGCGTAGGCGAACCAGCCGAAGGAGGCCGCCCCGCCCGGGGTGACGAAGCCCGAGGCGGCGATGAGGCCGCCGAAGAGGAAGAGCCAGAACGCGAACATGTTCAGCCGCGGGAAGGCGACGTCCGGCGCCCCGATCTGCAGCGGCATGATCGCGTTGGCGAAGGCGGAGAACAGCGGCGTCGCGAACAGCAGCAGCATCACCGTGCCGTGCATGGTGAACGCCTGGTTGTACTCGTTCTTGGTGCCGAACACCTGCATCCCGGGCTCGAAGAGCTCGGCGCGGATGAGCAGGGCCATGACCCCGCCGATGAGGAACCAGATGAACGAGGTGATGAAGTAGAGGTTGCCGATGACCTTGTGGTCGGTGCTGGAGAGCCAGCCGGCGATGACCGCCCCGCTGCGGCGCGGGACGACGTGGCCCAGCGGCTGGCGCGAGGTGACGCGCGCCGCCGTCCCGGGCAGGTTGAAGCTCTCAGCAGCCATCAGCTGTTGTTCCCGTCACTGGTCTCGTCCTCTGCGTTCTCGGGGGCCTCGCCGACCGAGTCGGCCTCCACCTGGGCCATCTCCTCGGCCCCGGCGAGCGTCGTGGGCAGCGAGCCGGTCTGGCCGGCGGCCTGGAGGTCGTCGAGGTGCTGCTGGTACTCGGCCTGCGAGACGACCTTCACGTTGAAGAGCATCTCGGAGTGGTACTCGCCGCAGAGCTCGGCGCACTCGCCCAGGAAGGTCCCCTCCTTGGTGGGGGTGACCTGGAAGTGGTTCGGGCTGCCGGCGATGAGGTCCATCTTCATGAGGAAGGCGGGCACCCAGAACGAGTGGTTCACGTCGCGGGCGTAGAGGTCGAACTGGACCCTCTGGTCGACCGGCAGGTAGAGGGTCGGGAGCTCTAGCTCCGGGGCCGGCACGCCGGTGAGGTCGGCCTGGCGGCCGGTGTCGTAGACCCCCGGCTGGCCGTTCTCGTCCAGGTAGTTGAAGTCCCAGGACCACTTCTTGCCGACGACCTCGATCGTCACGTCCGGCGTCTGGGAGGTGTCCGTGATGGCCTGCTGGTCGCGGGCCGTGTAGTAGAAGAGGACACCGACCATCATCACGGGCACGATCGTGTAGAGGATCTCGATCGGCATGTTGTACCGGACCTGCGCCGGCAGCTCGGGGTCGCTCTTGCGGCGGCGGTAGGCCACCACGCACCAGATCGTCAGGGCCCAGACGAGGACGCCGACGACGAGCGCCGCGATCCACGAGCCGTCCCAGAGCACGGAGATGCGCTCGGTCTGGTTCGTGGCGCCGATGCTCGCGTCCGGCAGGAAGAAGTTGCTCGCCGACGCGTCGGGCCAGTCCCCCGCGCAGCCGGTCAGCGCCATCGTGGCGACCCCGGTGAGGGCGCCGGCCAGCAGTGCCTTGGGGGGACGGCGACGACGTGTCGCGCCCGAGTCTCGCGTGCCCAACGTCGGCCTTCCCACGGTTCGTGCGGTGATCGGGGACGTTCCGTGCCCGCGGTGCGTTGGAACTGGGCAGGAGCGTCCTCTCGGTGGAGAGACTACCCCCCGTCGTAGTCGGTGCGCCGTTCGGGGCGCGCCACGCCGGACGGGGACGTCGCGGGCTCGAAGACCGGGGGCCCCGGCAGGGCCAGGGCGGCCCGCAACGACCTCAGGTACGCGGCTCTGGGGACCTCCCGCACGCCGAGGGTCGCCAGGTGCTCGGTGCGCCACTGCACGTCCACCAGCCGGCCCCGGACCCCGTCGGCGGTCACGAGCTGCGCCAGGGCCACCACCGCCGCCTTGGAGGCGCCGGTGACGCGGTGGAACTTGGACTCCGCGGCGAAGAGGCCCCCGATGCTCAGCCCGTACAGGCCCCCGGCCAGCTCCCCCCCGCACCACACCTCCACCGAGTGCGCCCAGCCCAGCCGGTGCAGCCGGGCGTAGGCCCGCGCCACCTCCGCCGTGATCCAGGCGCCGGGGCGGGCGGGGTCGGCGCAGCCGGCGACGACCTCGTCGAAGGCGGTGTCCACCCGGACCTCGAAGCGGCGCACCGCCCGGCGCAGCGACCGGGAGACGTGGACGTCCTCGGGTACCAGGACGCCCCGAGGGTCCGGGGACCACCAGCCGACCGGTCCGCGCCCCCCGCCGCCCAGCCCCATGGGGAAGAGGCCGCACCGGTAGGCCTCCAGCAGCGTCGCCGGGTCCAGGTCGCCCCCGGCCGCCACGAGGTCGTCGTCCTCGGGCGCGACGAGGTCGGCGAACGCGAAGGAGGCGGGCCCGGGGTCGCGGCGGCGGCGTCCCCGCCCGGGGCCGGGCAGCGGCGCCGCCCACACAGGACCGGCCCCCGCACCGGGAGGTGCGGGGGCCGGTTCGCGCGGCGCGGGGCGCTGCGGTTCAGCTGAAGGAGTCACCGCAGGCGCAGCTGCTCCCGGCGTTCGGGTTGTCGATGGTGAAGCCCTGCTTCTCGATGGTGTCGGCGAAGTCGATCGTCGCCCCGTCGAGGTAGGGGGTGCTCATCTTGTCCACAACGACCTCGACGCCGTCGAAGTCGCGCAGCGCGTCCCCGTCGAGCGTGCGCTCGTCGAAGTAGAGCTGGTAGATGAGGCCGGAGCAGCCGCCGGGCTGCACCGCGATCCGCAGGCGGAGGTCGTCGCGACCCTCCTGCTCGAGCAGCGTGCGGACCTTCGTCGCGGCCACGTCGGTGAGCAGCACCCCGTGGGTCGCGGCCGCCGGCTCGGTGGTCGTGTCGCTGGTCGTGGTCATGAGCATCGTCTCCAGGTTCGCTCGCGGGGCCTTGCAGGCGCGGTCCTCGCCAACCGGAACGGCGCGGTGGGCGGGGATGTTCCCGCTCCCACGGTACGTCGCGTCAGCGACCGGCCGCGAGCCCGTCCAGGAGGAGGACCTCGCCCAGGCAGGCGTGGGCGAAGTCGCCCAGGTGCAGGGACTCGTCGGCCCCGTGGGCGCGCGAGTCGGGGTCCTCCACGCCCGTCACCAGGATGGCCGCGTCCGGGTAGACCGCGGCGAGGTCGGCCACGAAGGGGATCGAGCCGCCCATGCCCATCTCGACGGTCGGGGCGCCGTAGGCCTCGGCGAAGGCCGCGCGCGCCACGTCGTGGGCGCGGGAGGTGGTGTCGGCGGAGAACGCCTGCCCCTCGTCGCCGTCGTGGACGGTGACGCGGGCCCCGAGGGGCGCGTTGGCCACGAGGTGGCGGCGCAGCGCCGTCATCGCCGCCGCCGGGTCCTGGCCGGGAGCGGTGCGCATGCTGACCTTGGCCCGGGCCGAGGGGATCAGCGTGTTGCTCGCGCGGTCGACGGGGGTGGCGTCCAGGCCGATGACGGAGATCGCCGGCTTCGTCCACAGCCGGTCCGCGATCGTCCCGGTCCCCGCGAGGCGCACCCCGGGCAGCAGCCCGGCGTCGGAGCGGTACATCTCCTCGGTGAGGTCGACGAGCGGGGCCGCGGAGCTGTGCAGCCCGTCGACCGCCACGTCGCCGTCCTCGTCGTGCAGGGTCGCGATCAACCGGGCCAGGCAGGTGAGGGCGTCCAGGACGGGACCGCCGTTGACCCCCGAGTGCACCGCGTGCGACAGGACCTCGACGGTGACGTCGCAGTCGACCAGCCCGCGCAGGGTGGTGGTGATCGCCGGCACCCCGATCCGCCAGTTGCCGGAGTCGGCGACCACGATGACGTCGGCGGCGAGGGCCTCGCGGTGCGCGGCGAGGAAGGCGCCGAAGGTCGGGGAGCCGATCTCCTCCTCGCCCTCGACGAAGACGGTCACCCCCACGCCGTCCTCCGGGCCCCACAGCGGCAGCAGGGTCCGCAGGGCGTGCACGTGCGCCATCACGCCGGCCTTGTCGTCGGCGGCCCCGCGCCCGTAGAGGCGCCCGTCGCGCTCGGTCGGCTCGAAGGCGGGGCTGGACCAGTCCGCCCCCTCCCCCGGCGGCTGGACGTCGTGGTGGGCGTAGAGCAGGACCGTCGGCGCGCCCGCGGGGGCGGGGCGGTGGCCGATGACCGCGGGGTTGCTCTCCAGGTCGCCCTCGCGCGCGGTCACGACGTCCACCCGGGGCAGGCCCGCCCCGCGCAGCAGCTCGGCGACGGCCCGCGCGCTCGTGGCCACGTGCTCCTGGTCGAAGGCGCGCGCGGAGACGCTGGGGATGCGCACCAGGGCCTCCAGGTCGGCCCGGGTGGCGCCGTCCTGGGCGGCGGAGGCGGCCCGCAGGGCGGCGGTGCGGTCGGGTCCGGGGGTCGGCAGCGTGAGGTCCGTCACGACCGCGACCGTACACACCCCGCCGGGCGCCGGAGGGGGTGCGGGGAGGGCCGGGGGGAGGGCGCGGTGACGTACCCTTCCTCTCGTGTTCGGACGCTCGAAGGAGAAGTCAGCCGGCTCGACCCGGGTCGAGGCGCGGTCGGCCACGCGGCTGACCAAGGCCACCCGGCTGACCAAGGTCGAGCGGCCGGGCGCCGGGCCCGCCGAGGTCGCGCCGGCAAAGGTCGAGCTGACCAAGGAGGGCGGCAAGGGCCGCCCCACGCCCAAGCGCAGCGAGGCCCAGGCCCGCAACGCCCGTCCCCTCGTGCCCGCCGACCGCAAGGCCGCGCAGCGGCTGAGCCGCGAGGCCCAGCGCGAGGAGCGCGCCAAGGTGCAGTCCGCGCTGCTGACCGGTGACGAGCGCTACCTGCCCGTGCGCGACCGCGGCCCGCAGAAGCGCTTCGTGCGCGACGTCGTCGACGCCCGGCGCAACGTGGGCGAGTACTTCCTCATCATCGCCGGCGCCTCGCTGATCCTGTCGATGGTCGCGACGCCGCTGGGCTCCGCCGAGCTCCTGCTCGGCACGACGCTGCTCATCTACATGGTCCTCGCCGTCGTCGTCGTCGACAGCGTGCTGCTGGGCCGCAAGGTGTCCCGCGCGGTCAAGGAGAGGTTCCCCGAGCCCGAGCGCGGCCTGACCTCCTACGGGGTGACCCGGGCGCTGCAGATCCGCCGGATGCGCCGCCCGGTCCCGATGGTGGGCCGCGGCGAGCAGCCGCGCTGACCGGACCGCCGCCGTGACCCACTCCCGCGCCGTCCGCTGGACGACGACGATCGCCCTGGCCGTCACCGTCCTCATCATCGTGACCGGCGGCGTCGTCCGGGTCACCGGTTCCGGCCTGGGCTGCCCCACCTGGCCCCGCTGCACCGACGACTCCTTCACCTCCGCGACGGTCTCGACGGGGGTGCACGGCGCCATCGAGTTCGGCAACCGGCTGCTGACGATGGTCATCGTCCTCGCCGTCGGCGCGGTGATCGTCGCCTGCCTGCGGCAGCGGCCGCGCCACCGCACGCTGCTCTGGTCGGCCTGGGGCCAGTTCCTCGGGGTCCTGCTCAACGCCGTCGTCGGCGGCATCACGGTGCTCACCGGCCTCAACCCGTACGTGGTGGCCGCGCACTTCGTCGCCGCGGTCGCCCTGCTCGTCTCGGCCACCGTCAGCTACGACATCGCCCACCGCGCGGTCGTCCCGGCCCCGGCGGCCGCGACCCGGCGGCTGGCCCGCTGGCTCGTGGTCGTCACCGGCGTCGTCGTCGTGGTCGGCACCGTCGTGACGGGCTCCGGGCCGCACCCCGGGGACAGCGCGGAGATCCACCGCATCCCCGTCGACTGGGCGGTGGTCACCGTCGTGCACGGCGCGGCGGCCGTCCTCGCGCTGGTCCTCGCGGCGGTCGTCGTCGTCGTGGCCCGCCGCGCCGGCGACGGCCTGGTCCAGCGGCGCGCGACGATCCTGCTCGCGCTCTTCGTCGCGCAGGCCGCGCTGGGGGTCTACCAGAGCCTCGACGGCCTCCCGGGGCTCGCCGTGGTCCTGCACCTGCTCGGCGCGGCGCTGACCGCGGCCGGCGCGACCCGCGTCCTGCTGGCGGCCCGCACCACGCGCGTGGACCGGCTCGCCCCGGAGGCGCTCGCCGTCTGATCGGCGACGGGCTAGGTTTCCGGCCATGGAGTTCCGACACCTCGGCCGCAGCGGTCTGAAGATCTCTGAGATCACCTACGGCAACTGGCTCACCCACGGCTCCCAGGTGGAGAACGACGCCGCGGTCGCGTGCGTGCACGCCGCGCTCGACGTCGGCATCACGACGTTCGACACCGCCGACGTCTACGCGAACACCGCGGCGGAGACGGTCCTGGGCACGGCGCTCAAGGGGCAGCGCCGGGAGAGCCTGGAGATCCTCACCAAGGTCTACTTCCCGACCGGTCCCAAGGGCCACAACGACTCGGGGCTGTCCCGCAAGCACGTCCTGGAGTCCATCGACGGTTCGCTGAAGCGGCTGGGCACCGACCACGTCGACGTCTACCAGGCCCACCGCTGGGACGTCTCGACGCCGGTCGAGGAGACCATGCAGGCCTTCGCCGACGTGGTCCGCGCGGGCAAGGCCCTCTACATCGGCGTCAGCGAGTGGACCGCCGACCAGCTCCGCCAGGGCCACGCGCTGGCGAAGGACCTGGGCTTCCAGCTCATCTCGAACCAACCGCAGTACTCCGCCCTCTACCGGGTCATCGAGCCGGAGGTCGTCCCGGCCTCGCGCGAGCTCGGCATCTCGCAGGTCGTCTTCTCCCCCATCGCCCAGGGCGTGCTGACCGGCAAGTACACCCCCGGCGGCGCGCCGCCGGAGGGCAGCCGCGCCACGGACGAGAAGGGCGGCAAGCAGATGATCAGCCGCTGGATGCGCGACGACGTCCTGTCGCGGGTCCAGCAGCTGAAGTCGGTCGCGAGCGAGCTGCAGCTGTCGATGGCGCAGCTCGCGGTGGCCTGGGTCCTGCAGAACGACAACGTGGCCGCCGCCATCATCGGCGCCTCGCGGCCCGAGCAGGTGCACGAGAACGTCAAGGCGTCCGGGGTGAGGATCCCCGCGGAGCTGATGCAGCGGGTCGACGCCGCCCTCGGGGACGTCGTGGAGCGCGACCCGGCCCGCACCGCGGCCAGCGCGCCGACCGAGCGCCCGAGCTAGGCCCGCGGCGCCGCCCTCGGGGACGTCGTGGAGCGCGACCCGGCCCGCACCGCGGCCAGCGCGCCGACCGAGCGCCCGAGCTAGGCCCGCGGCGCCGCCCCCTCGACGTCGGCGACCGACGTCGAGGGGGTGACGGTGCGCCTCAGTCCGCGGGGCGCAGCGACAGCGGGCCGTAGACCCGGGCGCCGTCGGCCCACAGGTGGGCGTTCTCCACGCCGCGCTCGCGCAGCCCCCGCCAGGCCTCGCCGATCCACGTCTCGGCGTCGGACTGCGTGGGGAACACGGCGTTGTCGCCGGCGAGGGCGCGCCCGTCGGCGTCCTCGTACTTCCAGGTCCACTGCGTCGGTCTCACCCGGCGAACCTAGTCGACGCGGTGCCCCGCCGCCCCACCGTCGGGGGCGCCGTCGCGGGCAGGGCGGTGGCCGGCGCGTCGGCGCAGGTCGACGACGGCCAGGACGAGGGCGAGCAGCACCAGCCCCAGCGAGACGCGCAGGCCGTCGGAGAGCGCCTCGCCGAAGACGGACTCGCTGGACCCCTGCGCGGCGAGGGTGGAGAAGAAGATCGCGGTCGTCGCCGCCACCCCCATCGCCGACCCGACGCGCTGCCCGGTCTGCAGCACGCCGCCGGCGACCCCGGCCACCGCGCGCGGCACGTCGGCCAGGGCGAGGGTCTGGTTCGGGGAGATGACCAGGCCGCTGCCCGCCCCGGCCACCGCGAGGCAGGCCGAGAGGGCGATGGCCCCGGCGGTGCCCTGGACGGCGGCGGAGACGACGTCGGCGGCTCCGAGGCCCACGGCGACGACGACCAGCCCCACGACCACGACGGGCCGGCCGCGGCGGGAGACCTCCCGGCCCCCCACCTGGGCGAAGACGGCGGACATGATCGCGAACGGGGTCTGCACGAGGCCCGCCTGCAGGGGCGAGAGCCCCAGCCCGGTCTGCAGGTAGAGGGTCACCACGAGGAAGATGCCGGTGAACCCGGCGAAGTAGGCGATCCCGACCAGGGCGCCGACGCTGAAGGACCCGGTGCGCACGAGCTCACCCGCCACGACGGGCTGGTTGCCCCGTCGCTCCTCGCGCCGCTCCCAGCCCGCGAAGGCCGCGAGCAGGGCCAGGCCGGGGGCCAGGAACCACCAGCGCGCGGGCGGGTCGTCCTCACCGGTGGTGAGCACGAAGGGCAGCATCGCGAACACCGTCGCCGCGGCGAGCAGCAGCAGCCCCACGACGTCGAGGTGGAGCCGGCCCGCCGTCCGGGCGCGGCCCTGCTTCGGCAGCCACCGCCAGGCCAGGGGCAGCAGCACGAGCCCGATGGGGACGTTGACCAGGAACACCCCGCGCCAGCCCTGGGCCTCGCCGAAGACGGCGAGGATCCCGCCGCCGAGCAGCGGGCCGATGGCCGTGGAGAGCCCGATGGTGGTGCCGAAGAGGCCGAACGCCTTCGCGCGCTCGGCCCCGGTGAACAGCTGCTGGATGAGGGCGAGGACCTGGGGGTTGACCAGTCCCGCGGTGACCCCCTGGGCGAGGCGGACGACGGCGAGCGCGGTCGCGGACTGCACGAGACCGGCCGCCGCGCTGGTCAGGACGAAGCCCGCGAGCCCGACGACGAAGAGCAGCCGCCGGGAGTACAGGTCCCCGACCCGTCCGGCGGGGACGAGGACGAGGCCGAAGGCGAGGGCGTAGCCGGCGACGATCCACTGGACCTCGCTGGACCCCGCCCCCAGCGAGCTCTCCATGGAGGGCAGGGCGACGTTGACGATGGACACGTCGAGCAGGGTCATGAAGCCGACCGCGAGGCAGACCGAGAGGGCCCTCCAGCGGTTCGGGTCGGGGGCGCCCCGGTGTCCCCGGGTCCTGGGGGCCGGACGAACCGGGTGAGCGCTGGGCCACGTCGGTCACGGATCTCCTCGGTCGTCGTGGGTCCGGGGCGGTGCGGACCGTTGACGACCTTCACCCCGGAACGGGGCGGGCGCGACTCAGGACGGGCGGTCGGTCTCGCGCCGGCTGCGGCTAGCGGCGAGCTCGCCGAGCACCCGGCGGGCCCAGCCGGGGCCCTCGTAGATGAACGCGGTGTACGCCTGGACCAGGGAGGCGCCGGCGTCGAGGCGTTCGGCGATGTCCTGGGCGGTCTCGATCCCGCCGACGCTGACGAGGACGAGGGAGCCGCGGGTGCGGGCGGCGAGCCGGTGCAGGACCTCCAGCGAGCGCTCCTTCAGCGGCGCCCCCGACAGCCCGCCCCCGCCGGCGGCGGCGACGAGCGCCGCGGGTGAGCGCAGGCCCTCGCGGGAGATCGTGGTGTTGGTGGCGACGATGCCGTCGAGCTCCTCCTCCACGGCGAGGTCGGCGACGGCGTCGACGTCCTCGTCGGAGAGGTCGGGGGCGATCTTCACCAGCAGCGGGACGTGGCGGTGGGCGGCGCCGTCGGCGGCCTCGCGGACGGCGCGCAGCACCGGGCGCAGCTTCTCCACGGCCTGCAGGTCGCGCAGGCCGGGGGTGTTCGGGGAGGAGACGTTGACGACGAGGTAGTCGGCGTAGGGGGCCAGCAGCCGCGCCGAGGTCGCGTAGTCCTGCGCCGCGTCGGCCTCGGCGACGACCTTGCTCTTGCCGATGTTGACCCCGATGACGACGGGGTGGACCGGCGGCACGGCCCGCAGCTGCCGCAGCCGCCGGGCGACGACCTCGGCGCCAGCGTTGTTGAACCCCATGCGGTTGACCACGGCGCGGTCGGCGACGAGGCGGTGCAGCCGGGGCTTGGGGTTGCCCGGCTGGGGCCGGGCGGTGACGGTGCCGATCTCGACGCAGGAGAAGCCGAAGTTGCCCAGGGCGGAGATCCCGGTGGCGTTCTTGTCGAAGCCCGCGGCGAGCCCCAGCGGGGTCGGGAAGTCGATGCCGAGGACGCGGGTGCGCAGCCTGGGGTCGGGTTCGACGAAGGCGCGGCGCAGGACGTGCGGGGCGACGGGGACGCGGCTGGCCGCGCGCATCCCGGCGAAGGCCCAGCGGTGCGCGACCTCGGGGTCGACGCGGGTCAGCAGGTGCCGGTACACCGTCCGGTAGGTGCGTCCCGATCCAGCCACCACGTCCTGCGCCCCCCCGCTCAGCACCGCGGCCGCCGGGTCCCGGCGGCCGTGGTGCTCCACGATAGACGGTCGGTCAGGTGAGCGACGCGGTCCGGGTCTCGCGCAGCATCGAGAGGGCGATGAGGCTGACGACGGCCGTGGCGGCGAGGTAGAACCCGACCCAGCTGACCCCGTAGGCCGTGGCCAGCTTCACCGCGGTGTACGGCGCCAGCGAGGCCCCGAGGATGCTGCCGGAGTTGAAGGCCAGCGAAGCCCCGGTGTAGCGGACGTTCGTGGGGAACAGCTCGGGCAGGTAGGCGCCGATCGGCCCGAAGACCAGACCCATGAAGAACAGCCCGGCGCACAGCCAGAGCATGACCAGGGGCGTCTCGCCGGAGCCGAGCAGCGGGCCGGTGAGCAGGCCGACGACGGCGCCGCCGACCATGGCGGTGGCCAGCACCGGGCGGCGTCCGAACCGGTCGGACAGCCAGCCCGAGAGCGGGGTGGCGGCGGCCATGAAGAGCACGGCGACGCACAGCATGAGCAGGAAGTCCTGGCGCTCGTAGGCCAGCGCCTTCGTGCCGTAGCTCAGCGACCAGGTCGTGGTCAGGTAGAAGAGCGTGTACGTGAGCATCACCGAGAAGGCGCCGAGGACGACGATCCGCCAGCTGCTGCGGAAGGTCTCCGCGACCGGCACCCGCACCTGCTTGTTCTCGGCCAGCGCCTTGGCGAAGACGGGCGTCTCGGCGAGGCTGAGCCGGATCCAGAGCCCGAGCAGGACGAGGACGGCGCTCAGCAGGAACGGGATGCGCCAGCCCCAGCTGGTGAAGGTCTCGTCGCTCATGGTCGTGGCGAGCACGATGAAGAGGCCGTTGGCGAGGACGAAGCCGAAGGGGGCGCCCAGCTGCGGGAACATGCCGTAGAGGGCGCGGCGGTTGGCCGGGGCGTTCTCGGTGGCGAGCAGCGCGGCGCCGCCCCACTCCCCGCCGAGGCCGAAGCCCTGCCCGAAGCGCAGCAGGCAGAGCAGGACCGGGGCGAGGTTGCCCGCGGTGGCGTGGGTGGGCAGGACGCCGATGAGGACGGTGGAGATGCCCATGACCAGCAGCGCGGCGACGAGGGTGGTCTTGCGCCCGATGCGGTCGCCGAAGTGGCCGAAGACAACCGAGCCGATGGGGCGGGCGACGAAGGCGATCGCGAAGGTGGCCAGCGAGGCCAGCGTCTGCGCGGTCTCGTTGCCGGAGGGGAAGAACAGCGGCCCGAAGACGAGCACGGCCGCGGTCGCGTAGACGTAGAAGTCGTAGAACTCGATCGTGGTGCCGATGAGGCTGGCGGCCGCGACCTTGCGGGTCGGGTTGGTCGGCGGGGCGGCCTGCGTCGAGGCGGTGTTGAGGTCGGCGGGACCCATGGCGGAACCTTCGGGACGACGGGGATGGGCGGGTCGCAGCCGTTCGCAGGGGTCGTCCTGGCCGGGCGGTGGGCACCCGGCGTCGTGCACGGGGTCGCCGTCGTCGCCCCGGGTGCGACGTGGATCCTACGCCCAGCCCGCCAGTCATCCAGCTCGCGAGACGGTCGTCTCAGTCCTTGAGACGGACGAGTTCGCGCTCGCGCACCGACGCGTGCGCGGCGTCGACGACGGCGCACGTGCGCCACGCGTCCCACGGGTCGACGGGCACCGGGCCCTCGCCGCGCACCGCCGCGGCGAAGCGCGCGTAGAACTCCGGCCACCGCCCGGCCTCGCTCGGCACCCGCCGCACCGGGCCCCCGCCCAGCGCCAGCCAGCCCCAGCGGCTCGGCGGCTCCACCCCCCAGGCCGCGCCCTCCGCGGCAGGCGTGCGGCCGGCGAGCAGCCGCTCCTCCTGGACGTCCATCGGCGACTCCAGCACGAACGTCCCCCGGGTGCCCGTCACCCGGAAGCGCGGACCGGGCAGGGCCTGCTTCCACGCCCCGGACAGCTCCGTGCGGACCCCGCCGACGTGCTCGACCTGCACCCGGAACCCGTCCTCGGCGCCCTCGGCGCCCCACGCCTGGGCCGCCACCGTCGACGCCTCGCCGAACAGGTGCAGCGCCTGGTCGACGAGGTGCGCCCCGAAGTCGCGCAGCAGCCCGCCCCCGGCGGCCGGCGGGTCGCCCGCGGCCCACCGCTCGAAGGAGGACTCGAAGCGCAGGACCTCGCCCAACTCCCCCTCGGCCAGGACCCGTCGCAGCGTCAGCAGGTCGGAGTCCCAGCGGCGGTTCTGGTACGGCGAGAGCAGCACCCCCGCGGCCTCCGCGCGCCGCACGGTCGCGGCCGCGGTCGCGCCGTCGAGCGCGAACGGCTTGTCGCACACCACGGGCAGCCCGAGGTCGATCGCCTGGTGCGTCAGCTCGGTGTGGGTCGCGGCGGGCGTGGAGATCGCGACGGCGTCCACCCCGGCGGCGCGCGCCTCGGCCAGCGAGGCCACGACCTCCACCCCGTGCTCGGCCCGGGCCTGCGCCGCGCGCTCGGCGTTCGTGGTGACCACGACCCCCAGCCGGGCCCCGGGCGCCCCCGCGATGACGGGGGCGTGGAAGTAGCGCCCGCCCCCGCCGTAGCCGACCAGGGCGAAGGTCACGTCCGCGGCGTCGCTCACCGGCCCACCGTAGCGAGCGCGCGCCGGGGTCAGGGCGTGCGGCACACCCGCGAGCGGACGAGGAAGCGCACCCCGTCGGGCGCCTCGAGGGAGAACCCCGCCCCGCGCCCGGGCACCAGGTCGATCGTCAGCTCGGTGTGCGCCCAGCGCAGGTGCTGCTCCCGGGACATCCAGACCCCGACGGTGAACGCCTCGGACCCCTCCGCGGCGGGGACGTGCAGGTCCCCGAGGAACGCGTCGGCGTCGGAGACGATGAACTCCCCCGCGGCGAAGCACATCGGGGAACTGCCGTCGCAGCAGCCCCCGGACTGGTGGAACATCAGGTCCCCGTGCCGGGCCCGGAGGCGGCGCAGCTGCGCCGCCGCCTCCGGGGTCAGTCCGACCGCCATGCTCAGAAGAACCCGAGCTTGCTGGTGGAGTAGCTGACGAGGAGGTTCTTCGTCTGCTGGTAGTGGTCGAGCATCATGGCGTGGTTCTCCCGGCCGATGCCGGAGCTCTTGTACCCGCCGAACGCCGCGTGCGCGGGGTAGGCGTGGTAGTTGTTCGTCCACACCCGCCCGGCCTGGATCCCGCGCCCCATCCGGTACGCGAGGTGGATGTCGCGCGACCACACGCCCGCCCCCAGGCCGTAGAGGGTGTCGTTGGCGATCTTCAGCGCGTCGTCCGGGCCGTCGAAGCGGGTCACGGAGACGACGGGCCCGAAGATCTCCTCCTGGAAGATGCGCATCGAGTTGTCGCCCTCGAACACCGTCGGCGTCACGTAGTAGCCGCCGGACAGCTCCCCCCCGAGGTCGGCGCGCTCGCCCCCGGTCAGCAGCTTCGCGCCCTCCTGCTTCCCGATGTCGATGTAGGAGAGGATCTTCTCGAGCTGGTCGTTGCTGGCCTGCGCCCCGATCATCGTCTCGGTGTCCAGCGGGTTGCCCTGCTTCACGGCCCGGGTGCGGTCCAGCGCGTCGGCGAGGAACGACTCGTAGATGCCGCTCTGGATGAGCGCGCGGGACGGGCAGGTGCACACCTCCCCCTGGTTGAGGGCGAACATCGTGAACCCCTCGAGGGCCTTGTCGTAGAAGTCGTCCCGGGCGCTGGCGACGTCGTCGAAGAAGACGTTCGGGCTCTTGCCGCCCAGTTCCAGGGTCACGGGGATGAGGTTCTGGCTGGCGTACTGCATGATCAGCCGGCCCGTCGTCGTCTCGCCCGTGAAGGCGATCTTGCGGATGCGGGGGTTGCTGGCCAGCGGTTTGCCCGCCTCCGCGCCGAACCCGTTGACGACGTTGACGACGCCGGGCGGGAGCAGGTCCCCGACGAGGTCCATCAGCAGCATGATCGAGGCCGGGGTCTGCTCGGCGGGCTTGAGCACGACGGCGTTGCCGGCCGCGAGCGCCGGGGCCAGCTTCCAGATCGCCATGAGCAGCGGGAAGTTCCACGGGATGATCTGCCCGACGACCCCCAGCGGTTCGTGGAAGTGGTAGGCGACGGTGTCGTCGTCGATCTGGGAGATCCCGCCCTCCTGCGCCCGCACGACCCCGGCGAAGTAGCGCAGGTGGTCCACGACGAGGGGCAGGTCCGCGGCGAGGCACTCCCGCACGGGCTTGCCGTTGTCCCAGGTCTCCGCGACGGCGAGCTCCTCCAGGTTCTGCTCGATCCGGTCGGCGATGCGGTTCAGCACCAGGGCCCGCTCGGCGACGGAGGTGCGGCCCCAGGCCGGCGCGGCGGCGTGGGCGGCGTCCAGGGCGCGCTCGACGTCGGCGGCGGTACCGCGGGCGACCTCGGTGAACGGCTGGCCGGTGACGGGGCTGGGGTTCTCGAAGTACCCGCCCTCGGCGGGGGCGACGCGCTCGCCGCCGATCCAGTGGTCGTAGCGGTCGGCGTACTGCACGACGCTGCCGGCGCGCCCGGGCGCCTCGTAGACCGTCATGGGGACCTCCACGGTGAGGAACGGCGACGGCTCCGTCGCCTGCTCCCCAGTCTGCGGCGCTACCCGTTGCAGACCCGTTGCAGCTGGGCGAGCGCCTCGGCCCGTCCCGGGTCGCCCGGGGCCAGCCGGCGCACCAGGTCGCGCGCCACCAGGGGGTCGTCGCGGCCGGCGGCGGTGCGGGAGAACTCCAGCAACGCCTGGTCGTCGTCCCCCTCGAGGACGGCCGCCCGCAGGCCCGCGCGCAGCTCCTCCCGCAGCTCGCGCACCCGCGGGGCGTCGGAGGCCGGCAGCAGGTCGCCGGTCCAGGCGCGCACGGCCTCGCGCGGGCGCCCGGCCCGCACGGCGTCGCGGACTGCCAGGGCGTCGCAGCGCACCGGGCCGAGGAGCCGGTAGGGGGCGGCTGAGAGCTGCACGAGACCGCCGGTGCGCCGGGCCAGGACCGCGCGCAGCCGGTGCACCTCGGCGCGCACCGAGACGGGGGCGAGGTCGCGGTCGTCGAGGTCGGCCGCCAGCTGCGCCGCGGAGCGCCCGCCCCCCGGTCCGGTCAGGAGGGTGAGCAGGACCTCGGCGTGCCGCAGCGACAGCGGACCCACCTCCTCCCCCACCCCGAGCCGGGCGGGGCCCCCCAGCACCGAGAGCCGCACGAGGGGCGGGACCGCGCCGGCGGGAGCGCCCGCCCCGCGCAGCCCGCGGCGCAGCGCGGCGACCCGCAGCTCGCCCTCGAGGGCCCCCGCGGCGGCGCGCACCAGGTCCAGGGCGCGGGCGCGGCCGAGGTCGTCGCCGCCGGTGAGGTCGAGGACCCCCAGGACCCGGCCGGTGCCGGGGTCGCGCACGGGCGCCGCCGAGCAGCTCCAGCCGGCGACGGCGGTGGCGTAGTGCTCCCCGGCGCGGACCCGGACGGGCCGGCCCAGTGCGAGCGCGGTGCCCGGGGCGTTGAGGCCGGCCACGTCCTCGCTCCACCGCGCGCCCGGGGTGAAGGCCATCCGCTCCGCGGCCCGGCGCAGCCCCGCGTCGCCCTCCACCCACAGCAGGGTCCCGTCGACGTCGCTGACCGCCATCAGCAGCGGCACCCCGAGGGGTTCGTCGAGCAGCAGCCGGCGGGCGGTGGGCAGCACCCCGGCCAGCGGGTGACCGGCGCGGCGCTCGAGCAGGGCGGGACCCCCGAGCAGGACCGGGGGCAGGACGCGGTCGGGGTCCAGCCCGCTGCTGCGGGCGCGCCACCACGACGAGGACACCAGGTCGCGCGCGCCGGGCAGGGGTGTCCCGGCGAGGTCGTTGGCGCACGAGGCCAGCCACTCCTCGCGCGAGCGGGACGCAGCCGGCAGCACCCTCGCGACCTCCTCCCCGGGTCCTCCCCGGGCCCGGATGGCCAGCACGGTAGGCGGCGGGCGGACGGGTGTCGAGGGGATCGCGTCGGCCGCGGGGTCCCCGCGGGTGCGACCATGCGTGGCACCGCGGCCGACACCGCGGGACGACCCGCCCGCCCAGCCCTCCCGAGGAGCACCGATGACCGACGGCCCGCGGCCGTTGAACCTGCGCGAGATCGCCGAGGGCCTGCGCTCGCCGCACGTCCCCCGCGCCCGGCCCCGGCTGGTGGCCCCGCTGCGGCCGGCCTCGCGCGCCGACGGCCTCGCCACGTGGCTGGCCGGCACCCAGGACCGCGACGTCCCCGCCCCGCTGGAGCGGGTGCGCCTGGTCGTCCTGGCCGGCGACCACGGCGTGGCGGCCCGCGGGATCTCGCGGCTGGAACCGGGCTGGACGGCGCGGGCGGTGCGCGAGCTGGTGGGCGGGGAGGGCGCGTTCGCCGCGCTCGCCGCCTCCTCCGGGGTCCCGGTGGCCGTGCACGCGCTGGGGGTGGACTGGGGCGGGGAGGGCCCGGCCGGGGTCCCGGCCCGGGTCCTGGAGCACGCGCTGCGGCCCTCGGGCGACATCGCCTCGGGGGACGCGCTGACGGCGGAGGAGGTGGAGGCGGCGGTGCGGGCCGGGGCCGCCGTGGCCGACGCCGAGATCGACGCGGGGGTGGACCTGCTGCTGCTGGGCGACCTGGGAGCGGGGGCCACGACGGTCGCCGCGACCCTGGTGGCGGTCTGCCTGCGCAAGGGCGCGGTGGACGTCGTGGGCCGCGGCAGCGGCATCGACGACGACGCGTGGATGCGCAAGACCGCCGCCGTGCGCGACGCCGTGCGCCGCGCCCGCAAGCTCGCGACCCGCCCCGCCGCGGTGCTGCAGGCGGTCGCGAGCGCCGACGTGGCCGCCGCCGTGGGGTTCCTCCTGCGGGCCGCGGCCCGGCGCACGCCGGTGCTGCTGGACGGGACGGTCGGGGTGGCCGCGGCGCTGCTCGCCTCCCGCGGCGTGCCCGGGGCGGAGAAGTGGTGGCAGGTGGGGGCGGCGACCGCGGAGCCGGCCCAGGCGCTGGCCGTGGACCGGCTGAAGCTGGTCCCGGTGCTGGACCTCGGGGCCGGTCGCGGCGGGGGGTCGGGGGCGCTGGCCGCGCTCGGGGTGCTGCGGGCGGCCCAGGTGCTCGCGGCGGCCGACGAGGCCGCGCTGCCGCCGCTGCCCGAACCGGAGCCCGAACCCGAACTGGAGGCCGAGCCCGAGGCCGGACCCGAGGTCGAGCCCGAGGCGGCACCCGCGCCTCAGGCCGGCGGGGAGCCCTCGGCGGCGGGTCCCGCGGAGGGCGCCGCGGACGGCCCGGCGGAGGGGAACGAGCAGCCGAAGACGTAGCTGCCCTCGGAGCGGGCCAGCTCGACCAGCCCGCTACGCCGGTAGAACGCGACCGCGCCCGGGTTGGCCGCCGACACCTCCAGGTGCAGGCCCGGGGACCCGTCGGCGGCCAGCTGGGCGCGGACGCGCTCCAGCAGCAGACGGCCGATGCCCCGGCCCCGCACCCGCGGCAGCAGGTCCACGTGCAGGTGGGAGGGGTGGGTGGCCCAGCGGGGTTCGGGAGGCACCCCGGTGCGCACGATCCGCAGCGGGCCGACGTCGAAGGCCCGTTCGGCGTCCTCCGGGCGCGGGTAGCGCCGGCGCAGCGGGGGCCACCACTCCGCCTCGCGCCAACGCTCGAACGCGGCGGTGTCGCGGCAGCCGAGCAGGTAGCCCGCGACGCCGTCGGCGTCCTCGACGACGGTCCCGAAGCGGGCCTCGTGGAGCGCGTAGGGCGTGGCGTAGACGTCGGCGAGCAGGTCCGGGTGGGCCGTGCGGTCGGTGGCGTCGCGGCCGGCGTCGCCGGTGAGCAGGCAGATCCGCTGCAGCCGGGGGACGTCGGCGGGGGCGACCGGTCGCCACCGCACCCCGGGCACGACCTCCTCGGCGGTGGGTCCGAGGTCCTGGTGCGCCGCCGGTTCCGTCACGCCGCCACGTTAGGGTGCGGTGGTGCCGCGTCTCCTCCTCAGCAGCAAGTCCGTCAAGAGCGTGTCGGTCGACGCCCTGGTCGTGGGCCTCGCCCCGGCGACCGGGAAGCGGCCGGGCGCGCCCGTGGTGCTGGGCGGGGACGACCTGCCCCGGGCGACGCGGTCCGCGCTGGCCGACGCGGCCCTGGCCGTGGGGGCGAGCGGCGAGGCCGGCACCGTGCACCTGGTCCCGGGCACCCCCGGGCTCGCGACCCCGCTGGTGGCCCTCACGGGGGTGGGGACCGACCCCGACCACGAGACGCTGCGCCGCGCGGCGGGTGCCGCGGTGCGCGCCCTCGCCGGCAAGCGCCGGGTGGCCCTCGCCCTGCCGACCCCGGACGCGGGCGCCCTCGGCGCGGTGGCCGAGGGCGCGGCCCTGGGCGCGTACGCCTTCACCCGCTACCGCGCCGCGGAGCGAGAACCGGTCGCCGAGGTCTCGCTGCTCGTGGACAAGCCCCGCGACAAGGCCGCCCGCGCCGCCGTCGAGCGGGCCTCGGTGCTGGCCCGGGCCGTGGCCACGGCCCGCGACCTGATCAACACCGCCCCGGCCGACCTCGCCCCGGCCGACCTCGCGGCCGAGGCCGTGCGCGCCGCCGAGGGCACCTCCCTGACCGTTTGGGTCCTCGACGAGCAGGCGCTGGCCGACGGCGGCTACGGCGGCATCCTCGGGGTCGGGCAGGGGTCCTCCCGCCCGCCGCGGCTGGTCGTGCTCGAGCACTCCCCGGCCCGGGCCCAGGGGCACCTCGCCCTCGTGGGCAAGGGCATCACCTTCGACTCCGGCGGTCTCTCGCTCAAGCCCGCGGCGGGCATGGAGACGATGAAGAGCGACATGTCGGGGGCGGCGGCCGTGCTGGCCGCGCTGCGCGCCGTCGCCGAGCTCGACCTGCCGATCAAGGTCACCGGCTGGCTGGCCGTGGCCGAGAACATGCCCTCCGGCACCGCGATCCGCCCCTCGGACGTGCTGACGATGCACGGCGGCACGACGGTGGAGGTCCTCAACACCGACGCGGAGGGCCGGCTGGTCCTCGGCGACGCCCTCGTCGCCGCCTCGCAGGAGCAGCCCGACGCCATCGTCGACGTCGCCACCCTCACCGGTGCGCAGGTCGTCGCGCTGGGCAACCGCGTCTCCGGCGTGATGGGCAACGACGAGGCCTTCCGCACCGCGGTGCTCGCCGCGGCCGAGCGCGCCGGGGAGTCGTTCTGGCCGATGCCGCTGCCCGACGAGCTGCGCGCGACGCTGGACTCCCCCGTCGCCGACCTCGCCAACATCGGCGACCGGGCCGGCGGGATGCTCGTCGCGGCGGTGTTCCTGCGCGAGTTCGTCGGCACCTCGAGCCTGGGCACCCCCATCCCGTGGGCGCACCTCGACATCGCCGGCCCGGCCTTCGTGACGGGCGAGCCCTGGGGGTACACCCACCGGGGCGGGACGGGCGTGGCCGTGCGCACCCTGGTCGCCCTCGCCGAGGACCGCGCCGGGCGCTGAGCCCTGACCGAGGTCCCCGACCGAGCCCGCGCGGAGCACCGCGCGCGGGCCGGTGGGGTCCTCGACGGACGTCCCCGGTGATCCTTCTCGATTCCGGTCGTGCACTCTGAGCGACTAGCTATATGCTCAGCGTGACGACCTGCTCGGGGGCGTCATCGATCCCGGCCGGTTCTGTCCATCCCCAGGCTCCCTCGGTGCCCACCGGGGGACACGTCACGGAGGCACCATGTCCAGCAGCGCCCCGCACTCCCGCACGTCCCGTCACCTCGCCCGGTTCGCGGCCGGCCTCGCCGCCACCGCCGTGCTCGCCGGCGGCGGCCTCGCCACGGCCGTGAGCGCCTCGGCGGCCCCCTCGGCCACCCTGACGACCACGAAGGTCGTCCTGGGGCAGAAGTCGACGTCCGTCGTCGAGCGCAAGGAATCGGTCAGCGCGCGCAAGGAGTCCGTGACCGCGCGCAAGGAGTCCGTGACCGCGCGCAAGGAGTCCGTGACCGCGCGCAAGGAGTCCGTGACCGCGCGCAAGGAGTCCGTGACCGCGCGCAAGGAGTCCGTGACCGCGCGCAAGGAGTCCGTGACCGCGCGCAAGGAGTCCCTCAACACCGAGAAGGAGCGCTGAGCTCCCCCCGGACCCCGCGGGGTTCCGGGAGGACCGCACTCCCGCACGACAGCGCCTGATCCCCCGGGACGGGCGCTGTCGCGCGTCCGGGCCGGATCCTCCCCGGCCGCAGCCCTCCCCCGCCCGGGCGGAGGGTCACGACCCCCTCGCGCTCCGCCGAGGTCGTGGTGAGAGGATCGCGACGGAGCAGTCGCCAGCACAGCCGACCTCAGGAGCATTTCGTGGCAGGTGCCGCCGAGCAGCAGTACGACGTCGTCATCCTCGGGGGAGGCAGCGGGGGTTACGCCTGCGCGCTGCGTTCCGCCGAACTGGGCCTGAAGGTGGCCCTCGTGGAGAAGGACCTCCTGGGCGGGACCTGCCTGCACCGCGGGTGCATCCCGACCAAGGCCCTGCTGCACGCCGCCGAGGTCGCCGACAGCGCCAAGGAGTCCGAGACCTTCGGGGTCCGCGCCACGTTCGACTCGATCGACATGGCCGGGGTCAACAAGTACAAGGACGGCGTCATCGCCCGCCTGTACAAGGGTCTGCAGGGCCTGGTGAAGTCCCGCAAGATCGACCTCGTCGCGGGCACCGGCAAGCTCGTGGCCAAGAACACCGTCGAGGTGGACGGTCAGCGCTACACCGGCAAGGCCGTCGTCCTGGCCTCCGGTTCCTACTCCCGCAGCCTCCCCGGCCTCGAGGTCGGCGGCCGGATCATGACCAGCGAGCAGGCCCTCGCCCTGGACTCCGTCCCCGACCGGGTCGTCGTCCTCGGCGGCGGCGTCATCGGCGTGGAGTTCGCCAGCGTGTGGCGCTCCTTCGGCGCCGACGTCACGATCGTCGAGGCCCTCCCGCACCTGGTCCCCCTCGAGGACGAGGCCGCCAGCAAGGCCCTCGAGCGCGCCTTCCGCAAGCGGGGCATCAAGTTCTCCCTCGGCGTCCGGTTCAAGGGCGTGGAGCAGACCGACTCCGGCGTCGTGGTCTCCCTCGAGGACGGCAAGACGTTCGAGGCCGACCTCATGCTCGTGGCCGTGGGCCGCGGCCCCAACACCGCCGGCCTGGGCTACGAGGACCAGGGCATCACCATGGACCGCGGCTTCGTCCTCACCGACGAGCGGCTGCGGACGAACGTCGAGGGCGTCTACGCCGTCGGCGACATCGTCCCCGGCCTGCAGCTGGCCCACCGCGGGTTCGCCCAGGGCATCTTCGTGGCCGAGGACATCGCCGGCCTCGCCCCGGCCCCGATCGACGAGCTCGGCATCCCCAAGGTCACCTACTGCGAACCCGAGGTCGCCTCCGTGGGGCTGACCGAGGCCAAGGCGCGGGAGAAGTACGGCGACGTCGACGTCGTCGAGTACAACCTCGGCGGCAACGGCAAGAGCCAGATCATCGGCACCACCGGCTTCGTGAAGCTGGTGCGGCAGAAGGACGGCCCCGTCGTCGGCGTGCACATGGTCGGTTCCCGCATGAGCGAGCAGGTCGGCGAGGCCCAGCTCATCGTGAACTGGGAGGCCTACCCCGACGACGTCGCCTCCCTCGTGCACACCCACCCGACGCAGAACGAGGCGGTCGGCGAGGCCTTCCTCGCCCTGGCCGGCAAGCCCCTGCACTCGCACGCCTGACCCGCACCTGAACCCGCGGCGTCCCCCGGGCGCCGGAGAACGTCCGTGAGGAGAACCGTAGAGATGTCGAACTCGGTGCAGATGCCGGCTCTCGGCGAGAGCGTGACCGAGGGCACCGTCACCCGGTGGCTCAAGGCGGTCGGCGACACCGTCGAGGTGGACGAACCCCTCCTGGAGGTGTCCACCGACAAGGTCGACACCGAGATCCCCTCCCCCGTCGCCGGCACCCTGCTGGAGATCCTCGTCCCCGAGGACGAGACCGCCGACGTCGGCGCCGACCTGGCCCGCATCGGCGACCCGAGCGAGCAGGGCGGCGGGTCCCCCGCGCCGCAGGAGCAGCCGGCCCCGGCCGCGCCGCAGGACGCCCCGGCCCCGCCGTCCACCGAGGACACGCAGGCCGCCCCGCAGGCGGCGCAGGAGCCCTCTCCCGAGGAGCCCCCCGCGGCCGCCGCGGCTCCCGCCCCCGGCGGGGGCGAGGCCGTGAAGATGCCCGCGCTCGGGGAGTCCGTCACCGAGGGCACCGTCACCCGCTGGCTCAAGGCCGTCGGCGACAGCGTCGAGGTCGACGAGCCGCTGCTGGAGGTGTCCACCGACAAGGTCGACACCGAGATCCCCTCCCCCGTCGCCGGCACCCTGCTGGAGATCCTGGTGGGCGAGGACGAGACCGCCGACGTCGGCGCGGACCTGGCCCGCATCGGCGACGCCTCCGCCGCCCCGTCGCCGGCTCCGGCCGCCCCCGCCCAGGAGGCTCCCGCTGCGCCGCAGGAGGAGTCGCTGGCCGACGAGGTGGCCGAGCGGGAGACCGCCCGGGCCCAGGCCGAGAGCGCCACCCAGCCGTCCTCGACCCCCAGCGCGGAACCCGCCTCCGCCCCCGCGCAGCCGGTCGCGCCGGCTCCCGCCCCCGCTGCGCCCGCGCCGCAGGCTCCGGCGAGCACCCCGGCCCCGGCCGAGGTCACCGGCGGCGGCACCTACGTCACCCCCCTGGTGCGCAAGCTGGCCAAGGACCTCGGCGTGGACCTCGCCACCGTCACCGGCACCGGTGTCGGCGGCCGGGTGCGCAAGCAGGACGTGCAGGAGGCCGCGGACAAGGCGGCGGAGGCCGCCAGGGCCGCTGAGGCGAAGGCCGCCGAGGCCGCCGCCCCGGCTCCGGCCGCGGCCGCCGAGAAGCCCGCCGCCAAGCCCGCTCCGGCCGTGGAGGTCTCGGCCAAGCGCGGCACGACGGAGAAGATGTCGCGGCTGCGCAAGGTCATCGCCCAGCGGATGAAGGAGTCGCTGCAGAACTCCGCGCAGCTGACCACCGTCATCGAGGTCGACGTCACGAAGATCGCGCGCCTGCGGGCGCGGGCCAAGGACGGCTTCCTCGCGACCGAGGGTGCGAAGCTGACCTTCCTGCCGTTCTTCGTCAAGGCCGCGGTCGAGGCGCTCAAGCAGCACCCCTCGCTCAACGCCAGCATCGACGGCGAGAACATCGTCTACCACGGCAGCGAGAACGTCTCGATGGCCGTGGACACCCCCAAGGGCCTCATCACCCCGGTCATCAAGGACGCCGGGGACCTGAACCTCGGCGGGCTGGCCCGCAAGATCGCCGACCTGGCCGCCCGCACCCGGGCCAGCAAGATCACCCCCGACGACCTGTCCGGGGGCACCTTCACCATCACCAACACCGGCAGCATCGGGGCCCTGTTCGACACCCCGATCCTCAACGCGCCCCAGGTCGCCATCCTCGGGACCGGCGCGATCGTCAAGCGTCCCGTCGTCCTCGAGGTCGACGGGCAGGAGACCATCGCGATCCGCTCGATGATGTACCTGGCGCTGTCCTACGACCACCAGATCGTCGACGGCGCCGACGCGGCCCGCTTCCTGCAGACCGTCAAGAAGCGCATCGAAGCCGGCGAGTTCGAGGGCGAGCTCGGTCTCTGACCGAGCCGGTCCCGCACGACCCCGCAACCCCGTTCCCGGTCCGCCGGGGACGGGGTTGTCCCGTCTCCCGACCCCTGTGAGGAACCACCGTGCGCATCGTCGTCAGCGGAGCCAGCGGCCTGATCGGCCGCCACCTCGTCGCCCACCTGCGCAACCGGGGGCACGAGGTCGTCGTGCTCGTCCGGCGCGCCGAGCGCGAACCCTCCGAGGTGCGCTGGGACCCGGCCGCCGGCGACCTCGACCCCGGGCGGCTGGGCCGCGTCGACGCGGCGGTGAACCTCTCCGGCGCCGGCGTCGGGGACCACCGCTGGACCGACGCCTACAAGGACCTCATCGTCCGTTCGCGCACCGAGACGACCTCGACCCTCGTGCGGGCGCTGCTCGCCCTGGACGAACCCCCCGAGGTCCTCGTGAACGCCTCCGCCATCGGCGCCTACGGCGAGGGCGGGGACACCGTCCTCACCGAGGGGTCCCCCCGCGGCGACGACTTCCTCGCCCACGTCGTGCAGGTGTGGGAGGAGGCCACCGAACCCGCTGCGGCGGCGGGGATCCGGGTCAGCCTGGCCCGCACCGGGCTGCTCGCGAACCCCGTCGGGGGGGCCTTCGGGCAGATGCTGACCCTGTTCCGCCTCGGCCTCGGCGGCCCGCTGGGCTCCGGCCGGCAGTGGTGGAGCCTCATCTCCATGCCCGACGAGCTCGCCGCGCTGGAGTTCCTGCTGACCCGTCCCGTCCCCGGCCCGGTGAACCTCGTCAGCCCCGAACCCGCGACCAACCTCGCCGTCACGGGCGCCCTGGGGGCGGCCCTGCACCGCCCCGCGCTGCTGCCCGTCCCGGCCGCCGCGCTCCGGGTCGCGCTCGGGGAGTTCGCCGGTTCCATCACCGGCAGCCAGCGGGTCGTGCCCGCCGCCCTGCTCGAGGCGGGGTTCACCTTCCGCCACCCCGACGTCGGCGCCGTGACGACGTGGCTGGCCAACGCCTGAGCCGGGCGCGGGAGGGGCGGCGGGTCAGCCCACCGCGCTGATCCGCCACTCCCCCGCCACCCGCTCCAGCGTCAACCGCGACGTGCGCGGGGCGCCGGCGGCGACGGCGGACGACGTCCCGTCCCCGGCGACCACCGCGTGCGCGGTGGTCACCACGTCGGCGTCCAGGACCCAGCGGTCCGCCCCGGCGACCCCGGGCCGCACGTCGACGACCTCGAACCCGAGCCCGGCCAGCACCGTCCCGGCCGCGGCCAGCTCCGTCAGCACCGCGGCGTCGGCCGCGGCCGCGGGCGACCCCGGCACGTCCACCAGGTCCAGGAGGGCCCGGTCCCCCGTGGACAGGGCCCGCGCCCGGCGGGCGGCGAGCTCGGTGACCACGGCCACCGGGTCCACGCCCCGCAGGACCTCGGCCCCCTCGTCCAAATCCCCCTCCACCGGCGCGACGGGCGCGGTGACGGGAGCAGCCACGGGGGCGGCGGCGGGCGCCCCCTCCGCCGCAGCGGGCCCCGGCGGAGCGGCGGGCGGGGCCGGGTCCCCCTCGCGCAGCGTCGGCAGCAGGACGGCGGCCCCCGCGACGAGCACCACCCCCGCGGCGACGGCCAGGAGCGGGCGGCGGTGGGGACGGCCCGGGGCGGCCCGCCGTGCCGCGGTCGCCTCCCGCCCGGCCCGCCGGCGGCCCCGCGCCGCGCTGGACCGGCCCCCGCCGGCGGCCGGAGCGGGCCGGGCGCTGCTCGGGGCCGGGGCGGGGACGGGCAGCGCCCGCGTGGCCCCCGGGGGCGGGGGAATCGCCGCGGTCCCCCCGTCCGGCGCCCGGCGCGGCGCCCCCACCGGCGGGGCCGGCACGAGCCCGCGCACCGGGCGGGGGCGGGAGACGGCGGTGACCGCGGTGGCCAGCTCCCCCGGGGTGGGGCGACGGGACGGGTTGCGCTGCAACCCCTCCTGCAGGGCGGTGAGCACCGCGGCCGCCGAGCCGGGCGGGAGGTCGGCGGCGGCCCGGCGGACGGCGAGCCGGGCCCCCAGGGCCCCGGCGCGGGCCGGCGCCTCACCGGTCAGCGCCCACCAGCCCAGCGCGGCGAGGCCGTAGACGTCGGAGGCGGCGCCGACGCCCCCGCCCGCGAGCGCTGCGGGATCGGCGAAGCCGGGGGTGCCCAGGACGCTGCCGTGCCGGCGCCCCAGGGCGCGGGAGACCCCGAGGTCGGCCAGCAGCGGCTCGCCGTGCGCGTCGAGCAGGACGTTGCCGGGGGCGATGTCGCCGTGGACGACGCCGGCGGAGTGCAGGTCCTCCAGGGCGGGGCCGAGCACCGAGAGCAGACCGGAGACCTCCCCGGCCGAGAGCCGGCGGCGCTGGGTGAGCAGGGCGGCCAGCGAGCCGCCCGGGGCGAGGTCCAGGACGAGGACCGGGCGGCCCTCGTCGTCGGTGGAGATGTCGTGGACCGCGACGACCCGAGGGTGGCGGACCCGGCGCAGCATGGACAGCTCCGCCAGCAGGTCCCCCGGGCCGCCGGTGTGCAGCACCTTCAGCGCGCGCTCGACGTCGTCCAGGCCCGTCCCGGACCAGACCACGCCGGAGCCGCCCGCCCCGAGCAGCCGGCCCGTGCGGTAGCCGTCGACGACGGGCGGGCGGCGCCGCGGGTCGTCCCCGAGCGCGGCCAGCGCCTCCCGGCGCCACTGGCGCACCGGCGCGGGCTGCGTGAGGGGTTCGGGGGCGTCCACCTCCCCAGGGTCGCGCACGCCGGGGGACTGCCTCGCTGGTTGTCCACAGGGTCGATACGCTCTGCCGGTGACCGTCAGCACCACACCCGATGCCACCTCGCCCGCCCCGCACGGGACGGAGTCCCCGTACGCCTCGTCGTTGCGCTCCTCGGCCGAGGTGGTCGTCGTCGGGGCGGGGTTGGCGGGTCTGGCCTGCGCCAAGCACCTGAGCGCCGCCGGGCTCGACGTGCTCGTCGTGGAGGCCGCCGAGGCCGTCGGGGGGCGGGTGCGCTCGGAGACGGTCGGGGGCTTCCGGGTCGACCGCGGGTTCCAGCTGCTGAACCCGGGCTACCCGGAGGTGCTCAAGGTCCTCGACCTCGACGCGCTGGACCTGCAGCCGTTCGACGCGGGTGTCGCCGTGCACCGCGGTGGCCGGGTGAGCGTGGTGCGCGACCCGCGCCGCCACCCCACCGCCGTCCTGGAGGCGCTGCGCTTCCCGCTGGGCACGGTGAAGGAGAAGGCGGCGCTGGCGCGCTGGATCGTCAAGGTGACCTCGGCGGGCGAGCTGAAGGGCCCGGACTCCGGCTGGTCGCAGGGGCTGGACGCCGCGGAGGTCCACGGCGAGCTGCGCTGGTCGGTCCTGGAGCCCTTCCTGGCCGGGGTGCTCGGCGAGGTCGACGGCACCACGTCGCGCCGCTTCGTCGACCTGCTGGTGCGCAGCTTCCTGCGGGCGACCCCGGCGCTGCCCGCCCGCGGCGTGCAGGCCGTCCCCGACCAGCTCGCGGCGGGGCTGCCCGCGGGGTCGGTGGTCCTGGGCACGAAGGTGCGCCACATCGGCTTCGCGCCGCGCTCGCTGGTCGTGGAGACCGTCGCCGGGGGCGTGAACTGCCAGCGGATCGTCGTGGCGACCGACGCGCACACCGCCGCCCACCTGGTGCCGGAGCTCCGGGTCCCCGACAGCCACGGGTTGTCCACGTTCTGGTTCGCCGCGCCGACCTCCCCCGCCCCGGAGTCCCGCGAGCGCCTGCTGCACCTGGACGGGGACCGCTCGGGACCCGTCGTGAACTCCGCCGTCGTCTCCGCCGTCGCCCCCGGCTACGTCGTGGACGGCACCGACCGCCGGGCCCTGGTCAGCGCGCAGACCCTCGGCACCGACACCGGCGCCGAAGCCGAGCGCCGGGTGCGCGAGCAGCTGGGACGGGTGTACGGGGTGGGCACCGCGGGGTGGGAACTGGTGGCCGCCCACGAGGTCCCGCACGCGCTCCCCGTCGTGGCGCCGCCCTTCGAGGGCCCGCAGCCGGTCGACGCCGGCGACGGCGTGTTCGTCGCCGGCGACCACCGGGAGAACTCCTCGCAGCAGGGGGCGCTGGTCTCCGGCCGCCGCGCCGCCGACGCGGTGCTGTCCGACGTCTTCGGCCGCAGCGGTTCGCGCCGTGCCGGCTGAGGGCCCCACCGTCGTCGCGACCTCGGGCGGCTGGACCCGTCGCGAGCGCGGCGGCCTGGACTGGGCCGGGACGGCGCACCTCGCGGTGGAACTGGCCCGGGTCCCCGCGGGACGGCGTCCCCGGATCACCTACCTGGGCACGGCCGGCGGTGACCAGCGGTCGTGGGCCGCGGAGGTGCACGCCGCCGGTGAGCGCGCGGGTTTCTCCACGACGGTGCTGGACCTGTTCCCGATGCCCAGCGTGGAGGACCCGGCGCTGCAGCTGCTCGACTCCGACGTCGTGTGGGTGGGCGGCGGGTCCGTCGCGAACCTCCTCGCGGTGTGGCGGGTCCACGCCCTCGACGCGGCGTTCCGCGCGGCGTGGGAGGCCGGGGTCGTCCTCGGCGGGGTGAGCGCGGGGTCGATCTGCTGGTTCACCGGGGGGACGACCGACTCGTTCGGGACCGAGCTGCGCCCGGTGACGAACGGCCTCGGGCTGCTGCCGTACGGCAACGGCGTCCACTACGACTCCGAGGCCCGGCGCCGGCCCCTGGTGCACGAGCTCGTCGGTTCCGGGGTCCTGGGCGAGACGCACTGCAGCGACGACGGGGTGGGCCTGGTCTACCGGGGCACCGACCTCGTCGAGGCCGTGACCGAGGTCGCCGGGAAGGGCGCCTACGTCGTGCGCCGCGACGGCGCGGGCGGGGTCGTCGAGACCCGGCTGGAACCCCGCCGGGTCTGAGCGCGGGCCGGGCGGCCACGCCCGTCGCCGTCCCGGTCCCGACGGTGGGCCCCGGTCCGCACCACCTCCTGGGCACCGGGTCCGCGCCCGTAGGCTGGGGCGGTGCCGGAACGGGGACTCGTGGTCGAGCGGGTGCGGCTCGGCGGGGAACCCGTCGACTACCGCGAGGCCTGGGACCTGCAGCGCCGCCGGCACGCCGAGGTCGTCGCCGGCGAGCGCCCCGACACCGTGCTGCTGCTGGAGCACCCCCCCGTCTACACGGCGGGGAGGCGGACGAACTCCTGGGAACGCCCCGACGACGGGACCCCCGTCGTCGACGTCGACCGCGGTGGCCGGATCACCTGGCACGGGCCGGGTCAGCTGGTGGGGTACCCGATCGTCCGGTTGCACGGGGCGCTCGACGTCGTGGGGTACGTGCGCCGGCTGGAGGAGCTGCTCATCGGCGTCTGCGCCGCCTTCGGCGTCGAGGGCTACCGCGTCGAGGACCGCACCGGGGTCTGGACCCGCGACGAGCCCCTGCGGGAGGGGTGGCGCGCGGAGGGCAAGCTCGCCGCGATCGGGGTGCGCGTCGCGAAGGGGGTCACCATGCACGGCTTCGCGCTGAACTGCGACACCGACCTGCAGGGGTTCAGCCGCATCGTGCCCTGCGGCCTGCCCGACGCCGGGGCGTCGTCGCTGAGCGCGCGCGCCGGGCGCCGCGTCGGGGTCCTCGACGCGGCCGCCGTCGTCGAGGCCCTCCTCCCGGGGGCGGCCCTGCCCGGGTGAGCCCTCAGAGGGGCAGGAGCTGCAGGGCGGAGGCCCGCGCGTAGCGGACCCGCAGGGCACGGCGCTGCGCGGACGAGCTCGCCGCCGCGCGCAGGACGTTCCACATCCGGTGGTGGCGGGTCGCGCGCCAGCGCAGCAGGTTCGCGGGGGCGCGGTCGGGGAAGAAGGTGCGGTGGACGGCGGCGTAGTCGCCGGTGCCGATCCCGTGGCCGGCGGAGGACTCGTGCAGCCGCACGTGCAGCGACGGCGTGGGGACCTCCACGAACCGCCCGCGCAGCAGCAGCTGGCCCAGCAGCACCTGGTCGGAGCAGGGGTAGCTGCCGAGCTGGTCGGTGTCCCAGAGCGCCTCGGTGCGCACCAGGCCCGACAGGTAGGCCAGCACGGCGATCGAGGACCGGCCGTTGATCATGTCGATGAACTGCGCCATGCGGCGGGCCGGGTCCTCGTCCCACGTGAACGAGGCCAGTTCCCGGCCGCCGCGGGCCGGGCGGCCCTCGGCGTCGATGAGGTCCCAGGTGGGCACGGCGAGCACCACGCCGGGGTCGGCGTCGAGAGCGGCGACGCAGTCGGCGAGGTTCGTCGGGCCGACGAGGTCGTCGGCCATCGCCCACCGGAAGTACTTCCCCCGCGCGAGCTGGAAGACCCGGTTGAAGTTCCGGGCCAGGCCGATGTTGCGGGGGTTGCGCACGTAGCGGACCCGGGGGTCGCGGGCGGCGAACGCCTCGACGATCTCGCGGGTCCGGTCCGTGGAGGCGTTGTCGCAGACGATGAGCTCGAAGTCCGCGTACGACTGGTCCAGCAGCGCCTCGAGGGTCTGCTCGAGGTAGGCCTCGCCGTTGTGGACGGGCACCCCGACGCTGACGGTCGGCGCAGCGTCTCGCTCGTGGTCGGTCACCGTGGCCTCCGGGTACCTGGGACACCGGGACCGGCGTCGCTCCCCGCGAGGGTGCACCGGCGGTGCGCGGTGCCACAACTCTCCCCAGGGGTGACACCGGGACCTGCGGTGGCCCTGCGTCACCTCTCCCGCAGCGTCAGGTGAGGTGGCGCAGGGCGGCGCCGGGACGGCCGCTCAGCGGCTCACAGCTGCGGTGCGACCTCGGCGGCGACGAGGTCGAGGTGATCGAGGTCGGAGAGGTCCATGACCTGCAGGTAGAGCCGCTCCACCCCGGCGTCCGCGTAGCGCCCGATCGCGTCGACGACCTCGGCCGGGGTGCCGGCCAGCCCGTTGCGCCGCAGCTCCTCGGGCTCGCGGCCGATGGCCGCCGCGCGGCGGGTGACCTCGGCCTCGTCGCGCCCGCAGCAGACGATGAGCGCGGCGGAGTAGGCCATCGACCCGGCGTCGCGCCCGGCCTGCGCGCACGCCTCGCGCACGCGCCCGAACGCGCCGGCGGTGTCCTCGACCGAGGCGAACGCGGCGTTGAACTCGCTCGCGTAGCGCGCGGCGATCTCGGCGCCGCGCTTCTTGCCCGCCCCGCCGACGATGACCGGCACCGGGGACTGCACGGGCTTCGGCAGCGCCGGGGAGTCCTTCAGCCGGTAGTGCTCACCGGTGAAGCCGAACGTCTCCCCCACCGGCGTGGCCCACGAGCCGGTGATGATCGCGAGCTGCTCCTCGAAGCGGTCGAAGCGCTCCTTCAGCGACGGGAAGGGGATGCCGTAGGCGGTGTGCTCCTCCTCGTACCAGCCGGTGCCCAGGCCGAACTCGACGCGGCCGCCGGACATCTCGTCGACCTGGGCGACCTGGATGCCCAGCACGCCCGGGTGCCGGAACGTGGCCGAGCTGACGAGGGTGCCGAGGCGGATCGTGGTGGTGTCGCGGGCCAGGGCGGCCAGCGTCGTCCACGCGTCGGTCGGCCCGGGCAGCCCCGACCCGCCCATCGTGAGGTAGTGGTCGGAGCGGAAGAACGCCGAGTACCCGGCCTGCTCGGCGGCCACGGCCACCCGACGCAGGTCCTCGTAGCGGGCGCCTTGCTGGGGTTCGGTGAAGATGCGCAGGTCCACGCCCCGATCCTGCCGGGTGGGCGGCGGCGGCGCTCTGGCAGGGTCGGAGCATGGACGTCGCGCTGCTCCCCGGCACCACCCGCACCCTGGACCACCTCCTCGCCCGCGAGCAGTCCGAGGCCCGGCTGCCGTCGGTGGTGGCCGGTCTGGTGCGCGGGGGCCGGCTGGTGTGGAGCGGCGGTCGCGGCACGACCGGGGTCGACGGGGAGCCCGGCGCCGGGCCGGACCCGCTGGACACCCAGTACCGGGTGGGTTCCATCTCCAAGACCTTCGTCGCCGCGGCGGTCCTGCGGGCCGTCGAGGACGGCCTCGTGGGGCTGGAGGACCCCGTGCGGGCGCACCTGCCCGAGCTCGTCGACGGGGTGGGGCGGGTCACCGTCGGGCAGCTGCTCGGGCAGGCCGGCGGGGTCCAGGCCGAGACCGACGGCCCCTGGTGGGAGCGCACCGAGGGCGGGGACTGGGACTCCCTGCGCCCGATCCTCGGGGAGAGCGCGGTGCGGCACCGGCCCGGGACCCGCTTCCACTACTCCAACGTCGGCTTCGGCGTCCTGGGCGAGCTCGTCGGGCGGGTCCGCGACAGCACCTGGCGCGAGGTCGTCGCCGCCCAGTTCCTGGTGCCGCTCGGCATGACGCGCACCACGCCGCGCCCGCAGGCCCCCGCCGCGCGCGGCCTGGCCGTGCACCCCTGGGCCGACGTCGTCCTGCCCGAACCCGAGCACGACGCCGGGGCGATGGCCCCCGCCGGGCAGCTGTGGTCCACCGTCGCCGACCTGGCCCGCTGGGCGGGCGTCGTGGCGGGGACCTCCGGCGTGCTGCGGCGCAGCACCGTCGAGGCCATGTGGGAACCCCAGAGCGTCGACGACGCCCGGGGCTCGGCGTGGAGCGTGGGCTACGGCCTGGGGTTGCAGGTGTGGAACGCGGGCGGTCGCCGCCACGCGGGGCACTCCGGTTCCATGCCCGGGTTCGTCGCGATGCTGCGCGTGGACGTCGAGACCGGGGACGGGGTCGTCGTGATGACGAACTCGACCTCGGGGTTCGGGGACCTGCCGGCCCGGCTGCTGACGACGCTGGCCGAGCGGGAACCGCTGGACCCCGAGCCGTGGGCGCCGCGGGAGGTCCCCGCCGACGTCCTCGAGCTGGTCGGCCCCTGGTACTGGGGCCCGTCCCCCCTGGTGGTCCGGGCCGGGCGCGACGGCGGCTTCGACCTGCGGGGCCTGACCGGGCGCGGGCGGGCGTCCCGGTTCGTGCCCGCCGGAGAGCCGGGGCTGTGGCGCGGGCTGGACGGCTACTACGCCGGGGAGCTGCTGCGGCCCGTCCGCGGCGCCGACGGCGGCGTGAGCCACCTCGACCTCGCCAGCTTCCGCCTGACCCGCACCCCCTACGACCCCGACGCCGACGTGCCCGGCGGGGTCGACGCCGGGGGGTGGACGGGCGGGGCCTGACGCGGCACGCTCCGGGCCGACGTAGGCTGGCGCCGTGACGATCGCACCGGAAGGCCGGCGGATGCTGCGCATCGAGGCGCGCAACGCCGAGACGCCGATCGAGCGGAAGCCGTCGTGGATCCGCACGAAGGCCCGCACCGGCCCCGACTACACCGAGCTCAAGGGGCTGGTGAAGTCCGGCGGCCTGCACACGGTGTGCGAGGAGGCCGGCTGCCCCAACATCTACGAGTGCTGGGAGGACCGCGAGGCCACGTTCCTCATCGGCGGCTCCGAGTGCACCCGCCGCTGCGACTTCTGCCAGATCGACACGGGCAAGCCCTCCCCGCTGGACCGCGACGAGCCGCGGCGGGTGGCGGAGAGCATCGCCACGATGGGCCTGCGCTACGCCACGATCACCGGTGTCGCCCGCGACGACCTCGACGACGGCGGGGCGTGGCTGTACGCCGAGACGATCCGCGCCACCCACGCCGCCAACCCCGGCACCGGCGTCGAGATCCTCGTGCCCGACTTCAACGGCAAGCCGGAGCTGCTGCAGCAGGTCTTCGACGCCCAGCCGGAGGTGTTCGCCCACAACGTCGAGACGGTGCCGCGGATCTTCAAGAGCATCCGCCCCGCCTTCCGCTACGAGCGCTCCCTCGACGTCATCACCCAGGGCCGCGACGCGGGCCTGGTGACGAAGTCCAACCTCATCCTCGGGATGGGCGAGACCGACGAGGAGGTCCTCGAGGCGCTCGCCGACCTGCGCGGGGCCGGGTGCGACATCATCACCATCACCCAGTACCTGCGTCCCACCCCGCGCCACCACCCCGTGGAGCGCTGGGTGAAGCCGGAGAAGTTCGTGGAGTTCTCCGCCGAGGCCGAGCGCCTGGGCTTCGCCGGGGTCATGGCCGGCCCGCTGGTGCGTTCCTCCTACCGCGCCGGGCGGCTGTGGGCGCAGGCGATGAAGCGGCGCGGGGTGGCGATCCCGGCGCAGCTGGCCCACCTCGACAAGGAGAGCCCCGCCGCGCAGGAGGCGTCCAGCCTGCTCGCCCGCTGATCCGGGGCGCGGGGACGCGGGCGGGCGGGCCGTATCCTTGCCCGCATGGCACGACGTGAGAAGCCTGCGGGCGCGACCCCGGCGCAGAAGCCGAAGAAGAAGCGGTTCGCGCGCACGCGCCAGTTGAAGCAGGTCTACGACATGACCGTCCGGGTCGACCCGGGCGCGAAGTGGTGGCTGCTGCTGGCCTTCGCGGGCCCGGTCGTCCTCGGTCTGCTCATCGGTCTCCTGGTCGACCACCCGATCTACTTCACGATCCTCGGCCTCCTGGTCGGGGTGCTCGCCGGCATGTTCGTCCTCGGCCGGCGCGCCGAGCGCGCCGCGTACGTGAACCTCAAGGGCCAGAAGGGCGCGGCCGGCGCGGCCCTCAGCTCCATCCGGCGCGGGTGGACGATCGAGCAGGAGCCGGTCGCCGCGGAGGCCCGCACCCAGGACATGGTCTTCCGCGCCACCGGCCGCGGCGGGATCGTCCTGGTGGGCGACGGCCCGCCCACCCGGGTGAAGAAGCTGCTCGAGGCCGAGCGGCGCAAGGTCTCCCGCATCGTCCCCAACGTGCCCGTGCACCTGTTCACCGTCGGCGACGGCGACACCGAGGGCGAGGTGCCGCTGCACAAGCTCGCCTCCCGCGTCCAGCGCCTCAAGCCCCAGCTGACCAAGCAGGAGGTCGCCGCCGTGCAGAAGCGGCTGCGCGCGCTCGGCGGGATCCGTCCTCCGGTGCCCAAGGGCATCGACCCGATGCGCGCCCGTCCCGACCGCAAGGCCATGCGCGGACGCTGAGCCGGGGGCCGACGAGCCCGGCCGGCGCGGAGCCCCGCAGCGCCCGAGGACCGCGAGGTCACCGGGACCGCTGCGGGGCTCCGTGCCGTGCGGGTGCGAGCGCAGGTGCGGACCGGGGCCGACCGGCCGGCGCCGGGGTCAGCGGCGGACGACGACGACCTGCGCGGCCTTGTCGTGCAGCCCGCGGCGGTCGGGGTCGGTGACGACGGCGGGGATCACGAGCGTCAGCAGCAGGGCGCGGGCGGCGCCGGCGACGAAGCCGACGGGACGGCCGTCGAGGCGGCGCACGACGACGCCCGCGACCGCGTGCCCGAGGGTCGTCCCGATCGTGGAGACCAGCAGCAGGTGCATGGCGAAGAAGACCAGGAGCGGGCCGAACTGGACCCCGAGGCCGGACAGGAACGCCCGGGCGATGACGCTGGCGACGGCCCAGTCCACGAGCACGCCCAGGAAGCGGCGCCCCCAGCCGGCGACCGACCCGCGACCCTGCGCGGGCAGCCCCAGCCTCACCCCGGCGGGTGCGTCGGGTCGGGCCGGTCCGCCGGCGGGTCGCTCGCTGGGTCCATCGGGCACCCCGTCAGCCTACGTGCGGCGGTGCGGGGCCCGCGCCCTCCCACCCCGCCGGGGCACCGTCTCGGTAAGGTGGCGGAAACGCAGCCGTAACGAGCGCGAAACATCGTGGTCGTACGGTCAGCGCGTCCGCGGCGGCTCGACAGCCGGGCCGGTTCCGTTCCTGGAGGTTGGATGTTCAGCAACGCCGAAGAGGTCCTCGCGTTCATCGCGCAGGAGGACGTGAAGTTCGTCGACATCCGGTTCTGCGACCTGCCGGGCGTCATGCAGCACTTCACGATCCCCGCGAAGTCGCTGGACCTCGACGCCCTCTCCGAAGGCCAGATGTTCGACGGGTCCTCGATCCGCGGCTTCCAGGCCATCCACGAGTCGGACATGAAGCTCATCGCGGACCCGACGTCGGCCTTCCTGGACCCGTTCCGCAAGGAGAAGACCCTCGTCATCAACCACTCGATCGTGGACCCGTTCACGAACGAGGCGTACAGCCGCGACCCGCGCAACATCGCGGCGAAGGCGGAGTCCTACCTCAAGACGACGGGCATCGCGGACACGGTGTTCTTC
This sequence comes from Kineococcus radiotolerans SRS30216 = ATCC BAA-149, assembly GCF_000017305.1. Classification (GTDB taxonomy): domain Bacteria; phylum Actinomycetota; class Actinomycetes; order Actinomycetales; family Kineococcaceae; genus Kineococcus; species Kineococcus radiotolerans. The sequence continues at coordinate 3,692,129 of NC_009664.2, read as the reverse complement.
GGCCCCGAGGCCGAGTTCTACATCTTCGACGACGTGCGGTTCGAGACGAACCAGCGCGAGTCGTACTACCACATCGACTCCATCGAGGCCGCGTGGAACACCGGCCGCAAGGAGGAGGGTGGCAACCTCGGGTACAAGACCCGGTACAAGGGCGGCTACTTCCCCGTCGCCCCGATCGACCACTTCTCCGACCTGCGCGACGAGATGGTCGTGGAGCTGGAGAAGGCCGGTCTGCAGGTCGAGCGCGCGCACCACGAGGTGGGCACCGCCGGCCAGGCCGAGATCAACTACAAGTTCGACACCCTGAAGAACGCCGGCGACCAGCTGCTGCTCTTCAAGTACATCATCAAGAACGTGGCGCTGCGCAACGGTCACACCGTGACCTTCATGCCCAAGCCGCTGTTCGGCGACAACGGGTCGGGCATGCACTGCCACCAGTCGCTCTGGAAGGACGGCGAGCCCCTCTTCTACGACGAGAAGGGCTACGGCGGCCTGTCCGACCTCGCGCGCTGGTACATCGGCGGCCTGCTGCACCACGCGCCGTCGCTGCTGGCCTTCACCAACCCGACGGTGAACTCCTACCACCGCCTGGTCCCCGGCTACGAGGCCCCGGTCAACCTGGTCTACTCGGCCCGCAACCGCTCGGCGTGCATCCGCATCCCGATCACCGGGAGCTCGCCGAAGGCCAAGCGCATCGAGTTCCGCGTGCCGGACCCGTCGGCGAACCCGTACCTGGCGTTCGCGGCCCAGCTGATGGCCGGCCTGGACGGCATCAAGAACCGCATCGAGCCGGCCGACCCGGTCGACAAGGACCTCTACGAGCTCCCGCCCGAGGAGCACGCGAACATCAAGACGGTCCCCTACGACCTGGGTTCCGTGCTCGACGCGCTCGAGGCCGACCACGACTACCTCCTCGAGGGCGGCGTGTTCACGCCGGACCTCATCGAGACCTGGATCGACTACAAGCGCACCAACGAGATCGACCCGATCCGGCTGCGTCCGCACCCGCACGAGTTCGAGCTGTACTACGACATCTGATCCTGGACCGCTGCGGCGGTGAGGATCTCGCGGAGCCCTCGTCCGGTCCCGGCCCCCGTGGCCGGCCCGGGCGGGGGCTCCGCGCGTCGTGCCGGCGGTGCTGACCGGGGGCGGTGGCCGGGGGTATCTTGTGGCCCCTCGGTGGCAGGACGTCGCCGCGCCCGGAGTTCCTCCGCGGACCTGAGGACGGGATGACCGACGTGTCGACGACGACGACCTGCCCCGATTGCCACGCCGCGATGCGGGCGGCCGACACCTTCTGCTGGACCTGCGGTTCCCCGCGCGGGACGGGCCCGGCCCCGGACCGGCTGGCCGTCGTCCACCACGCGCCCGCCCCGGACCCCGGCCCGTCCCGCACGGAGCGCCGCGGGACGCCCCGGCGCGGGCAGGACGGGTCGGGGCGGGTCGTGGCGGGGGTGGCGGTCGCCGTCGTGGCCGCCGCGGCCGTCGCGGGCTGGTGGCTGGTGCGCCCGGACGACGACGTGAGCACGACCCCGGTGGCGGCGCCCTCCCCCTCGACCTCCTCCTCGACCTCCACGTCCACCCCGGTGCGGGAGGTGGCCGCGGCCACCCCCGCCCCCGCGGTCGCCGCCCCGGTTCCCCCGCCCACCCCGGAACCCGTGTACCCGACGGGGGTGCTGACCCCGGCGCGCGTCACGGCCCCGGGCAGTTCCCCGGACTCCGCCGACGCCGGGGGGCGCACGACCACCTACGTCGCCGCGAACGTCCTCGACGCCGACCCCTCCACGGCCTGGCGCACGGAGGGCAGCGCCGCGGGTTCGTCGCTGACCTTCACCTTCGACGCCCCGGTGCGCGTCACCGAGGTGGGGCTCATCAACGGTTTCGCGAAGGTCGACCCCCACGACGGCACCGACCGCTACCCCCAGGGCCGGCGCGTCCTGGCCGTCACGTGGACGTTCCAGGGACCCACCGGTCCGGTGTCGGTGCCGCAGCGGCTGAGCGACGGCGAGCGCGACCTGCAGCGGATCCCGGTCCCGGCCGTGGTGACGAGTTCCGCGACGCTCACCGTGGACGAGGTGACCCGTCCCGGGGCGGGTCGCCTCTTCGACCGGACGGCGATCAGCGAGGTGCGGTTCACCGGCGCGTGATCGCCCGCATCCACGTTGAGTAGTGGTGTGAGTACTGTCAGTGCTGACACAGCAGGTACCGACGTGGAGGTGGCACACCGTGCGGACGAGCGCGAACCAGACCCGGGGACGTGGCGGGTTCCCGGCCCGCAGGGCGTGGGCCGCCGGCCCCCTCGCCGCCCTGGCGGTCCTCGGCGGGTCCGGCGCCACCGCCCAGGCCGCGCCGCCACCGCTCGCCTGCGGCGACACGATCACGACCGCCACGACGCTGACCCGGGACCTGCACTGCCCCGAGGGCGGCAACGGCCTCGTCGTCCGCGGCGACGGCGTCGTGCTCGACCTGGCCGGGCACAACCTCACCGGCAGCGGCTGGTCGGGCGTCGTGGTCCAGGGCCGCGACGTCGTCGTCCGCGGCGGGACCCTCACCGCCTGGGGCGAGGGGGTCACGGTGGCCCCGGGGGCCGCGGCCGTCGTGGAGCGGGTCACCCTGCAGGGCAACACCACCGGGCTGGGGGCCCACGGCGAGGCCGTCCTGCGCCGCGCCACCGTGCGGGCGAACTCGCGGGGGGTCGTCGCCGAGGGCGGCGGCGACGTCTCGGTCGAGGGTTCGGACCTGGCGCGCAACCCCGTCGCGGTGGCCGTCCGCGACGGCGGCCGGGCGTCGGTGCTCGACACCTCGGTGCGGGGGAACGAACTCGGGCTGGCGTGCTCCTCCGCCACCCTGCAGGTGCGCCGCTCGGTGGTCGCCGACAGCGGCACCGCCCTCTTCGCCGACGACTGCGGGACCTCGACCGTGGAGGGGGCCCTCTTCCTCCTCAACGAGGTCAACGTCGTGGACGCCGGCGCCGCGACGACCCCGGTCGTCTTCACCTGCAGCAGGTTCTTGGGCGGCGCCGCCACCCCCGCGACCACCGCCCCCTGCGGCGGGTCCTGAGCCGTCCGCCCGGGGGCGGTGAACCCGCCCCCGGACCCGCCGACGGGGCCGGTTAGCGTGAGGGCCACAGCGCGAGAGAGGCGGAGCACCATGGTGGACACGCACGGTCAGCCCCTGAAGCTGGGGTACAAGGCGTCGGCGGAGCAGTTCGCCCCCGGCAAGCTCGCCGACTTCGCCGTGCAGGCCGAGGAGCAGGGCCTGGACTCGGTCTGGATCTCCGACCACTTCCAGCCCTGGCGCCACGTCGACGGCCACGCCCCCTCGGCCCTGGTGTGGCTGCCCTGGGTCGCGGCGAAGACCTCCCGGGTGCAGCTGGGCACCAGCGTGCTGACCCCCACGCTGCGCTACAACCCCGCCGTCATCGCCCAGGCCTTCGCCACCCTCGGCTGCCTGGCCCCGGGGCGGGCGATCCTCGGCATCGGCACCGGCGAGGCCCTCAACGAGACCGCCGTCGGGGTCACCTTCCCCGAGACGCGGGAACGCTTCGCCCGCCTGCGCGAGGCCGTCCGCCTCATCAAGCAGCTCTGGAGCGAGGAACGCGTCACCTTCGAGGGCGAGTACTACAACCTCCACGACGCGACCGTCTACGACCGCCCCGAGCAGCCGGTCCCCATCTACGTCGCCGCCGGCGGGCCGGGGGTCACCAAGTACGCCGGGCGCGCCGGCGACGGCTACATCTGCACCTCCGGCAAGGGCATGGACCTCTACTCCGAGACCCTGCTGCCGGCGCTGCGGGAGGGCCTGGAGGCGTCGGGGCGCACCGAGGGCCAGATCGACCGCACGATCGAGATCAAGCTGTCCTTCGACGAGGACCCGGCCCAGGCGCTGGAGAACACCCGCTTCTGGGCGCCGCTGTCCCTGACGGCCGAGCAGAAGTCCTCCGTCCACGACCCGATCGAGATGGCCCGCCTGGCCGACGAGCTGCCCATCGAGCAGGTCGCCAAGCGCTGGATCGTGTCCTCGGACCCCACCGAGGTCGCGGCGGCCGTCCAGGGCTACGTCGACGCGGGTTTCACCCACCTCGTCTTCCACGCCCCCGGTCAGGACCAGTCCCGGTTCCTCACCCAGTTCAGCGCCGACGTGGTGCCGCTGCTGCGTCCCTGAGCGGCGGTGGCCCGGGGGCGGCGGTTCAGGGTTCCCGGGCGTAGAAGACCCGCTCGACCACCGCGCGGCAACGACGCGTGGTGCGCAGGTACAGCTCCTCGAACTCCCGGGAACTGCCCGGTTCGAAGCCGAACATGCGCGCTACGCCGTCGAGGTCGCGGGCCTGGGTGGGTAGGGAGTCGCCCGGCTTGCCGCGCCAGAGGGCGACGGCGTTGCGGGCGCGCGAGGCGAGGTCCCAGGAGGTGAGGAGCACCTCGGCGTCCTCGGGGGCGAGCAGACCGGCGGCCGCCGCCGCGCGCAGGGCGCCGGGGGTGGAGGTGGTCCGCAGGCCCTCGTGCTCGTGGGCGTGCTGCAGCTGCAGCAGCTGCGCGGTCCACTCCACGTCGGAGATCCCGCCGCGGCCGAGCTTGAGGTGGCGGGAGGGGTCCGCCCCGCGCGGCAGCCGCTCGGCCTCCACCCGCGCCTTGATGCGCCGCACCTCGCGCACGTCGGCCTCGGGCAGACCCCCGGCCGGCCAGCGCAGCGGGTCGACGAGCTCCAGGAAGGCCTCCCCCAGGTCGGCGTCCCCGGCGACCGGGCGGGCCCGCAGCAGGGCCTGCGCCTCCCACGACAGCGACCAGCGCTCGTAGTAGGCCCGGTAGCTCGACAGCGACCGCACCAGCGGCCCGTTGCGCCCCTCCGGGCGCAGGTCGGCGTCGACCTCCAGGGCGGGTTCCGGCCCGGGCGCGGCCAGCAGCCGGCGCAGCTCCGCGACGACCTCGGTGGCCGCCCGCTGGGCCTGCGTCTCGTCCGCCCCCGGCAGGGGGTCGTGGACGAAGAGCACGTCGGCGTCGCTGCCGTAACCGGTCTCCCCCGCGCCGAGCCGGCCCATGCCGACCACGAGGAGCCGGGTCGGGAGCGGCTGCCCGCTGCGGCGTTCCACCTCGCGCGCGCTCGCCCGCAGCGTCACCTCCAGGACGGCCTGGTCGGCGTCGCTGAGGGCCTGCCCGACCCCGGCGAGGTCGCGCACCCCGACGAGGTCGGCGACGACGGTGCGGAACTGCTCGCGCCGGCGCACCCCGCGCACGGCGAGGACCGCGGCGGCGACGTCGTCGCGGCGGCGGGCGGCGGCCTCCGCGTCGGCCGTGACCTCCGAGACGTCCTCGGCCGCGAGGCGGTCGTCGTCGGCGAACACCGCGACGGCCTCCGGGGAGCGCAGCAGCAGCTCCACCGGCATCCGGGCCGCGGCGAGGACGTGGGCCAGCCGCTCGGCGGCGGCGCCGGCGTCGCGCAGCATCGTCAGGAACCACTGGGTGCCCGCCAGCGCCTCGGACACCTGCCGGAAGGCCAGCAGCCCCGCGTCGGGGTCGGCGCCGTCGGCGATCCAGCCCAGCATGACCGGCAGCAGGGTGCGCTGGATGCTGGCCCGGCGGCTGACCCCGGCGGTGAGGGCCTCGAGGTGGCGCAGGGCGCCGGCGGGGTCGCGGTAGCCGAGGGCGGCGAGGCGTTCGCGCGCGGCCTGCGGGCTGAGCTGGGCGTCGATGCGGGCGTCGGCGGCCGGCAGCTTCGCGACGGCGGTCAGCAGCGGGCGGTAGAACAGCTTCTCGTGCAGGCGGCGCACGTCGCGCCGGGTGCCGCGCCACACCTCGTCGAGGGCCGCGACCGGGTCCGGGCGCAGCCCCAGGGAGCGCCCGAGGCGGCGCAGGTCGTCCTCGCCCACGGGCAGGACGTGGGTGCGGCGCAGCCGGTGGACCTGGATGCGGTGCTCCAGCGAGCGCAGCAGGCGGTAGTCGCGGTCGAGCTCGCCCGCGTCGTGGCGCCCGACGTAGCCGTAGGCGGCGAGGGACTCCAGCGCCTCGAGGGTGTTGGCGCTGCGCCGCAACCGCTCGTCGGTGCGGCCGTGGACCATCTGGAGCAGCTGGATGCTGAACTCGACGTCGCGCAGGCCGCCGACGCCGAGCTTGAGCTGGCGGTCGGCCTCCTTGCTGGGGATGAGCGCCTCGACGCGCCGGCGCATCGACTGCACGTCGGCGACGAAGCCCTCGCGCTCGCTGGCGCTCCAGACCATCGGCGCGATGGCGCTCACGTAGTCCCAGCCGAGGGCGGTGTCCCCGGCGACGGGACGGGCCTTGAGCAGCGCCTGGAACTCCCACGTCTTCGCCCACCGGCGGTAGTACTCGACGTGGCTGTCCAGGGTGCGGACCAGCGACCCGGACTTCCCCTCGGGCCGCAGCGCCGCGTCGACCTCCCACAGCGCGCCCTCCCCGGTGGGTTCCGCGCAGATGCGCTGCAGGGCGACAGCCAGCTTGGCGCCCACGGCCAGGGCGTCGTCCTCGGCGGCGCCGGGAGCGGGTTCGGCGACGTACACGACGTCGACGTCGGAGAGGTAGTTCAGCTCCCGCCCGCCGGTCTTGCCCATCCCGAGGACGGCCAGCCGGCAGGCGCGCCAGGAACCCGGGCCGTCCTGCGGGGGGTGGTCGGGCAGCTCGGAGCGGGCGATCGCGAGCGCCGCCTCGAGGGCCGCGGCGGCGAGGTCGGCGAGCTCGGTGGAGGTGGTGGGCAGGACGGCGAGGGGGTCCGCGGAGGCGAGGTCGCGACCGGCGAGGCCCAGCAGGCGGCGGCGGTAGGCCACCCGCAGCGCGTCGGTGGGGGTGCGCCCGCCGCGCCCGGTCGTCGCCACCGGCGCGGGGTCCCCGGCGTCGGCCCCCACGGCGGCGAGGAGCTCGGTGCGCAGCTCCCCGGGGTCCGGGGAGGTGCCGGCGACCAGCACCGTCCAGTGCCCGGGGTGGCGCACGAGGTGGTCGGCCAGGGCCACCGACCCGCCGAGGACGGCGAGCAGGCGGGCGCGGGTCCCGACGACGTCCGGCGCGTCGCCGCTGCGCAGCAGGTCCAGCGCGGCCGCGACCGCCTCGACCTCGTGCGGGGGCGAGGAGCGGTCCAGGCCGGCGGTGAGGGCCTCGGCCCACCGGACCAGGCCCAGCAGGGCCTGGTCGGGGTCGGCGGTGCGGGCCAGGGCCCGCACCAGCGCGCCGGTGCCGCCGGTGAACTCGCGGTCGGGGCGGGGGCCGGGCCCCTGCTCGCCCTGCTCCCCGGGCTCCCCCGGCGGCTGGACGACACCGGCCAGCGCCGGGTCGCGCAGCAGCCGCGCGGCCCGGTCCGGGTCGGCGAACCCGGCCCGGACCAGCTGCGCGGCGGCGGAGGAGCGCCGCCCCCGGGTGCCTCCCGACGCGGTGCTCACAGCAGGGGCAGGTACCGCTGGAGCTCGAAGGGCGTGACCTGCGCGCGGTAGTCGGCCCACTCCTGGCGCTTGTTGCGCAGGAAGTAGTCGAAGACGCCCTCGCCGAGGGTCTCGGCGACCAGCTCGGAGCGCTCCATGACGGCGATGGCGTGCTCGAGGCTCTGCGGCAGCGGCTCGATGCCCATCGAGCGGCGCTCGGCGTCGGTGAGCGACCACACGTCGTCCTCGGCGCCGTCGGGCAGGTCGTAGCCCTCCTCGATGCCCTTCAGCCCGGCGCTGAGCAGCAGCGCGAAGGCGAGGTAGGGGTTGGCCGCGGAGTCCAGCGCGCGGTACTCGATGCGCACCGACTGGCCCTTGGAGGGCTTGTACATCGGGACCCGGACCAGCGCGGAGCGGTTGTTGTGGCCCCAGCAGACGTAGCTGGGGGCCTCCCCGCCGGACCACAACCGCTTGTAGGAGTTGATGAACTGGTTGGTCACCGCGGTGATCTCGGCGGCGTGGCGCAGGATGCCGGCGATGAACTGCCGCCCGGTGCGGGACAGCTGGTACTCCGCACCGGCCTCGTAGAAGGCGTTGGCGTCGCCGTCGAAGAGCGAGAGGTGGGTGTGCATCCCCGACCCCGGCTCCCCGGCGAGGGGCTTGGGCATGAAGCTGGCGTAGACGTCCTGGTCGCGCGCCACCTCCTTGAGGACGGTGCGGAAGGTCATGATGTTGTCCGCGGTGGTGAGGGCGTCGGCGTAGCGCAGGTCGATCTCGTTCTGCCCCGGCCCGCCCTCGTGGTGGCTGAACTCGACGGAGATGCCCATGCTCTCCAGCGTCGAGATGGCCGTGCGGCGGAAGTCGGTGGTGGTGCTGCCGGGGTGGTTGTCGAAGTAGCCGACGTAGTCGACCGGCTCGGGCACGGCACCGCGTTCGAGGGGGGTCTTGAAGAGGTAGAACTCGATCTCGGGGTGGGTGTAGAAGGTGTAGCCGCGCTGCGCGGCGCGGTCCAGGGCCCGCTTGAGCACGAAGCGCGGGTCCGAGCGCGCCGGCTGGCCGTCGGGGGTGAGGATGTCGCAGAAGATGCGGGCCGTGCCCTGGTGCTCGTCGCTGGCGCGCCACGGCAGCACCTGGAACGTGGAGGGCTCGGGCTTGAGGAGCATGTCGGACTCCGACACCCGGGACAGGCCCTCGATGGCGGAGCCGTCGAACCCGATCCCCTCGCCGAAGGCCCCCTCGAGCTCGGCGGGCGCGATCGCCACCGACTTCAACGTGCCGATGACGTCGGTGAACCAGAGCCGGACGAAGCGGATGTCCCGCTCCTCCAGCGTCCGCAGCACGAACTCCTGCTGGCGGTCCATGGCAGCCCTTCCGTCGCGTCCCTCGCCGGGCCGTCAGCGGTCGGCGGCGGCCCCGCGCTCATCATCGCGCACCACCGGCCCGGACCCGGCGCGCACCCCGCCGCACCCGGGGCCGGGCCCCCGCGCGCACCGGCCCGAGCACCGTCGCGGGCGCTCACTACGCTGGCCCCATGCCTCAGCTGCGGGTGGCCATGGCCCAGGTCGACACGACGGTCGGTGACCTCGACGGCAACGTCGCGGTCATCCTCGACTGGACGCGGCGGGCCGCGCAGGACGGCGCGCACCTGGTGCTGTTCCCCGAGACCGCCGTCACCGGGTACCCGGTGGAGGACCTCGCGCTGCGCACCTCCTTCGTCGACGCCTCCCGGCGGGCGGTGGGGCGGCTGGCGCGCCGGCTGGCCGACGACGGGTTCGGCGACGTGACCGTCGTCGTGGGCTACGTGGACCGGGTCGGCGAGGACGCCCGCCCGGGCGCGGGGGGTCCGCGCAGGCTGCCGCAGAACTGCGCGGCGGTGCTGCACGGGGGCCGCGTGGTGGCGCGCTACGCCAAGCACCACCTGCCCAACTACGGCGTCTTCGACGAGTACCGCATCTTCGTGCCCGGCGACGACCTGCTGGTCGTGCGGGTCCGTGGGGTCGACGTGGCCGTGGCGATCTGCGAAGACCTCTGGCAGGACGGCGGACCGGTGCAGATGGCCGGCGACGCCGGCGCCGGGCTGCTCGCGGTGCTCAACGCCTCCCCCTACGAGCGCGACAAGGACGACGTCCGCCTGGAGCTGGTCGCGCGCCGCGCCGCCGAGGCCGGCTGCCCCATCGCCTACGTCAACGCCGTGGGGGGCCAGGACGAGCTCGTCTTCGACGGCGACTCCCTCGTGGTCGCCGCCGGGGGCACCGTGCTGGCCCGCGGCCCGCAGTTCCGGGAGGCGCTGGTCGTCACCGACCTCGACCTGCCGGCGGGGGTCACGACCCCCGGCTGGGAGGAGCACGTCCAGCGGGTCACCGTCACCGCCGAGGCCGTCCCCGCCTACGAGCCGCGCGCGTCGGAGGTCCTCCAGCCCCTGCCCGACGTGGCCGAGGTCCACGGCGCGCTCGTCCTGGGGCTGCGGGACTACGTGCGCAAGAACGGCTTCCGGTCCGTGGTCGTCGCCGTCTCCGGCGGCATCGACTCCGCGCTGGTCGCGTCGCTGGCCTGCGACGCGATCGGCCCGGAGAACGTCCTGGGGATCTCGCTGCCCTCGGGCTACTCCTCCCAGCACTCCAGGGACGACGCCGAGGACCTCGCGAACCGCTGCGGGTTCGAGTACCGGCAGTACCCGATCGCGCCGATGGTCGAGGCGTTCCTCGGCACCGTCCCGCTGCGCGGGGTGGCGGAGGAGAACCTGCAGGCGCGCGTGCGCGGGACGACGATCATGGGCATCGCCAACCAGGAGGGCCACCTGACGCTGGCGACGAGCAACAAGAGCGAGCTCGCCGTGGGGTACTCGACGCTGTACGGCGACTCCGTCGGCGGGTACGCCCCGCTCAAGGACGTCCCCAAGACGCTGGTGTGGGAGCTGTCGCGGTGGCGCAACGCGGAGGCGCTCTCGCGCGGGGAGCAGCCGCCGATCCCGGAGAACACCATCACCAAGCCCCCCTCGGCGGAACTGCGCCCGGACCAGACCGACCAGGACTCCCTGCCGCCCTACGAGGTCCTCGACGCGATCCTCGAGGACTACGTCGAGGGCGACCGCGGGCGCGCGGAGATGCTCGAGGCGGGTTTCGACGCCACCGTCGTCGACTCCGTGGTGACCCTCGTGGACCGCGCGGAGTGGAAGCGGCGGCAGTTCGCGCCGGGGCCGAAGATCTCCTACAAGGCCTTCGGCCGCGACCGCCGGCTGCCCATCACCAACCGCTGGCGCGAGCCCGCCGCCTCGGCCTCGCTCACGCCCCCGGTGGACGTGAAGACCGACAGCCCGCTGGGACAGGACTGAGATGACCTACGCCACCGAGCCGCCGCCCCCCGTCCCGGGCCGGCGCCGCACCCGCGTCCACCACTTCCAGCAGTGGAAGGACGCGGGCGAGAAGTGGGCGATGCTCACCAGCTACGACGCGATGACCGCGGCCGTCTTCGACGAGGCCGGCATCCCGGCGCTGCTGGTCGGGGACTCGGCCGCCAACACCGTCTTCGGGATGCCGACGACGCTGCCGGTGACCCTCGACCACCTGCTGCCGCTGGTGCGGGCCGTGGTGGCCGGCGCGCCGCACGCGTTCGTCGTCGCCGACCTGCCCTTCGGGTCCTACGAGGTCTCCGACGACCTCGCCGTCGCCTCCGCGGTGCGGGTCATGAAGGAGGGCGGCGCGCACGCGGTGAAGTTCGAGGGCGGGGCCCGGCGGGCGGGCCGGGTCCGGGCCGTCGTCGAGGCGGGCATCCCCGTCATGGCCCACATCGGCTTCACCCCGCAGTCCGAGCACGCCCTCGGCGGCTACCGGGTGCAGGGCCGCGGCGAGGCGGGCGAGCAGGTCCTGGCCGACGCCCGGGCGCTGGCCGAGGCCGGCGCGTTCGCGGTGCTCATGGAGATGGTCCCCGCCGACGTCGCCGCGCAGGTCACCCGCACCCTGGCCGTGCCCACCGTCGGCATCGGGGCGGGCTCCGGGACCGACGGGCAGGTCCTGGTGTGGCAGGACTTCGCGGGGCTGTCCGAGCGGACGGCGAAGTTCGTCAAGCGGTTCGCCGACGTGCGCACCGCCCTCTCCGACGCGGCGCGCCAGTACGCCGAGGAGGTCCGCGGCGGGTCCTTCCCGGGGCCCGAGCACTCCTTCTGAGGGCGCTCAGACCAGGGTCAGCACCAGCGCGTCGCGGCGCACCTCGTCCAGCGCCCGGCGCACCGCGCCGAGGGCGACGACGTCGCGCCCCAGCGTCGAGGCGACCACGAGGGGCCGCGGCGGGTCGAGGAACGCGGGCAGCTCCCGGTTCACGACGTCGACCAGCGGCGCCGCGTCGGCGATCCCGCCGGCGACGACGACGCGCTCGGGGTCGAGCAGGCTGGCCAGGGTGACCACCACGCGGGTCAGGCGCAGCCCGGCGATCTCCACCAGCGCGGTGGCGACCAGTCCGCCGGCCGCGGCGGCCGCGACGACCTCGGGGGCCGTGGAGCCGGGGCCGCGGCCGGTGCCGGCCAGGTCGCGCAGCACCTTGCCCAACCCGTCGGCCGAGCCCACCCCGGCGACGATGTCGAGGTGGCGCATCTCCCCCGCGCCCCCGCGCGCCCCGCGCAGCAGCCGGCCCCCGGCGACGACCCCGGCGCCGAAGCGCTCCCCCGCCAGCAGCGTCACCTGGTCCGCGACCCCGACCCCCTGCCCCTGCCCGCTCTCGGCGAGGGCGGCGAGGTTGGCGTCGTTGTCGACGACCGCGGGCCAGCCGCGGCGGGTGAGGGCCGCGGCGAGGTCGGGGTTCATGAAGGCCCAGTAGGGGTTGCGGGTGAAGACCGTCCGGCCGTCGGCGTCGACGGGGGCGGGCACGCCCACGGCCAGGGCCAGCACCCGGGGGTCGCCCGCGCGCTCCAGCGCGGCGAGGACGACCTCCTCGACGGCCTCGACCCGCCGCTGCGGTGGGTCGAGGGCGACGTCGTGCTCGACGACGGCGGAGGCCTCGCCCAGGACGCGCCCGCGCAGGTCGGTGACCCGGGCGGCGAGGCGGTGCGCACCGGCGTCGACCCCCACGACGGCCCCGGCGCCGGCGCGCAGGGCGTAGCGGCGCGCGGGGCGGCCCTTGGCGGGGGTGGGGCGGGCGGTGCGCCGCTCCTCCAGCCAGCCGCGCTCGATGAGCTCGTCGCACACGTCGTGGACGGTGGCGCGGGAGAGCCCGGTGGCGCGCATGAGGTCGCTGGCGGTGACCTCGGGGGCGTCGGCGGGGGGCTCGGCGGGGGGCTCGGCGGGGGGTTCGGCGGGGGTGAGGACCTCCGCGAGGTCCCACACGTGGTGCAGCACGGCGAGCGCGTTGTCGTCGCGCAACCGCCGGGTGACGGAGTCGCGCACCCGCGGCACCGCCACGTCGTCCGCCACGTCGTCCGACCTGTCGTCCGCCACGTCTTGACCTCCCGGGGAGCCGTTCCGCACACTCGGACCACGTCTTTTATTCAAGCCCCGGATCAAATCGCGATCACTGGAGACCCGACCGTGTCCGACCTCCTCGACCACGCCACCACCCCCTCCTCGCCGCCGGCCACCACCCCGGACCCGTGGTGGCGCCAGGCCGTCGTCTACCAGGTCTACCCGCGCAGCTTCGCGGACTCGAACGGCGACGGCACCGGCGACCTGCCCGGCATCACCGCCCGGGTCCCGCACCTGGTCTCCCTCGGGGTCGACGCCGTGTGGCTCTCCCCCTTCTACCCCTCCGCCCTGGCCGACGGGGGCTACGACGTCGACGACCACCGCGACGTCGACCCCGCCATCGGCACCCTGGAGCAGTTCGACGAGATGGTCGCCACCCTGCACGCCGCGGGGATCAAGGTCGTCGTGGACATCGTGCCCAACCACTCCTCGAACCGGCACCGCTGGTTCCGCGACGCGCTGGCCGCCGGGCCCGGCTCCCCCGAGCGCGAGCGCTACGTCTTCGCCCGCGGCCGCGGCGAGCACGGCGAGCTGCCGCCCAGCGACTGGACGGCCGTCTTCGGGGGCCCGGCGTGGGAACCCGTCGGCGACGGGGAGTGGTACCTGCACACCTTCGCCCCCGAGCAGCCGGACTGGAACTGGGACCACCCCGAGGTGCGCGAGGACTTCCTCACCACGCTGCGCTTCTGGGCCGACCGCGGGGTCGACGGGTTCCGCGTCGACGTCGCCCACGCCCTGGTGAAGGACATGTCCTCCCCGCTGCCCTCCGCCGCGGAGCTGGCCGCGGACGACCTGCCCGACGGAGCCCACCGGTTCTGGGACCGCGACGAGGTCCACGAGGTCTACCGCGCCTGGCGGGCGGTGTTCGACGAGTACGACCCGCCCCGCACCGCGGTCGCCGAGGCGTGGGTCGCCACCCACCGCCGCGCCCGCTACGCCTCCCCCGAGGGGCTGGGGCAGGCGTTCAACTTCGACCTGCTGCGTTCCGACTTCGACGCCGCCTCCTTCCGGCGGATCGTCGAGGAGAACCTCCGCCTGGCCGCGGAGTCCGGCACCTCCTCCACCTGGGTCCTGTCCAACCACGACGTCGTGCGCCACGTCAGCCGCTACGGCCTGCCCGACGGGATGGACGAGGCCGACCGGGCGCGGTGGCTGCTCAGCGGCGGCACCGACCCCGCCCCCGACCTCGAGCGCGGCGCCCGCCGGGCCCGGGCGGCGACGGCGTTCCTGCTCGCCCTGCCCGGCAGCGCCTACCTGTACCAGGGCGAGGAGCTGGGGCTGCCCGAGGTCGCCGACCTCGACGCCGCGGTGCTGCAGGACCCGACCTGGCTGCGCTCCGGCCACGTCGACAAGGGCCGCGACGGCTGCCGCGTCCCGCTGCCCTGGACCGCGGAGGGCCCCTCCCACGGCTTCGGCCCCGGCCCCTCCCACCTGCCGCAGCCGTCCTGGTTCGCCGCCCACGCCGCCGACGTCCAGGACCGCGACCCCCGCTCGACGCTCTCCGCCTACCGCGAGGCGCTGGCCTGGCGGCGGCGGCTGCGCACCGGCGAGGAACTGGTGTTCGAGGACGCCCCCGAGGGCGTCGTGCGGTTCCGCCGCCCCGGCGGCTGGACCTGCGTCACGAACTTCACCACCCGCGCCGTCCCGCTGCCCCCCGGGCGGGTGGTGCTCTCCAGCGGGGCGCCGGCCGACGAGCTGGACGGCGAGCTGCCTGGGGAGACGACCGTCTGGCTGCTGCCGGCGGACTGACGGGCGCGCGCGGGCCGCGGGCCGCGGGGAGGTGCCATGATCCGACGGTGGACCACCCCCTCCCCCGGCCCGCCGACCCCGCCCCGGACCCCGACGGCGCCCGCGGGCACCGCGACTGGGTGCACCGGGCCGTGCGCAAGGTGGAGGCGGACGCCAACCGCAGCGCCGACACCCACCTGCGCGTGTTCCCCCTCCCCGCGGAGTGGGAGGTGCAGCTCTACCTCAAGGACGAGTCCGTCCACCCGACGGGCTCGCTCAAGCACCGCCTCGCCCGGTCGCTGTTCCTCTTCGGCCTCGCCAACGGCGCGATCGGGCCGGACACGACGCTGGTCGAGGCCTCCAGCGGGTCCACGGCCGTGTCCGAGGCGTACTTCGCCCGCATGCTCGGCCTGGACTTCGTCGCCGTGGTCCCCGCGCAGACCTCGGTGGCCAAGCTCGACCTCATCACCGGCCAGGGCGGCCGCCTGCACCTCGTCGACGACCCCGGCGAGGTGTACGCGGCCGCCGAGGAGCTCGGGGCCCAGGACGGGTGGTACTACTTCGACCAGTTCGCCACGGCCTCCACCGTCACCGACTGGCGCGGGAACAACAACATCGCCTGCTCGATCTTCGAGCAGATGGCCCTGGAACCCCACCCGGAGCCGGAGTGGATCGTGGTGGGCGCCGGCACCGGGGGGACGAGCGCCACCATCGGGCGCTACTGCCGCTACCAGAAGCACGCGACGCGCCTGGCCCTGGCCGACCCGGAGGGGTCGGTGTTCGCCGAGGCCTGGCGCACCGGTTCCCGCGCGCTGACGGGTCCCGGTTCGCGCATCGAGGGGATCGGGCGGCCCCGGGTGGAACCCTCCTTCGTCCCCGCGGTCGTGGACGAGGCGTTCACCGTCCCCGACGCGGAGTCCGTCGCCGCGATGCGGATGCTGTTCGAGCGCACCGGGATCCGGGCCGGGGCCTCCACCGGCACCAACCTCGCGGTGGCGCTGCGGCTGGTGGACCGGATGCGCCGGGCCGGGCGCGCCGGGTCGGTGGTGACCCTCGTCTGCGACGAGGGCAACCGCTACCTGGACACCTACTACTCCGACGACTGGGTCGAACGGCGCGGTCTGGACCTGGCGTCCGCCCGGGCGGTGCTGGCACCGTTGTTCGGGTGAGCGCGGCGAGCACGCACCCCGTCGAGGTCCCCCTGCCCGGCGGCCGCGTGCTGCACGCCCACGACACCGGCGGGCCGGGACCCGTCGTGCTCTGGCACGGCGGGACCCCGAACACCGGCGAGCCGCCCGCCCCGCTGCTGGAACCGGGGGTCCGCTGGATCGGGGTGGACCGCCCCGGCTACGCCGACTCGCCCCGCCGCCCGGGCCGGAACGTCGCGAGCGTCGTCGGCGACGTCGTCGCGGTGCTGGACCACCTCGGCGTCGAGCGGTGCGTGAGCGTGGGCCACTCCGGCGGGGGGTCGCACGCCCTGGCCTGCGCCGCGCTGCTGCCCGGGCGGGTGGCCGCCGCCCTGTCCGTCTCCGGTCTGGCCCCCTACGACGGCACGCCGGGCTGGTTCGAGGGTCTCGGGCCCGCCGGGCGGGCGAGCCTGGGCGCCGCGGTGGCGGGACGGGCGGCGAAGGAGGAGTTCCAGGCCGCCGGCTCCGGCGGGATCGACTTCACCCCCGAGGACTGGGCCCTCCTCGAGGGCCCGTGGGGGTGGTTCGGGCCGGTCGTGCAGGCCGCCACCGCGAACGGCGACGGCGGGCTCGTCGACGACGACCTCGCCCACGTGCGGCCCTGGGGCTTCGACCCCGCCGGCACCACCGTGCCCGTCCACCTCCTGCACGGGGAGGCCGACCGCGTCGTCCCCGTCGGCCACGCCCACCGGCTCGCCGCGCTCGTGCCCGGGTCGACGCTGCGGGTGGTCCCCGGCGCGAGCCACCTCTCGGTGCTCACCGAGGCCCCCGGCGCCCTGGCCGCGGTCCTGGCCCACCTGGCCTGAGGCCCTCCGGTGGAGGTCCCGGGAGCTCCGGTGGAGGTCCCGGGAGAAGGGTCCGCCGATCCTGCACCGACGGCGCCCACCGTCCCCGCCCGTCCCCGGTCGTGGCCAGCATCGGAGGGTGCCCTCCTCCCGACCGCCGGTCGTCCTCGCGCTCGCCACGGGCTTCGGCGCCCTGAACGCCGCGCTCGACCTCTCCTCCTCCCCGGGGGCCCGGTTCGGCGGTTCCCTGCTCAACGCGGGGTGGGCCTGGGCGGGGCTCGCCGTCCTCACCGGTGCGCTCGTGCGGACGCCGCGGCGCGCGGCCGCGGCCGGGTGGCTGGCGACGAGCGCGGCCCTGCTCGCGTTCGCCCTCGCCGACGCGCTGCTGCGCGCGGTGCCGCCGGCGGCCACGCTGCGCGGGGACGCGACCTGGTGGGCGGCGAGCCTGCTGGTCTGCCCGGTGCTGGGGTTCCTCGGGTCCCGGGTGCGCGACCCCGGCCCCCTCGGCCTGCTCGCGCGGCTCCTCGTCCCGCTCGGGGCGGCGCTGGAGGCGCTCGTCCTGCCACCGGGGCCGGCGGGCGACCCGGTGGCCGTGGCGGCCCGGGCCGCGACGTGGCTGCTCGCCGCGGCGGGGGCGCTCGCCGCCCTGCGCCACCGCGCGCGCGAGGACCCCGCGCGGGCGGGCCGGTAGGGGCGCGTCAGCCGACGGCGCCGGCCAGCCAGCGCGCGATCTCCTCCCCCGCCGCCGCGCCGGTCGCGGCGGTGAGCTCCACCCCGGGGTGCTCCCAGCCGGCCCGCAGCAGCTCCCCGTGGCGGGGGCGGCGCGCCGCGCGGGCGGCGACGAGCAGGTCCACGTCGAGCAGCGAGTCCCCGGCGGAGACGAAGCCCGTGGCGCCGCGACGGGACACCACCTCCGCGACGGCCGCCGACTTCGTCAGCGGGCGCGGGACGGCGTAGAGCTTGCGGCCCTGCAGGGACACCGCGTAGCCCCAGCCGTCCAGCCGCACGGTGAGGTCCCCGAGGCGGGTCCCCTCCAGCTCCGGGCGCTGCCCCTCGCGCAGGACGAGGTAGCCGAACAACCCCGGGACGCTGCGCACCGCGGGGTCCTCCGAGCCCGGGACCGCGGTGACGAGCTCCCCGGCCAGCCGCGCCAGCTCCGCGTGCACCTGCGCCAGGGGGGCGCAGCCGGACAACCGGTCCCGCACCACCTGCGCCCACGCCGCGTCCGGGGCGCCGTCGACCAGCAGCACCCCGCCGTTGGCGCACACCGCGTACCGCGGCGCAGCTCCCGGCCAGCGGATCCGCGCGTACTGCTCCGGGGTCCGCGTGGTGACGGGCAGGAAGCGCCCCGACGCCACCAGGTCCCCGAGCAGCGCCCACGCCGCGGGGGTCACGTAGGAGATGACCCGCCCCTCGTACTCCTCGACCTCGACGAGCCCGGCCACGTCCACCCCGGCCGAGCGGGCGGAGAACACCAGCGTCTGGTCGAGGTCGCTGGCGGCCAGCAGGCCGTTCCCCCCGCTCACACCGCCCGCCCGTCGGCGCCGGTCGCCCCCCGGGTGAATCGCGGGTGGATCAACCCGATCGCGGAGTAGGACAGCCCCGGCACCTCCTCCACGACCACCCCGCGCTGCGCGGCCAGCAACCGCACGTGGGCGAGGTCGTCGGGGTGGCGCAGCTCCGCCTCCGGGCGCACCAGGACCCGCCACGGGACCCGGCGCAGCAGCACCCGGGTCGTCTCCCCCACCCCGGGTTTGACGAGGTTCACGTCGCCGATGTCGTAGTGCTCGCTGACCCGCTCGACCTCGGCCCAG
Source organism: Kineococcus radiotolerans SRS30216 = ATCC BAA-149 (assembly GCF_000017305.1). Lineage (GTDB taxonomy): Bacteria > Actinomycetota > Actinomycetes > Actinomycetales > Kineococcaceae > Kineococcus > Kineococcus radiotolerans. The sequence continues at coordinate 3,673,805 of NC_009664.2, read as the reverse complement.
CCGGTGAAGGTGGCCGTGCGGTCCTGCGCGCGCACCACCGCCACCGCCGCCGGGACCTCCGGGGCGACGTCGTCGAACCAGGAGCTCACCACGTCCAGGAACCGGTTCGACGCGTCGACGGGGGCGAGGTCGGCGTAGAACTTCGCCCCGTGGAACCGGCCCGGGGCCAGCAGCCGCTCGTTCAGGACCGTCCGGCTCACCAGCCCCGACACCGTGGAGTTCAGGCACGCCGAGGGGATGAGGTAGTCCTCGCGGGTGCCGAAGGTGCGCACGCAGTGGCCGGGGTCGGCCAGCACGGCGAGGTCGTCGCTGAAGCCGGGGAAGCGGGCCAGCGCGGCGGACAGCTCCCGCACGATCGCCCCCTTGCCGGTCCAGCCGTCGACGAAGACGACCGCGGAGGGGTCGTGGTGGGCGGCGATCCAGCGCAGCGCGACCTCGTCGATGCCGCGCCCGCGCACGATGGACACCGCGACGTGCGGCCAGTGCAGCCCGGCGCGCAGCCCCCAGCGGCGCAGCAGGATCCCCACCGGGGTCCCGGCCCGGGCCAGGGACGCGAGCAGGAGCTCCTCCCCCCGCTCGGCCCGCAGCAGCTCGGCCACCACCCCCACCCCGAGGGCCACCCGGCGGGCCGTGCGGTCCAGGGCGTCGGCGAACAGCCGCTGGTACTCCGCGCTCGGCTGGTACTCCACCGGCAGCGACTCCGCGTAGTGCGCCCCGCCGCTCTGGATGGCCTCCTCGCGCTCCTCGGCCGGGGCCTCCAGCTCCACCCCGGACAGGTCGCTGAGCAGCCAGCTCACCTCGTCGGGCAGGTAGGAGGAGAACCGCGGGCCCGACAGGGGCGTGGGCAGTTCCGTGGACGAGGTCACCGGGGGCTCCAGGTGTCGGCGGGCAGGGTGACGAGCAGCAGCCGCGACGCGAGCGGGGCCAGCGCCGCGAGGACGCCGTCCGGGGCGTGCAGCGCGGTGGGCGCGGAGGCGGAGTCGACGACGAGGACGATCGCGTCCCAGCCCCCCTCGCGGGCCGCGTTGTGGGCGTAGCGGGTCCCCGGGCCGTCCACGGCCGGGTCGTGGGAGGTGAAGGCCACCGAGCTGCGCACCGCGTACCCGGGGTCGTCGACGGCCAGCACCGGCGAGCGCGTCGTGGAGGAGAACCGCACCCGCCCGGGGTGGCGGGCGGCGAGCTGGCAGGCCACGGCCAGCGGGGCGTGCAGGAGCTCCTCGGAGGCCAGGACGAGGACCTCGGCGTCGGTGCGCACCTCCGGCAGCAGGTGCCGCACGAGGTCGGCGCCGGCGAGCAGCTCCGCGTGGGCGGGCGCGGTGCCGAAGCGGGCGGTGGTGGGGACCCCGCTCGGCCAGTCCACCCGCACCGGCACCGCGTCGGCGGGAGCACCCGCCGCGGGGACGACCGGAGCCACCCCCGCGACGAGGTCCGCCCCGCGGGCGAGCACGTCGGGGGGCAGGTCCACGACGCCGCGCGCCAGGCTGACCACGTCCACGCGGGCCCCCAGCTCCGCGCCGAGCCCGTCGAGGCGGGCCCGGTCGGCCTCGGCGCGCACGTCGACCAGACCGGCCACCACGTAGTGCCGGTGCGGGGAGCGGGCGTGCAGCGCCCGCAGGGTGTTCGCGACGGTGCGTCCCGTGGAGAGCTCGTCGTCGACGAGGACGACCGGGGCGGTCGGGTCGGCGAGGGCGGCGAGGACGGCGGGGTCGCGCGGCAGCAGCCGGTGCCCGGTGGCGTGGGAGTGCTCCTCCTCGAAACCGGCGTAGTCGAGGGCGCCGGGCACCGCGCGGCGGGTGGAGTGCAGCCCGGCGCAGCCGAGGGCGTCGGCGACGGTCTGCCCGAGCCCGGTGGCGGTCTCGGCGTAGCCGACGACGAGGGCGTCGGGGCGGGCCGGGGCGCGCTGCACGCCGGCGGCCACCGCGGCGGTGGCGAGCTCGTCACCGGCCAGCGCCGCCCGCCAGGTGCCGGCGTCGGGCCCGGGGGCGTCGGGCACCCCGAGGACGTCGGCGACGAGACCGCCCAGGCGCGCCCCGGCCGCCCGCACCAGCCGCGGGTCGGTGGGCACGTGCTTGCCGAGGACCTCGCTGACCAGCAGGTGCGCGCGCCGGGGGTTGCGCCGCAGGGCGAGGCCGAGCAGGTCGTGGACGGTGAGGCCGTCGGCGCCGGCGGGCCCGTCCAGGTGCACGCCGAGCCGCTCGGCGACCCACCGGGTGCGGGCGGGGGCGTGCGGGACGACGCGGTTCACGCGCGGGCCCCTTCCGGTGAGCGGGTGAAGGCGCGCCAGGCGTCGTCCTGCGCCTGGAGCAGGTGGACGTAGGTGGTGTCCTCGCGGGCCACTCCGAAGGCGCGGGCGCGGGCCAGGACGCGCTCGGCCCAGACCCGGTGGGGGCCGGCCTCGTTCATCTTGTTCCGGTAGGTCGAGGCCATCGCCCCGCCCCCGTGCTGGGCCACGACGTCGGAGGCGTCGCAGAAGTCCTCGTGCGTGACCACCGACGTGGCGTGGACGACGGCGACGTGGGAGGGGTGGATGACGGTCTTGCCCTGCAACCCGTTGACGCGGTCGAGGACGAGCTCGCGCACGAGGCCGTCGAGGTCGTCGGTGATGAGCTGCTCGCGCAGGCCCACCGACCCGGACTCCGCGAACGGCCGGGCCGCCAGGGAGGTGCGGAAGACCCGTTCCCCGGAGGAGAAGTGCTCCCACACGGGGGCGGTGATGGGGTAGCCGCTGCCGTCGGCGCGGCCCAGGACGTTGATGACGTCGCCGAGGACGTCGGCCACGACCCGGACGTCCCACACGGTGGCCCCCCGGGGCCGGCGCAGCCCGTAGGCGGCGGAGAGGTCGGTGGCCCCGGTGCGCACGGCGAGGACGACCTCGCGGTGGGCGTCGAGCACGTCGCGGATGGCGAACAGCGCCTCGCGGCGGGTCTCCAGGTGCGCGACGTCGCGGCTCTCCAGGACCGGCATGGCCCACATCCGCCGCCCCGCCCGCTCGGAGGCGGTGCTGACCGCCTCCAGCCACTCGTCCGGGGAGGGCTGCCCGCCGCCCCCGAACTTGGGGACGACGAACCCCGTCAGGCAGTCCAGCCCGACGCCGCTGCGCTCGACGACGCGCAGCAGCTGCTGCGGGGTCCGGGCCCGCACGAAGAGCATGAGGGGCGCCCCGTCGCGCCACTCGGGGGTGCGGGCCAGGCCGGCGAGCTCGCGGACGAGGATCTCCTCGGCCTCGGCGACGCGGTGGTCGGGGACGGAGTCCTCCAGGCACGCCACGGCCGAGAGGACCCCGCGGCGGGCCAGCCGCAGCAGGTCCCCCGCCAGGCGCTCGCGGGTCGCGGGGCAGTACAGCGTGGCGCCGAGCGCGACGGCGAGCTCGTCGCGCCCGGCGGTGACGTCGACCGGTCGCGGGGGGTGGAGGAAGAGGTCCCGCTCCCGCTCCGCGTCGAGGGTGCTGAAGTGCCGCACGCTGGGCTCAGCGGCTCAGACGTGGGCGGCGACGGCGTCGCGGAGGTCGCGGATGTGGCGGCCCTGGGCGGGTGCGCCGATGGCCGTCATGGCCCAGCCGCTGCCCTCGCGGGTGAGCTTGGCCATGATCTGCGCGGTGTGCGGTCCGGCGTCGGACAGCTCGTAGCGGGCGAGCTCGACCGGCTGCGGCTGGGCGGCGTCGACGAGGCGGCAGACGGCGTTCTGGACCTGGGAGAAGTCCTGGCCGGTGAAGCTGGACACCGTGAAGACGAGGGTCTGCACCTGGGCCGGCACCGCGGGCAGGTCGATGTGGACGACCTCGTCGTCGCCCTCCCCCTCGCCGGTGAGGTTGTCGCCGCTGTGGACGACGGACCCGTCCTTGCTGCGCAGCTGCTGGAACCACACCTCGTCGACCAGCCGGCGCTGCGCGTCGAAGAGCAGCACGCTCGCGTCGAGGTCGATGTCGACGGCCTTCTTGCGGAACAGGCCCTTGGCCACGGCGTCCCAGCCCAGGCCCATGAAGACGCGGGTGAGGCTGCCCCCGCCGGACTTCTCCAGCGACAGCTTCTGGCCCTTGTTCAGACTGACGGCCACGGTGGGCCCCTCTCTCGTGGTGGATGGGGTGTGCTCAGGAAGGACGCGGGACGGTGCCCTCGGAGTTCCAGTCGAGGTCGTCGAACCCGTACGCGAGCGCGACGTCGCGCGCGGTCCCGGGGAGGAACTCGTCCTCGCGGCGGACGACGAGGTCGCCGCCGACGTCGTGCACGGAGGCGATGACGCAGGTGCGCGCCCCCGGGGGCGGCTCGCCCGCCCACATCTGCAGGGTGCCCCCGCCGCGGCGGGCGAGGGTCAGGTGCGGGGCCAGCCGCCGGTAGTCCGGGGGGTTGGGCCCGACGGCGTAGACGTACAGGACCATCCGGCGCATCAGGCTCAGGTGGGCGGCGTCGGCGAGGACCTCCTCGCCGTCCTGCTCGCTGCGCGGTCCCAGCCGCAGGACCTGGCGGGCGCCGAAGCCGGGGGCGGCGAGCAGGTCACCCAGGGACTGCAGCGCACCCGCGTGACGGTCCCGGGTCTCCCAGAGGCACCCGAGGTGGACGTCGGTGGAACGGTGCAGACCGGCGGCGGTGACCTGCCGCTCCCAGCGCAGGGTGATGCGCAGGGTCCCCGAGGCCCGCTCGGCCGCGGGGATCGTGGCGGTGGGGCGCTCGTCGTCGAGGACGACCCGGCGCTCGCTGGCCCGGGCCTGCCCGACGGCGACGACCGGGGCGGGGGCCGCGACCCGCGCCGGGGCGGGGGGCGCGACCCGCGCCGCGGGCGGCGGAGCGGGCGGGGCCGGGGTGGTGACCACCGGGCGGGGGCGGGGGGGCTGCAGGTGGTCGGCCAGCGTGCGCCGGCTGCGCCGCGGCCCGGGCCGGCCGAGGAAGTTGTGGACCTCCTCCGCCGGCCGCGCGTTCGTCCCGCCGCTCACCGCTCGCCCTCCTGCTCAGCCCGCCGACCCCCCGCCCCCGCTCCGTCCCGCTCGGCGGATCAGCCCGGCTGCGCCGCGTGGTGCTGCTCGACGTGGGCTTCCTCGGGGTGGGCCCGGTTGTACCGGATGGAGCTGATGAGCGAGGCCACGATGAAGGCCAGCCCGATGAGGCCGGTGACGACCTCGGGGATCTCCACCTCGATGCTCAGCAGCAGGATCACCGCGAGGGCGCCGATGGCCCACAGGGCGCCGTTCTCCAGGTAGGGGTACTGGGCGAGGGTGCCCTCCTCCACCAGGTGCACGGTCATCGACCGGATGTACATGGCGCCGACGCCGAGGCCGATGGCGATGATCACCGGGTCGGAGGTGATGGCGAAGGCGCCGATGACCCCGTCGAAGGAGAACGAGGCGTCGAGGACCTCGAGGTACAGGAAGAGGAAGAACGCCGCCTTGCCGGTGGCCCGGGCCGCCCCGCTGGGGCCGTTGACGCCGGAGGCCGTGGTGCCGGCCGAGGTGGTGGCGGGGTCCTCGTGCTCGACGTGGTCCTCGACGTTGAACAGCTCGCCGAGGCCGTTGACGAGCAGGTAGGTCACGATGCCCGCCAGACCCGAGGCCAGGACGGTCCGGCCGTGCTCGGTGGCGAAGGTCTCGGCCACCACGAGGAGCACGGCGCCGGCCACGATGACCTGGACGTAGTCGAGCTTGCCGACCTTCTCCAGGGCGCGCTCGATCGGCCCGAGCCAGTGGTGCTCCTTCTCCCCGAAGATGAAGTTGAGGAAGAGCATGAGCAGGAACATGCCGCCGAAGGAGGCGATGGTGGGGTGGGCCTCGTGCAGCTCGTAGCCGTACGTGCCCGGGGTCTCCGGGTCACCGCCCTCGAGGGCGAGGCGGATGACCTCGATCGGCCCCAGCCCGGCGGTCACGCTGACCAGCACGATGGGGAAGACCAGCCGCATGCCGAAGACGGCGATGATGATGCCGACGGACAGGAAGATCTTCCGCCAGAAGTCGCTCATCCGTTCCAGGATGGTCGCGTTCACCACGGCGTTGTCGAACGAGAGGCTGATCTCGAGGATCGAGAGGATCAGGACGAGGGCGATCGCCTGCCCGATGCCCAGGTGGGCCGACAGCCCGTACCAGGCGGCGAGCACCAGCCCCAGGGCCGTCACGACGAAGGACCAGCGGTAGGTCTTGAGGATCACCTGTCAGCTTCCTGTTCATGCGGAGCCCGTGCGGGCCGGACCTCGAACCCTACTCACCGCCGTGCGGACGACGTGCGAACGCGCACCGTCCCCGGCCGGGGACGGTGCGCGGTGGAGTGCGTCAGACGCTGACGCCGAAGTCGGTCGCGATGCCGCGCAGACCGTCGGCGTAGCCCTGGCCGACGGCGCGGAACTTCCAGTCCGACCCGTTGCGGTACAGCTCGCCGAAGACCATCGCGGTCTCGGTGGAGGCGTCCTCTGTGAGGTCGTAGCGGGCGACCTCGGTGCCGCCCTCGCTGTTGACCACGCGGATGAAGCCGTTGCGCACCTGCCCGAAGGACTGCTTGCGGGTGTCGGCGTCGTAGATGGCGACGGTGAAGACGATCTTCTCGATCTCGGCGGGCACGAGGCTGAGGTCGACGTTGATCTTCTCGTCGTCGCCGTCGCCCTCACCGGTGCGGTTGTCGCCGGTGTGCTCCACGGAGCCCTCGGGGGACTTCAGCTGGTTGAAGAAGACGAAGTAGCCGTCACTGGGGACCTTGCCGTTCGCGCCGACCATGATGGCCTGCGCGTCGAGGTCGAACTCCGAGCCGGTGAAGGAGTTCGCGTCCCAGCCCAGGCCGATGACGGCCTTGGTCATCCCCGGCGCTTCCTTGGTGAGGGAGACGTTGCCGCCCTTGCTGAGGCTGACGCCCATGGTGTTCGCTCCGTTTCGTCGCTGCGTTCGGTGGTGTGACCGCTTGCGGTGGGCCCAACGATCACCGGGCCCGGTTGGTGCCCGGGGAGGTCCCGCTAGCCGCGGGAGCCCCCGAACAACCCGCCCAGGGCCCCGAGGCCCTGCTGGTCGGGCTTGGCGCTGTTCTTGACCAGCGCCTTGGCGAAGGCCTCGATGGTGACCGACTGCAGGATGACGCGCCCGTCGCCGCGCAGCGTCGCCAGGGTCAGCCCCTCACCGCCGAGGACGGCGCTGACGATCCCCTGCCGGTTCAGCCGGCCCACGGTCTCGACGCCGTAGGTGATGCGGTCGTCCCAGGCGACGACGCAGCCGGTGTCGACCCGCAGGGTGCCGCCGTAGTCGGCGGGGTTGATGTCGATGAAGTCGCCCGCGCCGGCGATGAGCAGCGACCCGCGGCCGGTGAACCTCTCGAGGATGAACCCCTCCCCGCCCATGAGGCCCTGTCCCACCCCGGAGAAGGCGATGTCGAAGTGCACCCCCGCCTCGGCCGCCACGAAGGCGTCCTTCTCGGCGAACCACGTCGTCGAGCCGTCCAGCTCCAGGTGGCGCATCTCGCCGGGCAGGACGCCGGCCAGCCCCAGCAGCCCGTCGCCGCCGGGGGTGTGGAAGTGCTGGAAGGCGAAGGACTCCCCCGCCAGCACCCGCTTGCCGGCCTGGGCCGCGCCGCGCAGCAGCCCGCCGAGGCCGCCCCCCTCGCCGCCGCCGGGCGCGGTGAGCTTGGTCTCCATGACCACGTCGCCGGAGGAGAAGAGGAACTTCCCGGCCTCGCAGTACAGCGTCTGCCCGGGACGCAGGGTCACCACGGCCATCTGGGTCGTGGAACCGACGAGCTGCACGTCGAGGGTCACGGTCCCCTTCCTACCGCACCGGACCGGGCACCGCGAGGGTCACAGGTCCAGGTCCCCGCGGCGGAACTTCGCCTCGAGGAACCGGCTCTGCTGCTGCTGACGGTCCACGTCGGCCGAGAGCACCGCCTCCCGCAGCTGCCGGCAGCCGTCGGCCATGAGGTGCAGCTGGTTGCGCAGCTCCTCCGCCGGGGTGGACCCCGCGGCGTTGCGGCTGCCGCGGGCGACGTCGGGCGGCAGGGCCAGGAAGTCCTCGACGGTGCGCGGCAGGTGCTCCCCCGCCAGGGTCTCCAGGTCGTGGCGGACCTGGGGGTCCCCGCCCCGCTCGGCGATGCGCAGCAGCAGCGGGCCGAGCAGGTCGGCGACCTCGTGGACGAGGACGACGTCGGTGCGCTCGAAGCGGTCCACGGCGGTGTCGACCCGGCGGACCGTGGCGACCAGGGCCTTCTCGGCGGCGGTCACCTGCGGCGCGCTGACGGCGGGCGCCCCCGCCGCCGCGAGCCGCTGCTCCCGGACCACCGGCGCGGCCTCCTCCGGGCGCAGCAGGACCGGCACCGGGGCGAGCGTCCCGTACTTGATCGCGCGCCGGTAGTGCCGCCGCAACCGGCGCCGCCGCCGGGCCTCGTTCTCGTAGGCCACGTTCGCCCCGATCCAGGCCCACATCGCGATGAACCCCACCCACCACAGGCCCAGCGGCCCGAGGGCGGCGTAGAGGACGATCCAGCCGCCCAGGCCGACGAACCGGACGAGCTGGAAGACGGGGTCGGAGACCCACCCGAGCACCGGGAGGTTCGCCCCCAGGCGCGGTTCGAGGTCGTTCGGGCCGATGACCTCGACCTCGCGCTCGGGCAGGACCACCCGACGGGGCCGGTCCCGGTCGTCGTCGCCCTTGCGCAGTTCGATCCCCACGGCCGTCCTCACAGGTCCAGGTCGGAGCGCCGGAACTTCGCCTCGAGGAACCGGCTCTGCTGCTGCTGACGGTCCACGTCGCGGCTGAGGAGGGAGTCGCGCACCTGCCGGCAGCCCTCGACGAGCAGCTGCAGCTGGGCCCGCAGCTCGTCGGCCGGGGTCGTGCCCGCCGCCGTGCGGTGGGTGCGGGCGTAGTCGTCGGGCAGGACGAGGTAGTCCTCGACGGTGCGCGGCAGGTGCTCCCCGGCCAGGGTCTCCAGGTCGTGGCGGACCTGCGGGTCCGCGTCGCGGGTCCGCACCTGGGCCAGCAGCGGGCGCAGCAGCCGGTCGACCTCGCGGACCAGCTCGACCGCCTCGGGGTCCATCCGGCCCCCGGAGGTCTCGGCCGTGACGAGCACCGCGGCCAGCCGGCGCTCGGCGGTGGTGACGGGGTCGGGCAGCTCCGGGACCGCGGGCGGGGGCGGGGCGAGCGCGCCGCGGCGGCGCGCCCGCTCGCGGTGGCGCTCCAGCCGCCGGGCGCGGCGGGCCGCGCGCCCGGGCCCGGCCCACGGCAGGCCCTGCTGCTTGACGTAGCCGAACACCGCGCCCTGCATCAGGAGCATGATCAGGCCCAGCCACCAGAGGTGGGTGGCGAAGGCGACGATCCACCCCGCCGTCCACGCCGTGGTGAACACCCCCATCGCGTGCGGGTTCAGCCCCCGCGCCTCGTCCGCCGCCGGGAGCGACGGCTCCCGCCGCTGGTACGGCGCCGGTGGGGGCGTCGTCCGCGCCACCGTCGCGCCGGGGCGCCGCTCCGGAGCCACCTCCGGAGCCACCTCCGGAGCCACCGCGGGAGTCACCTCCGGCAGCGGCTCGCGCGTCCGCGGGCCCCGCGTCCCGTCGCCCTTGCCGAGATCGACACCCACCGCGTCCTCCTACAGGTCCAGGTCCGAGCGGCGGAACTTCGCGTCGAGGAACCGGCCCTGGACCGACAGCTTCTGCGCGTCGTGGTCGTGGACGGCGCGCTGGAGGTCCCGGGACCCGTCCACCAGCAGCCGCAGCTGGTTGACGAGCTCCTCGGCCGGGGTGAGCCCCGACGGCAGCCGGTGGGTCTCGGCGTAGTCGGGGGGCAGGTCGAGGTAGTGCTCCAGCGCCCCGGGCAGGTACTCGGTGACGATGGCCTCGAGGTTGTGCAGCTCCTCGACCTCCGCGCCGCGCCGGGCGACGTGGGCCAGCAGCGGCCGCAGCACGTCCTCGACCTCGCGGACCGCGGGCACGGCCCCGTCGGGCAGGCGGCCGCCGTGGCGGTTGGCCGTGCGCACGACCTCGCGCAGGGCCTCCTGCAGCCCGCTCACCGGGTCGGCGGGGGCCGGGGGCACCGCCGGGGTCGTCGGGGCCTCCAGGGCGGGTTCGCCCGTGAAGGCCGCCTTGATCCGCAGCCACGTCGAGTTCGCCATGATCGAGTGCACCAGTCCCAATCCCCAGGTGCCGGCGCCCAGCAGGGAACCCAGCACGAGGAACAACAGCTCGTGGCCCGTCGCCAGGCCCAGACCGAGGCCGAGGCCGGTGGCGGCCCCGCCCATCGCGACGAGGTAGCCGAGCGCGGCCAGCACCCACTGCGGCCGCCGCCCGCGCAACCCCATGTAGAGGAACGCCAGCCACGGCAGCCCCAGCGCCGGGATCGCCAGCCACCACGAGTTCGCGGCCCGCCAGGTGCGGCTGCGCAGCCGGCGCGAGACGAGCTCCGGCGGGGCCTGCGCGGGGCCGCGCCGCACGACCCTCCCCTCGGCCGCGGCAGCCCGCCTCAGCGCCCGGGAGGGGCGCTGGTCGGCGCGGGAGGAGGCCACCGAGCTCACCGGGGACCTTCCAGCGCGGGACCCGCGCCCTGCTCGCCGTTGCGCGCGCGCTCCAGGTAGGACCGCGAGCGGTGCACCTGCCCCTCGAGGGCGTCGACGGTGTTCGCCATGCTCACCACGGCCTGCTGCTTGAACGTGTCGATCGCGTCCATCGTCGCGAAGACGTTGTCGAAGGCCTTCTGCAGCGTGGCCACGTCCACCGTGGCCGTGGAGGCCTGCTCGTGGATCTGGCCGGTCTGCTGCTTGAGCATCTCCGAGGTCGACAGGATCATCTGGTTCGTCGTGGTGTTCAGCGCGTTGATCTGGTCGAGCACGAGCTTCTGGTTGGCCAGCGCCTGCGCCACGATCACCGCGGTCCGCAGGGCCGCCACCGTCGTCGTCTGCGCCCGGTCGACGCCCTTGATGAGCTCGATGTTGTTCTTGCGCACCAGGTCCAGCGCGAGGTAGCCCTGCACGCTGACGGCGAGCTGGGTCAGCAGGTCCTGGTGGCGCTGGCGGATCGGGAACAGCGCGTCGGCGGTGAGGGCCTCCGCGGCCTGGGGGTTCGTCGCCCGCAGCTCGTCGATCTTGGCCACCGTCGCCGCGTCCAGGGCCTTGGCCAGCGTGGAGTACTCGGTGAGCTTGCCCATCGTCGTCCAGAGGTTCTGCTTCTCGGACTCGATGGAGGCGTTGTCCTTGCGCAGCTCGTCCTGCCCGCTGGCCAGCGCCTTGATGATCGCGTCGAGCTGGGACTGGGCGTCGGCGTAGCGCTCGAAGTAGCGCTGGATCTTGTTGCCCGCGGGGATGATCCCGAGGATCTTCCGCACGCCCTTGAGGTCGGCGCGGCCGGGGTCGAGGGCGGTGACGGTCTGGCGCAGCTCCAGCAGGGTGCTCGCGACCTTGACCTGCGCGTCGGCCCCGGGCCCGGAGGCCTTCTGCCCCTTGGCCCCGGCCAGGCTGGACTGCGGGCGCTCGAGCATGCGGTTGGAGACCTGCGCCGAGGAGCGGACCTCCTGCTCCCCCATGCGCGTGATGTCGTCGACCTTCTTCTGGAAGGCGGGGCTGCGCGGGTCCTGCGCGGCGAGGTCGGCGACGAAGGCCTGCGCCTTGCGGTGCAGCTCCGCCCGCGTCGCCTCGTCGAGGGGGATCATCCCCTCGGCCTGCTCGTCGGCGACCACCGGCACCGGGGCCGGCGGGGTCAGCTGCAGGTCCGGGGCAGGCGGGGTGGCCGGCACGGCCGGCGGGTCCAGCGGCTTGCTCAGGTCCAGCGACTCCGACATCAGGCGGTCCCCCTCGTGTGCGTCCTGCGTACCCGCCCGCGCCACCCGGGCTCGTCGCCGATCCTAGGTCCGCCACGGGCGGTCGTCCGATCCTGACCGAGGGTCCGGGTCGGGGGCATCCACCCCTCGGTGGAGGAACCGGCCGCGCTCGTCGTCCTCACGTCGGGGATCACCCCGGTCAACGCCCCGGGACGCTCAGGGGTGCCCCTGACCGCGGCGGCGCGAGGACCGGGGGACGACCGGGGTCACCAGTCGTCCTCCTCGGCGTCGCGGCGGTCGTCCTCCTCGGTGCGCGCGCGGGCGGTGTCCAGGGCTCGCTGGGCCTCCTCGCGGCTGGCGTAGGGCCCCAGCAGGTCCCTGTTCGGCCCCTTCCGCTCGAGTTCCTGGACCTCGCCGGTGCGGACGTCGTAGAACCACTGCGTCGTCATGACGGCATCCTGGCGCTTCGGGGAGCCCGGCGCACCCGACCTAGACTCGGGTCCATGAGCACGGGCACCGCTACCGCACCCCTCGGCACCCTGGTGCCCGGCACCATCTCGCCCCGGCGCCCGGTCCCGCCGCGGATCGACCGGCCCGAGTACGTGGACCAGCAGGCCCCGCTGCCCTACAAGGGCTCCCACGTCATCGACCCCGAGGGGATCGAGCGCATCCGCCGCGCCGGGAAGCTGGCCGCGCAGGCGATGGCGCTGGTGGGCGAACACGTCGTGCCCGGGACGACGACGGACGAGCTGGACCGGATCGGGCACGAGTTCCTCTGCGACCACGGCGCCTACCCCTCGACGCTGGGCTACCGGTCCTTCCCCAAGTCGCTGTGCAGCAGCCTCAACGAGGTCGTCTGCCACGGCATCCCCGACTCCACGGTCCTCGCCGACGGCGACATCGTGAACATCGACATCACCGCCTACCTGGACGGCATGCACGGCGACACCAACGCGACGTTCCTCTGCGGGGACGTCGACGAGGAGTCGCGGCTGCTGGTGGAGCGGACCCGCGAGGCGACGCGCCGCGGGATCAAGGCCGTGGCGCCGGGGCGGGCGATCAACGTCATCGGCCGCGTCATCGAGGCCTACGCCAAGCGCTTCGGCTACGGCGTGGTGCGCGACTTCACCGGCCACGGGGTGGGCCCGGCGTTCCACTCCGGGCTGATCGTCCCCCACTACGACGCCGCCCCCGCGCACGCGACGGTCATGGAGGTCGGCATGGTCTTCACGATCGAGCCGATGCTGACGCTGGGCACCCACGAGTGGGAGATGTGGGAGGACGGCTGGACGGTGGTCACGAAGGACCGCAAGCGCACCGCCCAGTTCGAGCACACCCTCGTCGTCACCGAGACCGGCGCGGAGGTCCTCACCCTCCCGTGAGGCCGGGCCTCCCCCGGGAGTCGTACCCGGGCGGCCCGAGGATCCTCCCCGCGGAGCGCGACGATCCGGGACGCCCGGTCGTTGACCCCCTCGTACGGAACCCACCGACCCGAGGAGCCACCCGTGAGCACCCCCGTCCTGTCCCGCCCGACCTCGGGCAAGCTCGTCGCCGGCGTCTGCGCCGGGCTGGCGCGGCGCTTCGGCCTGCCCGCCAACGTCGTGCGGCTGATCTTCGTCCTGTCGTGCGTCCTGCCCGGGCCGCAGGTCCTGGTCTACGCCGCGCTGTGGATCGTCCTGCCGAAGGACACGAACCGCTGACGGGCCTAGGCTCCCCGTCGTGACCAGCACCGAGAACACCACCACGACGGGTCCCGCGCGGGCCACCGCGACGATCGGCCTGGGTGTCGACATCGGCGGATCCGGCATCAAGGCCGCCCCGGTCGACCTGGTCGCCGGCGAGTTCGCCGCCGAGCGGGTCCGCATCGAGACCCCGCAGCCGGCGACCCCCGCGGCGGTGGCGCCCGTCGTCGCGGAGGTCCTGGCCGGTTTCGACGTGCCCGCGGACACCCCCATCGGCATCACCTTCCCCGCCGTCATCCAGCACGGCATCGCGCGCAGCGCGGCGAACGTCGACCCGTCGTGGATCGGCACCGACGCGGAGACGCTGTTCTCCGAGGCCCTGGGCCGTCCTGTCGTGGTGGTCAACGACGCCGACGCCGCCGGGTACGCCGAGGTGACGTTCGGGGCCGCGAAGGGCGTGCACGGGGTGGTGCTGGTGACGACCCTGGGCACCGGGATCGGCAGCGCGCTGATCGTCGACGGGAGGCTCGTGCCCAACACCGAGCTGGGGCACCTGGAGATCGACGGGCACGACGCGGAGAAGAAGGCCGCCGACTCCGCCCGCGAGCGCCAGGACCTCTCCTGGTCGCAGTGGGCCAAGCGCCTGCAGCGCTACTACTCCCACGTGGAGGACCTGCTGTGGCCGGACCTCATCGTCGTGGGCGGCGGGGTGAGCAAGAAGCACGAGAAGTTCCTGCCGCTGCTGGACCTGCGCACGCCCATCGTGCCCGCGCAGCTGCGCAACGACGCGGGCATCATCGGGGCGGCCTCGCTGGCGGCCGCCGCGGCGGCCACCCGCCGGTAGCCTTCCGGTCGTGACCCGGGCGCACTAGTGTCCGGGTCATGACTGACGCACCGCCGCGCCTGACGTTCGGCCTGTTCATCCCGCAGGGCTGGAAGCACGACCTCGTGGGGGTGGACCCCGCCGCCCACTGGGAGGTCATGAGCGGGCTGGTGCAGCGCGCCGACCGCGGGGACGTGTGGGACTCGGTCTGGGTCTACGACCACTTCCACACCGTGCCCGAACCCACCGACCAGGCCACCCACGAGGCGTGGAGCCTGATGGCCGCCTTCGCCGCGGTGACGCAGCGCATCCGCCTGGGGCAGATGTGCACGTGCATGAGCTACCGCAACCCCGCCTACCTGGCCAAGGTCGCCACCACCGTGGACGTCGTCTCCGGGGGCCGGCTGAACATGGGCATCGGCGCCGGCTGGTACGAGCACGAGTGGCGCGCCTACGACTACGGGTTCCCCGGCGCGGGGGAACGCCTCGCCCGCCTCGACGAGGGCGTGCAGATCATGCGGGAGCTCTGGCGCGACGGGATCTCCACCTTCGAGGGGAAGCACTACTCCACCGCGGGGGCGATCAACCAGCCGAAGCCGCTGCAGGAGGGCGGGATCCCGCTGTGGATCGCGGGCGGCGGTGAGCGCAAGACGCTGCTGACGGCGGCGAAGTACGCCGACTTCACCAACTTCGACGGGACCCTGGAGGGGTTCACGCACAAGTCGGAGGTGCTGCGCGGGCACTGCGAGGCCGTGGGCCGCGACTTCGCGAGCATCACCCGCACCGCGGACTACACCGTCGCCATCGGCCGCGACGAGGCCGAGGTGGCGCAGCGGATCGCCGCCCGCCGCGCGCAGCTGGCGGGGCACGTCAGCCCCGAGGCCGTCGAGCGCGAGGTCGGGGGCCTCACCCCCGAGGCCGCCGGGGTGGGGACGCCGGAGCAGATCGTCGCCAAGCTGCGCCCGCTGCTGGACGCGGGCCTGGGCCACGCGAACTTCTACTTCGCCGAGGCCGCGACGGACACCAGCGGGATCGAGCTGTTCGAGCGGGAGGTCGTGCCCGCCCTGCTGGGCTGAGGCTCAGGGCTGCTGGGCCACGGCCACGGAGCGCACGACCCCGCGGAACAGCGGCAGCGCGACGAGGGTGGCGAGGGCCGCGGCCACCGCGAGAGCGGCGGCGGCGGTGCCGCTGCCCTGCTCGGACAGCCGGAAGCTCACGTTGCCGAGGCCGAGGCTCAGCAGCCACACCGCCCACCACGCGCTCAGCTGCGGGGACGTCCCCCGCGGGGCCCGGCGCTGGGAGGCCCGCCAGACGTCGCTGACGTACTGGAAGGGCACGAAGAAGGCGGCGACGGGCACGAACCAGCCGAACCACGCCCACACCGCGGCGCGGCGCTGCGGGGACCGGGGGTCGATGCGCTCGGCGTTGCGCCGGGCGCGGCGCAGCCACAGCGCGACGACGATCCAGTTCGCGACGAGCACCGCGCCGTGGACCAGGGAGAGCAGGGCAGTGACCAGGGCCGCGACGAGGGAGGTCCCCGCGGCCAGCCCGGTGAGGGCAGCGACGAGGGAGGTCGCGGTGGCGACGACGGCGAGGGCGACGGCCGCCCGGCCGAGACCCGCGACGTCCTCCAGACCGCGCACCGGCTCCTCCGGCGCGGACGGGCGCCAGCCGGAGCGGTCGGGGTGACCCGCGGCCCCCGGGTACCCGAGGTGCCCGGGAGCCGCGGGCGCCGTCGAGAACCGGGCGTCCGGGCCCTGCGGGGGCAACCCGCCGCCGAACCCGCCGCCGAACCCGCCCCCGGGGCCGGGGCCGAACCCGCCGCCGTCGACGGGGAACTCCCCGCGCGGCGGGGCGAAGAAGGGGACCTCGGCGACGGGCTCCCGCCGCGCGCGGCCCTCGGGTCGGAACTGCTGGGCGCTCACGCGTTCGTCCTCCTGCTCGCCGCTGCCGGGGCACCGGTCCCTGTGGGTCTCCCAGGGATCGTCGGTGATCGCGGTGCCCGCGCGCAGCCGCCGGGAGCGCGGTCCACCCGGGCGGAGCAGAGGATCAGCCGTGTGCGCCAACGTCTTCTAGAACGGGCATGCTGTCCCGGTGGACCACGACACCCACCCGGACCGCTGCGCGTTCTGCGGCGCCTCGGAGCCCGACGCCGACGTGCGGACCCAGGAGCGGCTGGGGGTCCAGGTGCCGGTCTGCGCGGCCTGCCGGGAGCGCTTCGCCGGGGCCGCGGCGCCCGCGGCCCGGCCACCGGCGGTGGAGGCGCCCGGGGAACCCCGCGGGCTGCCGCCGACCCTGGGCCAGCAGTCGTCGGCCGTCCTGGCCCACGTCCAGCGGATGGCGCGCCTGGTCGCCGAGCGGCCCTTCACCGAGGAGGAGTGCGCGCACTGCGGGCACCCCGTCCACCGCTACCCCGGCCCCGGCGGGGAACCGGTCCGGCTGGCGAAGGAGTCGGTGCTCGCCGTGAGCGTGCCCGCGGAGGAGCGCTGGCGCGTCGTGGACGACCGCGCCGTGCCCGCGCCGGTCCTGGACGAGGACGACGAGGACCAGGTGGGGGCCAGGGTGCGGCACGACGTGGTCTGCCCGGCGAACCCCGTCCCCGCGAACCCGCGGCTGGCGCGGATGTGGCAGTCGCACCTGGCGCCGGCCCCCGCCGACTGAGGAGCCGGCCGCGGCGGGCCGGGGCGATTCAGTCCTCGTCGGAGACGAGCACGAGCTCCTGGACGACGTTGCCGCGGGTGGCGCGGCTGTACGGGCAGACCTGGTGGGCCGCGTCGAGGAGGTCGCGCGCGACGGGCTCCTCCAGGCCGGGCAGCTGCGCCTCGATCCGCACGGCGAGGTCGATGCCCTCGGCCATGCCGCCGGTCACGGCGACGGTCACCGAGACGGCGGAGTCGGAGACGTCGACCTTGCGCATCCGGGCGACGCCCTTGAGGGCGCTGTGGAAGCAGGCCGCGTACCCCGCGGCGAACATCTGCTCGGGGTTGGTGCCGGGGCCGTCGTCCCCGCCCATGCCCCGGGGCAGGGAGAGGCTGACGTCCAGGCGGTCGTCGGAGGAGGTGACGCGCCCCTCGCGGCCGCCCCACGCGGTCGCGGTCGCCTCGTACATGGTCGCCATGGCGGAACTCCCTCTCGATTGATGTACCAGGATGGTACGTGAATAGAGTGGCACGGTGGAGCGGACGCGGCGCGGCAGACCGCGCGACCCCGGGATCGACGCCCGGGTGCTGGCGGCGGCGGTCGAGGAGCTGGCGGAGAAGGGCATCGCGGCGTTCAGCACCCGCGGGGTCGCCGCCCGCGCCGGGGTCGACCGCCGCGGCGTGCACGCCCGCTGGGCCGGCACCGAGGACCTCGTCGTGGACGCGCTGGCCAGCCTCACCGCCCGCCTGGAACCCCCGCTGACCGGGAGCCTGCGCGGGGACCTGGAGGCCCTCGTCCCCCCGATCGCCGAGGCCCTCTCCGGCCGCCGCCGGCAGGTGCTCCAGCGCTGCGTCGACGAGGTCGCCACCTCCCCCGCCGTCGCCGCCCGGTTCCGCCGCGACCACGTCGACCGGTGCGCGGCCGTCCTCGAGGACGCCTTCCACCGCGCCCGCACCCGCGGGGAGCTCGTGGAGGCCACGACCCCCGCGCGGGCCACCGAGGTGCTCATGGGCTCGCTGCTGCTGCGGTCGCTGACCCTCGACGACCCCCTCCGCGGCGACGGCGACGACAGTGGCGGCGACGGGGGCGGGGACGGCGGGGACGGCGCCGCCGAGCGCTCGCGGCGGGACGTCCTCGAGCACGTGCTGGGCCTGGTGACCCGCCCCTCACCGGGGAGCCGTCCGGGTGAGGTGGTCCCGCCGGGCGGGTGACCGGCCGTGCAGGGACCCCCGGATCCACCCGAAGACCTCGCCGTGCAGCAACAGAGCAATGCCCTCGCCTCGTGGTGGCGACAGCTCCCCGCCGACGTGCGGACCGACCTGCTGAGCCTGTCCCCGACGGCCCAGCTGCCCGAGGACCTGGCCCGGGAGCTGCGGTCCTTCGGCGTCCAGGTCGCCGACGTCGGCCTCGTCCTGCGCCTGGGCGAGCACTCCTTCGCCGCCTACGCCCAGCCGCCGGCCCTGCGGGAGTTCCTCGCCGCCGCGCGCATCTGGGCGGCCCTCTGGGCCCCCGAGCCGCGCTGAGGCCCCCTCGCGCCGCCGCGGCCGCGCCGCGGGCTCAGCGGGGGCGGCCGCCGCGGACGGCGGCGAGCAGCGCGACGACGTCGGCCGGCTGCTCGTACAGGGCGTCGTAGCCGTCCTCGCCGGGCACCGTCCCCACCGCGATCACCGTGACCCCCAGCATCTGCAGGTCCAGGGCGGCGTCGGCGGGCAGGAAGTCCGTGGGCGCCAGCCGCAGGAGGCGCCGGCGGGCGACCTCGTCGAGCTGCTCCCACCACGCCTGGACCAGCACCCGCTGCCGGCTCGGCCGCGGCGGGGCCGCGGACCGGCTCGCCGGGGACCGGGAGCCCTCGCGCCCCTGGGCCGGGACCACGGGCACCGGCTCGGACGACGGGGCGGGGAACGCGGGACGGGGGGCCGGTGAACGGAACACGACGTGAGGGTTTCACATCACTGTGAGTGTTTCCTGAGTGGCTCACCGCTACGGGCGTGCGCTGTCGAGCGTGGTGGACGAGCCGGCCTGTAAGCCGGATCCTGTGCCCCGCTCCGGGGAGCGGGCGGCGACCATCCCTCTAGGACGTGCGTTGCCGCACGCCTCAAGCGACCTACCCGGCAGCTCGGGCGGGCCGCCCTCGAACGCTGCCTGTCTGGTCTTGCTCCGGGTGGGGTTTACCTAGCCGCACCGGTCACCCGGCACGCTGGTGGTCTCTTGCACCACCGTTTCACCCTTACCGCCCCGATCGCTCGGGGTGGCGGTCTGTTCTCTGTGGCACTGTCCCGCGGGTCACCCCGGGTGGCTGTTAGCCACCACCCTGCCCTGTGGAGTCCGGACTTTCCTCGGCGGCCGGGTCGCCCCGGCCGACGCGGTCGCCCGGCCGACTCGTCCGCCGTCCACCCTAGGCCATCGGCCCCGTACCCTCGACCCTCGTGCTCGTGCTGCTCCCCCCGTCGGAGACCAAGTGGGCGGGGCCGCGGCGCGGCACGCCCGTGCGTCTGGACGCCCTCACCTCCCCCGCCCTCACCCCCGCCCGCGAGCAGGTGCTGGACGCGCTGGCCGAGGTCTCCGCCCGCCCTGACGCGGCCGAGGTCCTGGGCACCGGACCGGGCCTGGCCGACGTCGTCGCCGCCAACACCACCCTGCGCACGCGACCGGCGGCCCCGGCGTCGAGGGTCTACGCGGGCGTCCTCTTCGACGCCCTCGACCTGCCGACGCTGCGCCCGGCCGCGGCCCGCCGGGTCCTGGTCGTCTCCGCCCTCTGGGGGGTCCTGCGGCCCGGCGACCGCGTACCGGGCTACCGGCTCTCCATGGGCACCAGCCTGCCCGGCGTCGGCCCGCTGGCCGCCTTCTGGCGGCCCCGGCTGGCCGGGGTCCTCGCCCCGGAGGGCGTCGTCCTGGACTGCCGCTCCGCGGCCTACGCCGCCGCCTGGGTGCCCGACGCCGACACCGCGGCCCGCACGGTCGGGGTGCGGGTGCTGTCCGGGGGCAAGGTCGTCTCGCACGCGGCCAAGCGCACCCGCGGCCTCGTCGCCCGGCACCTGCTGACCCGCGGTGGACGGGCCCCGGGCACCCCCGCGGCCCTGCACGACGCCGTCTCGGAGGCCTTCGACGCGAAGCTGCTCGAACCCGCGCGCCGCGGCGGGTCCTGGACCCTGGAAGTCGAGGCGTCCTGAGGTGTGGTGGGTCTGCGGGCTCGCCGGGGCCCTGGCCGTCGCGACCGGTCTGCTCGACGGGGACGGCCTCGCCGAGGTCGCCGGCCGCGCCGCTCCCGTCCTCGCCTTCCTGCTGGCCGTCACGGTGGTGGCCGAGCTCGCCGACGCCGCCGGGGTCTTCGACGCCGCCGCCCGGCTGGCCGCCCGCGCGGGCCGGGGCCGGACGTGGCGGTTGTGGCTGCTCGTCGTCCTGCTGGGGACGGTCGCCACGGTCGTGCTGTCCCTGGACACCACGGCGGTGCTGCTGACCCCCGTCGTCCTGGCCCTGGCCGCGCAGCTGCGCCTGGACCCGCTGCCGTTCGCGCTGACCACGGTCTGGCTGGCCAACACGACGTCGCTGCTGCTGCCCGTGTCCAACCTGACCAACCTCATCGCGCTCGACACCCTGGAGGGGTTCGGGGTGTCGGGGACGGCGGGCTTCACCGCGCTGACCTGGGCGCCGTTCCTGGCCGGGCTGGCCGGGGCGGTGCTCGTCCTGGGCCTGGCGCACCGCCGGTCGCTGCGCGGGGCCTACGCGGCGCCCCCGCCCGCGCCCCCGCGGGACCCGGTGACGTTCTGGACCGCGACCGTCGTGTGCTGCCTGCTCGCGCCGGCCTTCGTCAGCGGGCTCACCCCCGCCGTCCCGGCCGCCGTGGCCGCGCTGGTCCTCGTCGCCGTGTTCGCGGTGCGCCGGCGCGGGGCGCTGCGCCCCGGCCTGCTGCCCTGGCGGACGGTGGTCCTGGTCAGCGGGCTGTTCCTCGTCGTCGAGGCCGCCCAGGGGCACGGTCTGGAGGACCTGCTGCGCCCGCTGGCCGGGGAGGGCGAGGGGTTCGCCGCCCACCTGCAGCTGGCCGGGACCGCCGCGCTGACGGCGAACGTGGCCGACAACCTCCCCGCCTACCTCGCGGTGGAACCGCTGGCGGGCAGCGCGCACCGGCTGGTGGCGGTGCTCATCGGGGTGAACCTCGGGCCGCTGGTGACGCCGTGGGCCTCGTTGGCGACGCTGCTGTGGCTGGACCGCTGCCGCGCCCGCGGGGTCGAGGTCTCGTTGCCCCGCTTCGCCGCGCTCGGCCTGGTCGGGGCCGCCGTCTGCGTCCCGGCCGCGGTGGCCGCGCTGCAGCTCACGCGCTGAGGACCGCGGCGACCGCCGCGAGGGTCGGGCTGCCGGTCGCGAGGTAGTCGTCGTGGTCGCCGTCGGGCGGCACCGGCAGCCGGCGGGCGCCGGGGGTCCCGGCGGGGTCCACCCCCAGGCCGAACCCCCCGATCCGCACGTGCGGGACGAGGCGGATCGGGTCCGCCGGGCTCGTCGCCGTCCAGCGGCGGACCCCGGCCGGCAGCCGCCCCTCCCCCACGCCCGGGCTCGCGAGGTCGACGACGTCGTCGACGCCGTGGGCGTCCTCGCCGGCGAGCGCCGCGGCGCAGACCGCGCTGCCGTAGCTGTGGCAGACCAGCACGACGTGGGTCGCGGGGGCGTTCTCCCGCAGGCTGTCGAGGAAGACCCCCAGCCGCCGGCCGCCGGCGCGGGCGAGACCGGGTCCGGCGGCGGAGGGCCCGATCGAGGCGGGGCTGACGTAGTCGGCCCAGGCGACGACCGCGCTCGCCGGGCTGACCGCGGCCAGCGCCCGGGCGCCGGTGCGCAGGGTCCCGGTGTCGAAGGTCGCGAGGTCGGTGCCGACGCCGCCGACGAGGACGGCGACGTCGCGGGCGGCGGCGAGGTCGCCGAAGACCTCGGTGACCAGACCCCGGCCGGTGGTGTCGTGGCCGAGCAACTGCCGGTCCCCGCCGGCCCCGGCGGGACCGCGGTGGTGCGCGTAGCGGGCGGGCAGGTCCCGGGAGACGGTGGCGACGGGTTCCGCCGCGGTGTCCACGGCAGTGTCCGCGGTGGGGTCCGCGGTGGGGTCCACGGAGCGGGAGAACCCGAGCCCGAGCAGGCTCAGCAGGAGGCAGCCGAGGGCCAGCAGGGGCACCGCGCCGGTGCGGCAGGCCTGGACGGACGCGGGGGGCGGGACCGACGGCACGGGAACCTCCAGGGTGTCGCGCGTGCTGCTGATTCGTTGCAGCACAACGTGTTCACCCTCTCCGTCCGGCTCCTCCCGCCCCAGCGTGCAGACCGGCCGGTTCGTCCTCGTGGGGACCGCCACCGGGCCCTCGTGCCAGCACGAGGGACGACGGGTCGAGGCGCCGCTACCGTCGGTCCCGTGTCGAGGACGAGGGCGCTCGCGCGCGCGGTGCTGCGGGCCCCGGTGGCGGGGCGCACCTGGCGGGAGGTCGGTTACCAGGCGCTGGCGCTGCTGCTCGCGCCGGCCGGCCTGCTGGTCCTCGTCCTGCTGCTGCTCGGGGTGGTGCTGTCCCTGACGTTCGTGGGGCTGCCGCTGGTGGCGCTGGCGCTGACCTGCGCGCGCGGGCTGGGACGGGTGCACCGGCGGCTGGTCCGGCGGGTGCTGCGGATCGAGGTCGGGGACCCGGCGCCGCGACCGCGGGGCCGCGACCCGTTCGACGGCCTGGTGAGGACGCTGACCGACCCCGGCGCGTGGGCCCAGACGGGCTTCCTGCTCGTCCAGGTCCCGCTGGCGGTGCTCGGGGCGGGCGGGCCGCTGGGGCTGCTGTCGGCGGTCGGGGTCGCGCTGCTGCGGTCCCCGGAGGGGAGCCCCCCGGGGGTGCCCGGGCTCGTCCTGGTGGTCGTGGTCCTCGCCGGCCCGTGGCTGCTGCGGCTCGTCGTCCGGGTGCAGGTGGGGCTGACGCGGGCGACGGGTGCGCAGGAGGGGGACTCGGCCCGGCTGCGGCGCAGCCGGTCGGCGGTGCTGGAGGGCTCGGCCGCGGAGGTGCGGGCCATCGAGCGGAACCTGCACGACGGCACCCAGGCCCGGCTGACCGCCATCGCCCTGCACGTCGACCTGGCCCGCCACCGGCTGCGCGCCGACCCCGGCGGCGCCGGGGAGCTGCTGGACGTGGCGCACACGACGACGCGGGAGGCGATCACCGAGCTGCGCACGATCATCCGCGGCATCCACCCCCCGGCCCTGGACGAGGGGCTGGGACCGGCGCTGACGACGATGGCCGAGCAGGCGGGTCTGGTCGTCGAGACCGACGTCGACCTGCGGGGGGCGGTGCTCTCGCCCGCGATCGAGACCATGGCCTACTTCTGCGTCGCCGAGCTGCTGGCCAACGCCACCAAGCACGCCGGCGCCGAGCGGGCCTGGCTGCGGGCCCGGGCGACGCGGCGGCGGCTGCGGCTGGAGGTGCGCGACGACGGCCGCGGCGGGGCGGACCCGGCGCGCGGCAGCGGGCTGCGGGGCCTCACCGACCGGATCGCGGGGGTGGACGGGACGTTGCGCCTCGTGAGCCCCCCGGGGCTGGGGACCCTGGTCCGCCTGGACCTGCCGGTGCGGGCGTGAGCGGGCTGCGGGTCGTCCTGGCCGAGGACTCCGCGGTCCTGCGCGAGGGCATGGTGCGGCTGGTGGAGCTGCGCGGGCACCGGGTGGTGGCCGCCGTCGGGGACGGGCAGCAGCTGGTGAGCGCGGTGGACGACGACGTCCCGGACGTCGTCGTGACCGACGTCCGGATGCCCCCCGGCCACAGCGACGAGGGTCTGCGGGCGGCGCTGGAGTGCCGGCGCCGGCACCCCGGGCTGCCCGTGGTGGTGTTCTCGCAGTACGTGGAGAACCGGATCGCGCGCGACCTGCTGGCGGAGTCGGCCGCGGGGATCGGCTACCTGCTGAAGGACCGGGTGGCGGACTCGCGCGAGTTCCTGGACGCGGTGGAGCGGGTCGCCGCGGGCGGGACGGCCCTGGACCCCGAGGTCGTGGCGCAGCTGGTCCGCCGGGGCCGGGACGGGCTGGCCGAGCTCACCCCGCGCGAGCTGGAGGTGCTCGCGGCCATGGCCGAGGGGTTGTCCAACGCGGCCATCGCCGCGCGCCTGGTGGTCGGGGAGCGGGCCGTCGAGAAGCACGTCGCGGGCATCTTCACGACGCTGGACCTGCCCCCGAGCCCGCAGGAGAACCGGCGGGTGGTGGCGGTCCTGCGCTACCTGCGCCGGGACTGATCAGAGGTCGTCGTGGTGCTCGCCGAACGCCCGGCCCATGCCGGTGAGGAAGCGGTGCACGACCTCGAGCTCGGCGTCGTCGAACTGCGCCATGACCGCGGCGCTGCGCCGGCCCAGCGGCCCGAAGAACTCCCGGGCCAGCTCCATGCCGGGTTCGCCGTAGCGCAGGAACACCTTGCGGCGGTCGGTGTCGCCGCGGTCGCGGCGCAGGTGGCCGTGGCGCTCGAGGCGGTCCACGACACCGGTCGCGGCGCCGGTGGTGACGTTGAGCAGGCCCGCGAGCTCACCGGCGGTCAGCGGGTCGTCGGCGATCTCGCGGCGCATGACGTGGATCAGCGCCTGCAGGTCGGTGGGGTGCAGCCCGTGGCGTGCGGCGAAGACGTGCGCGATGCGTTCGGACAGGCCCGCGAGGTCGCGGAGCTCGTCGACGATCTCCTGCTCGCGGCGGGCGCGGGGGGTGTCGCGGGGTCGGTACGTGCTCATCGGTTTGCCATCCTACCCCTCGACCGCTAGACATCTCAGTCACTGAGAGATCTACTGAACGAGGTGACTGTGCGTCCCCTGACCGCCCTCCTGACCGGCCGCGCCACGGCCTGGCTCGTCCTGCTCGTCGCGGTGCTCCTCGCCGGCGCCGTGAACGCCTTCGGCGGCGACGCCCCCGAGGGCACCTCCGCCACCGGCGGACCCCCCGCCTCGGCGGAGTCCGTGCGCGCCGCGGGGCTCGCCGAACGCCTCCCCGACGACGGCGCGGGCACCCTGCTCGTCGTCTACTCCCGCGACGGCGCCCCCCTCACCCCCGCCGACCTCGCCGCCGCCGGCGCGCTGGGCACCCCGGTCCCCAGCGAGGACGGGCGGGCCGCGCTCGTCCCCGTCCCCGTCCAGGTCGACGTCCCCCGCGAGGAGCTGGCCGCCACCGTCGCCGACGTGCGCGGGCGGGCCGACGCCGGGCTCCCCGCCGGGCTCACCGCCGAGGTGACCGGCGGTCCCGCGTTCAGCGTCGACATCGCCGACTCCTTCAGCGGCGCCAACACCCGCCTGCTCCTCATGACCGCCGGGGTGGTCGCGCTGCTGCTGCTCGTCACCTACCGCTCCCCCGTGCTGTGGCTGGTGCCGCTGGTCGTCGTGGGCCTCGCCGACCAGGTGGTGACCCGGCTGCTGCAGCTGGTCGGGCGGCTCACCGAGACCCCCGTCGACCCCTCCTCGACCGGCATCACCAGCGTCCTGGTCTTCGGCGCCGGGACCAACTACGCCCTGCTGCTCATCGCCCGCTACCGGGAGGAGCTGCGCCGCGAACCCGACCACCGGGCCGCGATGCGCGCGGCGCTGCGCGGCGCCGGTCCCGCGATCGCCGCCAGCGGCACCACCGTCGTGCTCGCCCTGCTGACCCTGCAGGCCGCCGTCCTGCCCGCGGACAGGACGATCGGGCGCGACGCCGCGATCGGCATCGTCGTGGCCCTGCTCGCCGGGCTGCTCGTGCTGCCCAGCGCCCTCGTCGTCTGCGGGCGGAGGCTGTTCTGGCCCTTCGTGCCCACCGTCGGCTCCGTCGAGACGACCCGCACCGGCGTCTGGGCGCGGATCGCCGGCGCCGTCCTGGCCCGCCCGGTGCGGGTCGTGGTCGCCTCCGTCGTGCTGCTGGGCGCCCTCGCCGCCGGCCTCACCGGTGCCCGCCTGGGCCTGCAGCAGACCGAGCAGTTCCGAGTGTCCGCGGAGTCCGTCGACGGCTCGCAGACCCTGTCGGAGCACTTCCCCGGCGCCGCCGCCGAACCCGCCCAGGTCCTCGTCCCCGGCAACGGCACCGGGGGCGGCGCCGGCGGCGTCACGGCGGTCGTGGCCGCTGCGGAGGCGGTCGAGGGCGTCGGCGCGGTCCGGCCCGGGCGCAGCGCCGACGGGGTCACCGAGGTCCTGGCCACCCTGGAGGCCGAGCCCGGCTCCGCCGCCAGCCGCGAGGTCGTGCAGCGCCTGCGCGAGGCCGTGCGGGCCGCCGCCCCCGGCACCCTCGTCGGCGGCACCGAGGCCGAGGCCCTGGACGAGCGCACCGCCACCGTCCGCGACCTCACCGTGGTGACCCCGCTGATCGTCGCCGTCGTCCTCGTCGTCCTCGTCGTGCTGCTGCGGTCCCTGGTGGCCCCGCTGCTGCTCGTCGCCACGGTCCTGGCCACCTACGGCGCCGCCCTCGGCGCCGCGAACCTGATCTTCACCCGGGTCGCGGGCATGCCGGGCCTGGACAACCAGGTCCCGCTGCTGTCGCTGCTGTTCCTCGTCGCCCTGGGCGTGGACTACAACATCTTCCTCGTCACCCGGGTCCGGGAGGAGACCCCGGCCCTGGGCACCCGCGACGCCGTCCGCGTCGGGGTCGCGGTGACCGGCGGGGTCATCACCAGCGCGGGGGTCCTGCTGGCCGCGGTGTTCGCCGTCCTCGGCGTCCTGCCGCTCATCGTGCTGACCCAGATCGGCGTCGTCGTCGGGATCGGGGTGCTGCTCGACACCCTGCTGGTGCGGACCGTCCTCGTCCCGGCGCTCTTCGCCCTGCTGGGCCGCCGGGTGTGGTGGCCCAGCCGCCTCGACGCCCCCGGCGAGCCGCGCCGGGAGGCCGTCACACCCGGTTGACCGCCAGGACCTCGCCCGTCCCGTCGGCGCGGTAGCGCAGCAGGGTCCGCGAGCCCGGGTCCACGTGGATCCGGCGCTGCATCCGCCCGTCGACGCCGAGGACCGAGCGGAGCAGGACCCGCAGCGGGTCGCCGTGGCTGACCAGGACCACCCGGCGACCCGCCCAGCGCCGCAGCAGGTCGTCGCGGGCGGCCAGCACCCGGCGCTCCACCGTCGCGATCGACTCCCCGCCCGGCGGCGCCGCCTCCGGGGAGTCGTTCCAGGCGGCGAACTCCCGCGGCCAGCGCTTCACGACCTCGCCGGCGGTCAGGCCGTCCCACTCCCCGAAGTCCGTCTCGTCCCACTGCGGGTCCACGACGACGTCCGCGCCCAGCGCCTCGGCGATGATCCGCGCGGTCTGCTGCGAGCGGCGCAGCGTGGAGGTCACGACGACGTCGGCGTCCTGAACGTCCCAGCAGGTCGCGGCGGCCGCCGCCTCGGCCCGACCCCGGTCCGACAGCTCCGGGTCCTCCCCGTACCGGCCGGAGACCCGGCGCTGCTCGGTCAGCGCCGTCGAGCCGTGGCGCACGAGCACGAGCACCGTCGGCGGCGCGTCGGGGTCCGCCTCCGCGGCGGGGGGAGCCGCGGCGGCCGGGGACGCCGTCCCGCTCGCGCCCGCCCGCTGCCACGCGCGACCGGCCGCGGCGGCGTCCATCGCCTCGTTGGCGAGCCGGTCGGCGTGGGAGTTCTGCGCGCGCGGGATCCAGCCGAAGTCCACCAGCCCCGGTCGCACCAGCGAGCGGGCCTCCTGGGCCAGGGCGCGCATGTCCGCGTGCTTGACCTGCCAGCGCCCCGACATCTGCTCCACGACGAGCTTGGAGTCCATCCGGACCTCCACGCTCGCCTCGGGGTCGACGGCCTGCGCGGCCCGCAGCCCCGCGACCAGTCCCCGGTACTCGGCGACGTTGTTGGTGGCCCGCCCGATGGACTCCGCGACCTCGGCGAGGACCTCCCCCGTCGCGGCGTCCTTGACCACCGCCCCGTAGCCCGCGGGCCCGGGGTTGCCCCGGGACCCCCCGTCGGCCTCGACGCGCAGCCGCCGGCCCACCTCAGACCCCCGATTCGTCCGTGCGCACCAGGATCCGGCCGCACTCCTCGCAGAAGACGACCTCGTCGGAGGCCGTGGCGCGGATGACGCCCAGGTCGGAGGCGTTCAGCTCCAGGCGGCACCCCTCGCACCGGCGCGCGCGCAGCATCGCCGCCCCGACCCCGCCGCGGGGGGCGCGGACCTTCTCGTAGAGCGCGACGAGGGCGTCGTCGATGCCCATGACGATCGCCTGGCGACGCGCCAGCGTCGCGGTCTCCTCGCGCGCGATGCCGGCCAGCGCCTCGTCGCGGCGCGCGGTGACCTCGGTGATCTGCTCGGCCAGCTCGGCGTCGTTGGTGGTCAGCTCGGCCGCGGCGAACTGCGCCTGCTCCAGGCGCTCCATGACGAGCAGCTCCTCCTCCTCGAGCACGCCCTGACGGCGCCCGAGGGACTCCAGCTCGTGCTCCAGGGCCTGCGCGTCCTTGGCCGAGACACCGCCCGACCGCAGCCGCGCGGTGTTGCGGTCGGCGCGCTCGCGCACCTGCGCGACGTCGGCCTCGGCCTTCGCGACCTGCCGCTCGGCGTCGCCGACCAGGGTGCGGGCGGCGACGAGCACGTCCGCGGCGCGGCGGCGCTCCTTCTCCAGCCCGTCCAGCTCGACCTGCTCGGGCAGCGTCCGGCGACGGTGCGCCAGCTGGGCCAGGCGGGTGTCGAGCGCTTGCAGGTCCAGCAGTCGCTGCTGGTCGATCGCCGGAGCCTTCGGCATGCGCCGGCTCACTCTCCTCGGCTGGGGACGCGCAACGTCCAGGGGTCGGTGCGCGTGGTGGACACGTGGGCGACCACCGTACGGCCGTCGGCGGCCAGCGCCACCACCAGGCGGTCCGCGCACCCCGCCAGCCAGGGCCACTCGCTGGCCCAGTGGGCCACGTCGACCAGGAACGGACGGCCCGACTCGGCCCCCTCCCCCGGGCCGCGCTCGAACCTCGCGCGCTCGCGGGCCTCCGAGGCGGGGTGGTGGCGCAGGTCGGCGGTGACGTAGACGTCGGCCCCGCTGGCGCGGACCCGGTCGAAGAGGCCGTCGCCCGACCCCCCGCACACCGCGACCCGCTGGACGAGGGCGTCGGCGTCGCCGGCGACGCGGACCCCCTGCTCGGTCTCGGGCAGGGCGCGGGCCACGCGGTCGGCGAAGTCGCCGAGGCGCTCGGGGGCGGCGAGGTTCCCGACCCGGCCGATGCCGAGCTCGGGACGGCCCGGCAGGGGCTCCAGCGGGAGGAGGTCGTCGAGGTCCAGGACGCGGGCCAGCGCGTCGGAGACGCCCGGGGTGCCCGCGTCGGCGTTGGTGTGCGCGACGTACAGGGCCAGACCGGCCCGGACCGCGCGGTGCACCAGCCGCCCCTTGAACGTCGTCGCGGCCACGGAGCTCACCGGGCGCAGCAGCAGCGGGTGGTGGGTGACCAGCAGGTCCGCCCCGGCGGCGATCGCCTCCTCCACCGCGGCCTCGACGGGGTCGACGGCGAAGTGGACCCGGCGCACGGGGGCGTCGGGGTCGCCGCAGACCAGCCCGACCGCGTCCCAGGGCTGCGCCCGGTCCAGCGGGTGCATCACCTCGAGGGCGTCGGTGACCTGCTGGAGGGTGGGGGGTGCGCCGTCCGGGGGGATCACGGGCTCTGACACTAGTGGCCGGGACCGCTACCGTGGGCCTGGTCGGGGCCCGTAGCTCAGTTGGTAGAGCACCGCGCTTACACCGCGGCTGTCGTCGGTTCGAGCCCGGCCGGGCCCACCTCACACCTCGTCGAGAGCCGCCAGGTGGCGCTTCAGCGAGCGGGGCGCGCCCAGGTCCCCGCGCAGGGACCAGCGGACGGTCCCGTCGACGACGAGCAGCGACAGCCGCTGCGCGACACCCAGGTCCTCGTCGAAGGCCCCCAGCGCGCGCGACACCGCCCCGTGCGGCCAGAAGTCGCTGAGCAGCGGGAAGGGGTAGACCCGGTCCTCGCCCCACGCGCGCAGGGAGGTCACCGGGTCGCAGGACAGCGCGGCCAGCTGGACCCCGGCCGCGTCGAAGCGCTCGATCTCGAAGGCCAGCGCCCCCAGCTCGGCGGTGCAGTGGGTCGAGAACGCCGCCGGCACCAGCACCAGCAGCGCGGGTCCCTGCGCCCACAGCTCCCGCAGGGGCAGGCGCTCCCCGTGCTGGTCGGGGACCACGGCCCCCGGGACGGGGAAGGCGTCCCCCGGTCCCGGGGGGTCGTGGTGCGGCACCGTGCTCAGCGGCGGCCGCTCTTCGGCGTCGTCATGCGCGTGCCCGCCCAGTTGGCGCAGGCGCTGACGCTCGTGGTGGCGTGCAGGCCGGCCGTGGGGGCCGCCTCGTCGATCTCGGCCGCGGGCACGTGGCCCGGGCGGCCCTTCTTGGGGGTCAGGAGCCAGACGATGCCGCCGTCGGCGAGGTTGGTGATGGCGTCGACGAGAGCGTCCACCAGATCACCGTCACCCTCGCGGTACCAGCAGATCACGACGTCCGCGACGTCGTCGGCGTCCTCGTCGAGCAGCTCGCTGCCGATCAGGTCCTCGACGGCCTCCCGGAAGTCCTCGTCGACCTGCTCGTCCCAGCCGAGCTCCTGGACCAGTTGCCCGGACTTGAAGCCCAGCTTGGCCACTGCAGCCTCATCGGCCGCAGGGTCCGCGGTGGCACCCACTCGGTGTCCTGCCTTCCTCCAGCCCCGCTCCCGGTCGGCGGGGACGCTGAACGTGCTCGTGACCTCCTAGTGCACCGGACAGTGCACCCCCAGCGCAAGGCGAAGCGCCGGGCGCCGGGGGGAGGAGCCCACCACGCCCCGCGCCCGCCCCCCGCGGCGGGGCTGCCGGGAGGCCCGCGGGGTGGCAGGGTGGGGCCCGTGGGAAGGGTCACCGTCCGTGCGCGCACCACCCGGCTCGACCTCGATGACGGGTCGGCCCGCGCACGCGCCGACACCCTCGCCGTCGAGGAACCCCTGCAGCTGGAGGTCGACGGCGAGCAGCTGACCGTCACGATGCGCACCCCCGGCGACGACGTCGACCTCGCGCTGGGCTTCCTGCACGCCGAGGGCCTGCTCACCGCGGCCGAGGACGTCGTGTCCGCGGTGCACTGCACCGACCTCGGCCCCGACGGCGAACCCACCTACAACCTGCTGCGGATCGCGGCCCGCCCCGGCAGCCGGCTGGCCGGGGAGCGCGTCGCCCGCCCGTTCACCACGACGTCGGCCTGCGGGGTCTGCGGCTCGGCCAGCGTCGAGGACGTCCTGGCCCGGGTGCCCGCCCCGCTGCACGCGGACCCGGTGCGGGTGGGCACCGACGTCCTGGCCGGCCTGCCCGACACCCTGCGCGCCGCGCAGTCCGCCTTCGAGCGCACCGGCGGGCTGCACGCCGCGGGGCTCTTCGACGCCACCGGCGCCCTGCGCTGCCTGCGCGAGGACGTCGGGCGGCACAACGCCGTGGACAAGGTCGTCGGCTGGGGCCTGCGCGAGGGGCTGCTCCCGCTGCGCGGCAGCGTGCTGGTCGTCTCCGGGCGGGCCTCCTTCGAGCTGGTGCAGAAGGCGGCGATGGCCGGGGTCCCGGTGCTGGCCGCGGTCTCGGCCCCGTCCTCGCTGGCGGTCTCGCTGGCCCGGGAGGTCGGGATGACGCTGCTCGGCTTCGTGCGCCCGCCGCGGGCCAACGCCTACTCCCGGGAGGACCGGCTGGTGCCTCCCGGGGCCTCCGGGGAGACCGGGGTGGGTGCCTGTCCGACGGCAGTCCTAACCTGAGACCGGACCTGAGTCCAGGTAGCTGGGCCCGCTGACCGCGGGACCCTCGACGACAGCGGGAGGACCACCACCGTGGCCAGACGCGATGAGGCGGGCAACGCCCCCGCCGGCAAGGGCCCCATCCTCGACGGCCTGCTCTCGCAGTTGCCGGACATCGACCCCGAGGAGACGGCCGAGTGGCTGGCCTCCCTCGACGGCCTCGTGGACGAGCGGGGCAGCACCCGCGCCCGGTACCTCGTGCTGCAGCTGCTGCAGCGCGCCCGCGAGCGCCAGGTCGGGGTCCCGAGCCTGACCACGACGGACTACGTCAACACCATCGGCCCCGAGAGCGAACCCACGTTCCCGGGCGACGAGGAGGTCGAGCGCCGCTACCGCGCCTGGATCCGGTGGAACGCGGCGGTCATGGTGCACCGCGCCCAGCAGCCCGGGATCGGCGTCGGGGGCCACATCTCCACCTACGCCTCCTCGGCGACGCTGTACGAGGTGGGCTTCAACCACTTCTTCCGCGGCAAGGACCACGCCGGCGGCGGGGACCAGGTCTTCATCCAGGGCCACGCCTCCCCCGGCGTCTACGCGCGCGCCTTCCTCGAGGGCCGTCTCAGCGAGGAGCAGCTCGACGGGTTCCGCCAGGAGGTCTCCAAGGCCCCGAACGGGCTGTCGTCGTACCCCCACCCCCGGCTCATGCCGGACTTCTGGGAGTTCCCGACGGTCTCGATGGGTCTGGGCCCGGCGAACGCGATCTACCAGGCGCAGTTCAACAGGTACCTGCACGACCGCGGCTTCAAGGACACCTCGCAGCAGCACGTCTGGGCCTACCTCGGTGACGGCGAGATGGACGAGCCGGAGTCGCGCGGCTTCGCCCAGCTCGCGGCCTACGAGGGGCTCGACAACCTCACGTTCGTCGTGAACTGCAACCTGCAGCGCCTCGACGGGCCGGTGCGCGGCAACGGGAAGATCGTCCAGGAGCTCGAGTCGTTCTTCCGCGGTGCGGGCTGGAACGTCATCAAGGTCCTGTGGGGCCGCGAGTGGGACACCCTGCTCGCCGCCGACCACCAGGGCGCGCTGGTGGACCTCATGAACGCCACCCCCGACGGGGACTACCAGACGTTCAAGGCCGAGAACGGGGCCTTCGTCAAGGAGAACTTCTTCGGGCGCGACCCGCGCACCGCGAAGCTCGTCGAGGGCATGTCCGACGACGAGGTCTGGAACCTCAAGCGCGGCGGCCACGACTACCGCAAGGTGCACGCGGCCTACCAGGCGGCGGTGAACCACACCGGGCAGCCGACGGTGATCCTGGCCAAGACCATCAAGGGCTACGGGCTGGGGCCGCACTTCGCCGGGCGCAACGCGACCCACCAGATGAAGAAGCTGACCCTGGAGGACCTCAAGCTCCTGCGCGACTCGCTGCGCATCCCGATCAGCGACGAGCAGCTGGAGAAGGACCCCTACCGCCCGCCGTACTTCCACCCCGGTGAGGGCGACGAGGCGATCCAGTACCTGCGCAAGCGCCGCACCGACCTCGGCGGGCCCGTCCCGCAGCGCCGCGTCCAGCACGCTCCGCTGCACCTGCCCGGCGAGGACTCCTACAAGATCGCCGCCAAGGGCTCGGGCAAGCAGGAGATCGCCACCACCATGGCGTTCGTCCGCCTGCTCAAGGACCTCATGCGGGACAAGGAGTTCGGCAAGCGGGTCGTCCCGATCATCCCCGACGAGGCCCGGACCTTCGGGATGGACTCGCTCTTCCCGACGATCAAGATCTACAACCCGCACGGGCAGAACTACACCTCCGTGGACCGCGAGCTGATGCTCGCCTACAAGGAGGCCACCGACGGCCAGATCCTGCACGTCGGCATCAACGAGGGCGGGTCCATCGCGGCCTTCACCGCAGCCGGTTCGTCCTACGCGACGCACGGGCAGCCGATGGTCCCGATCTACGTCTTCTACTCGATGTTCGGGTTCCAGCGCACCGGCGACAACATCTGGGCCGCGAGCGACACCATGGCCCGCGGGTTCATGATCGGCGCCACGGCGGGCCGCACGACGCTGACCGGCGAGGGCCTGCAGCACGCCGACGGCCACTCGCTGCTGCTGGCGGCGACGAACCCGGCGGTGGTGTCCTACGACCCCGCCTACGCCTACGAGATCGGGCACATCGTCAAGGACGGTCTGCGCCGGATGTACGGCGAGGACCCCGAGAACGTCATCTACTACCTCACCGTCTACAACGAGCCCATGGTCATGCCGGCCGAGCCGGCGGACGTCGACGTCGAGGGCATCCTGCGCGGCATGCACCGCATCTCCGTGGGCGAGGGCGACGGTCCCCGGACCCAGCTGCTGGCCTCGGGCGTCGGTGTCCCGTGGGCGCTGGAGGCCCAGCAGCTGCTGAAGGACGACTTCGGGGTCGTGGCCGACGTCTGGTCGGTGACGAGCTGGAACGAGCTGCGCCGCGACGGCCTCGCCTGCGACGAGCACGCCTTCCTCAACCCCGGCGAGGAGGCCCGCGTCCCGTACGTGGCCCAGAAGCTCGGCGGCACGACCGGTCCGGTCGTGGCGGTCAGCGACTGGATGCGCCAGGTGCCCGACCAGATCGCGCAGTGGGTGCCGGGCGAGTTCGCCTCCCTCGGCGCCGACGGGTTCGGCCTCTCCGACACCCGCGCCGCGGCGCGCCGCTACTTCCACATCGACGGCCCCTCCGTCGCGGTGCGCGCCCTGGAGATGCTCGCCAAGCGCGGCGAGGTCGACTGGCGGGCCCCCGGCCAGGCCATCGAGAAGTACCGCCTGCACGACGTCCGCGCCGGGCGCAGCGGCAACGCGGGCGGCGAGAGCTGACCGCGAGCCCGGGAACGACCACCGGCCGCCACCCCCTCGGGGGTGGCGGCCGGTGGTCGTCGCGGGTGGTGCGGGCGCCGGGGGCGGGTCCGGTCAGTGCCGGGCGCGGTCGGCGCGGGCCAGCGCGTCCTCCAGCTCGCCGCGCAGCTGCTCGACCCGGCCGGTGTCGGGGTGCTCGGCCAGGGCCTTGAGGTGGCGACGGGCCTCGGCGAGGCGGCCGGCGTCGATGGCCGCGGCCACCAGGTGCCGCCCGGCCTCGACGTCGTGGTCGCGCGGGCGCCAGTGCCCGACCCCGAGGCTGAGGGCCTCGTCGTTCATCCCCGCCCCGCGCAGGACGGCCAGGGCCTCGGCCAGGGCCTTCCCGCTGCTGTCGCGCTCGGCGGCGATGCCCAGCCGCCGCAGGGCGGCTTCGTGGTCGTCGGAGAGGGAGAGCCGGCCCAGCACGAGCAGCGGCCGCCACGCCCGGGGGCTCTGGGCCAGCTCCTCGGCCAGCGCCCAGACGGCGTTGTCCGCCGCCCGGTGCACCTCCTCGGCGTCGGGCCCGGTGTCCTCGTCCAGGCCGACCCGCTCGCGGTGGGACAGGGCCGCCCGGGTCCGCACCAGCTCCGCGAGGGTGTCGAAGGCGGTCTCGTCGTTGGGGTCCTCGCGCAGCGCCTCGCGCAGCTGCGCCTCGCCGAGGGCGGGGTCCACGGCGTCGGCGTCGGCGCGACGGGTGCGGCGACGTGGTCGCCGACCGGTCGGGCGGGTGCCGGGGCCGGTCCCCGCGGGCGGCTTGCGCCACCTGTCCAGCAGTCCCATGCGTCCCCTTCCGTGCTCCTCGCGGGATCGTCCCCGGAGGTCGTCGGGTGGGCCACCCGGGCCGACCCTAGCCCAGGCGGGCGTCCCCGGCTCCCCGTGCGGGCCCCGCGCGGACCGCGGCACCGGGGCCGGCGCCGCCGCACGCCCTACGCTCGCTGCGTGCCCCCCGACTCCACCGAGCTGTCCCCGCAGACGGTCCGCCGCCTGGAGGCGGCGCAGGGGGCCTTCGCCTCGGCGATCGCGGCCCGGATGGACTCCGACCTCCCCTGGTACGCCGCGCTGCCGGCCGACGAGCGCTCCTGGGTGGGGCTGGTGGCGCAGGCCGGGTTCGGCGACTTCCTGCGCTGGCTGTCCGGCCCGGACCCCGACGTCCTCGCCGGGACCGCGCTCTTCGGCACCGCCCCGCGCGAGCTGATGCGCTCGGTGACGCTGCAGCAGACCGTCGAGCTGGTCCGGGCCGCGATCACGGTGGTCGAGGAGGGGCTGGACGCCGTCGTGGGTGAGAGCCACCCCGCCGAGCAGGTCATCGCCCGGGAGGCGCTGCTCCGCTACTCCCGCGAGGTCGCCTTCGCCGCCGCCGCGGTCTACGCCCGGGCCGCGGAGGCGCGCGGGGCGTGGGACGCCCGGCTGGAGGCGCTGCTCGTGGACGCGGTGCTGCGCGGGGACGGGGAGGACACGATCGCCTCCCGGGCCGCCGCCCTCGGCTGGACCCTCGACGCGGCGACGACGGTGGTGATCGGCCCCTCCAGCGAGGAGACCACGGCGGGAGCCGTCGCCCGGGTGCGGTCGGTGGCCCGTCAGGCCGGCGGGGAGGCGCTGGTCGGGGTGCAGGGCGACCGGCTGGTCGTGGTGCTCTCCGGCGGGCTGGACGTGCAGGCCACCGCCGAGCAGCTGGCCCGCTCGGAGTTCGGGCCCGGCCCCGTCGTCGTGGGGCCCACCGTGCCCCGGTTGCCGGTGGCGGCCCGCTCGGCGCGAGCGGCGCTGGCCGGGGTCGTGGCCGCCCGGGCCTGGCCCGAGGCGCCGCGCCCGGTGCTGGCCGACGACCTGCTGCCCGAGCGCGCCCTCAGCGGGGACGCAACGGCGCGGCGGGCGCTGGTGGACCGCGCCTACGTGCCGCTGGAGGAGGCGGGGGGTGCGCTGCTGGAGACGCTGACCGCCTACCTCGCCCACGGCGGGTCGCTGGAGGCGTGCGCGCGCTCGCTGTACGTCCACGCCAACACCGTCCGCTACCGGCTGCGACGCGTCGCGGAGGTCTGCGGCTGGACCCCGTCCGCCCCGCGCGAGCGGTTCGTCCTGCAGACGGCGCTGGCGCTGGGCCGGTTGTCGCAGTCCGGGCCGGGGGGCCGCGGCGAGGGCCAGACCCCCGCGCGCTGACCCGCCCCGGCACCTCCTCCACGCAGCGTCGTCCACCCGTCACGCACAGCTCACGAGGGGTCCCGCTCCCCCGCCGACCCGCTTGGAGGATCCCTACAAGAGAGGCTGGCAAAGTCGGTTCGCGTCGTGACCGTGCCCGGAGGCCGTCACGGGGCAGGCTGACACGGTGCTCGTCTTCGTCTTCCCCGGCCAGGGGTCGCAGTCCCCCGGCTTCCTCGCGCCCTGGCTCGAACTGCCGGGCGTGGCGGACCGGCTGCGCTGGGCCTCCGCCGTCGTCGGCGACGACCTCCTCGCCCACGGCACGGTCTCCGACGCCGAGACGCTGCGCGACACCGCCGTGGCCCAGCCCCTCATCGTCGCCGCCGGGCTCCTCGGGCTGCGCGAGCTCGTCGCCTCCCCCGCCGAGCTCGCCGCCGCGGCCGGAGCCGTGGCGGGCCACTCCGTGGGCGAGCTCACCGCGGCCGCCGCCACCGGGGCGCTCTCCGCCGAGCAGGCCCTCGTCCTGGTCCGCGAGCGCGGGCGCGGGATGGCCGCCGCCGCCGCGGTGCGGCCCACCGGGATGAGCGCCGTCCTGGGTGGTGACCCCGACGAGGTCGCCGCCACCCTCGCCCGGCACGGGCTCACCCCCGCCAACGCCAACGGCGGCGGGCAGACCGTGGCCGCCGGCACCGTCGAGGCCCTCGCCGCGCTCGCCGCGGACCCGCCCGCGAAGGCGCGGGTGATCCCCCTGCAGGTCGCCGGCGCCTTCCACACCGAGCACATGGCCCCCGCGGTCGGCACCCTGGCCTCCCTGGCCGCCGGGATCGACGCCGGGACGGCGAGCGCGCCCATCGCCGCGAACGCCGACGGCGAGCTCGTCAGCGACGGGGCGGCGTTCCTGCAGCGGCTGGTCGCCCAGGTCAGCCGGCCCGTGCGCTGGGACCTCGTCACCGAGGCGTTCACCCGCCTCGGGGTGACCGGGCTCATCGAGGTGCCCCCCGCGGGCACGTTGACCAACCTGGCCAAGCGCACACTGAAGGGCGTGGACGTCCTGGCGCTCAAGACGCCGGACGACCTGGACAAGGCCCGCGCCATGATCACCGAGCACGGTGGTGCGGCCGCGACCGTGACGACCTCGGAGGCCACCCTGTGACCGCACTGACCGCCGCCCCCACCCGCGAGGCCCGCATCCTCGGGGTGGGCGCGCACCGCCCGCCCCGGGTCATCGACAACGAGGAGGTGTGCACCTGGATCGACTCCTCCGACGAGTGGATCCAGCAGCGCACCGGGATCCGGACCCGCCGCTGGGCCGCTCCCGACGTCTCGGTCGTCGACATGAGCGAGGACGCCGGCGCCAAGGCGCTGGCCGCGGCGGGGCTGACCGGGTCCGACGTCGACGCGGTGGTCCTGGCGACCGTCTCCTACCCCTTCCAGACCCCGGCGGCCGCGGCCGTCGTGGCCCACCGCCTGGGCGCGACCCCCGCGGCGGCCTTCGACGTCTCCGCCGGCTGCGCCGGCTTCTGCCACGGCGTCGCCCTGGGCAGCGACCTCGTCCGGGGCGGCACGGCGCGCAACGTGCTCGTCATCGGCGCCGAGAAGCTCTCCGACTTCACCGACCAGCACGACCGCTCCACGGCGTTCCTCTTCGCCGACGGCGCGGGCGCGGTCGTCATCGGCGCCTCCGACGAACCCGGCATCGGTCCCACGGTGTGGGGTTCCGACGGCGGGCAGGCCGACCTCATCAAGTCGAAGTTCTCCTGGCTGGACCTGCGCTCCTCCTCAGGGGACGCCGCGCTGGCCGCCGAGGACCCCGCCGAGGTCGGCGAGGACGTCGAGCGCTGGCCCTTCCTGGAGCAGCAGGGGCAGTCGGTCTTCCGCTGGGCGGTGTGGCAGATGGCTCCCGTCGCGCAGGCCGCGATGGACGCGGCCGGGGTCACCGCCGAGGACCTCGACGTGTTCGTCGCGCACCAGGCCAACGGCCGGATCATCGACGCGATGGTCAAGCAGCTCAAGCTGCCCGAGAGCGTCCACGTGGCCCGCGACATCGTCGACATGGGCAACACCTCGGCCGCCTCGGTCCCGCTGGCGATGGAGCGCGCGGTCGCCGACGGCCACGCCCCCTCCGGGGGTCTGGCGCTGCTCATCGGCTACGGCGCGGGCCTGTCCTACGCCGCCCAGGTCGTCCGGCTCCCGTAGCCGGCAGGGAAGTCCTGACCGCAGGTCCCTGCGGTCAGGCCGGTTCCGGCGGCCGGGAGGTCCGGTCGCCGATCAGATGGAGGAGCAACGCATGGCCAGTGAGCAGGAGATCCTCAGCGGTCTCGCCGAGATCGTGAACGAGGAGACGGGCCTGCCCACCGACAGCGTCCTCGCGGACAAGTCCTTCACCGACGACCTCGACATCGACTCCCTGTCGATGATGACGATCGTCGTGAACGCCGAGGAGAAGTTCTCCGTCCGCATCCCGGACGAGGACGTCAAGAACCTGCGCACCGTGGGCGACGCCGTCGCCTACATCTCGCAGGCCCAGGGCTGAATCCCCACCCCGGCCGGCCCGCTCCCGCGGGCCGGCCACCCCGCAGCACCCGCACGACCCACGTTCGCCGTCAGAGCTTCAGGAGGAGCTGACCGACCATGACCACGACCTCGACGAGTTCGTCGCGCCGTGTCGTCGTCACCGGGATGGGCGCCACGACACCGCTCGGCGGCGACGTCCGCACCAGCTGGGAGGCCGCGCTCGCCGGCCGTTCCGGCGCCCGGCCGATCACCGACCCGTGGATCGAGGAGTTCGAGCTCCCGGTCACCTTCGCCGCGCAGGCCGCGGTCCGCGCCGACACCATCCTGGAACGCCGGGAGATCAAGCGGCTGGACCCCTCCCAGCAGTTCGCGGTGATCGCCGCGCGCGAGGCCTGGGCCGACGCCGGCACCCCCGAGGTCGACCCGCTGCGGCTGGGGTCGGTCGTGGCGACCGGCATCGGCGGCATCTGGACGCTGCTGACGTCCTACGACACGCTGAAGGAGAAGGGCGCCCGCCGCGTCCTGCCCCTCACCGTCCCGATGCTCATGGCCAACGGCCCGACGGCCGCGATCAGCATCGAGTTCACCGCCCGCGCCGGGGCGCACACCCCGGTCAGCGCGTGCGCCTCCGGCGCGGAGGCCATCGCCTACGGCGCCGACATGATCCGCACCGGGCGCGCCGACATCGTGATCTGCGGCGGCACCGAGGCCGCGATCCACCCGCTGCCCATCGCCTCCTTCACCTCGATGCACGCCATGTCCCGGCGCAACGAGGACCCCGAGCGGGCGTCGCGCCCCTTCGACACCGCCCGCGACGGCTTCGTGCTCGGGGAGGGGGCCGGGATCCTGGTCCTGGAGTCCGAGGAGCACGCCCGGGCGCGCGGGGCGCGCGTCCACGCCGAGGTCCTGGGCGTGGGCCTGTCCGCCGACGCCTACCACGTGGCGGCTCCGGAGCCGGAGGGCGCGGGGACCAGCCGCGCCATGCTGGACGCGCTGCACCAGGCCGACCTGACCCCGGCCGACCTGTGCCACGTCAACGCCCACGCGACCTCGACCCCGGTCGGGGACGTGGCCGAGGACAAGGGCCTGCGACTGGCCTTCGGAGACGCCACCGACGGGATCGCGGTGTCGGCGACCAAGTCGATGACCGGTCACCTGCTGGGAGCCGCGGGGGCCGTGGAGAGCATCTTCACGATCCTCGCCCTGCGCGACCGCCTCGCCCCGCCGACGATCAACGTCGACGACCTCGACCCGGCGATCACCCTGGACGTCGTCCGCAAGGACCCGCGGCCGCTGCCCGCCGAGGGGCGGCTGGTGGGGCTGAACAACGCGTTCGGCTTCGGCGGTCACAACGTCAGCGCGGTCTTCGCCACCCCCTGACCCGCACCCCGTCACCGCACGACGAGGGCCCCCGCTCCTGCGAGCGGGGGCCCTCGTCGTGCGGGTGGGGTGCGGGTGGAGCGCCGGCGGGGTCTCAGCCGACCTGGTGCAGCCAGCGCACGGGGGTGTCGTCGCCGGCGTGGCGGAACGCCTCGAGCTCGCAGTCCCAGGCCTCCCCGACGGCGAGCGCGAGGGCCCGGCGGGCGGCCTCGGGGTCCCCGTTCTGCACGAGGTCCATCGCGGCCCGGACCCGGTCCTCGGGCACCTGCACGTTGCCGTGGACGTCGGTGACGGCGTGGAAGATGCCCAGGGCGGGGGTGTGGCTCCAGCGGCCGCCGTCGCAGCCCTGCGACGGTTCCTCGGTCACCTCGAAGCGCAGGTGGGCCCACCCGCGCAGGGCCGAGGCGAGGAGCGCTCCGCTGCCTTGCGGGGCCTGCCAGGAGTACTCTGCCCGGAGGCAGCCTTGAGCGATCGGCTGCCCGGTCCAGTCGAAGGACGCGCGCACGCCGAGGACACCACCGGCTGCCCACTCGATGTGGGGGGTCAGCGCTCGTGGTGCGGAGTGCACGAAGAGCACGCCGCGGGTCGTCGCACCGGACATGCCGTTCTCCTTCTGCGTCGGTGTGAGGGACGTCTTCCCCAACGGCCTCACGAAACGCAGGCGAGCGACTAGCGGTGATGCGCTGACTACACGGTGTGCAGCTCCGTGGACGCCATCATGCCCCACCGCTCACCCTGAGCACCACTGCCCTCGCGGGATCTCCACATCGACCGCCGCACCGCTC
Organism: Kineococcus radiotolerans SRS30216 = ATCC BAA-149; assembly: GCF_000017305.1. Taxonomy (GTDB): domain Bacteria; phylum Actinomycetota; class Actinomycetes; order Actinomycetales; family Kineococcaceae; genus Kineococcus; species Kineococcus radiotolerans. Next base: position 3,632,633 of record NC_009664.2, on the reverse strand, counting down.
ACGTCGGGCCCTCCCCGTGCCGATGGACCGGGGACCAGTGCTCGCACCGACCGAGGAGACCCCCGCGTGGACGACCAGCCCACCCAGCCCGCCCCGCGCGACGCCGGGGAGGTCTCCGAGGTCATCCGTCCCGCGGCCATCGTGCCCGAGGAGGCGGCCCGCTCCGTCCTCGTGGAGCTCGCGCTGCGCGACGTGCAGAACGGCGGGGTCTGGCAGGCCGGCCCGTCGCTGTGGAGCCGCTACGACCGCCCGTGGCACGGGTCGGACAACGTCGCCGGCGCCGAGCTCATCGGGCGCATCCACGTCGCCTACGGGACGCCCACCAAGTACGAGATCACCATCTACCGCGTGACCGTCACCCTCTTCGGCAGCCAGCTGGGCTGGAGCGTGGAGTCGCTGTGCGACGAGGCGCTGGGCCACGGCGGGCTGCGGCTGCAGGACTGCCCGCGCGCCACTCTCGCCGCTCCCCCGCCGCCCTTCCGCGGCTGACCGGCCGCGGCCGACCCGACACCGGCCAGCCCGCCGGCCCGACGGCGACCGGCCCTCGCCCGGTCCGCGGCCGGGCGGGTGCGGTGGCACCATCGTCCGGTGCCCGATCCCGCACAGCCCCGCCGCCACCACCACCGCCCCGCCCTGCCCGGCGACGACGCGATCGTCTCCATGGCCGGCGGCGTCGACCCCTCCGCCGTCCAGGAGGCCGCGCACGCCGCGGCCAGCGCCCTAGTGCACGGCGCCCGCTCCGCCCAGGACGCCGAGGTGACCCGCCGCGTGGTCCGCCTGGCCCAGGACGAGGGGCTGGAGGTCATCGCCGACCTGTGGGCCGACGCCCCCGCGGACTCCCTGGCCGGCGCGCTGTGGCGGCTCTACGTCCTGCGGACCTGGGTCCAGCGCCAGCCCGTGGCGGTCTCCCGGCAGTACGTGGAGGGCCGCCGCCACGCCCCCGTCCTGGAGGTCGTGGCCGGGGTCGCCGACCCGCCCGGTCCTGCGGAGGTCGTCGCCGTCGTCGACGCCGTGCTGCGCGGGGTGGCCGAGGGCGACTTCGCCGTCACCCTGGAGCGCGCCGCGGCCTTCGCCCGGATCCTCGCCGTGGGGCGCGCCCACCACGCCGACCAGGTGCTGCCGGTCACCGAGGAGGACGCCGCCACCTCGCTGACCCGCTCGGCCGCGCGCCTGGTCCGCACCGCGGAGCAGCTCGAGCACGTCGCCGCGCGCTGGCGGGCCGGGGAACTGGGCTGATCCCCGGGCCTCGGGGCTGCGCCCGCGGCGTCGACGTCGTTACAATGGGAGGGCGTCGGACCGCGGTAGCCCCGGGTCCCATTTTGAAGCCGCTACGAGCGGCCGTGCGCCGTGAGGCGCTTCCCGGTCCGGCGCGCCAGCTCCCCCCGGTCCTCCGGGGGCGGGTCAGGTGAAGAGCCCCTGGCCCCAGCTCTCCCCCTCGGCGGTGCCGGGCGGGCAGGCGAAGATCGCCGAACCGGTGTGCTTGAGGTACTCGGTGAGTCCGTCCCTCGCGCCGAGACGGCGCTGGATGGCGACGAACTGCGACGCCGGGTCGTTGCCGAAGCAGATGAAGAACAGCCCCGCGTCGAGCTGACCGGTGGTGAGGTCGAGACCGTCGGTGTAGGAGTACCCGCGGCGCAGGATCCTCGCGCCGCCGTTGGTCTCCGGGGCGGCCAGCCGCATGTGCGCGGCGACGTCGATGACCGGCTCCCCCGTCGCGGAGGTCCTGGCCAGGTCCGGGGGGTCGAACTCCGAGGTGCCCGTCAGCGGCGCCCCGGAGACCTTGGCGCGCCCGATGACGCGTTCCTGCTCCCCCAGCGGGGCGCGGTCCCAGGCCTCGACGAGCATGCGGATGCGGCGGGCCACGAGGTAGGTGCCGCCGCGCATCCACTCCTGGTCGGCCGCCGGCGCCCCCTCGCCGCCGACCCAGACGTGGCGGTCGAGCCCGGCGGTGTCCTCGGCCCGCAGGTTGGCGGTGCCGTCCTTGAAGCCCATGAGGTTGCGCGGGGTGGGCTGTCCCGCGGAGGTCGTCGCGGTGCGCCCGAAGCCCAGCTGCACCCAGCGCACCGCGACCACCCCGCGCCCGATGCGCACCAGGTTGCGGACGGCGTGGAAGGCCACCTGGGGGTCGTCGGCGCAGGCCTGCAGGCACAGGTCGCCGCCGCAGCGGGTCGGGTCGAGCTGCTCCCCGGGCAGGGCGGGCAGCTCCTCCAGCGCCGCGGGGCGGCGTCCGGCCAGTCCGAAGCGCCCGTCGAACAGCGACGGGCCGTACCCGAGGGTCACGGTGAGGTTGGCGGGGGGCAGCTCGTGGGCCTCCCCGGTGTCCAGCGGCGGTTCGTCCGCCGCGCCGCCCAGCCCCCCGGGCCCGCCCACCGGGGCGCCGGTGGCCATCGTCGCGGCGGCCTCGCTCCAGCGCTGCAGGACGTCGGCGAGCTCCCCGGCCCGGCTGGTGGTGACGTCGAGGGCGGCGAAGACCAGGGAGTCCTGGGCGGGGGTGGTGATGCCCGCCTGCCGCGCGCCGTGGAAGGGCACGGTGCGCGTGGCGCCGGGGGTGGCGGCGGCCTCGCGCCCGGCGAGGGCGCTCGCGCCCGCGCCGAGGCCGGCCGCGCCGACGACCGCGGCGCCGGTGAGGACGCCGCGGCGGGTGGGACGGACGGGGTTCACGCCGGCCTCACCGGCTCGCGGCGCCGACGACCTTGCCGGACACCGTGGAGAGCGGTTCGGCGAGGGCGTCGACCCCGGTGGCGAGCATCCGCACCTGCTCCGGGGACAGGGTCGTGTAGGAGACGTAGCTCTCGCCCTGCCGGTAGGGCGCCAGGGAGGCGGTGACCGCGTCGAACCGGGTCGTCAGGTCGGCGACGAGCTCGGGGTCGGTCACCTGCAGGGCGGGGGTGAGCAGGTCGAAGGCCCGGCGCGCGCCCTCGACGTTGGCGGCGAAGTCGAGCAGGTCCAGGTGGGAGTAGGCCTCCTCCTCCCCGGTGACCTTGGAGGCGGCGACCTCGTCGAGCAGGGCGCTGGCCCCGTTGGCGAGGTCGGCCGGCTGGTAGGTCGTGGTCGCCACGAGCTCGTCGAGCTCGGCGACGTGCGCGACGAGCTCCCGGGCGACCGGGGTCATGCCCGCGGTCGTGCCGTCGACCCACAGCGCCTGCTCGATGCGGTGGAAGCCGCCCCAGGTGGCGGGGTCCTCGACGTCGGCCACGCGGGCGTCGATGAGCGGGTCGAGGTCCCCGAAGCTCTCGGCGACGGGTTCGACGCGCTCGTAGGGCGCGCGGGCCGGGCCGTAGAGCGCCTTGGCCCGCTCGACGTCGCCGGCCTCGACCGCGGCCGCGAAGGCGCCGGTGGCGGTGACGAGGTCGGCGACCTGGGCCCGCACGTAGTCCTGGTAGCCGCGGGTGGCGGCGGCGAAGAGGGGGTCCCCGGTGGCGGACGCGGTGGTGGACGGGGTGGCGCTCGCCCCGGTCACGGTGAACGGGGAGCTCTCGGTCGCGGCGTTCGGGCACTGCACGGTGTAGTCGCCGGCCTCGAGGTCCAGGGAGAAGCTGGCGCTCAGCCCGGGGGTGAGGTTCTCCCGCTCACCGACGATGCGGCCGCCGGCGTTGACCAGCTCGGCCTCGGTGACGGCACCGGCGCCGTCGTTGACGACCTCGAAGGTGGTCGACCCCGCGGGGACGGAGCTGGGCTCGGCGGTGCAGCCGTCGTCGGTGAGGGAGACGTGCACCGTCCCGGCGGCGGACGCGTCGGAGGAGCCCCCGGCGTCGCCGCCCCCGCAGGCGGCGAGGAGCAGGAGGGGGCTGGCCGCGAGGGCGAGCAGGAGGCGCGGTCGGGACACGGGTGGCCTTTCGGGACGCCGGCCGCGGGGGCCGGGCGGGGTGCGGGTCAGGCGGGGACGGAGCGGGGAGCGGGGGTGGGGGTGGCCCGGGGCCGCAGGACGACGACGAGCACGGGCAGCGCGTAGGCGAGCCAGCCGACGACCTCGGCCACGGTGGGACGCGGCTGCCAGCCGAGCACGCCGGTGAACAGCGCGGCGCGGACGGTGCCGGGTTCCACCAGCGCGGACAGGTCCAGGGCGCGCTGCTGGCCGACCAGCAGCCAGCCCGCCTCGTGGGCCGTGTGGGCGGCGGACACGACCAGCCCGGCCGCGACGAGGACGAGGAGGACGCCGGTGACGCGGAACAGCCGGCCGAGGTCGAGGCGGACGCCGCCGCGGTAGACCAGGTAGCCCAGCGCGACGGCCAGCAGGAGGCCGAGGGAGGCGCCGAGCGCGCCCTCGACGTGGCGGCCCGAGGCGCGGTACGTGGCCAGGAGGAAGACCGAGGTCTCCAGCCCCTCGCGCAGGACGGCGAGGAAGGCCATCGCGACCAGCGCCCGGGAGGACCCCCTGCCCAGCGCGGAGGTGGCGGCGTGCTCGAGGTCGGCCCGCATCGAGCGGGCGTGCCGGGTCATCCAGACGATCATGTACGTGACCACCGCCACGGCGGCCAGGGCGAGGACGGTCTCCAGCTGCTCCTGCTGGCGCTGGGGCAGCTGCCGGGTGGCGGCCTGCAGGGCGGCGGCGGCGCCGACGCACAGCGCGACGGCGAGCAGGACCCCCGCCCAGACCGGGCGCAGGGCGCGCCGCTCCCCGCGCTGGACGAGGAACGCGGCGACGATGCCGACGATCAGGGAGGCCTCGAGGCCCTCGCGCAGTCCGACGACGAACGTGGCGAGCACGGGCAGCTCCTCGGGTCGGGCGGGGACCCACCGGAGTGAGGTGAGCCTCGCCGATGCTAGGGCAGCCTCACCTTTCTTCTACCCCGTGGCGCTCGGATGTGCGCCACATCACACGACGGTCCGGAACCTCCCGCACCCACCCGCGTTGAGAGGCTCGGCCCCACCCACCCCTGGTGGTGGTGGTCGGGCGGGGACGGGCAGGATCGACCCCATGTCGCTCGATGCCGTGCCCGCTCCCGCCCCGCCCGACGCACCGCCCCGGGCGGCGGACGTCGAAGCGGCGGCCGAGCGGCTGTCCCGGGTCGTGACCCGCACCCCCCTCGCCACCAGCGCCCGCTGGTCGGCCGCCCTGGGGGCGCACGTGCGCGTCAAGCGGGAGGACCTCCAGGTCGTGCGCTCCTACAAGCTGCGCGGGGCCTACAACCTGGTCTCCCAGCTCACCGACGAGCAGCGCGGGCGCGGGGTGGTCACCGCGAGCGCCGGCAACCACGCCCAGGGCCTGGCCTACGCCTGCGCGGCCCTGCGGGTGCGCGGACGCATCTACGTGCCGCGCACGACCCCGCGCCAGAAGCGGGACCGCATCGCCGCCCTGGGCCAGGAGTTCGTGGAGACCATCGTCCTGGGCGACACCTACGACGACTCCGCCGCCGCGGCGCTCGAGGACGCCGAGCGCACCGGCGCGACGATGGTGCCCGCCTTCGACGACGCCCGGACGGTCGCGGGGCAGGGCACGGTCGCGGTCGAGGTCTTCGAGCAGCTCGAGCAGCTCGGCGAGGGCCCGCCGGACGTGGTCGTCGTCCCCGTCGGCGGGGGCGGGCTGCTGGCCGGGGTGCTGGCCTGGGTCCGCGAGCGGCACCCGCAGGTGCGGGTCGTGGGGGTGGAGCCCGCGGGGGCGCCCTCGATGGCGGCGGCGCTGGCCGCCGGTCGTCCGGTGCGGCTGGAGCACCTGGACACCTTCGTCGACGGCGCCTCGGTCCGCCGCGTCGGCGACGTCCCGCACGCCGTGGTGGCCGGTCACGAGGTGGAGCTCGTCGCGGTGCCCGAGGGGGCGATCTGCGTGGAGATGCTGGCGATGTACCAGACCGACGGGATCATCGCCGAGCCCGCGGGGGCGCTGGCCACGGCGGCGCTGGCGGAGGCGGTCCGCGTCGAACCGGGCCAGAGCGTGGTCTGCGTGGTCTCCGGCGGCAACAACGACATCAGCCGCTACGCGGAGATCATCGAGCGGGCCCTCGTCCACGAGGGCCGCAAGCACTACTTCCTCGTGGAGTTCCCGCAGGAGCCCGGTGCGCTGCGCCGCTTCCTCGACGAGGTGCTCGGCCCGGACGACGACGTCACGCTCTTCGAGTACGTCAAGCGGAACAACCGCGAGTTCGGGCCGGCCCTGGTGGGCATCGAGATCCCCGGCAAGGACGACCTGCCGGGGCTGCTGGCCCGGATGGAGGCCGCTCCCCCGTCGTTCGAGCGGATCTCGGCGACGGACCCGCTGTACCGCTACCTGTTGTAGGCCACCGCCCGCGCGGAAGCTCCCGCCGGCCGCGGGCGTTGGGACGGGGGTGATCGTCGAGCTGTTCTCCTCCGCCTTCTGCGGTCCGTGCCGCGCGGCCCGGGCCGTCCTGGGCGAGGCCTCCCGCCTCGTCCCGCGCGCCCGGGTGGAGGAGGTCGACGTCGCCGCCGACACCTCGCGGGCCGAGGCCGCGGGGGTCCTCAGCACACCCACGGTCGTGGTCCGCACCGAGGACGGCACGGAGGTCTTCCGCGCCAGCGGCGCCCCGACCCTGCCCCAGCTGCTCGCCGCGATGGGCCGCGCGAGCTGATCCGGGCACCTCACCCGTCCAGGCGATGTCGTCGCACCGCCCGCGCCCCGATGACTGGAGGACGCCGCTCGCGCCCCGCGACGGCGCCGATCCCGCTCCCGCCCGAGAGGTCTCCCATGTCCCCGCGTCTCGACACGGCCCCGCGCCGGCCGTCCTCCGCCGGGGACCGGCCGTCCCCCCTCCCCGGTGGCACCGGCTCCCCCGCGGTGCGGCGCAGCGTGGCGCGCGCGTCGACGCCGGGGTGCCCGCCGCGTCCGGTGGACCGCGGCACGCCCCGCGCCCGCCTGCTGGAGGTCCTGCGGGGCCGAGCCTCCCGCTGACCCCCGGAACGGCGGGTCCGCGGTGCGCGTTGGCCGGGCAGGTGGTGAGCGCTCGCGCGTCCGCCGCCGCGACGGGCACGATCGACTCGACGGAGGAGCACAGGGTGCCGTTCTCGTTCCGCTGGTCCAAGGCACTGGGCAGGGGCCTGCGGCTGAACGCCGGGAGGTCGGGCGTGAGCCTCACCAAGCGGCTCGGCCGCGCGACGGTGTCCACCACGGGCCGGGTGAGCGTGCGCTTGGGGAAGGGCCTGAGCTGGCGGGGCAAGCTCTGGTGACGACCGCGTTGCGGTGACGGCCGCGCGGGGTGCGCGGCGCGGCGGACCTGCGAGGGTGGCGACGTGAGCAACCGCGAGGACATCGTCCCCTTCATCCGCGCCCGCTACGACGCCGACGAGGACGCCGCCCGGAGCCTCGCACCGGGAGCGTGGCGCTTCGAGGGCGGCGCGGTCCTCGACGAGGCCGGGCCCGTCGCCCGGGTCGAGGAGGGGGCCGACGCCGTCGGGCGGCACGTCGCCCGCCACGACCCGGCCTCCGTCGTCCGCGGTCTCGCCGTCCGCCGGGCCCTGTTCGACGTCCACAACACGTCGCCGATCGACGACACGGCCTGGTTCCTGCTGCGGGTCATGGCCAGCGAGTACCGCCAGCACGACGACTTCCGGCCCGAGTGGGCCGTGATCGGCTGAGCCGGAGCCGGTCGTCGCTCTCCCGCCGCCGGAGGAGGCCGCCGGTGCGGTGCGACGACGGGGCGGGTGGGACGTGCGTCTCGGCGCCCGAGCCTCCGCAGCAGGACGTGCGAGCGCCGAACTGCGAGCATCGGACGGTGAGCGGCGAGCCGACCCGGGAGCACCTCCAGCGCGTCCTGCGGGAGGCGAAGGCCGGCAGCGCCGGCGGTCAGGCCGATCTCGACGATCCCCGGCGCGCGGCGCTGGTGCGGCAGATGGTCGAGCTGAAGGAGAAGGCCGAGGCGCTGGGGCTGGCCCACGTGGCCGCCGGTGCGCAGGCGGCCCTGGAGGAGGTGGCGGCCGCGGAGGCCGCGCTGCGGGCGAGCCTGGCCGCCGCCGACGAGGCCCACGACGTCGGCCTGAGGATCCTCGCGCGGGAGCAGGAGGACCGGGGCTGACCTCGCCGGACGGCCCGGTCCGGCACCGCGAGCGGGACGGCTCGGCGAGGACGAGTTCGATCGCGTCGCGGACCGACGCGGTGCTCCAGGAGGCCGTCGGGGACGTGGTGGGGTGTGGCCCGGGGGACGTTCGTGGGGCGGGTGGGGCTCGAACCCACGACCGAGGAATTATGAGTTCCCTGCTCTGACCGACTGAGCTACCGCCCCGGGGACGCCGCCGCGGTTCGGACCCGCGGGGCGGCCTGCGGGCGGAGCCTACCGGTGCGCGTCCGCGTCGAGGGGGACCAGCAGCGCGGAGCGCCGCTCGGCCCAGGTGGCCATGAGGTGGCGTCCGAGCCGTTCGTCGAGGGCGGTCGCGGCCTGCATCCCGAACACCACGTCGGCGGCCATCGCCGGGTCCTCCGCGACGAGGGGTTCGATGATGCCGTGCCGCACGACCTGCTCGTGGACGGCGTCGGCCTCGACGTGCTCGGCGTAGAAGTGCTCGGTGGCGGGTCCGAGGTCCAGGCGGCGGGCGGCGTCGACGAGCCGCTTCGACCCCGGGGAGGACGTGAGTTCCACGACGGCGAACTGCCCGACGAGGGCCCCGCGGAGCTTGCGGTGCAACCCGAACATCGACATCAGGTTCACCTCGGCGAGCACCTCGGCCGGGGCGTGGTCGAGGTAGGCGCCGTAGGCGTCGCTGAGGCCGAGTTCGAGCATCATGTCGCCGAAGAGGCGCGCGTGCATGCGTTCCCCGCGGCCGGCGCCGTACTCGTCGTGCTCCACCGTGACCAGGGCCGCCTTCGCCGCCCCCTCCAGGCGGGGGATGACCCACGCCTGCGGGTCGGCCTCCTTCAGGTGGTAGACCGAGCGCATCGCGATGTACTCGCGGAACTGCCACGGTTCGCCGGTCTCGCGCAGGTGGTGCGAGACGCCGCCCTCGCCGTCGTCGGCGGCGACGAGGGCCGCGATCTCCCCGGCCAGGTCGTCCCCGCCGGGGACCGCGGCCCGCACCGCGGCGGCGAACTCCCGTTCCAGCCCGGCGCGCAGGCCGAGGAGGGCGGGGTCCCACTCGAGGTCGTCGTCGACGCCGGCGAAACCGCGGTAGTGCAGTTCGTAGCAGGTGTAGAGGGCCAGCTGGAGGTCCTCGCCCCACGGGTCCGCACCGGCCACGTCCACGACGGGGAGGGCACCCCCGCGCAGGCGCGACAGCACCGCCTCGCTGAGCGGTCCCCGGGCCCGGGGCAGGGCGGGGGCGGTGCTCACGTCGGGCAAGGTGTCGGTCACGACGGTTCCTCCGGGGTCTCGGGGCGGGTGGGGCGCCGACGGCGCCGGTGGCTGGTGTCGCAGATGGGGTACAAGGTGCTGCGGTAGCAGACGCACAGCGCCGTCACGGGGCGCTCGGAGACCGTCCGGCTCCCGTCGGGCAGGACGATCTCCACGGGTCCCTCGACGAGGTGGGGCCCGTCGCCGGTGATGACGACGCGCTGGCGGGGTTCAGACGACACTGCCGAAACCCTCCGCTCTCCCGCACTGCTCGGCGACGGAGGGCAGGACGACGGGGAGCCGGGCCTCGATGACCACCAGTTCCTCGTGCTCCTGGCCGGGGCCGAGCAGGCCGCGCTCGCGCAGCATGGCCTCGCGCCGGCGCATGACCGGCCCGAAGGGCTCGGGCGCGCGTGCGACCACCGCGGCCGAGAACCCGTTCTCCGCGAGCCGGGTGAGGGTGGGCTCCTCCCCGGCGAGCGTCGACTGGGTCAGCAGGAAGCGGCCACCGGGGGTCAGGACCCCGGCCACGCCCTCGCAGATCCGGTCCAGGACGGCGCGGCCGTCGATCCCGCCGTCCCAGGAGCGCCCGGGGCGGTGGCGCGGCAGCCGGTCGGTCGCGGCCGGGACGTAGGGCGGGTTGGCGAGGACGAGGCCGAAGCGCCGGTCCCGGACCGGCTCGAAGAGGTCGCCGCGGCGCACCTGCACGCGCACCCGGGCCAGCCGGGCGTTGGCCCGCGCGGTCAGCACGGCCCGGTGGGAGAGGTCGACGGCCGTCACCGTGCGGGCCCCGGCGCGCGCCGCGGCCAGGGCCACGGCCCCGCCGCCGGTGCACACGTCGAGCACGTCGCGCCCCCGGGCCAGGTCGAGCTCGACCAGGGTGCGGGTCAGGAGGTGGGTGTCCCCCTGCGCGGGGTAGGTACCGGGGAGTCGCAGCAGCACGTCCCCATCGTCGCTCCCGCCCGCCGGGCGCGCACGGCGGGGTCGTCCCGGCCGCGGAGACGCGGCCCGGCCCGGGAACGACCGAGGGGCGTGCCGCTCGGCACGCCCCTCGGTGGATGCTCCCGCAGTTGGACTCGAACCAACAACCTGCCGGTTAACAGCCGGCTGCTCTGCCAATTGAGCTATGCGGGACCACTTCTCGTTCCCTCGGGTCACCCCTCGGTCACGACTGTCCAACCGTACCAGCCCCGCGGACCGCTCCGCGCACCCGGCGGCCGCGCCGGGGCGCGCGCGGCGGGCGGCGGCTGCTCAGGCGCCCTGGGCCCGCTCCTGCCAGGTCCGCCGGGCGGCCTCCAGCCGGAACAGCTCCGCCGAGACGGCTGCGTACTCCTCGGCCTGGCTGGTGGGGTCCAGCCGCTGCAGGGTGCGGCGGGCGTCGGCGACCGCGCGGGTCGCCGACTGCCCGACGAGGGCGGCGACGAGCTGGCGCCCCCAGCGCTCGAGCTCCTCCTCGTTGGACACCGGCAGGTCGCTGGCCGCCAGCTCGTCGACGAGCCCCGCGACGGGGCCGTCGGCGTAGTCGAGGACGCGCGCCAGCCACGCCGGGCCCTGCGGCGCCTCCCCCGGGCCGCCGGCGGCGGTGACGGCGTCGTGCACGGCCCGGTGCCCGGGGGCGCCGAACGCGTCGGCCTCCAGGGAGTCGAAGACGTCGGCCACGGCCCAGGGGGCCTGCAGGACGCAGGACAGGACCTGCCGCTCCAGCTGGGCGACGGGGTCGCGCGGATCGGCGGCGGGCAGCCGGGGCGGGGCCGGCGCCACGGCCGCGGCGGGGCGGCCGGGCTGCTGCGCGGGCCGGGCGCCGGAGTGCGCCCGCACCCGGTCCAGGACGAACCGCTCGTCGAGGAACCCCGTCCAGCGGTCGAGGTTGATGGCGTAGCGCTGCTGTAGACCGCGGTCGCGGATGGCCCCGACGATGGGGGCGGCCGCGTCGAGCGCGGCGAGCCGGCCCGCGTCGGAGTTCAGGTCGAACCGCTCGATGGTGGAGCGGATGGCGAACTCGAACAGCGGCACCCGGCCCTCGACCAGCTGCGCCACCGCCGCCTCCCCGGCCGACAGCCGCAGTTCGCAGGGGTCCTGCCCGGCGGGGGCGACCGCGACGTAGGTCTGGGCGCTGAACCGCTGGTCGAGCTCGTAGGCCTTCAGGGCGGCCTTCTGCCCCGCGGCGTCGCCGTCGAAGGTGAACACGACCTCCGCGGACCCGTCGGCCTCCCCCAGCATCCGCTGCACGATCCGGGCGTGGTCCTCCCCGAACGCCGTCCCGCAGGTCGCGACGGCCGTCCCCACCCCGGAGAGGTGGCAGGCCATGACGTCGGTGTAGCCCTCGACGACGACGACCCGCTTGGTGCGCGAGATCTCGCGCTTGGCCAGGTCCAGCCCGTACAGCGCCTGGGACTTCTTGTAGACGGGGGTCTCGGGGGAGTTCAGGTACTTCGCCTCGATGCGGTCGTCGTCGAACAGCCGGCGCGCCCCGAAGGCCACGGTGTGCCCGCCGACGTCGCGGATCGGCCACACCAGGCGCCCGCGGAACCGGTCGTAGAGACCGCGCTGACCCTGCCCGGCCAGCCCGGAGGTGACCAGCTCCTCCTCGCCGAAACCCTTGGCGCGCAGCTGCCGCAGCAGCGCGTCGCCGGTGTTGGGGGCGAACCCCACCCCGAAGCGCGCGGCGTCCTCGCGGCTGAACCCCCGCTCGGCGAGGAACCCCCGGGCGGTCTCGGCCGGGCCGGGCGCGGCCAGCTGCTGCCCGTAGAACTCCTCCGCGACCCGGTGCATCTCCAGCAGCCGCTGCCGCTGCCCGGCGTCGCTGGCCGGGCGCTGGGTGCTGCGGCCGCCGTCGTCGACGTAGCGCAGCTGCACCCCGGCCCGCTGGGCCAGGCGCTCCACGGCGTCGGCGAAGCCGAGGCCGTCGATGCGCATGACGAACTCGATGGCGTCCCCGGACTCCCCGCAGCCGAAGCAGCGCCAGCGCCCGGTGACGGGACGGACGGTGAAGCTGGGGGTGCGCTCGTCGTGGAAGGGGCAGAGCCCCTTGAAGGAACCGACCCCGCCGGAGCGCAGGGCGACCTGCTCCCCCACCACCTCGTCGAGCCGGACCCGCTCCTTGACCGCCTGCAGATCGTCTGGATGGATGCGCCCCGCCACGGGGGGAGCATAGGCGTCCCCGCGGCGGGGCAGCGGCTGGTCGGGGTCCGTCGGGGACGGGTGGCAGGATCGTCCCGTGAGCAACGAGCAGAGCAGCCCCGCACGTCGAGAGGCCACCGGGGCCGACGACCGCGCGTGGGGCTTCCGCACCCGGGCCGTGCACGCCGGGGCCGTCCCCGAGCCCACCACCGGGGCCCGCGCGGTGCCGATCTTCCAGACGACGAGCTTCGTCTTCGAGGACGCCGCCGACGCCGCCAACCTCTTCGCCCTGCAGAAGTACGGCAACATCTACTCCCGCATCTCCAACCCGACGGTCGCGGCGCTGGAGGAGCGCATCGCCTCCCTCGAGGGCGGCCTCGGCGCGCTGGCCTGCGCCAGTGGGCAGGCCGCGGAGTTCCTCGTCTTCGCCGCCCTCGCCGGGGCCGGCGACCAGATCGTCGCCTCGAACAACCTCTACGGCGGCACCGTCACCCAGCTCGACGTGACGCTGCGCCGCTTCGGGGTCGACACCGTGTTCGTCGCCCCCGAGCCCGACGCGGTGCGCGCGGCCATCACCGAGAAGACCCGCTTCGTCTTCACCGAGCTCGTCGCCAACCCCTCCACGGTCATCGCCGACATCCGCGCCCTGGCCGACGTCGCCCACGAGGCCGGGATCCCGCTCGTCGTCGACGCCACCACCGCCACGCCCTACCTGTGCCGGCCCATCGAGCACGGCGCGGACATCGTCATCCACTCCGCCACGAAGTTCCTCGGCGGGCACGGCACCACCCTGGGCGGGGTCGTCGTCGACGCGGGCACGTTCCCCTGGGACAACGGCAAGTTCCCGGCCATGACCGAGCCGGTCGCCTCCTACGGGGGGCTGAGCTGGTGGGGCAACTTCGCCGAGTACGGCTTCCTCACCAAGCTGCGCAGCGAGCAGCTGCGCGACATCGGCGCGACGCTGTCCCCGCACTCGGCCTTCCTGCTGCTCATGGGCGTGGAGACCCTGCCCCAGCGCATGCGCGAGCACGTCGCCAACGCCAAGGCGGTCGCGGAGTGGCTGGAGGCCGACGAGCGGGTCTCCTGGGTCCGCTACTCCGGGCTGCCCACCCACCCCCACCACGAGCGCGCCCGGCGCTACCTGCCCGAGGGGCCCGGGGCGGTGTTCTCCTTCGGCGTCGTGGGGGGACGCGCCGCGGGCGAGCGCTTCATCGAGAGCTGCCAGCTGTGCTCGCACCTGGCCAACATCGGCGACGCCCGCACCCTCGTGCTGCACCCGGCCTCCACGACCCACCAGCAGCTCTCCCCCGACCAGCTCACCGCCGCCGGGGTGCCCGAGGACCTCATCCGGATCAGCGTGGGGCTGGAGGACGTGGAGGACGTGCTGTGGGACCTGGACCAGGCGCTCACCGCGGCCGTGGGGGGGAACCGGTGAGCGGGACGACGCCCGTGCCCGACGCCAGCACCGACACCGGCGCCGTCGCCGCCCCGGAGACCCTGCGGACCGCCGCGGCCGACGCCCGCGCCGCGACCGGGTCCAAGGACGCCCCCGCCACCACCTGGAGCGCCCCCACGCCCGGGCAGCGGCTGCGCATCCTGCGCCGGACGCGGACGGTGGCCGTCCTCGGCGCCTCGGCCAAGCCCTCGCGCGCCTCGTACTTCGTGGCGACGTACCTGCTCGCCAGCTCCGACTTCGAGGTCTGGTTCGTCAACCCGAACGAGACCGAGATCCTCGGCCGGCCCTGCTACCCCTCCCTCGCCGAGCTGCCCGGGGTCCCCGACCTCGTCGACGTCTTCCGGCGGCCGGCCGAGCTCGGGGCCGTCCTCGACGAGGTGATCGCAGTGGGCTCGCCCGTGATGTGGATGCAGCTCGGGCTCGCCGACGAGGACGTCGCGCGCCGCGGGGCGGAGGCCGGGGTCACCGTCGTGATGAACCGCTGCCTGAAGATCGAGCACGCCCGCTTCCACGGCGGGCTGCACCTGGCCGGGTTCGACACCGGGGTGATCTCGGCCAAGCGCCGGGCGCGCTGAGGCCGGTCGCGGGCGGGGTGCGGGGCCGGGCCCCGCACCCCGCCCGCGGGCCGTCAGCCGGTGAGGCGGGCGTGCCAGGCCAGCGCGGAGACGTCGGTGAGGGACGCCACCTGGTCCACGACGACCCGCAACCGGGCCGCGTCGTCCCCGGCGAGGGCGTGGTCCTCGCGGAACGGCGGTTCCAGGGCTCCCGGCGCCTGCTCGGCCAGCGCCGCGAGGAGCTCGTGCAGCAGCTCGCGCTGGCGGGCGTAGAACGGCTGCCGCTCCTGGGCGGTCATGACGAACGTCGCCGCGACCCCCTTGAGGACGGCGACCTCCAGGGCGGTGCCGGGCGGGACGACGACGTCGGCGGCGTAGCGGGTCAGCCGCCCGTCGCCGTGGCGCTCCCGGGTGGCGTGCTCGGCGGCGTTGGCGAAGCGGCCGATGAGCTGGGAGGTCATGTCCTTCAGCGCCGCCAGGTGCCGCCGGCCGCCGAAGACCTCCCCGGGCTGCTCCCGGGCCCAGAAGCCGGTGCTGGAGAGCCGCTCCAGGGCGTCGGCGACCGCGTCGTCGGAGGCGTCGGGCAGGTACCAGTCGCGCACCTGCGCCGCGACGCGGGCGCGGATCTCGTCCCGGTCCAGCCAGTCCAGGCGGACGTGGCCGGCGACGACGGCGTCCTCGACGTCGTGCACCGAGTAGGCCACGTCGTCGGAGAAGTCCATGACCTGCGCCTCCACGCACGGCCGGTTCTCCGGGGCGCCGTCGCGCAGCCAGGTGAAGACGTCCGCGTCGTCGGCGTAGGCGCCGAACTTCGAGGTCGCCCGCGGGGCCTTCCCGTGCAGCCACGGGTACTTCGTCGAGGCGTCCAGGCTGGCCCGGGTGAGGTTCAGCCCCACGGGCGAGCCGTCGAGGGCGACCGTCTTCGGTTCCAGCCGGGTCAGCAGCCGCAGCGTCTGGGCGTTGCCCTCGAAGCCGCCGATCCCGGCGGCGGCCTCGGCCAGCGCCCGCTCGCCGTTGTGCCCGAACGGCGGGTGCCCCAGGTCGTGGGCCAGGCAGGCGGTGTCGACGACGTCGGGGTCGCACCCCAGCGCCGCCCCGAGCTCGCGCCCGACCTGGGCGACCTCCAGGGAGTGCGTGAGCCGGTTGCGGACGAAATCGTCGGTGCCGGGCCCCACGACCTGGGTCTTGGCCGCGAGCCGGCGCAGCGCCGAGGAGTGCAGGACGCGGGCGCGGTCGCGGGCGAAGGCGGTGCGGCCGTGGGTCTTCGGCGGTTCGGCGGCCCAGCGCTCCAGGTCGCCGCGGCCGTAGCCCTGGTCCTCGGAGCTCATCCGCCCGACACCGACAGCTCGGCCTGGCGGATCATCTCGGCCGCGGGACCGGTGAGCTCCTGGTCGTCCAGCCACCCCTCGGGCAGGGCGACGCGGGCCTGGGGGGAACCCGCCCGGCCGCGCGAGCCCTCGGCGGCCGCCCCCGGGTAGGGCAGGTCGAGGTCGAGGGAGTCCAGCAGCTCGTCGAGGGCCTCGAGGGTGTCGACGAGGCCGAGGCGGGCGCGCACGTCCCCGCCCACGGGGTAGCCCTTGAGGTACCAGGAGACGTGCTTGCGGATGTCGCGGCAGCCGCGCAGCTCGTCGCCGTAGAACTCGACCAGCAGTTCGGCGTGGCGGCGCAGGACCTGCGCGACCTGCCGCAGCCCCGGCTTGACCCGGTCCTCGCGCCCGGCGAAACCGGCCTCGAGGTCGGCGAACAGCCAGGGCCGGCCGAGGCAGCCGCGGCCGACGACGACGCCGTCGCACCCGGTGCGGCGCACCATCTCCAGCGCGTCCTCGGCGCTCCAGACGTCGCCGTTGCCGAGGACGGGGATCGTGGTGACGGTCTCCTTCAGCCGGGCGATCGCCTCCCAGTCGGCCTGCCCGGAGTAGTGCTGGGACGCGGTGCGCCCGTGCAGGGCGACGGCGGCGGCCCCCTCCTGCTCGGCGGCCTTGCCGGCCTGCAGGTAGGTGAGGTGGTCGTCGTCGATGCCCTTGCGCATCTTCACCGTCAGCGGGATCCCGCCGCGCGACGCCTCGGCGACCGCGCCGCGGACGATGGAGCGGAACAGCTCCGCCTTCCAGGGCAGCGCGGACCCGCCGCCCTTGCGGGTGACCTTGGGCACGGGGCAGCCGAAGTTGAGGTCGACGTGGTCGGCGAGGTCGTCCTCGACGACCATCCGCACCGCCGCGGCCACGGTCGTGGGGTCCACGCCGTAGAGCTGCAGGCTGCGGGGGCGCTCGGAGGCGGTGAACGTCACCAGCCGCATCGTCTCGGCGTGGCGCTCGACGAGGGCGCGGGAGGTGACCATCTCGCTGACGTAGAAGCCCTCGCCGTGCTCGCGGCACAGCTGCCGGTAGGCGGTGTTGGTGATGCCGGCCATGGGGGCCAGGACGACCGGCGTCGGGGAGACGTGCGGTCCGATCCGCAGCGGCTGGACGGCCGTCAGGGTGGGTGCGCTCACACCCCCATTGTGAGGGCGTCGGCGGGGGGCAGGCAGCCGGAGCCCGAGGCGGGCTCGGGGACGGAGAGCACCGGGCACGGCGCGTCGAGGACGACGAGGCGGGCGCGGCCCCCGAGCAGGTCGTCGACGCCGCGCCGGGTCAGGCCCACCACGAGCAGCGCGGCCTGCTCGCGCTCGGCGAGGTCGAGGACGGCCTCGGTGACGTCGGCGCCCTCGGGGGGCAGGCGCAGGTCGAGCCCGACGGGGGCGGTGCGCAGGCGCAGCAGCAGGGCGTCGGGCAGCGGTGCGGCGGCGACCACGGCGACCGACCCCCCGCGCAGCCGGGCCTGGGCGAGGGCCTCGAGGACGGCGTGCTCGTCACCCGGTTCGTAGCCGACGACGACCAGCGGGTGCTGGGACCTCGGACCGCACATCGCAACGCTCCCTCGCGTCAGGGTCGATCGGTGGACGGGAGGACACTAGGATCCGGACAAGCGCTTGCGCAAGCGCTTGTCCCGGGTGTCACCCGATCGTGACGGTGACCCGGGCCGCGAGGGCGAGGAGGCTCCTGCTGTGGTGACGATGGCCGACGTCGCGCGACTGGCCGGGGTGAACGCCTCGACCGTCTCCCACGTCCTCAACGGGACCCGCACGGTCAGCGAACCGACGCGGGAGGCCGTCCTGTCGGCGATCACCCGCACCGGCTACCGGCAGAACACCCTCGCCCGGTCCCTGGCCCGCTCCTCCACCACCACGCTCGGCCTGGCCAGCCGCTTCGTCTCCAACCCGCACTTCGCCGACCTGGTGACCTCCATCGAGGGCAGCGCCCGCGCGGCCGGGTACACCCTCGTGCTCGCCGACACCCACGACGACCCCGTCGAGGAGCTGCGCGCCGTGCACGAGCTCGCCGACCGCCGCGTCGACGGGATCCTGCTGGCCCCCTCGGTGCACGCCGACGCCGAGGCCCTGCCCTTCCTGGCCACCCACCGGATCCCCACGGTCCTGCTCGACCGCTTCGCCGACCCCGAGGTCGACCAGGTCGCCCCGGAGAACACCGAGGCGACCGCGCTGCTGACCTCCCACCTGGCCGACCTCGGGCACCGCCGGCTGGCCTTCGTGGCCGGGCTGGCCGGGCTGAGCTCCACGTCCGAGCGCCTGGCCGGCTTCCAGCGCGTGGTGGAGGAGCGGGGCCTGAGCGGGGTCGTCCTCGACGGCGGGAGCGAGACCGACGTGGCCGAGGCCGCCGTGCGGGAGGCCTTCGCCGGGGCGCAGCGCCCCACCGGCGTCGTCGTGGGCAACAACTCCATGACCGTCGGGACCCTGCGCGCGCTGCGCGCGCTGGGCCTGCGCTCCCCCCGCGACGTCGCCCTGGTCTGCTACGACGACCCCGAGTGGGCCGACCTCGTCGAACCCGGCCTCACCGCCATCCACCAGGACGTCCCCGCCATGGCCACCCGCGCGGTCACGATGATCCTCGAGCGCCTCGCGGGCACCGCGCCCGAGACCTCCCGCCGCGAGCGGATCCCCCCGACGTTCCGCCACCGCGGCTCCTGCGGCTGCCCCTGAGCCGGCGACGCTCCTGAACCGCGGGTCAGGCGCTCGCGGCCGGGCGCGCGGGCCGGGCCAGCGGGAAGACCAGCAGGCCCACCAGCAGGCCCCAGAACGCGCTGCCCACCCCGGCGAAGGACACCCCCGAGGCGACGACGACGAAGGTGAGGGCCGCCGTCACCCGCTGCCCGGCGTCGTCGAGGGCGGAGACGAGCCCGCCGACGAAGGAGTCGAGCAGGGCGAGGCCGGCGACGGCCTCGACCAGCACGGGGTCGGTGCTGCCCACCAGCCCGGCGATGGGCGCGGCCAGCAGCCCCAGGACGAGGTACCCCGCTCCCCCGGCCACGGCCGCGATCCACCGCCGGGAGGGGTCCTTCCCGGCCCCCGGGCCGGCGATGATCCCGGCCGCCAGCGCGGACAGGTTCACCGCGTGCCCGCCGAAGACCGCCGCGGCCCCGCTGCCCAGACCGGCCCCCACGAGCACCCGCCCGGTGGGGACCCGGCGGTGGCCGAGGGTCTCCAGGATCGTGAAGCCCGGGATGTTCTGCCCCGCCATGGTGACCACGTACAGCGGCACGCCCAGCGAGACCACGACCGACGGGTCGAGCTCGGGCGCCACCGGCACCAGCCGCGGCACCCACTCCAGCGTGGCCGTCCCCGGCAGGGCCGCCGCCGTGAAGGCCAGCGCGACGAGCATGGCCGCGGGCACGGCGAACGCCCGGCGCACCCGGCGCAGGACCAGCCAGACCGCCGCGACGGCCAGCCCGGCGACGGGGTCGGCGCGCACGGCCGAGACCGGGGCCAGGCACAGCGGGAGCAGGACCCCCGCCAGCAGGGCCCCCGCGACGGGGGTGGGGACCCGGCGCACGAGGCGGGCGAGCGCCGGCCAGGCCCCGGTCACGACCACGAGCAGGGCCGACAGCAGGAACGCCCCCACGGCCGCCCCCAGGGACCCCGCGCGGCCCTCGGCGGCCACCAGCAGCGCCGCCCCCGGGGTCGACCAGACGAAGGACAGCGGCAGGCGCGTCCACCGGGACAGCACCACCGCCAGCGCGCACTGCACCAGGCACAGGGCGAGCAGCCCCGAGGCGGCCTGGGCGGGGGTCGCGCCCACGGCGGCGAGGCCGGCGAGCACCAGGACGAAGGACGACGCGAACCCCGTGACGGCGGCGACGGCCCCGGCGGCGAGCGGCTGGGTCAGGGGCGGGCGCGGCACGCGGGCCACCCTAGGCCGGGACCCGGAGGGGCCCCGGCCGTCGGGCGGGTCTCAGGCGCCGACGAGGCGCGCGCCCAGCCAGCTGGTGACCTGGGTGAGGCCGACGCGCTCCTGCGCCATGGTGTCGCGCTCGCGGATGGTCACCGCCTCGTCCTCGAGGGTGTCGAAGTCGACGGTGATGCAGTACGGCGTGCCGACCTCGTCGTGGCGGCGGTAGCGGCGCCCGATGGCCCCGGCGTCGTCGAACTCCACGTTCCAGTTCCGGCGCAGCTCCGCGGCGAGGTCGCGGGCCTTGGGCGAGAGCTGCTCGTTGCGGGACAACGGGAACACCGCGGCCTTGACCGGGGCCAGGCGGTGGTCCAGGCGCAGCACCGTGCGCTTGTCGACCCCGCCCTTGGTGTTGGGGGCCTCGTCCTCGGTGTAGGCGTCGACGAGGAACGCCATGAGCGAGCGGGTCAGGCCCGCGGCGGGCTCGATGACGTAGGGGATCCAGCGCTCGCCCTTGGTCTGGTCGAAGTAGGAGAGGTCGACGCCGGACTCGCGCGAGTGGGTGGAGAGGTCGTAGTCGGTGCGGTTGGCGATGCCCTCCAGCTCGCCCCACTCCGAACCCTGGAACCCGAACCGGTACTCGATGTCGACGGTCCGCTTGGAGTAGTGCGACAGCTTCTCCTGCGGGTGCTCGAAGAACCGCAGGTTGCCGGCGTCGATGCCGAGGCCGGTGTACCAGGACATCCGCTCGTCGAGCCAGTACTGGTGCCACTGCTCGTCGGTGCCGGGCTCGACGAAGAACTCCATCTCCATCTGCTCGAACTCGCGGGTCCGGAAGATGAAGTTGCCCGGGGTGATCTCGTTGCGGAAGCTCTTGCCGATCTGGCCGATGCCGAACGGCGGCTTCTTGCGGGCCGAGCCCATGACGTTGGCGAAGTTCACGAAGATGCCCTGGGCGGTCTCGGGGCGCAGGTAGTGCAGCCCCTCCTCGTTGTCGACCGCGCCGAGGTAGGTCTTCATGAGCCCGGAGAAGTCGCGGGGCTCGGTCCACTGCCCGCGCACGCCGGTCTCGGGGTCGGGCACGTCGGCCAGGCCGTTGACCGGGGGGTGGCCGTGCTTGGCCTCGTAGGCCTCCAGCAGGTGGTCGGCGCGGTAGCGCTTGTGGGTCTGCAGCGACTCCACGAGGGGGTCGCTGAAGACCTCGACGTGACCGGAGGCCTCCCACACCCGGCGGGGCAGGATGACCGAGGAGTCCAGGCCCACGACGTCGTCGCGGGAGGAGACCATCTGCCGCCACCACTGGCGCTTGATGTTCTCCTTCAGCTCCACCCCGAGCGGTCCGTAGTCCCAGGCCGAGCGGGTGCCGCCGTAGATCTCGCCCGAGGGGAAGACGAACCCCCGGCGCTTGGCGAGGTTGATGACGGCGTCGAGGCGGGGGGTGGGCGAGGCCACGCGGAGTCTCCTGTCCGGCTGGGTGTCGGCGGTCTGAGCCCCGCTCCGGGGGAGCGGCGGCGTCGGTGCAGAGGTTACGCGCTGAGCGGACCCGGGGCGCCGCCGCCCGACTCCGCTCGGCCCCGCGCCGGTGAGCCCGTAGGGTGACCTGACCCGCCTGCCGAGAACGGCTCGCAGGTCGATCGGAAGGAGACGAGCCCATCGTGTCGACCCCGGCCCGCCGGTCCACGAAGCAGCGTTCGGCCGTCTCCGCGGTCCTCGACGAGGCCGACGCCTTCCTCTCCGCCCAGGACCTGCACGCCACGCTGCGCGCGCGCGGCGAGAACGTCGGCCTGGCCACCGTCTACCGCGCCCTGCAGGTCCTCGCCGAGGACGGCGACGTCGACGTGCTGCGCACCGACGACGGCGGGGAGGCCGTCTACCGCCGCTGCAGCACCGGCCACCACCACCACCTCGTCTGCCGCCGCTGCGGCAAGACCGTCGAGGTCGAGGGTCCGGCCGTGGAGGCCTGGGCCAAGCGCGTGGGCGCCGACCACGGGTTCAGCGCGGTGCAGCACGTCGTGGAGGTCTTCGGCGTCTGCGCGCAGTGCACCGAGCTGGCCGGGGACGCCGAGCCGGCCGGGGACCCGGTCCCGGAGCCCGCCGGGGAGGGCGCGACGCGGCCCACCGGGCCCCGGGTGCCGGGCACGAGCGGTGACGACCGGTAACGTCACAGGCCGACCACCGACTTCGAGAACCACAGGAGAGACCGTGAACCGCTCCGAGCTCGTCACCGCCGTCGCCCAGCGCGCCGGCCTGACGCAGACCGACACCGACGCCGTCATCAACGCCCTCGGCGACGTGCTCGTCGAGGCCGTCGCCAAGGGCGAGGCCGTGAAGCTGCCCGGCCTGATGACCGTCGAGCGCGTCGAGCGCGCCGCCCGCACGGGACGCAACCCGCGCACCGGCGAGACCATGGAGATCGCCGCCTCCTACGGCGCGAAGCTGACCGCCGGCTCCAAGCTGAAGGCCGCCGCCAACGGCAGCTGACCGGCCCCGCCGGCCGGGCCCGACGCCCGCCGCGCCTCCCCCGGTTTCGTCCCTGGCGGCGGACGCGCAAGACTGCCCCCCGCCGCCCCGCCCGGGCGGTGGACGGTCAGTCGGACGTGCACCCGGAGTCAGCGTCGACCCGAGCACAGCAGGGAGGCGAGGCGAGGCGATGAGCACGAGCACGAGCACGAGCGGCGGCACCGGCGGGAGCACCGGGGGGACCCGGGCCGCGGTCCCTGAGCAGCCACGCGCGTCGCAGGACGTGTTGACCGTGGACGGCGTCTCCTCCGACGAGGGCCACGCGGCCCTGCGGGCGTCGGTGCGCCGCCTCGGCGAGCTGCTGGGCGCCTCCCTGACCCGCCACGAGGGCGCCGAGCTCCTCGACCTCGTGGAGCGGGTGCGGGCCCTGGCCCGCGAGGCCGACGACGGCGCGGAGCTGGCGCGGCTGCTGTCCGGGGTCGACGACCGGACCGCGATCGTCCTGGCGCGGGCCTTCACCGCCTACTTCCAGCTCGCCAACGCCTCCGAGCAGCTGCACCGCGGCCTGGAGCTGTCCAAGCAGCCCGGCGGCGGCCTGAGCGCCACCCTGGGCCGGGTCCGCGAGGCCCTGGAGTCCGGCGACCTCGACCGCGACACCGCCCAGCAGATCCTCGGCCGGCTGCAGCTGCGCCCGGTCTTCACCGCCCACCCCACCGAGTCCAGCCGGCGCTCGATCCTGGACCTGCTGCTGCGGATCACCGGCATCGTGGAGGCCTCCGAGGACCCCGCCCAGCGCGCCACCGACGCCGAGCGCGGCCAGCGCCGCCTCGCCGAGCTCGTCGACCTGCTGTGGCAGACCGACGAGCTGCGCGTGCTGCGCCCCCGTCCCGCCGACGAGGCCCGCTCGGCCCTGCACTACCTGCGCAACCTCACCTCCACCGTCCTGCCCGACCTGCTGGAGGACCTCGCCGTCGGCCTCGACGAGCTCGGCCTCGACCTGCCCGTCGACGCGCAGCCGCTGCGCTTCGGCAGCTGGGTCGGCGGCGACCGCGACGGCAACCCCAACGTCACCCCCGAGGTGACGATGGAGGTCCTGGGCCTGCAGCACGACGCGGCGCTGGACGTGCTGACCGCGGTGACCCGCGACCTGCTGACCGAGCTGGCCGCCTCCACCCAGGTCGTGGGGTTCTCCCCGGAGCTGCTGGCCTCCCTGGCCGCCGACGCGGAGGCCCTGCCGGAGGTGCACGCCGCCCGCGTCCACCTCAACGGCGAGGAGCCCTACCGCTTCAAGCTGTCCTACGTCCTGGCCCGCCTGGAGGGCACCCGCACCCGGCTGCACACCGGGGCCGAGCACGTCCCGGGCCGCGACTACGCCGGGGTCGGCGAGTTCACCGCCGACCTCCTGCTCATCCAGGACTCGCTGCGGCGCAACGACGGCCAGATGGTCGCCGACGGGGCCGTGGCCCGCGCCCTGCGGGTCGTGCGGGCCGTCGGCTTCGGGCTGGCGACCCTGGACGTGCGCGAGCACGCGGGCCGGCACCACGAGGCCCTAGCCGCGATCTACGACCGCCTCGGGGAGCTCATCACCCCCTACGCCGCCCTCGACCGCAGCGCCCGCACCAAGCTGCTGTCCAAGGAGATGACGGGGCACCGCCCGCTCATCGGCGCCGCGGTGCGCACCCTCACCGGGACGCCCGCGCAGGTCGTGCAGCTGTTCACCACCATCCGCACCGCCCTGGACCGCTTCGGCGAGGAGACCATCGAGACCTACATCGTCTCCATGACCCAGGGCATCGACGACCTGTTCGCCGTGGTCGTCCTGGCCCGCGAGGTCGGCCTGGTCGACCTCGCCGAGACCCCGGGTGCGAACGACGTGGCGCGCATCGGGTTCGCGCCGCTGTTCGAGACGGTCACCGAGCTCGAGGCGGCCGAGGAGCTGCTCGAGGGCCTGCTCTCCGACCCCTCCTACCGCCGCGTCGTGGCGGCCCGCGGGGACGTGCAGGAGATCATGCTCGGCTACTCCGACTCCTCCAAGGACGCCGGGATCGCGGCCTCGCGCTGGCAGATCCACCGCGCCCAGCGCGCGCTGCGCGACGTCGCCGCCCGGCACGGGGTGACGCTGCGCCTCTTCCACGGCCGCGGCGGCTCCGTCGGGCGCGGCGGCGGCCCGACCGGCGAGGCCATCCTGGCCCAGCCCTACGGGACCCTCGACGGGCCGATCAAGGTCACCGAGCAGGGCGAGGTCATCTCCGACAAGTACGTCCAGCCCCGGCTGGCCCGGCACAACCTCGAGGTCGCGCTGTCCGCGGCCCTGGAGGCCTCCACGCTGCACCGCACGTCGCTGCAGCCGGGCGAGGTGCTCGACGGCTGGGACACCACGATGGGCCTGGTCGCGGCCAAGGGCCAGGAGGCCTACCGCGCGCTCGTCGGCGACCCGGGCCTGGTGCCCTTCTTCCTGGCCGCCACACCGGTCGAGGAGCTCGGGAACCTCAACATCGGGTCCCGCCCCTCCCGCCGCCCCGGCGGCACGGGCGGGCTGGAGGACCTGCGGGCCATCCCGTGGGTGTTCGGCTGGACCCAGAGCCGGATCAACGTCCCCGGCTGGTTCGGGGTCGGCTCGGGTCTGCGGGCCGCGCGCGAGGCCGGCCGCGGCGAGGACCTGCGGGCGATGTTCGCGGGCTGGAGCTTCTTCCGCAGCTTCGTCTCCAACGTCCAGATGACGCTGGCCAAGACCGACCTCGGCATCGCCGCGCACTACGTCGAGGAGCTCGTCGCCCCCGACCAGCGCGGGGCCTTCGACGTGATCCGCGCCGAGCACGCCCGGACGCTGGAGGAGGTCCTGCTGCTCACCGAGCAGGACGAGCTCCTGCAGTCCGCGCCGGTCCTGCGCCGCACCCTGGAACTGCGCGACGCCTACCTGGCTCCCCTGCACGCGCTGCAGGTCTCGCTGCTGGGCCGGGCCCGCGCCAGCGGCGACGCGGTGGACCCGGCGCTGCGCCGGGCGCTGCTGCTGACCATCAACGGCATCGCCGCCGGGATGCGCAACACCGGCTGATCCCCCGCGGTGCGTCGGCCCCGCGGGTCCCGTCCGGGACCCGCGGGGCCGACGTGCCCGGTCAGGCGGTGGGCTTGTCCGCGGCCCCGCCGTAGCGGCGGTCGCGTTCGGCGTAGGTCTCGATCGCGGCCCACAGCGTGCGCCGGTCCACGTCGGGCCACAGCGTGTCCGAGAACACCATCTCGGCGTAGGCGGCCTGCCAGGGCAGGAAGCCGGAGGTCCGCTGCTCGCCGGAGGAGCGCCAGAACAGGTCCACGTCGGGCATGTCGGGTTCGTCGAGGTAGCGCGCCACGGTCCGCTCGTCGACCCGGGCCGGGTTCAGCGTGCCGGCGGCGACGTCGAGGGCGATGGCGCGGGCGGCGTCGGCGAGCTCGGCCCGCCCGCCGTAGTTCACGCACATCGTCAACGTGCAGACGGTGTTGTCCTTCGTCAGCTCCTCGGCCGCCTCGAGCTCGTCGATGACGCTGCGCCACAACCGGGGACGCCGCCCGGCCCAGCGGACGCGGACCCCCCAGGAGTTCATCTCGTCGCGCCGGCGGCGGATCACGTCGCGGTTGAACCCCATGAGGAAGCGGACCTCGTCGGGGCTGCGCTTCCAGTTCTCCGTGGAGAACGCCCACGCCGAGACGTGGGTGACGCCGACCTCGATGGCCCCGGCGACGACGTCGAGCAGCGACGCCTCGCCCCTCTTGTGCCCCTCCACGCGCGGCAGACCGCGCTGGTTGGCCCACCGGCCGTTGCCGTCCATGACGATCGCCACGTGCCGGGGCACGAGCTCGGCCGGCAGCTGCGGGGGCCGGGCGCCGGAGGGGTGCGGGGGCGGGGCCACCACCGCGCGCGGTGCGGCGGTGCGGCGGGCGGGACGGCGGGCTGGACCTGGCACGGCCCCAGGGTGCCAGGTGGGACCATGGGGCGGTGCATCCCCTCACACCCTCCCCCAGGACCGCTCTGGTCCGCCACGGCGAGACCGACTGGAACCGCGACGGCCGGCTGCAGGGACGCACCGACATCCCCCTCAACGACACCGGCCGCGCGCAGGCGCTGGCCCTGGCCGGGACGTTCGCCGGGCAGGGCTGGGCCGCGATCACGTCCTCGCCGCTGTCGCGGGCGCGGGAGACCGCGCGGATCGTGGCCGCCCACCTGGGCCTGGACCTGCTGCCGGCCGAGGAGGACCTGGTCGAGCGCGACTTCGGCGTGGCCGAGGGCGGGGACCGCGAGGAGCTCGGCGTCCGCTTCCCCACCGGCGAGCGCCCCGGCCAGGAGCCGTGGGCGGACCTCGTCGCGCGCGGGGCGGGCGCGGTGCGCCGCCTGCGCGCCGAGCACGGGGACCTCCCCCTCCTCGTCGTCGCCCACGGCACGTTCATCCGCGCCACCGTCGACGGCCTCACCGGGGTGGAGCTGCCGCGGCTGGCGAACGCGACCGCCGTCCTGCTCGAGGGCTCCGGCGGGGACTGGCGGCTGGCCCGGCAGCCTCAGGAGGCCTGACCCCGGGGGCCGTTCACCGGGCCAGCGGCACCGGCGGCTCGTGCGGTTCGCGCTCGACGTGGCGCAGGGAGCGGATGCCGTGCTCGAGGTGCCACTGCAGGAACGCAGCGACGAGGCCGCTGCCCTCGCGGCGGCAGCGGTCCTCGACGGCGTCGGCGAGGGCCCACTCCCCGCTGAGCAGGGCGGCGAGCAGCTCCAGGGTCGCCGGGTCCGGGGCGGCGGAACCGGGGGGCCGGCAGGAGGGGCAGACGGCCCCGCCGGCGGAGACGTTGAACGCGGCGTGCGGGCCGGCCTCCCCGCAGCGGGCGCAGTCCCCGAAGCTGGCCGCGTACCCCGCCACCGCCAGCGAGCGCAGCAGGTAGGCGTCGAGGACGAGGGAGGCGTCGTGCTCGCGGCGCGAGAGGCTCCGCAGCGCCCCCACGAGCAGCAGGTACTGCTGGGTGGCGGTCTCGCGCTCGACCTCGGTGAAGCGCTCGGCGGTCTCCAGCAGCGCGTGCCCGACGGTGTAGAGGCCGTAGTCGGCGACCAGCACCTGCCCGTAGGGGGCGAGGACGTCGGCCTGGGTGACGGTGTCCAGGGAGCGCCCGCGGTGCAGCTGCACGTCGACGCAGGTGAAGGGCTCCAGGCGGGCGCCGAAGCGCGAGGAGGTGCGCCGCACCCCCTTGGCCACGGCGCGGACGCGGCCGTGGTGGCGGGTCAGCAGGGAGACGATGCGGTCGGCCTCGCCGAGCTTGGCGGTGCGCAGGACCACGGCCTCGTCGCGGTAGCTCTTCGCCCCGCCGATGCTCGATCCCCGCGTTCCCCGCGATCCCGTCCCCGACACCGGGCCACTGTAGGCGGCGGGTCGGACACGGACGGCGGACGCGGCGGTGCGGGCGCGGCGCCTCAGGCCACGACGAGGCGGTCGCGCCCGGCGCGCTTGGCCGCCTCGCGCGCCGCGTCGGCCGCGGCGAGCGCCTCGGCGGCCGAGGCGGGCCCGGCGAGCCCGACGGAGGCGGTGACGCGCAGGCCGAGGGAGATCTCCAGCCAGGGTTCCTTGCGGACGACCTCGAGCAACCGTTCCGCCGTCGCGGTGGCCTCGCGCGTCGCGGGCACCAGCACCACGAACTCGTCGCCCCCGTAGCGGACGACGACGTCGTCGTCGGAGACGTTGCGCTGCAGGAGGTCGGCGATGCGCTGGAGGACGGCGTCGCCGGTGTCCCGGCCGTGCTCCTCGTTGACGGCGCGGAAGCGGTCGACGTCGAGCAGGACGGCGCTGAAGCGCTGGTCGGGGCGTTCGAGGACCTGCTGGAGCCGGCGCCGGTTGCCCAGGCCCGTCATGGGGTCGACGAGGGCGGCGCGGCCGATGCGTTCGTGCTGCTCGGCCATCTCGCGCTGCTGGATGCGGTCCTGCAGCGCCTCGAAGCGGCTCTCCCGGTCCTCCCACAGCCGCGACAGCGAGATCTGGGCGAGGAGCTCGAGGGCGTCGGCGGCCTCGTTGCGCCCGTCGTGCTGGACGGCGTTGCGGGCCCGGACGGCGAGCGCGGTGAGGCCCCAGACGTCGAGCTGGGTCGAGGAGGACACCCGCTGGACGGCGGCGAGGAGGTCGGCGGCCTCGGTGCGGTGGCCGGCGTCGGAGCTGGCCATGGCCAGCGCGATGCGGGCGATCTGGGTCTCGGCGAGCTCCTCGCGCAGCCGGAACGCGGCCATCGCCGGTCGCAGCCGGCCCTCGGCCAGCGCGGTGTCGCCGGTGCGCATGAGGACGAACGCCTCGATGGCCTCGGCCCGGGCGTGCATCTCGGGGTAGTCGACCTCCAGGGCCAGGGCCCGCATGAGGGCGGCCCGGGACAGGGCGGTGGCGTAGTGCGGCCAGGCGTCGGCCCCGCGGCCGGCGACCTCGAGCATCGCGCCCCAGGAGACCTGCAGGACGGCGGCCTCCTGGGCGACGTTGAGCCGCACCCGGGCGGGCGGGAAGGTCAGGGCGAGCATCTGGACCATGAGCTCGTCGGCGGGTTCGAACAGGGCGAGGGCGTTGAGCGCCAGCGCCACCGACATGGTCGCCGAGAGGTGGTCGTAGGTGCGGATGGGCTGGCCGGTGACGATGAGCTGGCCCTCGGCGAGGTGGTCCATGGCCAGGGCGGTCATGCCGAGGTCGACGCGGGACTCGGCGAGCAGGGCGAGGGCCTTGGCCCGCCAGACCGGTTCGGCGCCGGTGCCGAGGCGGCGCAGCAGGTGCCCGGCCTCCTCGCTGGCCTCGGCGGCGCGGCCGAGCTGGTGGAGGGCGACCCCGCAGACGAACTGGAGGTAGCGGGCGGTGCGCTCGTCGCCGGCGAGCTCGCAGAGGTGCAGGCCCTCGCGGCAGGCCTGGATGGCGCGTTCGCCGTACCCGTCGAGGTAGAGGCGGTGCGCGGTCTCCGCCAGGGCGTCCAGGGGCCCGAACGGGCTCACGACGTCGAGCTCGCTGCCCATCGTGCCCTCCGCCCGTCCCCGTCCTTCGATCACCGATCGTGACAGATCCTAACCGTCGGCGAGTCGCGGGGGGTGGGAACGTCCCGGGTGCGCGTTCAACCACCCCGGGCCGGCGCACGCCCGGGACCGGCAGCGGTCCCGGGCGCGCGCCGGTTCAGCGCAGGGCGCGGTTCACGGCCGAGACGATCGCCTTCAGGGAGGCGGTGGTGATGTTGTGGTCGATGCCCACGCCCCACAGCACGCGCCCGGCGACGGCGCACTCGACGTAGGCCGCGGCCTGCGCGTCGCCGCCGGCGGACAGCGCGTGCTCGGCGTAGTCCAGGACCCGGACGTCGACGCCCCGGCTGCCCAGCGCGGCGCAGAACGCCGCGATCGGGCCGTTGCCCGTCCCCCGCACGGTGTTCTCGGCCCCGTCGTCGTGGAGGTCCACCTCCAGGGTGTCCGCCCCGTCCACCACGCTCACCGAGCGGGTGCCGCGCAGCGCGAACCGGCCCCACTCCGGGGTGCCGGAGCCCGAGGGCAGGTACTCGTCGGAGAACACGTCGAAGATCTGCGCCGCGGACACCTCCCCGCCCTGGGCGTCGGTGCGTTCCTGGATGACGCGGCTGAACTCGATCTGCAGCCGGCGCGGCAGGTCGAGCTGGTGCTCGGCCTTCAGCAGGTAGGCGACCCCGCCCTTGCCGGACTGGGAGTTCACCCGGATCACGGCCTCGTAGGAACGGCCCACGTCCCTGGGGTCGATCGGCAGGTACGGCACCGCCCACGGGATCTCGTCGACGGTCTTCCCGGCGGCGGCGGCGTCGCGCTCCATCGCCTCCAGGCCCTTCTTGATGGCGTCCTGGTGGGAGCCGGAGAAGGCGGTGAAGACGAGGTCCCCGCCGTAGGGGACGCGCTCGCCGACGGGCAGCTGGTTGCAGTGCTCGACGGTGCGCCGGATGTGGTCGATGTCGGAGAAGTCGATCTGCGGGTCGATGCCCTGGCTGAACAGGTTCATCCCCAGGGTGACCAGGTCGACGTTGCCGGTGCGCTCGCCGTTGCCGAACAGGCAGCCCTCGATGCGGTCCGCCCCGGCCAGGTAGCCCAGCTCGGCCGCGGCGACCCCGGTCCCGCGGTCGTTGTGCGGGTGCAGGGAGATGATGACGTTCTCGCGCTGGTCCAGGTGGCGCGACATCCACTCGATGGAGTCGGCGTACACGTTCGGGGTCGCCATCTCGACGGTGGCGGGCAGGTTGACGATGACCTGGCGCTCGGGGGTCGGCTCGAAGACCGCGACCACCGCGTTGCAGATGCGGGCGGCGAACTCCAGCTCGGTGCCCGTGTAGGACTCCGGGGAGTACTCGTAGTAGACCGTCGTGCCCGGGATCGTCTCCTCGAACTTCCGGCACAGCCGCGCCCCCTGCAGGGCCAGGTCGACGATGCCGTCCTCGTCCATGCCGAAGACCACGCGCCGCTGCAGCACGGAGGTGGAGTTGTAGAGGTGGACGATCGCCTGCTTCGCCCCGCGCAGCGACTCGTAGGTGCGCTCGATGAGGTGCTCGCGGGCCTGGGTCAGGACCTGGATGCGCACGTCGTCGGGGATGAGGTCGTTCTCGATCAGGGTGCGGACGAAGTCGAAGTCCGTCTGGCTGGCCGAGGGGAACCCGACCTCGATGTCCTTGTAGCCCATCTGCACGAGCAGGGTGAACATCCGCAGCTTGCGCTCGGAGTTCATCGGGTCGATGAGGGCCTGGTTGCCGTCGCGCAGGTCGACCGCGCACCAGCGCGGGGCCTTCGTGATCGTCCTCGTCGGCCAGGTGCGGTCGGGCAGCTCGACCCGGATCTGGTCCTGGAAGGGGGTGTACTTGCCGAACGGCATCGGCGACGGCGTCTGGGTGTTCTGCACTTCGTTCTCCTCGTTCGCGGTCTTCAGCGGCTGGTGCGGCGGCCGGCGCGCACGACGAGGTCCCGCGACGGGGAGACCGGCCTAGCTGGCCCCGCCGCGGCGACGAAGGAGGAGGTTCTCCAGACGGGCCACGGCCCCACCGTACCCCCAACCCCCCGGCCCGGGCACCCGGCGGCTCCTCCCTCCCCGCCCCGGACTACGGCAGGCCGTTGCCGTTCCGGCGGACGGTCGCCGTCTCCACCGTCCCGGCCTGCTCGACCTCCAGCAGTTCCAGCAGCTGCGGGGCGGGGGAACTGCCCGCGGAGGTGACGACGGAGACGACCCACTCCGGGGTGCCGGGCGGCATCGGCACGACCGCGAGCCGGGCGGCCTGGGGCTTGGCGGCGACGTGGCGGGGCACGATGGCGATCCCGAGGCCCCGTCCCACGAGGTCGAGCAGGGCGTGGACGTCGCCGACGCTGAACCGCACCCGCCGGTGCACCCCGTGGGCGGCGCAGGCCGCGTCGGTGATCGGCCGCACGCCCCAGGAGGGCACAAAGTCGATGAACGGGTGGGCCGCCAGCTCCGCCCACGGCGCGTGCGGGCGCCCGGCCAGCGGGTGCTCGGGCGGGGTCAGCAGGACCAGCGGCTCGCGGCCGAGCTCGCTGGCGGGCAGGGCACCGAGGTGCTCGGTGGTCGCCACGAACACCAGGTCGAGCTCCCCCTCGCGCAACCGGCCCAGCAGGTCGTGGGACCCGGCCTGCTCGAAGTGGATCTCGACCTGCGGGAAGCGCCGGTGGAAGCGCTCCAGCAGCGTGGAGACGTCGACGACGCCCAGGCACTGCTCGGCCCCCACCCGCAGGGTGCCGGACAACCGGCGGGTGGCCTGCACGACGGCGTCGCGCGCCGCGGTGGCCTGGGCGAGCAGGGTGCGGGCGAAGGGCAGCAGGGCCAGGCCGGCGTCGGTCGGCTCCACCCGCCGGGGGCTGCGGTCGAACAGGGTGGCGCCCAGCTCGTCCTCCAGGGTGCGGATCGCCGCCGAGAGCCCCGACTGCGACACCCCGCTCAGCGCCGCGGCCCGGGTGAACTGCCGCTCGTCGGCCAGGGCGACGACGTACTGCATCTGACGGAGGTCCATCCAGAAACTGTACTTCTGCCGACGAGAAGAATCAGGTGTTGGACTTCTGCGGAGGCCGTTCCTAGGCTCCGACGCGTGAAGCAGCGCAGCCTCGGGCGCCCCGGCGCCCCCACCACCCGACAGGTCTCCGCGATCGGGCTCGGCGCCATGCCGCTGTCCATCGAGGGCCGCCCCGACACCGACCGCGCGATCGCCACGATCCACGCCGCGCTCGAGGCCGGCGTCACCCTCATCGACACCGCCGACGCCTACCACCGCGACGCCGACGAGGTCGGCCACAACGAGTCCCTCATCGCCCGCGCCCTGCGCGAGTTCGGCTCCCCCACCGACGACGTCGTCGTCGCCACCAAGGGCGGGCACCTGCGCCCCGGCGACGGGTCCTGGACCAAGAACGGCGACCCCGCGCACCTCAAGGAGGCCGCGAAAGCCTCCGCGCGGCGCCTGGGCGTGGAGGCCATCGGCCTCTACCAGTTCCACCGCCCCGACCCCGACGTCCCCTACGCCGACTCCATCGGCGCGCTCGTCGAGCTCCTCGACGAGGGCGTCATCGTGCGCGCGGGCATCTCCAACGCCGACGTCGCGCAGATCAACGAGGCCGACCGCCTCCTCGGCGGGCGCCTGACCTCGGTGCAGAACCAGTTCTCCCCCGCCTTCCGCTCCAGCCTGGGCGAGCTGGAGCACTGCGCCTCGCTCGGGGTCTCCTTCCTGCCCTGGTCGCCGCTGGGCGGGATCTCCAACGCCGCCGACCTCGGGTCGAACCACGCCGCGTTCGCGGAGGTGGCCGCCGCGCACGGGGTCAGCCCGCAGCAGGTGACCCTGGCCTGGGAGCTCGCGCTGGCCGACGTGGTCGTCCCCATCCCCGGCTCCTCCCGGCCCGCCAGCATCCAGGACTCGCTCGCGGCCGCCGAGCTCGAGCTCACCGCCGACGAGATCGCCCGCCTCTCCGAAGGAGCCCGACCGTGAAGACCTTCCCCCTCGGTGGATCCGACCTCCAGGTCCCCAACGTCGTCCTCGGCCTCATGCGCATCGCCGACATGGAGGACGAGGCGATCCGCACCCTCGTCGCCGCCGGGCGCGAGGCGGGCATCACGATGCTCGACCACGCCGACGTCTACGGCGGCTCGATGCACCGCTGCGAGGAGCGCTTCGCGCAGGCGGTGACCCTCAGCTCCTCCGAGCGCGAGGCCACGATCATCCAGACCAAGGCCGGCATCGTCCCCGACGGCCCCTACTTCGACTTCTCCCACGAGCGCATCACCTCCTCGGTGGAGGGTTCGCTGAAGGCGCTGGGCACCGACTACCTCGACGTCCTGCTGCTGCACCGCCCCGACGCCCTCGTGGAGCCCGAGGAGGTCGCGCGGGCGTTCGACGAGCTGCACGCGGCGGGCAAGGTCCGCCACTTCGGCGTCTCCAACCAGACGCCGGGCCAGATGGAGCTGCTGCGCAAGCACGTGCGGCAGCCGCTGGTCGCCAACCAGCTCCAGCTCTCCATCACCCACGCCCCGCTCATCGCGCAGGGCGTCGCGGCGAACATGCAGGGCCTGGACCAGTCGGTCTCCCGCGACTACGGCACGCTGGACTACTGCCGCCTGCACGACATCACCGTGCAGGCCTGGTCGCCGTTCCAGGCCGGGTTCTTCGACGGGGTGTTCCTCGACGACGACCGCTACCCCGAGCTGAACGTCGTCCTCGACCGCCTCGCCGCGCAGTACGACGTGCCGAAGCTGGCGATCGCCACCGCGTGGATCACCCGCCACCCGGCGAACATCCAGGTCGTCCTCGGCACCACCAACCCCGAGCGGGTGCGCGCCGCCGCCCGGGGTTCGGACCTGCCGCTGACTCGCGCGGAGTGGTACGAGCTGTTCCGCGCCGCGGGCTACCGGGTCCCCTGACCCGACCGCCCCTCCCGCGCCCCCGTCCACCCGCCCACCGCCCCCGACCCCCCGGGGGGCGGCGGGCGGGTGCCCGGGTGGTGCCGCACCGATCCCGCCGACCACCACCCGAGGAGACACCGTGGACCACACCCACCTGGGCTCGACCGGCCTCACCGTGAGCCGGATCGTCCTCGGCTGCATGAGCTTCGGCGACGGCAGCGAGCAGCAGACCTGGACCCTCGACGCCGAGGGCGCCGAACCGGTCTTCCGCGCGGCCGTCGAGCTGGGCGTCACGTTCTGGGACACCGCCAACGTCTACGGCCGCGGCAGCTCCGAGCGCGTCACCGGCGAGGCGATCCGGAAGTACACCCGCCGCGAGGACGTCGTCCTGGCCACCAAGGTGTTCGGGGAGATGGGCCCCGGCCCCGGGCAGTCCGGCCTCTCGCGCCGGGCGGTCCTGGAGCAGGTCGACGCGTCCCTCCAGCGCCTCGGGACCGACTGGATCGACCTCTACCAGATCCACCGCTTCGACCCCACCACCCCGGTGGAGGAGACGATGGAGGCCCTGCACGACGTCGTGAAGGCCGGCAAGGTCCGCTACCTCGGCGCCTCGAGCATGTGGGCCTGGCAGTTCGCGAAGCTGCAGACCGCCGCCGACCTCGGGGGGTGGACGCGCTTCGTGTCCATGCAGAACCAGTACAGCCTCGCCCAGCGCGAGGACGAGCGGGAGATGTTCCCCCTCCTGGCCGACCAGGGCGTCGGGTCCATCCCCTGGGGACCGCTGCAGGCGGGGAAGATGGCCCGCCCCTGGAACGAGCAGAACACCGCCCGCGCCGGTGACGAGCCGGAGACCGACCCCAAGGGCAACCCCGTCCGCCTCGACAGCGACAAGGGCATCGTCGACGCCATCGAGCGGATCGCCGGCGAGCGGGGCGTGTCGATGGCGCAGGTCGCCCTCGCGTGGGTGCTGCGCAACCCCGTCGTCGACGCCCCCATCGTGGGCGCGACGAAGGTGCACCACCTCCACGACGCCGTCGCGGCCCTCGACCTCGAACTCACCGCCGAGGAGGTCGCCGCGCTGGAGGAGCACTACGTGCCGCGGCAGCCGACGTTCTTCTGAGCCGCCCCCGGGACGACCGGCCCGCCGCCCCCGTCGCGGGACGCCGCGCGGGCCCCTGCCGTCACAGGGTCAGCGATCCCCCGATCGGCAGCTGCACCGCGCCGGGCACCCCGAGGCGGGCGGCCTCGGCGACGAAGCGGCGGCCGGGTTCGACGAACCGGTCGCCCATCGTGCGGGACAGCCCGATCGGGTGCAGCGTCCCCCAGTGCACCGGCACCGAGGTCCCCGGCCGGACCCGCGCGACGAGTTCCGCGGCCTGCCGGGGATCGAGGTGGTGCGGGCCGAGGGTGTGCCCCCAGCCCCCCACCGGGACGAGGGCCACGTCGGGGGCGCGGCCCCCGGCGGTGAGCACCGCGTCGGCGCCGGCGAACTCACCCGTGTCCCCGACCGCCCACACCAGCAGGTCGCCGGGCTCGCGCCCGGGGAACGCCCCCGGCACCCGGACGAGGTGCTCCACGGCCGGGCAGTCCTCCGGCGCCCGCGAGAGCCGGGCGAAGGTGCGGCGGCCGGTGTGGTGGGCGGGCAGCGCGCTCACCCGCACCGGCCCCGAGGCGGTGGCGAGCTCGGAGGTCTCCCCGACGGCGACCTCCACCACGCGGGTGGTGGGGACCCGCAGCTTCCACCGCACCCAGTCCGAGGCCCCGGGCGGGGTGACCAGCACCGCCGGGCGCAGCCGCCGCAGCGACGGCAGGTCCAGGTGGTCGTGGTGCAGGTGGGAGACGAGCGCGACGTCGCAGCCGGCCGTGTCCGCCGGTTCCGGGGTCCGCGTCCGGCGCCGCAGGTGCGCCAGCCCCGGCCGCAGCACCGGGTCGGTGACGATCCGCAGACCCCCCGCCGCCCGCACGACGTCCACCGTGACCGTCGAGTGACCCAGCCACCGCACGGACGCGCTCACAGCCCCACCTCCTCCATCCACCGCACCAGCTGCTCGTGGATCGTCGTCGCCCCCACCAGCGGGGCCTCCCCCGGCACCGACCGGTCGCGCAGGTCCTCGGCGACCTTCCACTCCGCCGGGTGCACCAGCACCGCCTCGTTCTGCCAGCCCCCCAGCCCGCCGTGGGAGCCGACCTGCTCCTCGAAGGCGTGCACCTCCCCCGTCACCGGGTCCAGCGTCGAGTGCACGAGCAGGGCCGGCGCGGTGCGGAACCGCATGAGGCGCAGCAGGTCCCCGGCCGCCCGCGGCCCGAACGGGGTCAGCGGGTCGACCCCGCTGACCCGCCCCGACACCAGGTGGTGCTCCCCCTCGGGGCCCACGGCCACGACCTCCTCCCCGCGCCGCCCGACGACGAAGCCGATCCCGCGGGTCCCCACCAGCCCCGGGACCAGGGCCGGCCAGCGGCGGTCGAACTCCGCGAGGTCGATCCGCCCGCCGGGGGCCTCCGGCACCGACAGCAGGGCCGTGCAGCCGGCGGTGGCGACGACGACGGAGTCCGCACCGCTCGCGGTCTCCTCCTCGTGCCGGGCGCTGACCCGCTCCGCCCGCGTGGGGGTCGCGAAGTCGCGGGCCAGCACCTCGACGCGCCCGCGCACCTCCCCCACCGCGGCGGTCGTCACGACCGGGTGGGTGGGCAGCTCCCGGTCCAGCAGCTCGAAGACCAGCTCCTGCAGCGGCCGGCCCGCCACCTGCTCGAACGTCGGTCCCTGGGCCTGGCCGTGGTCGGAGACCACGACGACGCGGTAGTCGCGCGGGGAGGCCGCGGCCACGTCGGCCAGGGTCTGCAGCACCCGGTCCACCCCCGCCAGCGCGTCCAGCGACTCCGCCCGGGCCACCCCGGCGTGGTGGGCGACCTCGTCGTAGTCGAGGAAGTCGACGAAGACGACCGGGCGGCCCTGGGAGAGCTCCTGGGCCACGAGCGCGACGTTGAGGTCGCGCAGCAGGGCGTTGGTCAGCGCCCGCAGCAGCACGTACCAGCCGCGCCGGGGGATGCGGGGCTCCACGCGGCGGACCCGCTGGTGCCAGCCCTGGTAGACCTCCTTCACGACCTCCCCGAGGGTGAGCAGGACGCTGCGCAGCAGCACGAAGGGGCGCGCGACGTAGCGCAGGTAGGGGCGCCCCGACCCGCCCACCCGGGAGGTGGAGACCACCAGGTGGGCGTGGGAGGCCTCCCCGGAGAAGACGTTGCCGATGCTGGCCCCGTCCCGCGCCAGCAGGCCCGTCCGCCCCGCGGCGTGCGCGGCGGCGCGCACCCGCTCCTCCATGACGGCCGCGTCGGCCGGCCGGTTCGCCACCAGCACCCGCCGCAGCTCGGGGTCCCACCAGCGGAAGGCGGGGATGTCCTCGGTGCTGCCGTGCAGGAACCCGGCCTGGCTGGCGGGGGTGGTGGAGGGCAGCCGCACCCGCCACCCCTCGGCGTGGTGGCTGCCCTCGCGCAGCCAGCGCGCGATCGTCGTCAGCGTCCCCGAGTGCAGGCCGAACTGCAGCAGCGGCATGGACAGCCCGTCGACCTGCACGACGAGCAGACCCGGTTCGCGCACCGCCCCCGGCGGGCGCGGGCGGTGGCGCAGCAGCTCGCGCACCACCCACCGGCTGTCGTTGGACCCCACGACCCAGCGGGCGACGACGGCGACCAGACCGGTCCAGAGGTAGACCTGCCACAGCGCGTTGAGGGACCTCAGGTCCAGGCCGGGCACCGCCGTCAGCGCCGTGTGCAGCAGCAGCAGCTGCACGGCCACCCCGACGACGACCGTCGGCAGCGGCCCGATGAGGGCGACCAGCGGGCCCAGCACGAGCCGGACCAGCAGGTCCCCCACCGCCAGCACCGCGGCCGAGGCCAGCAGCCAGAACGGGGAGTCCACCCGGACCCCGGTGACCAGGTGCGCGCTGATCCACAGGGCGAACGCCGTCGGCAGCAGCGAGACCAGCAGGTCCCGGGTGTCGCGGGCGGTGAACGCGAACCAGGAACGCACCGGCGGAGCTCAGAACCCGAGGCGCTGCAACTGCTTGGGGTCGCGCTGCCAGTCCTTGGCCACCTTGACCCGCAGGTCCAGGTGCACCCGGGTGCCCAGCAGGGCCTCGACGGAGCGGCGCGCGCGGGTCCCGACGTCCTTCAAACGGGCCCCGCCCTTGCCGATGACGATGCCCTTCTGGGAGTCGCGCTCGACGTAGAGCCACACGAACACCTGCAGGACGCCGTTCTCGCCCTCGGTCATCTCCTCCACGACGACGGCCAGGGAGTGCGGCAGCTCGTCGCGCACCCCCTCCAGGGCCGCCTCGCGGACCAGCTCGGCGACCATCACGGCCTCCGGCTCGTCGGTCAGCTCCCCGTCGGGGTAGAGCCGCGGGCCCACCGGCAGGTGCGAGAGCAGGACGTCGGCGACGGTGTCGACCTGCTCGCCGGTCTTGGCCGAGGCGGGGACGACGTCGGCGAACCCGCCGAGGACCTGCTCCCCGAGCGCGGTCAGGGCCAGGAGCTGCTCGGCCACCTGCTGCTTGGAGGCCTTGTCGGTCTTGGTGACCAGGCCGATCTTCGTCGAGCGCGGGATCTTGCCGAGGGCCTCGGCGATGAACCGGTCGCCGGGGCCGATCTTCTCGTCCGCGGGGACGCAGAGGGCGACGATGTCGACCTCGGCGAGGGTCTCGTGGACCCGGTCGTTCAGCCGCTGGCCCAGCAGCGTGCGGGGGCGGTGCAGGCCGGGGGTGTCGACGAGGACGAGCTGGGCGTCGGGGCGGTGCACGACGCCGCGCACGGTGTGGCGGGTGGTCTGCGGGCGGGAGGAGGTGATGGCGACCTTCTGCCCCACGAGGGCGTTGGTCAGCGTCGACTTGCCCGCGTTGGGGCGCCCCACGAGGCAGGCGAAGCCGGAGCGGTGGGGCGCGGGGGTCCCGGGGGTGGTCTCAGTCATGCTGGTGCCCTCCGGCGTGGTCGTCGACGAGTTCGGGTTCGTGCTCGGGCAGCCGGTGCACGAGCACCGTGCGCACCTGGTTGCGCCGCCCGACGCGGGCGTCGGCCTCCAGCCGCAGCCCGTGGACCTCGGCCACGGCGCCGGGGACGAGGACCTCCCCGAGGGTCTTGGCGAGCAGGCCGCCGACGGTGTCGACGTCCTCGTCCTCGATCTCCTTCTCGAACAGCTCCCCGAGGTCCTCCACGTGCAGGCGGCTGGAGACGCGGAAACCGCCGTCGGGCAGCGGTTCCACGTCGGGTGCGGCGCGGTCGTACTCGTCGGCGATGTCGCCGACGATCTCCTCGATGACGTCCTCGATGGTCACCAGCCCGGCGGTGCCGCCGTACTCGTCGACCACGATCGCGACGTGGGTGGTGTCGCGCTGCATCTGCCGCAGCAGCTCGTCCACCGGCAGGCTGTCGGGGACGAAGACCGTCTGGCGGGCCACGGTCTCGACGCGCTCGGCGCGCGCGGCGACGGGGTCGGTGTGGAAGCGGCGCGCGACGTCCTTGAGGTAGACGATGCCCAGCACCTCGTCGGCGTCCTCGCCGATGACCGGCATCCGGGAGAAGCCCGAGCGCAGCAGCAGCGCCTCGACCTCGTGCAGCCCGGCCCCGCGGCGGGCGGAGACGACGTCGGTGCGCGGCACCATGACCTCGCGGACCAGGGTGTCACCCAGCTCGAAGACGGAGTTGATCATCCGGCGCTCGCCGGCCTCGATGACCGAGGTCTCCCCGGCCAGCTCCACGATCTCGCGCAGCTCGGCCTCGGAGCCGAAGGGGCCCTGGCGCATCCCGCGACCGGGGGTGACGGCGTTGCCCACGGCGACCAGGGCGCGCGCCAGCGGACCCAGGACGGTCGTGAGCGGGCCGAGGACGGGGGCCGCGCGCCGGGCGACGGTCTCGGCGTGCAGGCGCCCCAGGGTGCGGGGGCCCACGCCGACGAGGACGAAGTCCAGCGCGGACATCCCCAGCCCGGCGAGCAGCAGGACCAGCCACCAGGAGTCGACCCAGCTGGCGACCACGACGGCCACGCACACGGCGGCGAGGGTCTCGAAGACGACGCGCAGCAGGGTGGCGACGGTGAGGACCGACGTGGCCGACCCCAGCACGCGGTCCAGCTCGGCGGCCCCGCGGCGGCCGTCGGCCTCCAGCTCCCGGGCCCGGCGGCGGGAGGTGCCCGCGATGGCGGACTCGGCCGCGGCGACCAGGCCGGCGGCCACGACCAGGACGAGGGCCAGCAGCAGCAGCGGGACGGCGGGTGCACCCACCGCTCAGTCCCCCGCGGGCAGGGCGCGGTGCCCGACGGTGGGCGTCGGGTCCCCCGGGCGGCCGATGCGGGCCAGGAACCCCAGGACGAGGCGGCGCTGCAGCGTGAACATCTCGCGCTCCTCGTCGGGCTCGGCGTGGTCGTAGCCGAGCAGGTGCAGGATGCCGTGGGCGACCAGCAGCAGGACCTCGTCGGCCGTGGCGTGCCCGGACGCCTTCGCCTGCTCCGCGGCGACCTGCGGGCAGACCACGACGTCGCCGAGCAGACCCGGCTCGGAGGTGCGGCCCTCGCGGCCCGGGCGCAGCTGGTCCATCGGGAAGGACATGACGTCGGTGGGACCCGGCTCGTCCATCCACTGCACGTGCAGGCGGGCCATGGCCTCGACGTCGACCATGAGGACCGACAGCTCCGCCAGCGGGTGCACCCGCATCTCGTCCAGCACGTAGCGGGCCAGGTGCGAGACCTCGACGGTGTCGACGCCCCGTCCCTGCGCGAAGGAGCTCTCGTCGACGACCTCGATGCTCATCGGAGGCTCACCGCGTCCGGCCGTGCTGGCCGCCCCGGGCCGGGCGGGCGACCTCCCAGCGGTCGTAGGCCTCGACGATCTCCCCCACCAGGCGGTGCCGCACGACGTCGCTGGAGGTGAGGCGGGAGAAGTGCACGTCCTCGACGTCCTGGAGGATGTCCTGGACCACGCGCAGGCCCGACTCGGTGCCGCTGGGCAGGTCGACCTGGGTGACGTCGCCGGTGACGACGATCTTCGAGCCGAAGCCGAGGCGGGTCAGGAACATCTTCATCTGCTCGGCGGAGGTGTTCTGCGCCTCGTCGAGGATGATGAACGCGTCGTTGAGGGTCCGCCCGCGCATGTACGCCAGCGGCGCGACCTCGATGGTGCCCGCGGCCATCAGCCGCGGGATGGAGTCCGGGTCGAGCATGTCGTGCAGCGCGTCGTAGAGCGGGCGCAGGTAGGGGTCGATCTTGTCGGTGAGGGTCCCGGGCAGGAACCCCAGCCGCTCCCCCGCCTCCACGGCCGGGCGGGTCAGGACGATGCGGTTGACCTGCTTGGCCTGCAGCGCCTGGACGGCCTTGGCCATCGCCAGGTACGTCTTGCCCGTCCCGGCGGGGCCGATGCCGAACACGACGGTGTTCTCGTCGATGGCGTCGACGTAGTGCTTCTGGTTCACCGTCTTCGGCCGGATGGTGCGACCCCGGCTGGAGAGGATGTTGAGGGTGAGGACGTCGGCGGGGCGGTCCTCGCCGGTGCCGGCGGCCTGGGCGCGCAGCATCGACACCGAGCGCTCGACGGCGTCGGGCGAGAGGGGCTGGCCCGCGCGCAGGACGGCGGTCATCTGGTCCACGAGGCGTTCCAGGAGGGCCACCTCCCCCGCCGCGCCGGTGACGGTGATCTCGTTGCCGCGCACGAGGACGTCGACCTGGGGGAAGGCCCGTTCGAGGACGCGGAGCAGTTCGTCGCGCGCCCCGAGCAGGGAGACCATCGCCACCTCGGGCGGCACGACGATGACGTGCCGGGTCGACGCCGCCGGCTGGACCGTGGGTTCGGGGGTGCTGTCGGTGCTGGCCATGATCGCCCCGTGGGGCCGTTCGCCTCCGTGCTGAGGGGTGCGCGCTGTCGTCCCCGATCCTAACGAGCCCGGCCCCACCCGGCCCCTCGCGCTCCTCAGCGCCGCCGCGCGGGGTCGGGGGGAGGCAGCCGGGCGGCCAGGCGCAGGGCGTCGTGGGGGGCGTGGCCGTGGGCGTCGTTGTCGAAGTGGACGAGGACGTCGGCGTGCTCGGACCACCCCCGGACCTTCTCCGCCCAGCGGTCCAGCGCGGCGTCGGAGTAGCGGTTGGAGTAGAGCTCCTCGTCCCCGTGCAGCCGGACGTGGACGAGGTCGGTGGTGACCGCCTCGAAGGTCGGCCAGCGCCCGGCCGACTCCGCGACGACGCAGGCGACGTCGTGGGCGCGCAGCACGGCGAGGGCCTCCTCGGAGCCGAAGGACTCGTGGCGCGGTTCCAGCGTGTGCCGGACCCGCCGGTCCTCCAGCCCCGGCTCGACCTCGGTGAGCACCCGGTCGGGGGCCAGCTTCGCGTCGTGGCGCCGGCCCAGCTCGGCCGCCTCCGCCACCGTCCGCGGCAGCTGGGCGAGGAAGGCGTCGAGGACCCCGGCGTCGAAGTGCACCCGCTCGGGCAGCTGCCACAGCACCGGGCCGAGGCGGTCGCCGAGGGCGAGCACCCCGGAGGCGAAGAAGTTCGCCAGCGGCGCCTCCACGTCCCGCAGCTTCTTGAGGTGGGTGATGAAGCGCCCGCCCTTGACCGCGAAGAGGAAGCCCTCCGGGGTCTGCTCGCGCCAGGAGGCGTAGGAGGTGGGCCGCTGCAGGGAGTAGAACGACCCGTTGACCTCGACGGTGTCGAAGCGGGCCGCGGCGTAGGCGAGCTCGTCGCGCTGCCGCAGCCCCTGCGGGTAGAAGTCGCCCCGCCAGGCGCGGTAGCGCCACCCGGAGATCCCGATCCGCACCTCGCCCACCGCTCCCCCTCCCGTCCACCGCGTCAGGTCACAGGGTGGGGGCGGGGCCGCCGCCCCGCCCGCCGAGCCCGCCCGCCGAGCCCCGGCGGGGCGGCGCCCGGGCCCCGGGAGGGCTGGTGGACACTCCCCGCGTGACGACACCGTGTCCGCGCACCGCCGTCCTCGGGGGCGGGGAGGTGCCCTGGGACTCCCCCGTCGCCCCGGCCGACGACGCGGGCCTGCGCGGCGACGGCTGCTTCGAGACCCTGCTGGTGCACGGCGGGGAGCCGGCGCGCGCGGTGCGGCTGGCGGAGCACCTGGACCGGTTCGCACGCGGGGCGCAGGAGCTGGAGGTCCCCTTCGACCGGGCGGGGTGGGAGGCGCTGGCCCGCTCCCTCACCGACGACGTCCCCGCGGGGGCGGAGGCCGCGCTGCGGTTGTCGCTGTCGCGCAGCGGGCTGGGGATCGCCACCCTGCGCCCGGTGCCCGCGGCGGTGCTCGCCGGGCGCGGCGGGGTCCGCGTCGTCACCCTGCCCCGGGGGACGGTCGCCGTGCCCGGCGCCCGCTGGCTGCTGGCGGCGGTGAAGACGTCGTCGTACGCGGTGAACTCGGCGGCGCTGCGCGAGGCCGCCCGCCGCGGCGCCGACGACGCGCTGTTC
The DNA here is from genome assembly GCF_000017305.1 of Kineococcus radiotolerans SRS30216 = ATCC BAA-149. Taxonomy (GTDB): domain Bacteria; phylum Actinomycetota; class Actinomycetes; order Actinomycetales; family Kineococcaceae; genus Kineococcus; species Kineococcus radiotolerans. The sequence continues at coordinate 3,589,315 of NC_009664.2, read as the reverse complement.
GTCGACGCGGGGGGTCTCGCGCTGGAGGGGCCCACGGCGAACCTGCTGTGGCGCGCGGACGGGGAGTGGCACACCCCGCCGGTGGCCGGGCGCGGGGTGCTGGCGGGCACGACGCTGGCCGCCGTGGGTCCGCACCGCGAGACCGCGCTGCGCCCGTCCCGGCTCGCCGGGGTCGACGGGGCGTGGCTGCTGTCGAGCCTGCGCGGCGCCGCGCCCGTCCTGGCCGTCGACGGCGTGCCCGTGCCCCGGGACCCCGAGCTGACCCGGTGGCTGCAGGGGATCGCCCTGGACCGTCCCGCGCCGGGCACGTCGGCGGCCCCCCGCCAGGGCGGGAGCGGGCCCGGGTGAGCGGCCCCGGGGAGGGGGGACCCCGGAGAGGTTGCGCGTTCCACCGTCGGGGACGAGGGTGAGGACGGTGCGACACGACAGCGGCGGGTCGGCCCCCGTCGACGACGGCGACCCCTCGGTCCGGTCCCTGGCCCAGGACGCGATCAGCGCCTTCGTCCACGCCCCCATCGCCGTCGCGGTGTGCGAGCCGGACGGCGTCGTGACCCGCGTCAACGACGCGGTGACCCGGCTCCTCGGCTACCCCGCGGCCGAACTGGTCGGCCGTGACCTCTTCCGCCTCGTCGACGGGCCGCTGGTGGCCGCCGCCGTCGAGGCCTGCCGCTCCCTGCGCGAGGGGACGACCTCGGCCGTGGTGCACGAGACGCGCTTCCGCACCGCCGACGGGCGTCTCCTCGACGTCCGCGTCACCACCTCCGCCGTCCGGGCGGGCACGACGGCGCACCCCCACGCGATCATGCACCTGGAGGACACCACCGACCGCGAGGACCTGCGGCGGCGGCTGCAGCACGAGGCGACCCACGACCCCCTCACCGGCCTCGGCAACCGGACCCGCTTCCTCGACGAGCTGCAGCGCGCCCTGCCCCGCGGGGAGCGCCACGGGGAACCCGTCACCGTCCTCTACCTGGACCTCGACGACTTCAAGACCGTCAACGACACCCGCGGCCACGCCACCGGCGACCGGGTCCTGCGCGCCTTCGCCGACCACCTCCGGGGCACCGTCCGCCCCGAGGACACCACCGCCCGCCTCGGCGGGGACGAGTTCGCCGTCCTGTGCGAGGGCACCACCGCGCGGGCCGCCGGGCTCGTCGTCGAGCGGCTGACCGACGGGTCGTGGGGCCGGGGCCCCGGCGACGGCGACCTGCCCCGGGTCGGGGTGACGGTGGGGGCGGCGACGTCCCCCGGCCCCGACGGCCGCCACCTGGACCCGGAGGAGCTGATGCACGCCGCCGACGCCGTCATGTACGCGGCGAAGGCCCGCCGGAGGGGGTGACCCGCCCCGGCCACGGCGAGGTCGTGAGCGCGGCCAGCGGGGCCCGCAGCTTCAGCAGCACCTCCGCCACCTCGGCGTCGGGGTCGGAGTCGAGCACGACCGCGCCGCCGGCCCCGACCCGCCACTCGTCCCCGACGAGCACCGCGGTCCGGATGACGACGGCGAGGTCCGCGGCGCCGGTGGTGGAGAACCACCCGATCGTGCCGGAGTAGATCCCGCGCGGGCGCTGTTCCAGGGCGTCGATGATCTCGGTGGTCCGCAGCTTCGGCGCCCCGGTCATCGACCCGGGCGGGAAGCAGCTGAGCAGGCAGTCCACGGCCGTGACCTCCGGGCGCAGCCGGCCGCGCACCGTGGTGACGAGCTGGTGCACCGTGGGCAGCGTCTCCACCGCCATGAGGTCGGGCACGGTGACGCTGCCGGGGACGCAGACGCGGCCGAGGTCGTTGCGCAGCAGGTCGACGACCATGAGGTTCTCCGCGCGGGTCTTCGGGTCCGCCTGCAGCGCAGCGGGATCGGAGTCCAGGGCGGCGGTCCCCTTGATGGGGCGGGTCTCCACCGCGCCCGAGGTGCCGATCCGCAGGAACCGCTCGGGGGAACTGCTCAGCACGACGACGCCGCCGATCCGCAGGTACGCGGCGTAGGGGGCGGGGTTGGCGCGCCGCAACCGCCGGTAGGCGTCGAACGGGTCGCCCGCGGCGGGGACCCGGGCCCGGGTGGTGAGGCAGATCTCGTAGCTCTCCCCCGCGACCAGCTGCCGCTGCGCGGTGAGGACGTCCTGCCGGTACCGCGCGGGCGGGGTGTCCAGGGTCACCGCGGCCTCCGGCGCGGGCGCGGGCGGCGGCAGCGGCGGGAGGTCCGCGAGGAGACCGGCGGCCTCCTCCAGCCAGGCCGGTTCCGCCTCGTCCTCGGACAGGGCCACGACCCACGTGGTGTCCTCGTCGTGGTCGACGGCGACGAACCGGTCGCAGAACACCCACGCGGCGGGCGGGGTCTCGTCCCGCCGCGACGTCGGGAACCCGCACTCGTCGCGGGCCTCGTACCCGGCCCAGCCGACGAGACCGCCGGTGAACTCGAACGGCACCGCGTCCGCGCCGGCCACCGCCCGCTCGCGCAGCCGGGCCGCGAGACCGGCGAGGGAGTCCACGACGGGCCCGGTCCCCTCGCCCAGGAACGAGAACCGCCCCGACCCCGCGCCGCGGGCGGCGGAGTCCAGCCAGAACGCCGCGTCGGAGGCGGGGAACAGGTGCGCGAACGCGCGTTCGGTGTCGACGGCCGGCCCGCAGCGGCGGGCGTGCAGGCGGTGGGGCCGCGAACCCCACCGCCGGCACCACCGCACGAAGTTCTCCACGATCAGCGCCCCGGTGGTGCTGGCCACCGATTCCGGGTGGAATTGCACCCCGACCAGCGGGCGGGACCGGTGGCGCAGCGCCATGAGCACCCCGTCCCCGGCCCACGCCAGCGGTTCCAGGCTGTCGGGCAGGGGTTCGGCGACGCGGAAGGAGTGGTAGCGGGTCGCGGCGAAGTCCTGGGGCAGGCCGGCGAGGACCGAGGTGCCGGTGTGCCGGACCCGGTCGACGAAACCGTGCCGCGGCCGGGGGGCGGGGTCCACGACCGCGCCCTCGGCCAGGGCGATCCCCTGCATCCCCAGGCACACGCCCAGCACGGGCACCTCGGCGCGGGCGAGGACGTCGGCGGAGAGGGCGAAGTCGCGGGCGTTGGCGGGGTGCCCCGGCCCGGGCGAGACGACGACACCGGCGAAGCCGCCGAGGTCGAGCTCCCCGGGGGCGACGTCGTCGTCGCTGACCACGACCGGGTCGGTGCCGGTGGCGACGGCCAGCAGCTGGACCAGGTTGTGGGTGTAGGAGTCGTGGTTGTCCACGACGAGCCAGCGCACCCGCCCAGGGTGCCAGACCGCGTCAGTCGGGGAGGACCGTGCGGTCCACCGGTTCGGGCTCGGCCGGCTGGACGCTGGTGCTGGGGAAGTCGGCCAGCGGCCCGGCCTCGGCCTGGTCCCAGTCGTCGAAGGTCAGCCCGCTCTGGAGGTACACCACGAGCAGGCGGGCCAGGGCGACGAGGCCGTCGACGTGGGCGCGCTCGTGACCGTGGCTGGAGTCCAGGCCGAAGCCGAGCAGGGCGTGGCGGGCCTCGATGCCGGCCTCCAGCGCGGGGGCCGCGTCGGAGCGGTAGTGGCGGTACACGTCGCGCACCGCGGGGATGCCGTGGGCGCGGGCCAGGGAGTGCAGCCGCCGGGACAGGTGGTAGTCGAAGGGGCCGGTCATGTCGAGCATCCCGATGCTGACCAGCTCCTCGCGGGAGTTCTGCCCGGCCGCGACGACGGCGTTGTCCACCGCGACGAGCTCGGCGACGTCGGGGGCCAGCCCGTGGGTGGCGCCGAAACCGACCTCCTCGCCGATGGTGACGAGGAACTGCGCGGTCACCGCGAGGGGGACGTCGGCGTCGTGCAGGGCCTTCAGCGCGGCCAGGCACGCGGCCAGGCCGGCCTTGTCGTCCAGGTGGCGCGACTTCACGTACCCGCCGCGGGTGAGCTGCGGCGCGGCGTCGAGGGCGACGAAGTCCCCGACCTCGACGCCGAGGGCGGCGACGTCGCGGGCGGACTCGACGGGTTCGTCGATGCGCACCTCGACCTGGTCCCAGCCCACGCCCTGGGTGTCGATCTCGTCGCCGAAGGTGTGCCCGCTGCTCTTCAGCGGCAGGACCGTGCCGGTGTACACCCGGTCGAAGTCGTCGGTGAAGATCGTCACGTGCGCGCCCTCGGCGAAGCGGGCGCTGTGGCTGCCGACGGGGACGACCTCCAGGCGGCCGCTGTCCTTGACCTGCTTGACCATCAGCCCGATGGTGTCGGCGTGCACCACCACGGCCCGCTTCACGGCGTCGGTGGCCCCGGGCAGGGTGGCGCGCAGGATCCCGCGCCGGGTCAGGTCGAAGGACAGGCCCAGGGCGTCGACGTGGGTGCCCACGACCTGCATGACGGCGTCGGTGCGCCCCGAGGGGCTCGGGATGCGCAGCAGCTCCATGAGGGTGCTCGTCAGGTACTCGACGTCGACGGGGAGGTCGACCTCCCGCGGCGTCGTCGCGGGGGGCTGGGCGTTCGTTCGCGCGTTCATCGCCCCGATCGTCTCAGGCGGCCGTGCCCAGGTGCGCACCGAGGAAGGTGACGACGCGGTGCAGCAGCTGCCGGCGCGACTCCGCGCGCCGGTAGTCGTGCCCCTCCCCGGCCAGCTCCAGGTAGTCGACGTCGCGCTCCAGCTCCCGCAGCGCGGCGACGACCTGGCGGGCCTCCCCGAGGGGGACGTTGGTGTCCAGCTCGCCGTGGACGACGAGGAGGGGGACGTCGACGGCCTCGACCCGCCGCAGCGGGGAGAGCTCCTCCAGCAGGGCGCGGTCGCGCTCGGGGTGGCCGTACTTGCTGACCGCGGCCGCCCCGATCCAGGGTTCGGTGTCGCGGTAGAAGGTCGTGAGGTCGCTCATGCCGCAGATGTCGACGCCGGCGGCGAAGACCCCCGGTGAGAACGCGAGCGAGGCGAGGACGAGGTACCCGCCGTAGGACCGTCCGGTGACCGCGATCCGCGCGGGGTCGGCCAGTCCCCGCGCCACGAGGTGCCCGGCGCTGGTCAGCACGTCGGCGAAGGCGTCGCGGCGCTTCTCGACGTCGTCGGCGTGCACGAACTCCCGCCCGAAGCCCGAGGACCCGCGCACGTTGGGGGCGAGCACGGTGACGCCCGCGGCGACGAGGGCCTGGACCAGGGGGTTGAACGTGGGCCGCTCCTGGGCCTCGGGGCCGCCGTGCAGGTACAGCGCGGCCGCTCCCGCCCCCTCGCCCGCCGCCCGGTACAGCCAGCCGGTGAGGGTCAGCCCGTCGTGGGCGGGGTAGGTCTCCAGGACGGGGACGACGAGGTCGCCCGCGGGGGGTTCCGAGGAGTGCGTGACGGGCGTCCACTCCCCCGTGGCGGTGTCGAGGTGCCACAGCTCCCGCGGCCGCAGCGGGCCCTCGACGCCGAGGACGACGCTGCGCCCGTCGCGGGAGAGCACCGGGTCGGTCGCGACGAGCCCGGGCATCCCCCGCAGCGGGGTGCGCTCGCGGGTGGTGGTGTCGAACAGCTCCAGCTCGCTCGCCCCGGCGACGTTCCACACCAGCAGCAGCAGGGTTCCCGCGTCGTCGCCGTCGACGAACTCCAGCTCGGCGTCGTCGCGGGCGGCGAGGGTCTGCGCCTCGCCGCGGTAGCCGTTGGGGCCGAACGGCATCCCCAGCAGCTGGCGCCGGGGCAGGCCGACGTCGGAGGCGAGGTAGACGTAGACGGGGCCGGTGTCGCCGGCGGGGGCCGGGCGCAGCAGGGCGACGTCGGTGGAACCCGTCGCGCCGTGCGGCAGCAGCGGCTGGTGCTCGTCGATGAGGCGGTCGACGACGACGGCGAACTGCTGGCCGCGCTCGCCGTCGACGACGACGAGGAACCGCTCCTCCTGGGACACGTCGAGGACGTGCAGGAGCCCGCCCTCGGCCAGCGGGTCCAGCCGGCCGGTGGCGGGGTCGCCCAGGAAGGCCCGGGAGGGTTTCCCCCCGGTGGCGGGGAAGGTGACGACGACGCGGTGCCCGCTGCGCGTCCAGGGACCGAGCTCGGCGTGCTCGTGGGCCTCGCCGGCGATGCGGCGGGCGTCGGTGCCGTCGGGGCGCACCACCCACACCTCGGTCCGGACCCCGCCGCCGGCGGCGACCGCGCACGCCAGCCAGCGGCTGTCCGCCGCCCACGACACCGACACCACGGGGTCCTCGGAGAGGTGGATCCGCCGCGCGGGCGGGGCCGGGCCGTCGAGGACGACGTCCTGCACCCACAGCTGCGGCAGGTCGGAGCGGTCGGAGACGAAGGCGACCCGGCGCGCGTCCGGGGTCATCGTGGGGCGCCAGCTCCCCCACGCCCCGACCAGCTCGTCGGCCAGGGCCAGGGCGGGACCGGGGGTCGGGTCCAGGGGTTCGTCGCTCACGGGCCCATGCTGCCCCACGGCCGGTGCCGGGCCTCAGCGGTGCGGGTCCTCAGCGGCGCCCGTCCGGGCGGTCGTCCTCCTCGCGCAGGATCCAGGTGTCCTTGGCGCCCCCGCCGCGGGAGGAGTTCACGACGAGGCTGCCCTCGGGGGCGACCCGGGTGAGGGCGACGTCGGCGAGGGTGCAGTCGGCCTCGGCGGTGCCCCGGACGAGCACGAAGGCCCGCAGGTCCACGTGGCGCGGTTGCAGCGTGCGGTCCCCGGAGTTCCAGCTGGGCACCGAGGACAACCGCACGACCTCCTGCGCCACCCAGCGCGCGGGGTCGGCCGCGATCTCCTGCCGCCGGGCGGCGACCTCCGCGGCCGTGGCGTGGGGACCGATGAGGACCCCCCGCCCGCCGTAGCCGTCGACGGGTTTCGTCACGAGTTCCCCCACCCGTTCCAGGACCGCGCGGCGCTCCCCCTCGTCGCCGAGCCGGTAGGTCGGCACCGACTCCAGCAGCGGTCGTTCCCCGAGGTAGTAGTTGACGAGTTCCGGCACCGAGCGGTACATGGCCTTGTCGTCGGCGACGCCGTTGCCGGGGGCGTTGGCGAGCACCACCCCGCCCTCGACGGCCACGTCGAAGACCTCCCGCCCGATCGCGCGCCCGGCGCCGTCGCGCAGGTCCGGGAGCGCGCCGTCCAGGCGCAGGTAGAGCACGCCGACGGGGTCGCCGGACGGGCGGTGCAGGACGCGGCCGCGCTGCACGTCGAGGTCGTCGGCGCCGGCGAGCAGCAACCCCGCCCCGTCGGCGAGCTTGCGGTGCTCGAACCAGGCCGCGCTGGCGGGACCGCTGGACAGCAGCACCGGGCGCGTCCCCGGGCGGGCGCGGGCCAGCAGCGTGGAGCGCAGCTGCTCGAACGCCGTCGCCGGGTCCAGCACCGCCCCCGGCCGCGGCAGGTCGGGCAGGACGGCGTCCACCACGTCGCGCGCAGCCACGGCGTAGGCGATGCCGCTGGGGTCGCGGACGTTGTCCTCCAGCACCCGCCAGCCGCCGTGCTCGTCGCGCACGAGGTCGAAACCCGCCACCGCCGCGCGCACGGCGCCGGCCGGCAACCGGGTCGCCCGCTCGTCCCAGCCCGGGGCGCCGACGACGGCGTCGCGGGGCAGCACCCCGTCGCGCAGGACGCGCTGCTCGCCGTAGACGTCGCGCAGGAAGCACTCGATCGCGCGGGCGCGCTGCACCAGCCCGCGGCGCAGCTGCCGCCACTCGTGGGGCAGGACCACGCGCGGGACGAGGTCGACGTGGAAGGGTTCCCGGCTCAGGCCCCCCGGGCCGGTGACGACGTAGGCCAGCTGCCGCTCGCGGGCCCAGGCGTCGCGCTCGGCCTCGGCGGCGGCCATCCCGGCCGGGCCCCGCCGGCGGACGTGCTCGATGACCTCCCGGTACACCGGCCGGGGCCGGGCGTTGCCCCCCACGGCCTCGTCGCCGGCCCGGGTCCGGTAGCGGCGCAGGGCGGCGGTGGCGGGCGCCTCCCCGGCGGCGGACCCGCGGGTCTCCTCCACGACGAGGCGCACCACGTCGTCCAGCTCGCCGCGCTCGACGAACGCCGCGCGCTGGCGGTCGGCGGAGTTCCCGCGGGCGAGGGTGGCCTCGGTCAGCTCGGCCACCTCCTCCCAGTCGCCGAGTTCCTCCAGCTGGGGGCGCAACCGGGTCAGCAGGGCCCGGACCGCCTCGGGGGCGGGGACGGGGCGGGGGTGCTCGGTCCCGTCGAGCAGGTTCCCCGACAGGCCGCCGCGGGCCGCCTGCCAGATCCCGGCCCGGTGCAGCGGGCTCGGCACCTGCGGCCGGGGCCGGCCCGCGAGCACGTCGAGCTCCGCGGCCCGGACCCCGGCGCGGAACAACCCGGCGATCAGCACGGCGTCGTCGACGAGCGGGCAGGCGTCGGCCACCCGCAGTTCCAGGGTGGGGGCGTGGGAGCTGGGGCGGACGTCGAAGTACGCCATCTTCTCGTCCCCGATCACCCCGGAGGCGATGAGGTCGGCGAGGAGTTCGTCGTACTGGGCGGCGGACTCCAGCGGGCCGGTGCTGCCCGCGGTCGGCCAGCGCTGCCAGACGGTGGTGCGGATGCTGGCGTAGCCGGTGTCCTGGCCGTTCCAGAACGGGGAACTGGCCGAGAGGGCCAGCAGCACGGGCAGGCTCGGCGCGACGCGCTGCATGATCTCGACGGCGAGGTCGCGGTCGGAGACGCCGACGTGGACCTGGGTCCCGCAGATGAGCTGCTCGTCGACCAGCAGCCGGTACTGCTCCTGCATGCGCCCGTAGCGCCCGGTGGCGGTGAGCTCGAAGTCGGTGAACGTCGAACGGGGGGCCGTGCCCACGGCCGCGACCCCGAGCCCGTCGCGGGCGGCGGCCTCCACCAGGCCCTTGCGCAGGCGCAGGAGTTCCTCGCGCAGTTCCGTCAGCGACGTCACCACGTCGGTGTTGGTCTCGACCGTCGTGCGCTGCAGTTCCGCGGAGTAGGAGGCGGGGTCGAGCCGGGACAGGACCTGCGGGGCGCGGGCGGACAACTGCCCGCTCCCGAGGTCGATGAGGTGCAGTTCCTCTTCCGCGCCCAGCGTCATCTCCGCACCCATCCCGTCACGCTAGACCGGATCCGGCGCGGTGCCGCCGAGAACGGAGGGCGAAACAGAACGTTTACGTGGCGGACGCCGACGGTGACGCTGGAGGTCGGAATCCTCACGCGCCGTCACCCCACCGGGGCCGTGCCAGGATGACGACGTGGACCTGCCCACCGTGCTGGAGGAGCTCTACGCGGGCCCGCCGGCCGAGTTCACCGCCACCCGCGACGCCCGCGCGCGCCGGGCCCGCGCCGAGGGCGACCGCGACCTGGCCGCCCGCGTCGCGGGGCTGCGCCGGCCGACGGTCCCCGCGTGGGCGGTGAACCTGCTCGTCCGCGAGCACCGCGAGGAGGTCGAGCGGCTGCTCGAGCTCGGGGCGGCCGTGCGGGAGGCCACGGCCGCGCTGGCCGGCCCGGAACTGCGTGAGCTCTCGGTGCAGCAGCACCGGGTGCTGGCGGCCCTGCGGGCGCGGGCCGCGCGGCTGACCCGCGCCGCGGGGGTGCGGCTGAGCCCCGAGGCCGGGGAGAAGGTCGTCCAGACGCTGCGGGCGGGGATGACCGGCCCCGCCGCGGCCGACGCGGTCCGCTCGGGGCTGCTGGTGCGGCCCCTGGAGGCGGTGGGTCTCACCGACGTGGAGGCCGACGTGGAGGGCGCGACGGCGCTCGACGCGCCGGCGCGGTCCGCGGCACCCACCCCCGCGGGGCCCGCCCCCCGGGTGGTTCCCCCGGACGAGCTGAAGGCCCGGCGGGAGGAGAAGGCCGCCCGCGAGGCCCGGCGCCGCGAGCTCGAGCTGCGGGAGCTGCGCGAGGCCGTCGCGGCGGCCCGGGAGGAGCTGGCCGAGGCCCGCGAGGAGGCCGGGGCCAGCGCGGGCGACCTGACCTCCGCCCGGCGCCGCGGCGACGACCTGGTCCGGCGGCAGGAGGACCTGCGGGCCCAGCTCGACGCCGTCACCGAGCAGCTGGAGGCGGCCGCGGGGACCCGCCGGGCGGCCGAGCGCACCGCCCGCGCCGCCGACGAGCGCGTGGCCCGCGCCGAGCGCGAGCTGGAGCGCCTGCGGGCCCGCCTGCCCGACTGAGCCGGCTCAGCGCCGGTCGGGTCAGCGCTGGTCGACGGGGCAGGTGTAGGCGGTGCGCCCGCCCACGGTCCGGGTCCCCACCGGGCTCCCGCAGCGCCGGCACGTCTCCCGCTTGTAGACCCAGCGCTCGTCGGGGGCGGTGGGGTCGGAGACGACCTGACCGGCGTCCACGCCCAGGGGCAGGAGTTCCACGGCGAGGTCCCACACCCGGCCCGCCTCGGCCTCGTCGACGCGCCGGCCGGGGTCGATCCCGGCGAGGAAGAGCAGCTCCGCGCGCCAGGCGTTGCCGATCCCGGCCCACACCGACTGGTCCAGGACCGCGGCGCCCACCGCGCCGCGGGCGGTGCCCAGGCGGCGCGCGGCCTCCTCCCGGGCCGCCGCGCCCTCGCGCAGCGGGTCCGGGCCGAGGGAGGCGAGCAGCTCGGCGCGGGCGGCCGCGTCCAACGCCTCGCACCGGCTGGGGGCGATGAGGGAGAACGCCGTCGTCTCCCCCGCCAGGCGCATCCGCGTCCCCGCCCGCGGCGGCAGCGACAGGTCCTCGGTGCGCAGGAAGATCCCCTTCATCCCCAGGTGCACGTGGACGTCGGGCGCCTGCTCGAAGGAGTACAGCAGGTGCTTGCCGTGGGCCTGCACGTCCACCAGGCGGTGCCCGTCGAAGGGGGTCGCGTCGAACCTGCCCTGCGGGCTGCTCACCGACAGCACCTGCCCGGCCAGCGCCGCGCGCTGGTCGCGGGCGTGCCGGTGCAGGGAGTGCGCCTCGGGCACCTCAGGCCCCCTGCCGCCGGGTCTCGGGGAAGAGCAGGTCCAGGAACCGCTCCGCGGTCGGGCGGGGGGCGTGGTTGGCCAGCCCGGGGCGCTCGTTGGCCTCGATGACCACGTGGTCGGGACCGGCGACGTCGGGCACCAGGAGGTCCAGCCCGGTGACGGGGATGCCGATGGCCCGGCTCGCCGCGACGGCGGCCTCCACCAGCTGCGGGTGCAGGTCGTCGGTGACGTCGTCGATGGTGCCGCCGGTGTGCAGGTTCGCCGTGCGGCGCACCTCCAGCCGCTGCCCCCGGGGCAGGACGTCGTCCAGGGCGAACCCGGCGTCGGCAACGACGGCCCGCGTCGTGTCGTCCAGGGGGATGCTGGACTCGCCGCGGGTGGCGGCCTCGCGCCGCCGGCTCTGCCGGGTCACCAGGGTCGCGATGTCGTCGTCGCCGGTGCCGATGACGGCCGCGGGGCGCCGCACGGCCGCGGCGACGACCTCGTGGTCGATGACGACGATGCGCAGGTCCTGCCCGCGGACGAGCTCCTCGACCAGCACGTCGGGGCAGTGCGAGGCGGCCTCCGCGACGGCGCGCCGCAGGTCCTCCCCGCCGCCGACCCCGACGGTGATGCCCTTGCCCTGCTCGCCCCGCGCGGGTTTCACCACGACGGGACCGGTGCGGGCCGCGAGCTCCTCGCAGGCCGCGAGCCCCGCCTCGTCGTGCAGCGGGTCCGCGCCGAGCTCCACGGCCTCGGGGACCCGCACCCCCCGGGCGGCCAGCAGCCGCCGGGTGACGCGCTTGTCGTCGCAGCGCGACATGGCGACCGCGCTGGTCAGCTCCGAGAGCGACTCCCGGGTCAGCAGCGAGCGCCCCGCGTGGGTCAGGCGCATCTCCCCGCTGGGCGCGTCGGTCACCTCCACGCGCACCCCCCGGCGCAGCGCCTCGTCGGCGATGATCCGCGCGTAGGGGTTCAGCGCGGCCAGCCCCGCCGGCTGCGGGGAGAACAGCGGCCGGTTGATGGGGTTCTTGCGCTTGACCACGACCGGCGGCGCGGGGCGGAAACCCAGCCGGCGGTACAGCGCGATGGCCCCGGCGTTGTCGTGCAGCACCGACAGGTCCAGCACCGCGCGCCCGCGGGCGACGTAGCGCTCCGCCAGGGTGCGCACCAGCGCCTCCCCCACCCCCCGCGGGGCGGCCTGCGGGTCCGCGGCCAGGCACCACAGGCTGGCGCCCTGGTCGGGGTCGCCGAAGGCCAGGACGTGGTCGACCCCCGTCACCGTCCCCACGACCTCGCGGGTGCGGGTGTCCTCGGCGACCAGGTAGGTGAACGTGCGGGTGCGGTGGTTGGCCCACATGACGTCGGCGTCGGAGGTCACCATCCCGCAGGTGGCGTAGATGCGGTTGACCTCCTCCAGCTCCGCGCGGTCGCGGACCATCCGCACGAACACGTCCGGGTTGCGGTCGCGCGGGGCGCGGTAGCGGGTCAGCGGCAGCCGGAAGGTCAGGGAGGGGTCCATGAAGAGCTCGTGCGGGGCCAGGCCCACGAGGACCTGCGGGTCGCGCACGTACATGGCGATGTCGCGCTCGCCGGTCTCCTCCGCGCGCAGGGCGTCGACGACGTCGCGCTGGTCGGTGAACGTCTGGCCGAAGACCAGGCGGCCCCACCCCATGTCGAGGACGACGTCGCGGGCCATCCCGGAGGTGAGCCAGGTCGGCGGCCGCTGCCAGCTGCGGCTGGAGATCGCGGGGACGTCGAACGTCCGGTGCCGCAACCCCGCGACGGTCGTGCGGCGCTTGGTGGTGTTCACGAGGACCCCCCTCAGCCGATGCCGTGCTGCTGCAACCACATCTCGAGCAGACCGAGCTGCCAGAGCTTGTTGCCGCGCAACGGGGTCAGTTCCCCGTTGGGGTCGCGCAGCAGGCCCTGGACGTACTCCGGCCGGAACAGCCCCCGGTCCTGCGCCGCCCGGCTGGTCAGCGCGTCCTTGACCGTCCCCAGCACCTTCCCCTCCAGGTGGGTGATGGCCGGCACCGGGAAGTAGCCCTTGGGGCGGTCGATGACCTCGCGCGGGATGACCCGGTACCCGACCCGCTTGAGGATCCCCTTGCCGCCCCCGGACAGCTGCAGCTCCGGCGGGACCGCCGCGGCGAGCTCGACGAGCTCGTGGTCCAGGAACGGGACCCGCGCCTCCAGGCCCCACGCCATCGTCGTGTTGTCGACCCGCTTCACCGGGTCGTCGACGAGCATGACCTCGGTGTCCAGGCGCAGCGCCGCGTCGACGGCGGTGTCGGCGCCGGGCCGGGCGAAGTGCTCGGCGAGGAACTCCCGGGAGACGTCGGTGGCGGTGAGCCAGCGCGGGTCCAGCACCTGCGCCATCCCGGCGTGGTCGCGGTCGAAGAACGCCCGCGCGTAGACGTCGACGCCCTGCTGGGGGGTGAGCCCGGCCAGCGGCGGGTACCAGTGGTACCCGCCGAACACCTCGTCGGCGCCCTGCCCGGACTGCACGACCTTGATGCTCTGCGAGACCTGCTGGGAGAGGAGGTCGAAGGCGGCCACGTCGTGGCTCACCATCGGTTCGCTCATCGCCCCCACCGCGTGCCCGAGGGCCCCGACGAGCTCGTCGCCGGAGACGCGGATGCGGTGGTGGTCCGTCGCGAACCGCTCGGCGATGACGTCGGAGTACTCGAACTCGTCGCCGCCGCGGCCCCCCACGGACTCGAACCCGATGGAGTAGGTCGCGAGGTCGGTCTGCCCCTGCTCGGCCAGCAGCGCGGTGATGAGGCTGGAGTCCAGCCCGCCGGAGAGCAGGACCCCCACGGGCACGTCGGACACCGTCCGCCGGCGCACCGCGGTCCGCAGCGACTCCAGGACCGCGTCCTCCCAGTCCCGTTCGGAGAACCCCGCGAACTCCTCGCGGCGCACGTGGTCCGGCGCCCAGTAGCGGTGCTCGCGGCTGGTCCCGTCCGCCTCGAGGACCCGCACGGTGGCCGGCGGCAGCTTCCGGACCCCCTGCAGCACCGTGCGCGGCGCGGGGACGACGGCGTGCCAGGAGAGGTAGTGGTGCAGGGCGACCGGGTCGATCGTGGTGTCGACGTCGCCCCCGGCCAGCAGCGCGGGCAGCGTCGAGGCGAACCGCAGCCGGCCCGGGGTCTCGGCCAGGTAGAGCGGCTTGATCCCCAGCCGGTCGCGCATGAGGACCACGCGCCCGGAGTCGCGCTCGTGGAGGACGACGGCGAACATCCCGACCAGGTGGTCGACGACGTCGACGCCCCACCGGTGGTAGCCCTTGACGATGACCTCGGTGTCGGAGGTCGAGGTGAACCGGTAGCCGTGCCCGGCGAGTTCCGCGCGCAGCTCGGGGTAGTTGTAGATGCAGCCGTTGAAGACGGCGGTCAGCCCCAGCTCGGGGTCCTGCATGGGCTGCGCCCCGCAGGCCGACAGGTCGATGACCGACAGCCGCCGGTGCCCGAAGGCCACCCGCCCCTGCGCCCAGACGCCCTCGCCGTCCGGACCGCGGGCCGCCATGGTCTCGGACATCCGCTGCACGGCGGCGACGTCCGCCGCCCGCCCGTCGAACCTGACTTCACCGCAGAGACCGCACATGGCGCCTCATCCAACCGCGAGATCAGCCCGGCGGCCAGGTGAAGCCCCGGCCCCCGAGGACGTGGCCGTGCACGTGGAAGACCGACTGCCCCACGGCGGTGCCGGTGTTGAAGACCAGGCGGTACTCCCCCCCGCAGCGCTCGTCGGCGATCCGCTGGGCCACCTCCACCAGCCGGGCCAGGGTCGCCGGGGCGGCCGCGGCGAGCTGGGCGACGTTCTCGTGGCGCTCGCGCGGGATCACCAGCACGTGCACGGGGGCCTGGGGGTTCACGTCCTCGAAGGCGACGACGAGGTCGTCGGAGTGGACGATCGTGGCGGGGACCTCACCGGCCACGATCCGCAGGAACAGGTCGTCGGGAGCGCGCTGCACGCGCGAGACCTCGCTCATGCCCGCACGCTACCCGGCGGCCGGCCGGGGCCGGGCGCGGATGGTCCCCGGATCGCCTCGGGTTGGATGTCAACCGTGACCCCCCGTGACCCGTCTACCTCCCGTGAGGGGAACGGAGGAGCGCGTGGTCGTGCCCGCTGAGCCGGCCGACGACCCGCGCTCGTGGAGCGCCGACGAGGCGGTCAGCGCGCTCTACGCGGCGCACTGGCGGCGCTTCGTCGCGCTCGCGAGCTCGCTGATGGGTGAGTCCGCGAGCGCCGAGGAGGTCGTGGCCGACGCCTTCGTGACCCTGCACGGTCGGTGGAACCGGTTGTCGGACAAGGGCTCCGCCGTCGCGTACCTGCGCACCAGCGTGGTGAACGGGGCCCGGGACGTGCTGCGGCACCGCGTCGTCACCGACCGCAGGCGACCGCTGCCGGACCCGGCCCCCGACGGGCCGGAGGAGCACGCGGTGCGGGCCGCCGAGCACCGGATGGTGCTGGGGGCCCTGGACGCGCTGCCCACCCGGCAGCGGGAGGTCCTGGTGCTGCGGTACCAGGGCGAGATGTCCGAGGAGGACATCGCCGCCGCCCTCGGCATCAGCCGGGGCGCGGTCAAGACCCACGCGCACCGCGGGCTGTCCGCGCTGCGCACGGCCCTGAGCCTGGAGGAGACCCCGTGAGCGACCGGACACCCCTGGGTCCGCTGCCGGACCCCGACGGCGACGGCGAGCTGAGCCCCACCGCGCGACGGCTGCGCGAGGCCCTGGCCGCGCGTGCGGCCGGGGTGCACCCCACCGACCGCCTCGAGGAGATCCACGTGACCAGCCGCGCCGACCGCCGTCGTTCCCGCACCCGCGCCGTGGTGGCGGCCGCCGGGGTCGCCGCCGTCGTCGTGGTCGGCGGCGGCGGGTACGCCCTGGCCCAGCGCGACGGCGGCAGCGTCCGGACCGTCGCCGGCTCCCCGGCGGCGGCACCCGCGTCCTCCACGACGACGACGGCGGCGGGCGCGGGGACGCCCGGGGCCACCGCCCCGGCCGCGGCCCCGGCCCCCGCCACGGCGAGCGGGTCCACCGGGCCGGCGACCGCGGCCACCAGCGCCCCGGCCACCTCGACCCCGACGGGCGCCGCCGCGCCCGCGCTGCCCACGGGCGCGGCGCGGGTCCCGGTGTACTGGACCGGGGGCGGGAAGCTGTTCCGGGAGTTCACCCCCGTCCCCGGCGGGCGCGACGACGCCACGAACGCCCTGCAGGTCCTGCTGGGCGGCACGGCGGCCGACGCGGACTACCGCACGTCGTGGGGCGTTGACCCGGCGGCGGAGGTGACCCGGGACGGGTCCGGCGCCTACGTCGTCGACGTCTCCGCGGCCGCGGTGTCCACGCCCCTGAGCGCGCCGGAGGCCGAGCTGGCCGTGCAGCAGCTCGTGCACACGGTGACGGCCGCGGGCGGCGGCAGCGCCCCGGTGCGCCTGCTCGTCGACGGGCGCGAGGGCGCGACGGTGTTCGGGTCCCACCGGGTCCCGGCCGCCGTGGAGCGCGCCCCGCAGGTCGACGTGCAGGCCCCGGCGTGGATCACGCAGGTCACCCCCGGCGCGGGTTCGGTGACCGTGGCGGGGGTGGGGACGGCGTTCGAGGGGACGCTGCTCTGCACGCTGACCGACGCCGCGGGCGTCGAGGTGGCGCGCGAGCCCGTGCAGGCGGGCGCGAACGGGACCTTCGGGGAGTTCTCCCTCGCGGTGGCGGCACCGGCGGGGACGTACACCGTGGCGGTGTTCGCGCCCGACGAGTCCGGCGGCGAGGGTCCGGTGGCGGTGGGCGACACCAAGACGGTCACCGTCCGCTGACCGGGCGGCGGGACGCGGCGGGGTCCGGGGCGGGGTCCGGGGCGGGGGACGGCGGGCCGCTCGTCGACGCCGTGCGCGGGGCCTGGCGGGAGCTGGCCGGCCCGCCGGCGCGCTTCGGCACCGCGCCCGGCGTCCGGGTCGCGGTGGCCCCCGCCTCCCGCCTGTGCCCCCCGGGCTGGTGCGGTGTCGTGGTCGTCGCCGGGGCGGTCCTGGCCACCGCGCCCGACCCCGCCCGGGCCCGGGCCCTGGAGCCCGTCCTCGACGACCTCCTGACCGCGCGGCCCCCCGGCCCGGTCCGGCTCACCGCCGCGTCGGTGACGGCGCTGGCGACGGCGCTGGCGACGGCGTTCCCGGCGGGTGACGTCCTCGGCCCCGCCGACCTCGCCTACTCCCCCGCCCCGGTGGGCCGCCCCGCCGACGACGCGGCCCCCGTGCGCGCCCTCGCCGGCACCGACCCGCTCGTCGCGGCGCTGCTGGCCGCCTGCCCCGCCGACGACGTCGCGGAGGCGGCCGTGGGGGCCACCACCTCCCCGGTCTTCGCCGTCGTGCGCGACGGCGCGGCGCTGGCCGTCGCCGGCTACGAGCGCTGGCCCGGCGGCGTCGCCCACCTGAGCGTGCTGACCCGTCCCGACGCGCGCGGGACCGGCCTGGCCCGGGCGGTGGCCGCCGTCGCCACCGACCACGCCCACCGCGCCGGGCTCCTGCCGCAGTGGCGGGCCCGCCCGCCGGCCTCGGTGCGCGTCGCCCGGGCCCTGGGGTACCGCTCGCTGGGGCAGCAGCTGAGCCTGCGCCCGGGGACCTGACGGGCCCCCACCCGCCCCTGCGGTGCTCGCCGCCCCCGGAAGGGGGTCACCCGGACGGCTCAAGGGATCGTCCCCGGGTGCCGAGGTCGGGAGAGCGTCGAACCGCCGGCCCACCCGGGCCTGGACGCAGCCGTCCGAGCCAGGGAGACCGATGACCACGACCACCGCGGAGCGCGAGCCACGGGTCCCCGTGCGCCCCACCGGGCAGGAGCGCACCTTCTCGCCCGACGAGCTGATCGTCTCCAAGACCGACCCGCGCGGGATCATCACCTACGCCAACGACGTGTTCCTGCGGGTGGGCGCCTTCGAGCGCGACGAGGTCATCGGCCGCCCGCACAACGTCATCCGCCACCCCGACATGCCCAAGGCCGTCTTCAAGCTGCTGTGGGACACCGTCTCCAGCGGGCGCGAGCTGTTCGCCTACGTCAACAACCTCGCCGCCGACGGGGCGAACTACTGGGTCCTGGCGCACATCACCCCCACGAAGGACCCCGCCGGGCGGATCTCGGGGTACCACTCCAACCGCCGCAAGCCCGCCCAGGAGGGTGTGCGCGCGGCGAGCGCCCTGTACGACGTGCTGCTGGCCGAGGAGCGCCGCCACAGCGGCGGCCGGGCGGCGGTGGAGGCCTCCAGCGCGCTGCTCGAGCGGCTGCTGGCCGAGCGCGGCACGTCCTACGAGGAGTTCATCTGGTCCATCGTCCCCGAGGAGGTCCGACCGTGAAGCTGTTCACCCGGGGGGCGAGGTCGGTCACCGACGAGGCGGCCCTGTACCGCGACGTCGTCCGCCAGGTCGCCGAGGTCTGCGACCGGGCCGCCGCCGGCGACCTCGAAGCCCGCGTCGGCGGGATCGCCGGGGCCGCCGCGGTCCCGGAGCTGGTGCAGCTCGAGAACTCCGTGAACCGTTCCCTCGACGTCTCCGACGCCTTCGTGCGCGAGGCCGGGGAGGTCCTCACCGCGGCGGCCGAGGGGCGCTTCCACCGCCGGCTGCTGACCGGTGGTCTCGGCGGGGCGTTCCGCCACTCCGCCGCGGCGATCAACGCCGGGCGCACCACGATGCGAGCCGGCTCCAGCGTCGTGGAGGAGGCCCGCACGGCCCGCCTCGCCCTGGCCGACGACTTCGAGGCCGGGGTGCTCGGCGTCTCCGAGCAGCTAGCCACCGCCTCCACCGAGCTCAGCGCCTCCGCGCAGGGCCTGGCCACCGCCGCCGGCGCCGCGAGCGCCGAGGCCGACCGGGCCACGCTCACGATGCAGGCCCTGACCGAGGCCTCCCGGGAGATCCAGCAGGTCGTCTCCGTCATCAACGCGATCGCCGACCAGACGCGGCTGCTGGCGCTCAACGCCACCATCGAGGCCGCGCGCGCCGGGGAGGCCGGCAAGGGCTTCGCCGTCGTGGCGGCCGAGGTCAAGGAGCTGGCCGACCAGTCCGCGCGGGCCACCGAGCAGGTCAGCCAGCGGGTCGACAGCATCCGGCAGAACGCCCAGGACGCGGTCAGCGCGATCAGCGGGGTCGGCGTCACGATCGGGGAGATGAACGGGCTCGTCGACGGCGTGCGCACCGCGGTGGACGGCTCCGCGGGGTGGGGCCCGACCGGTGACACCACCGGGCTGTCCCAGCTCGCCGAGGAGCTGCGCACCCAGATCAGCGCCTTCCTGGCGGGCATGCGCAGCTGAGGGCACCGCCCCGGCGGGGGCCGGTACCCCGCCGGGGGCGCCGGACCCGCCGGGGCGGCCGACCCGTCAGCGGCCGGAGAACTTCCCGCGCAGCTTGGAGAACACGCCCTGGTGGGCGGGGGCGAGCTTGCCCGCGGGGCGGACCTCCCCGCGCAGCTCCGCGAGGCGGCGCAGGAGCTCCTCCTGCTCGTCGTCGAGGTCGCGGGGGGTGGTGACCTCCAGGGTGACGAGCAGGTCGCCGCGGCCCTGGGCGCGCAGGTGCTCGGCGCCCTTCTGCTTGAGGGTGATGACCTCCCCGCCCTGGGTGCCGGGACGGACGTCGACCTCCTCGGCGCTCCCGTCGAGGGTCTCCAGCGGGATGCTCGCGCCGAGCGCGGCGGCCGTCATCGGCACGTGCAGGGTGCAGAGCAGGTCGTCGCCGTTGCGGGAGAAGACCGGGTGCGGGCGCTCGTGGATCTCGACGTAGAGGTCCCCGGGGGGGCCGCCGGCGGTGCCCACCTCGCCCTGGGAGGCGAGCTGGATGCGGGTGCCGGTGTCCACCCCGGCGGGGATGCGGATGGTCAGGGGACGGCGGGCGCGGGTGCGGCCCTCCCCGTTGCACTCCAGGCAGGGCGAGGGCAGCACCGTGCCGTACCCGTGGCAGGTGGGGCAGGGCGCGGTCGTCATCACCTGGCCGAGCAGCGAGCGGACGACGCGCTGCACCGAGCCCTGGCCGTGGCAGATGTCGCAGGTCGCGGGGCTGGTGCCGGGCTGGCAGCAGGAACCCTGGCAGGTCGTGCACAGCACGGCGGTGTCGACCTGGATGGAGCGCTCCCCGCCGAAGGCGGCCTCGGCGAGGTCGACGTCGACGCGGATGAGGGCGTCCTGGCCGCGCTGGGTGCGGCTGGCGGGCGCACCGGGCCGGCCGCCGCCGCCCTGGCCGAAGAACGCGTCCATGATGTCGGAGAACCCGAAACCGGCGCCGAAGCCGCCGGCCGCGCCCCCGGGCATCGACCCGCCGCGGTCGTAGGCGGCGCGCTTGTCGGGGGTGGAGAGCGTCTCGTAGGCCTGGGAGACCTCCTTGAACTTCTCCCCCGCGTCGGGGTCGCTGGTGACGTCGGGGTGGAGCTTGCGCGCGAGCTTGCGGTACGCGCGCTTGATGTCCTCCGCCGAGGCGTCGCGGGAGACGCCGAGGACGTCGTAGTAGTCGCTCACGGGGTCGGGGTTCTCCTGTCGGGGCTCTTCATCACTGGGCGATCACGGGGCGGGTCACTGGGCGAGGATGCGGGAGACGTAGCGCGACACCGCGCGCACCGCGGCCATCGTCGTCGGGTAGTCCATCCGGGTCGGCCCGAGGACGCCGAGCCGGGCGAGCACGGTGTCCGGGCCGGTCCCGTAGCCGCTGGTGACCACCGAGGTCCCGTCGAGACCCAGGTGCAGGTTCTCGGCGCCGATGCGGACGGTGAGACCGCCGCGGTCGGAGTCCTCGGTGAGCTCCTGGACCAGCCGCAGCAGCACGACGTGCTCCTCGAGGGCCTCCAGGACGCTGCCGAGGGAGGTGGAGAGGTCCGCGCCGGACTTCACGAGGTTGGCGGTGCCGGCGATGACGACCCGTTCCTCCAGCCCGGCGGTGAGGCAGTCCCCCAGCGCCACCGCGACCTCCGCGGCGACCGCGAGGTCGCCCGGCGGGGTCTGCTGCACCAGGTCGGTGAGGTCCTCGCGCGCGTCGCGCAGCCGCTTGCCGACGACGCGGGCGTTGACGCGGGTGCGCAGCGCCGCGAGCGCGGCGGCCAGGGACTCCGGGTCGGCGGCGGAGCGGACGTCGAGGACGCGCTGCTCCACGCGCCCGGAGTCGGTGATGAGGACCAGCAGCGCGCTGCGGCCGCCGACGGGGACGAGCTCCACGTGGCGGACCGCGGCGCGCGAGAGCGAGGGGTACTGGACCACGGCGGCCTGGCGGGTGATCTGGGCCAGCAGCCGCACGGTCCGGTCGACGATGTCGTCGACGTCGTCGGCGCCCTCGAGGAACGTCTGGATGGCGCGCTTCTCGGCCGGCGACATCGGCTTGACGTTGGCGAGGCGGTCGACGAAGAGCCGGTAGCCCTTGTCGGTGGGGATGCGCCCGGCGCTGGTGTGGGGCTGGGTGATGTACCCCTCCTCCTCCAGCACGGCCATGTCGTTGCGGATCGTGGCCGGGGAGACGCCGAGCTGGTGGCGCTCGACGAGGGCCTTGGAGCCGACGGGTTCGTGGCTGGAGACGTAGTCCTCCACGATCGCGCGCAGCACCGCCAGCCTGCGGTCGTCGCTCATCCCGTCCTCCCGCCCCTCCGTCGCCCATCCCCGACACCCGGCCGCTGGCACTCGACACGGCCGAGTGCCAAGTCTAGGCCGAACGTCCCCGCCGCGCCTCCACCCTCTCCCGCGCGCGCCTGGTTAGCGTGCCGGGGTGACGTCCCAGGGCCCCCGCTACACCGACCGGTACGGCAGCGACGTGCTGTCCTCCGACCCCCACGCCCGCTCCCACCCCAAGCCGACGCACCGCGAGCAGCCCGCGGTGCGCGGGCTCGTCGTGCAGGACGTCGAGACCGGCTGGCGCGGGGCCGTCGTGCGGGTCGAGAAGAGCGGCGGCGTGCACGTCGTCGTCCTGCAGGACGAGGCGGAGCGCACCCGGGCCTTCCCGCTGGGGCCGGGGTTCTGGGTCAAGGGGCAGCCCGTGCGCCTGGTGGCCCCGAAGGCCGCCGCGCCGCAGCGCCCCACCCGCACCGCCAGCGGGTCCGTCGCCGTCACCGGCGTCGCGGCCCGGACCGCGCGCGCCTCCCGGATCCTCGTCGAGGGCCGCCACGACGCGGAGCTGGTGGAGCGGGTCTGGGGCGACGACCTGCGCGTGGAGGGCGTCGTGGTGGAGATGCTCGACGGCGTCGACGACCTCGACGCCGCGATCCGCTCCTTCGGCCCCCGCCCCGGCCGGCGGATCGGGGTGCTGGTGGACCACCTCGTGCCCGGGTCGAAGGAGTCGCGGATCGTGGCGCGGGTCGACGCGAACCCGCACGTGCTCGTGCTGGGCCACCCCTTCGTCGACGTGTGGCAGTCGGTGCGCCCGCAGCGGCTGGGCTGGGAGCGCTGGCCCACCGTCCCGCGCGGGCAGGACTGGAAGCACGGGATCCTCGCCGAGCTCGGCTGGCCGCACGCCACCCAGGCCGACGTCGCGCACGGCTGGAAGCGGATCCTGGGGACGGTGCGCAGCTACGCCGACCTGGAGCCCGCGCTGCTGGGGCGGGTGGAGGAACTCGTCGACTTCGTCACCGCGGACCTGGCGGACCGCTGAGCCAGACGTCAGGATCGGGGGGTGAGCGAATCCCCGTACCCGCCGCCGCAGCCGCACCAGCCGTACCCCCCGGCGACGATGTCGCCGTCCGACGAGCGGATGTGGGGGATGTTCGGGCACCTGTCCGCGATCGCCGCCGCGCTGTTCACGGTCGTCACCCTGTCCTTCCTCGGTCCGCTGGTCGTCTTCCTCGTCTTCAAGGACCGCAGCGCCTTCGTGCGCGGGCACAGCGCCGAGGCGCTGAACATGACGATATCCCTGGTGGTCTACGAGGTCGTCCTGGCCGTGGTCTGCACGATCGTCAGCGTCGTGACCCTCGGGTTCGGCGCGGGGGTGTTCGTCCTGCTGGCCGTGCCGGGGCTGGTCGCCCTCGTCTTCGCGGTCCTCGCCGCCGTCGCGGCCAACCGCGGCCAGGTGTACCGCTACCCGCTGATCTTCCGGCTGGTGCGCTGAGCCGCGCTCAGGCCAGGGCGCGCAGGTCGCCCACCGGGTCCGGGCCCATCGGGACGAGCGCGACGGTGCTGACCCCGGCCCGGGCGTAGTCGTCCAGGCGCCGGCGCACGGTCGCGGCCGGGCCCACCAGGCAGCACGCCTCCAGCAGGCCCGCGGGCACCGCGTCCGCGGCCTCGCGCCGGCGGCCGGCGAGGAAGTGGTCCTGCACCTCGTCCACGGCGTCGGCGAACCCCAGCCGCCGCCCCAGGTCGGCGTAGAAGTTCTGCTCCTTCGAGCCCATCCCGCCCAGGTACAGGGCCAGGTGGCGGCGCACCGGCTCCTCCGCGGCGGCGCGCTCCTCCCCCGCGGCGCCGGTGAGCACGAGCGGGACGCTCGCGGTGACCTCGAAGCCCGCGGCCGGTGCGAGCGCCGCGCTGCGGCGGGAGAACCCCACCCGCAACCGGTCGAAGGACTGCGCGGAGTCCTCCGGGACGAGCAGCGACGGCAGCCAGCCGTCGGCGACCTCCCCGGCCAGCTCGACGTTGCGCGGGCCCACCGCGGCGAGGTGGATCGGCAGGCCGGGACGGACCGCGGGCTGCATGAGGCGCAGCGGGACCCCCGGCCCGCCCGGCAGCGGCAGGCGCAGGTGCTCGCCCTCGTAGCGGGACGGCTCGCGCGCCAGCAGCGCCCGCACGACGTCGACGTACTCGCGGGTGCGGGCCAGCGGCTTCGCGAACGGCTGGCCGTACCAGCCCTCGGCGACCTGGGGCCCGGACACCCCCAGGCCGAGGCGGAAGCGCCCGCCGGAGAGCCCGTCCAGCGTCGCGGCCGTCATCGCGGTCATGGCCGCGGCCCGGGCGGGGACCTGCAGGACCGCCGAGCCCAGGCCGATGCGCGAGGTCGCCCCGGCCAGCAGGCCCAGCACGCTCACGGCGTCGGTGCCGTAGGCCTCCGCGACCCACACCGAGCCGTAGCCGGCGTCCTCCGCGGCCCGGGTGAGGGCGATCGCGCGCTGCGCGGCCGGGGCGACGGGGCCGGTGAGGTATCCGACGCTGAGTCCGAGTTCCATCCCGGGCACGGTACGCGGGCCCGGCGGTGGGAACCTGGGCGCATGGGACTGGGCGGCGCACCGGGCGAGTGGGACGACTACGAGTGGTTCCGGCTCGAGGACGTGCCGGGTCCCGAGGTCGTGCGGGTGGGACCGGACCCCCTCACCGACGCCCTGCGGGTCCTGGTGCGCGACTACCCCGTGTGGGCCGGGCAGGGCGCCACCCGCGTCCTGCTCGTGGACCTGGACAACCTGCGCGCCGCCCGCGGGCGGCTGCGCGCCCGCCTGGCCGTCGTCGTGGAGCTGGCCCGCCAGGCCGACCGCGTGACCCTGGCCGGGCAGGTCGGGGCGGTGGAGCGGGCCCGGCCGTGGCTGGAGGAGTTCGCCGACCGGGCGATGGTCGTCGCCGACGGCGCCGACGTGGCCGACTACGCGCTGCTGGCCGCGGCGCAGGCGGTCCCCGATCCCGTCGAGGTCCTCGTCGTCAGCAACGACGGGATCTTCGCCGACCTCGCCGAGCGCGGTGACCTCACGGTGCTCTCCCCCGGGGTGGACGCCCTCAGCGACCGCCTGCACGGCGCGGCGAGCCTGCTGGTGGACCTGGCCGCGCTGGAGGCCGAGGCCGCGGCGGGCCTGCTCAGTCCAGCAGCCGGCGGACCACCGCGTCGGCCAGCAGGCGCCCCCGCCGGGTGAGGGCCACCCGGCCCTGCGGGGCGGGTTCCAGGAGGCCGTCCAGCAGCAGCTGCGCCGTCTGCGGCCGCACGCCCCACCAGGCCGGGTCGAACCCCTCGGCCAGGCGCGAGCGCAGCAGCACGTCCTCCACGCGGCGGTCGTCGGCGCCGAGCACCTCCCGGGCGTGCGCGGGCGACTCGCCGCGCCCGAGGCGGCCGGCGTAGGCGGTGGGGTGCTTGACGTTCCACCACCGCACCCCGCCGACGTGGCTGTGCGCGCCCGGCCCGATCCCCCACCAGTCCCCCCCGCGCCAGTAAGCGAGGTTGTGCTCGCAGGCGTTCCCGGGTTCCCGGGCCCAGTTGCTCACCTCGTACCAGGAGAACCCGGCGGCGGTCAGGGTGTCGTCGACGATCTCGTACTTGTCGGCCTCGTCGTCGTCGGAGGGTTCGGGCACCTCGCCCCGGCGCATCTGCCCGGCGAGCTTCGTGCCCTGCTCGACGATGAGGGCGTAGGCCGAGACGTGGTCCGGCTCGCAGGCCAGCGCCGCGTCCAGGCTGGCGCGCAGGTCGTCGTGGGACTCCCCCGGCGTGCCGTAGATGAGGTCGAGGCTGACCTCCAGCCCCGCCTCCCGGGCCCAGCGGACCGCCGAGGGGACGCGGGCGGGGTCGTGGGTGCGCTCGAGCACGGCGAGGACGTGCGGGACGGCGGACTGCATCCCGAAGGACACCCGGGTGAAGCCCGCCTCGGCGAGCTGCGCGAGGCCCTCGGGGGTGACGGAGTCGGGGTTGGCCTCCGTGGTGACCTCCGCGCCGGGGGCGATCCCCAGGTCCTCGCGCACCGCGCGCAGCATCGAGGCGAGGTCGGCGGCGGGCAGCAGCGTCGGGGTGCCGCCGCCGAAGAAGACGGTCTGCGCGGGGCGGGCGGCGTCGCCGAGGACCTCCGCCGCCAGCGTCACCTCCCGGGCCGCGGTCTGCGCGTAGGCGGCCTGCGACCCGCCGCCGCCGAGCTCGGTCGCGGTGTAGGTGTTGAAGTCGCAGTACCCGCAGCGCACCGCGCAGAACGGGACGTGCAGGTAGACCCCGAAGCTGCGCTGCGCGGCTCCGGCCAGGGCGGTGGGGGGCAGCGAGCCGTCGAGGGGGACGGGTTCGCCGTCGGGCAGGGTGGACGGCACCCCTCCAGTGTCCCCCGGCCCCGGCCGTGCCCGTGCCCGCCGCCGGGCCCCCCGGTTGCGGGGGCCGCCGCCGGGCCCAACCCTGTCGGGATGACGAGCGGGAGCCCTCGGGACCAGGTCGAGCGGGGCGCGCGACGGGGCGAGGCCTTCGCCCACGCCCACGAGGCGGGGGTGAAGCGGGTCGGGCGCGCCGGGGTGGCCGCGGAGGGGGTGGTGTACCTCCTCATCGCCTGGCTGGCCGCGCAGGTGGCGCTGGGCTCCGGCGGCGGGTCCGCGGACTCCAGCGGGGCCCTGGCGCAGGTGGCGGCGAAGCCCTTCGGCGTCGTGCTGCTCGTCGTCCTCGCCCTCGGGTTCCTCGCCATGCTGGCCTGGCAGGTCGTCGCGGTGATCACCGCGGACAAGACCTCCCACCGGGTGAGCGCGGTGGCCAAGGCCGTCGTCGCCGCCGCGCTGGCCGTCTCCTGCCTGCGCTTCGTCAGCGGTGGGGGTTCCTCCAACGGCCAGCAGCAGCAGACGCTCACCCAGCGGGTCCTGGAGGCCCCCGGCGGGGCCGTCCTCGTCGTCGTGGTCGGCCTGGTGATCGTCGGGATCGGCGTCGGGACCGTCGTGCGCGGGTTCAAGCGCAGCTTCGAGGACAAGGTCGAGGGGACCCTCTCCCCCGCCCTGACCGGGCTCGGGGTGGCCGGGTGGGTGGCGCGCGGGGTGGCGTTCGCCGTCCTCGGCGCGCTGGTCGTGGTGTCGGCCACCGGCGACACCGGGAAGTCCCGCGGGCTGGACGCGGCCTTCCGCGAGATCGCCGCGCAGCCCTTCGGCACCGTCCTGCTCCTGCTCGTGGCGCTGGGGCTGGCCGCCTACGGCGTGTTCCAGCTCCTCACCGCCCGCCGCCGCGCACGCGCCTGAGGACCCGCGCCCCCGGGACCGCGGGCGGGGGACCGCCGCGCGGACCGCGGGACCGGGCGGGCGCTAGCGTTCCCCCGTGCCGCTGACCGACCTGCCCCTCGAGGAGCTGCGCGCCTACCGCGGCGACGTGGCCGAGCCCGCCGACTTCGACGCCTTCTGGGCCGACAGCCTGGCCCTGGCCCGCGAGCACGACCTGGCGGTGACGCTGTCCCCGCACACCGGTCCCGCACTGCCGGCCCTGCGGGTGGAGGACGTGCGGTTCGCGGGCTGGGCCGGCGACCCGATCGCGGCCTGGCTGATCCGCCCCGCGCACCTGCCCGGCCCGCTGCCGGTCGTCGTGGAGTTCATCGGCTACTCCGGGGGCCGCGGCCTCCCCGTGGACCGCACGACGTGGGCCGCGGCGGGTTTCGCCCACCTCGTCGTCGACACTCGCGGCATGGGCCAGGACACCCCCGACCCCGACCCCACCGCCCCGGGCGGGCAGTGGGTCGGCGGGTTCATGACCAAGGGCGTCGGCGACCCCTCGACGTACTTCTACCGGCGCGCCTACGTCGACTGCGCCCGCGCCGTC
Organism: Kineococcus radiotolerans SRS30216 = ATCC BAA-149; assembly: GCF_000017305.1. Taxonomy (GTDB): domain Bacteria; phylum Actinomycetota; class Actinomycetes; order Actinomycetales; family Kineococcaceae; genus Kineococcus; species Kineococcus radiotolerans. The sequence goes on along the minus strand of NC_009664.2, from coordinate 3,562,170 downwards.
GAGGTCGCCCACGCCCTGCCCGCCCTCGGCGTCGACGTCGACCCGGCCCGGGTGGTGGTCCGCGGCGGCAGCCAGGGCGGCGCCTTCACCCTCGCCGCGGCGGGGCTGTCCGGGGACCGGGTCGCGGCCGCCCTGGTCGACGTCCCGTTCCTCTGCCACCTGCGCCGCGCGGTGGACACCGCCTCCGAGGGGCCCTACCCCGAGGTCGTCACCTACCTGCGCCGGCACTCCCCCGAGGCCGTGGAGCAGACGTTCCGCACGCTGTCCTACGTCGACGGGGCGAACTTCGCGCGCCGCGCCGCGGCCCCGGCGCTGTTCAGCGTCGCGCTCATGGACCCCGTCTGCCCGCCCTCGACGGTGTTCGCCGCGTACAACCGCTACGGCGAGCGCGCCGGGTCACCCCGCAAGGACATCGACGTGTGGGAGTTCGGCGACCACGGCGGCGGGCTCGGGTTCCAGGTGCAGCGGCAGCTGCGGTTCCTCGACGGGCTCGGGCTGCGGTGACGGCGTTCCCCGACGAACCCGACCCCTGGTCGCTGTCGCTGGTGGCCCGCGTCGAGCGCGACCCGGCCCCCGCCCACACCGACGTCCTGGTCGCCGCGGCGCGCGCGGTCGTCCTGCTGCTCGACGACCCGCGCACCACCGACCCCGACGGTGAGCTGCACGAGGCGGTGCGGGCGTGGCGGGACCGCCGGATCCGCAAGATCTGCCGCCGCGCGCGCGGGACGCGGTGGGAACGCACCGCGGCGCTCCCGCACGTGGAGGCGGCCAGCGGGGACGCGGTCGTCCGGGTCTTCGCCCCGCACCCGCGCGACGAGGTCCCCGCCCTGCTCGCGCCCCTGCAGGTCGGCGGTCTCGACCTCACCGACCCCGAGGACCTCCCGGTGCCCGGGCCGGAGGGGCGGCTGACGGTCCGCCTCACCCCCGGGGTGGGGATGACGACGGGGAAGGCCGCCGCGCAGGTCGGGCACGCCGCCCAGCTCGCGTTCGAGCGGCTCCCCGTCGGGCTCGTCGCCCCGTGGCGGGCCGCGGGCTTCCCCGTGCGGGTCGTCACCGGCGCCCCGGTGCTGCCGGCGGGCGAACGGGTCGACGTGCGCGACGGCGGGTTCACCGAGGTGGCCCCGGGGACGGTCACCGCCAGCGCGGGTTTCGAAGGGACGGACGGACGTGCCTGAACGGGGTGCGGCGCTGCGGCGCCTGGGTTTCCTGACCATCGGGTCGTTCGACCCCGCCGACCCCGGGCCGGGGCACGAGTCGACCCTCGCCGTCGTCGAGCTGGGCGAGCGGCTCGGCTTCGACAGCGCCTGGCTGCGCCACCGCCACCTGCAACCGGGCATCTCCTCCCCCGTCGCCGTCCTCGCGGCGCTGTCGCAGCGGACCCGGCGCATCCACCTCGGCACCGCGGTCACCCCGCTGGGCTGGGAGAACCCGCTGCGCCTGGCCGAGGACCTCGCCACCGTCGACGTCCTGGCCCACGGCCGCCTCGAACCCGGCGTCAGCGTCAGCCCGCCGATGCAGTACGAGCGGGTCAAGGCCGCCCTCTACCCCGACACCGCCGACCTGGAGGACTTCGGCTACGAGCGCGTCCTGCGGCTGCAGCGGTTCCTGCGCGGGGAACCCGCCAGCGACTTCGCCGGGACCGAGGGCGTCGAGGTGTTCTCGAACCGCGTCGAACCGCACTCCCCGGGCCTGGCCGACCGGCTCTGGTACGGCGGGGCGAGCCTGCGCTCGGCGCGGTGGACCGGTGAGCACGGGCTGAACCTGCTGGCCTCCAGCGTCGTGCGCTCCGAGGACGGGTCCACCGACTTCGCCGCGATCCAGGCCGGGCACCTCGAGGCGTTCCGCGCCGCGAACCCCACCGGGCGCACCTCGCAGGGCCTCGTGGTGATCCCCACCGACTCCGCGACCCCGGCCCAGCGGGAGAAGTACCGCGCCTACGTCGACGCCCGCACCCCCCGCACCCGCGAACCCCAGGGACCGGGGCGGCTGCTGTTCGCCCCCGACCTCCTCGGCTCCAGCGAGGAGATCGCCGCGCAGCTGTGGGCGCACGCGGGTTTCCGCCTCGTCGAGGAGGTCGCGTTCGCGCTGCCGTTCGGCTTCGAGCACGAGGACTACGTGCAGATCCTCACCGACACCGCCACCCGGCTCGGGCCGCTGCTGGGGTGGGAACCGGCGGAGTGAACCGGTGACCGTCCCCCCCGTGGACCCCAGGATCCTCGACCTCGCCCGCGACAGCGGCCCCGACGCCCCATCGCACCCGATCGAGTTCCGCGAGGACGGGATCCTCGTCCCGGGCTGGGAGGTCCAGGAGTGGATCACCAGCGCGGAGGACGGCTTCACCGTCACCCGGATCTCGCGCGGCCGGCCCGTCGTGGAACTGCGCACCGACCACCCCGGCGCCCTCGACCGCTTCCTCCTGGACCTCTACGGCGGGCTGTGGCGCTCGGCGCACGACCTGCCGACCCTGCTGCACTCGTCCGTGCCCGAACCGTCGGCGCCCTTCGTCCTCGACGGGCCCGCGCACCGGCTCGCCCTGCGCTGGAGCGAGGACGGCCGCGAGTTCACCGCGACCAGGCTCCGCCGGGGGCAGGCGGAGCTCCTCGCGCTGATGCTCACGCACTCCCTGGACGACCTCCTCGCCGCCTACCGCGACCCGCGCAGCGGGCCGGCCCTGCACCTGCCGCGCGACACCGGGCCGGGCCCGCGGCGGCGGTGACCGGACGAGGGACCTACCCGCGCTGAGGGGGACCCGGGGTCGCCGCCCGGGCGCAGACCGCGGCCAGCGCCGCCACCGCCGCCAGCACGAGGAACCCGGCGCCGAGCGAGGTCGCCGCCGCGACGGCCCCCAGCACGACGGGGCTGACGGTGGACCCCAGCCCCTTGGCCACCGAGTCCGCCGCGGTGACGCTGCCCCGCAGGCCGGGGTGCCACCCGACGAGCACCGCGGGGCTCAGCGGCATGAGGGTGCCCAGCACCGCGCCCAGCACCACCAGGGTCGTCAGCAGGGCCACGACGCCCCACCCGCCGCCGGCCCCCACGACCAGGGCGAGCACGGCGCAGGAGACCGGCAGCGCGGGGTAGGCGCGGGAGAACACGCGGGCCGCGCTGCGGCGCCCGAGCAGGACCTGGTTCGCGCTGGAGCCCAGGAAGACCCCCGCCGGGATCATCACCGCGAGCAGGACCCGTTGCCACAGCGGCGGGTGCAGCTGCTCGCTGAGCAGGCTGACGGCGTAGTGGGCGGCCTGGATCGCCCACCCCACCCCGGCGGCGGCCACCAGCAGCAGGGCGGTCCGCGGGACCCGCAGCGCGGCCCCGACCTCGCGCAGCACCGCGCTCACCCGGGCGCCGGGCCCCGCCCCGGCGACCCCGGGGAGCGCGGCGGGCAGCCGCCGGGAGATCGCCGGGGTCAGGGCGAGGACCACCAGCCCGTACCCGACCACGGTCCACGACCACACCTGCGGCGCCCCGAGACCGGCCGCGGTGGCCCCCACCCCCAGACCGGCCACCGCCCCGAGGCTGGTGAACGTCTGCAGCCGGGAGAAACCCCGTTCGCGCGCCGTGCCGTCACCGCGGTTGGCGTCGGCGACGACGACGGAAGCGCAGAGCATGAGCGCGCTGTTGGTGAGACCCGAGAGGACGCGCGAGACGAGGATCCCGGCGAAACCCGGCTCCAGCAGCAGCGACGCGGAGAGCACGACGTTCGCGGCGACCGCCACCGGGAGCACCCGGCGCGGGGAGACGAGGTCGAACAGCGGCCCGAGGACGAGGGTCGCGACCGCGGCGGCCGCGGCGTAGATCCCGACGGTCAGCCCGACCTGACCCACGCTCAGCCCGAGCCGGTCCCCGAGGACGACGGCCACCGGGGTGAAACCCAGCTGCGACAGCGGGGACAGCGCGGCCAGGAACCCCGGCAGGACCCCCAGCCGTGGTCGACCGGTCGGGACCGCGAGGGGTGTCGGCACTTCCCGACCCTACGGTCGGGCGGGGGGACCGGCCAGCGGCGGCCCGGGGGGCCACCGCCGGCACCGGCTCACTTCTTCGCGTTCTTGTCCTTCGCCTTGTCGCCCGCGGCGTCGGAGGAGAGCGCGGCGATGAAGGCCTCCTGGGGCACCTCGACCCGCCCGACCATCTTCATGCGCTTCTTCCCCTCCTTCTGCTTCTCCAGCAGCTTCCGCTTGCGGGTGATGTCACCGCCGTAGCACTTGGCCAGGACGTCCTTGCGGATGGCGCGGACGTTCTCGCGGGCGATGACCCGGGCCCCGATGGCGGCCTGGATGGGCACCTCGAACTGCTGGCGCGGGATGAGGTCCTTCAGCTTGCCGGCCATCATCACGCCGTAGCCGTAGGCCTTCTCGCGGTGCACGATCTGGCTGAACGCGTCGACCTGCTCGCCCTGCAGCAGCACGTCGACCTTCACCAGGTCCGCGGCCTGGTCGCCGTCCACGTCGTAGTCCAGCGAGGCGTAACCGCGGGTGCGCGACTTCAGCTGGTCGAAGAAGTCGAAGACGATCTCGGCCAGCGGCAGGCGGTAGCGCATCTCGACGCGGTCCTCGGAGAGGTAGTCCATGCCCTGCAGCTCGCCGCGGCGCTGCTGGCACAGCTCCATGACGGCGCCGATGAACTCCGACGGCGCGAGCACGGTGGCGCGCACGACGGGTTCGCGGACCTCGGCGATCTTGCCCTCGGGGAACTCCGACGGGTTCGTCACCTCCACGACCCGCTTGTCCTCCAGCGTCACCTCGTAGGGCACGCTCGGGGCCGTCGAGATGAGGTCGAGGTTGAACTCCCGCTCCAGGCGCTCGCGCACGATCTCCAGGTGCAGCAGGCCGAGGAAGCCGATGCGGAAGCCGAAGCCCAGCGCGACGGAGGTCTCGGGCTCGTAGGACAGCGCCGCGTCGTTCAGCTTGAGCTTGTCGAGGGCGTCGCGCAGCAGCGGGTAGTCCGACCCGTCGATGGGGTACAGCCCCGAGAACACCATGGGCTTGGGGTCGCGGTACCCGCCGAGGGCCTTCGTGGAGGGCTTCGCCGCGTTGGTGACGGTGTCGCCGACCTTGGACTGGCGGACGTCCTTCACCCCGGTGATGAGGTAGCCGACCTCGCCGACGCCGAGGCCCTTCGAGGGCACCGGCTCCGGGGAGCTGACGCCGATCTCCAGCAGCTCGTGCGTCGCGCGCGTCGACATCATAACGATCTTCTCGCGCGGGCTGAGGTTGCCGTCGATGACGCGGACGTAGGTCACGACCCCGCGGTAGGTGTCGTAGACGGAGTCGAAGATCATCGCCCGGGCGGGGGCGTCGGCGTCGCCGACGGGCGCGGGGATCTGCCGGACGATCTGGTCCAGCAGCGGCTCCACGCCGACCCCGGTCTTGCCCGAGACCCGCAGGCAGTCGTCGGGTTCGCAGCCGATGAGCTTGGCCAGCTCCTCGGCGAACTTCTCCGGCTGGGCCGCGGGCAGGTCGATCTTGTTGAGGACCGGGATGATCGTGAGGTCGTTCTCCATGGCGAGGTAGAGGTTCGCCAGGGTCTGGGCCTCGATGCCCTGCGCCGCGTCGACCAGCAGCACCGCGCCCTCGCAGGCGGCCAGCGACCGCGACACCTCGTAGGTGAAGTCGACGTGGCCGGGGGTGTCGATCATGTTCAGCGCGTAGTCGGTGCCGTCGTAGCCCCAGGGCATCCGGACGGCCTGCGACTTGATCGTGATGCCGCGCTCGCGCTCGATGTCCATCCGGTCCAGGTACTGCGCGCGCATGGCCCGGGCGTCGACGACGCCGGTCAGCTGCAGCATCCGGTCGGCCAGCGTCGACTTGCCGTGGTCGATGTGGGCGATGATGCAGAAGTTGCGCAGCAGCTCCGGCGCCGTCGCGGCGGGTGCCGGTGCGTCGGTGGCCATCGGGGACACGGGCGGGGAGCACCTCTCGTCGGGAGCGTTCGAACGGGTACCCATCGTCGCACGTCCGGTCCCCGGGCCGTCCGCCCGCGCGGAACCGCCCGGCGCGCGGCGGCGTCCCACCCCCACGGTCACGGCGACCGAACCCGCTGGAGGTGCCCGGTGCCCGCGCTGACCCCCCTCTCCCCCACCCGCGCCCCGGCCCGGCGCCGGACCGCCCTGGCCGTCCCGGCGCTCCTCGCGGCCCTGCTGCTCGGCGCCACGGCCTGCAGCGGGTACGGCTCCGACTCCGGCGGGGGGTCCTCCGCCGCGGACAGCGCCCCCGCCGCCGGCGGGGGCTCCGGCGAGAGCTCGGGCGCGGACTCGGGCGCGGCGGTGGCGGCGCTGGACAGCGCCGGCACGGCGGCCGCCGCTCCGGCCGCCGATCCGGCCGCGCTGGTGGGCGGGGCGGCGCGCGCCGTCGTCTCCACCGCCACCCTGGGGGTGGAGGTCGCGGACCCGGCGGCGGCGCAGGCCGCGGTGGAGGACCTCGTCACCACCGCCGGCGGGGTGGTCGCGGCCAGCCGCGCGGGCGGTTCCGGGGAACCGGACGGCGAGCACGCCCGGCTGACCCTGCGGGTGCCCTCCGCCGCCTTCGACGGCGTCCTGGACGGCATCGCCGCCCTGGGCCGGCAGACCGAGCGGTCCACGTCGGCCACCGACGTCACCGCCGAGGTCGCCGACGTGGACAGCCGGGTCGCCTCCGCCCGGGCCGTCCTGGCGACCTTCCGCGACCAGCTGCCGCAGGCCCGCACCATCGCCGACGTCCTGGCCGTGGAGGGCGAGATCGCCCGCCGGCAGGCCGACCTGGAGGCGCTGCAGGCCCGTCAGCGGGTGCTGGCCGACCAGGTGGCGCTGGCCACGGTCGAGGTGACGCTGACCCGGGAGGCGGCGACGGCGGTCGTCGCGGCCGGCGAGCCGGGGTTCACCGGCGGGCTCGTGGCCGGCTGGCGCGCCCTGGGGGAGTCGCTGCGCGTCGTCTCCGTGGTGGTGGGGGCGCTGATCCCCTTCGCCGTCCCGCTGGCGCTGGTGGCCGTCCCGCTGCTGCTGCTGCGCCGTCGGCGCACCCGCGGGACGGCCTCCCCCGCGCCCGCGCCCGCGGAGTGAGGCGGGCGCGGACCGCGAGGACGCCCGCCGAGGCCTCCGCGGGGGCCGGTCAGACGTCCACGTCGCCGCCGTCGAAGCCGCCGTCGTCGAAGCCGCCCCCGCCGAAGCCGCCGTCGTCGAAGCTGGGCTCGTAGCCGCCCTGGTCGAAGCCCTGGCCGAGGCCCTCGTCGTAGCCGCCCCCGTCGTACCCGACGTCGGTGGTGTCCACCCCCTGGTCCCCGCCCTGGTCGCCGTCCTGCTGCTCGCCGTCCTGGTAGCCCTCGTCGTAGCCCTGCTGCTCGCCGGCCTCGTAGGCCTGGTCGTCGCCCCAGTGCTCGTTGCCGAAGTCGTCGGGGATCAGCGCGTCGGCGATGGCGGTGCCGACGAAGGCGCCGGCGACACCGGCCAGCAGGCTGCCGCCCAGACCCATCCCCATCCCGCCGCCGCCGAACCCGCCGCCGAACCCGCCGCCCCGGCCGTAGCCGCCCCCGCCGAACCCGCCGCCGTAGCCACCGCCGCCGTACCCGCCGCCGGGACCGTTGAAGATCTGCACCAGGGTGCCGGGCTGGCGGACCTCGGCGCGGGTGGCGGCGCGCGCCAGCGAGCGCGGGTCGTCGCCGTGCTGCTCCGAGGCCGGCACGACCGCGGACAGCTGCTCCAGGACCTGCCGGCGCTGCTGCGGCGTCAGCCGCTCGAAGGCCTCGGCGTGGGCCTGCTCCACCTGGTCCGGCGGCGCGGTCCGCAGCATGTAGCGGTAGCGGGCGATGGCCGCGGCGTCGGCGTCCCCGCCCCCCGCGGCGCTGCGCGGCGCGGCGGCGGGCGGCGGCGCGCTGCGGGCGTACGGCGGTGGCGACGTGCGGGACTCCCCGCGTCCGAACAACCGGCTCAGCAGACCCATGGTTCCTCCTCGTGGTTCCCGGGAGCACGAGACCACGCCGCGGCCCGCGTCGCACGCCGGGCCCGTCGTCGCGGCGTCGAGGGAGGGGCCCGGTCGCTGCTAGTCTTGACGGTGCCTTCGCCTCAGTGCGGAGGTCACGGTCTCCCGCCGTCCCTCCCGGTGTCCCCACGCCGGAAGTCCCCGGTGGAGCGACCGCCCTCTGACACCGATCAGCGATCGACAGGAAGACGGAAACACGTGGCGAACATCAAGTCGCAGAAGAAGCGCATCCTCACCAACGAGAAGGCGCGCCTGCGCAACAAGGCCGTCAAGTCGGAGCTGCGCACCGTCGTGCGCGGTTTCCGTGAGGCGCTCGCCGCCGGCGACGCCGAGAAGGCGCAGGCCGCTCTGGCCCTGGCGAGCAAGAAGCTCGACAAGGCCGTGAGCAAGGGCGTCATCCACAAGAACCAGGCCGCCAACCGCAAGTCGGCCATCGCCAAGGCCGCGGCCAAGGTCTGATCCCCGGATCCCTCACGGAGGGCCGGTCCCCGCTCGGGGGCCGGCCCTCCGTGCGTCCGGGGGCCGGGAGGCGCGTCAGGGGGTGCTGCGGGCCTCCCCGACGATGCGCACCGCCCTCTCCAGCGCGTGCTGGGGGTCGGCTCCCCCGCCCTTGACGGCGTGGTCGGCGGCGGCGACGGCGAGGATCGCCTCCCCCAGCCCCTCCGGGGAGAGGTGCAGCAGGTCCCGGCGGGCCCGGTCGATCAGCCAGGGGGCCATGCCCAGGTCGCGCGCCACGTCCGCGGAGCGTCCTCGCCCCGCCGCGGCGACCCGCGCGAGCTGGCGCAGCCGGGCCGCGAGCGCCGCGACCACCAGCACCGGCGGCACGCCCGTCGCCGCCGCGTGCCGCACGAGCACCAGGGCCTGCCCGGTCCGGCCCTCCACGGCCGCGTCGGCCACCTCGAAGCCCGTGGCCTCCCGCCGGCCCCCGTGGTAGCGGTGCACGGCGTCCTCGGTGATGGTGCCGTCGGTGTCGGTGAGCAGCTGGTCCACCGCGGCCACCAGCTCCCCCAGGTCGCTGCCCAGGGCCGCGACGAGGGCCCGGGCGGCGTCGAGGTCGATGCGGCGGCGGGCGCGGCGGACGTCGGCGAGGACGAGGTCGACCTTCTCCTGGTCCCGCTTCAGCGGCTGGCAGGAGACCTCCGCGACCCCCGGGACGCCCCGGGCGACGTCGAGGACCTTCTTGGCCTTGTTGCCGCCGCGGTGGCGCAGGACGAGCACGACCGTCTCGGCGGGGGCGGTGAGGTAGTCCAGGACGTCCTCGACGAAGGCGTCGCTGGCGACGTCGACCCCGTCGACGAGGACGAGGGACCGCTCGTCGAACAGCGAGGGGGACGTCCACGTCGCCAGCTGCCCCTTCTGGTACCCGGCGGCGGAGACGTCGGTGCGCTCGAAGGTGGGGTCGAGCTCGCGCATGCGGGTGGTGAGGGCGCTGAGGGCGCGGTCGGCGAGGTGCTCCTCGGAGCCGGCGAGGAGCACCACCGGGGCGGGGGCGAGGTCGTGGGGGGAGGTCGTGAGCGCCGCGGCGGCCTTCTTGGCGGGGCTCTTGCCGGAGGTCTTGGCGGGCACGGCCCCACTGTGGCACGCGGCGCCGACGCGCCGGCCCTGCCACCCTGGGCGCGGGGTGACCGCGGCGGGCACCGCCGGAGGGGACGTCACGGTGGTCGACGGGGTGGTCGGGGTCCTGGGCGTGGGCCGGATGGGCCTGCCGGTGCTGCGGCGGTTCCTCGCCGCCGGTCACCGCGTCACCGCCTCCGACCCGGACCCGGAGCGGGCGGGGGCCGCGCGCGCCGCGGGGGCCGACGTCGGTGGGGCGCGGGAGGTCGCGCTCGGCGCCGACGTCCTCGTCACCGTCCTCCCCGGCGCCGCGGAGGTCCGCGACGCCGCGGAGGTGCTGGCCGCCCTGCGCCCGGGGTCGGTGTGGCTGGACCTCACCAGCGGGGACCCCCGCACGACCGACGACCTCGCCGCGCGCCTGCACCGCGCCGGGGTCGGTGCCGTCGGCGCGGCGATGGGCGGGGGCCCGGCCGGGGCCGCGGCGGGATCGCTGGACCTCTTCGTGGGCGGCGCCGACGCGGACGTGGAGCGGGTCCTGCCGCTGCTGGTGGAGCTCAGCCGCGGGGGCGGGTCGATCCGGCGCGCCGGTGGCTCCCCCGGGGCGGGTCAGCTGGTGAAGCTGCTGGCGAACCTGCTGTGGTTCGGGCAGTCGGTGGCCGTGACCGAGTCCCTGCTGCTGGCCCGCGACGCCGGGCTGGACGTGGGCGCCGTCCGGGACGCGTTGGGCCGGGTCCGCCGGCGACAGCGCGTTCCTGCAGCGCCACGTCGACTCCCTGCTGCGCGGGGACCACCTGCGCGACTTCGGCCTCGACCGCTGCGTGGAGGAGCTGGAGGTCCTCGACGGGCTGGCCGCCGAGCACGGCACCCCCTTCGGCCTGGCCCGGGAGGTGACGCGGCTGCACCGGGAGGCGCTGGCCCGGTTCGGGCCCGTCGACGGGGAGCTGCTGGCCGCCGCGCTGCTCGAGGAGCGCAGCGGGCGGCCGCTGTCGGAGGTCAGACCCCGGCCCGGTGGGTGAACTCCCCGCCGAGGACGGTGGCGAGGACCTCGGTGCGGCGCAGGGCGTCCGCTCCCCCGTCCGCGAACGCGCGCGCGGGGTCGACCGCGACGAGGGTCAGGTCGGCGACGTCGCCCACGTGCACGCCGCGCCGGCCCCCGCAGCCCGCCGCGAGCGCGACGTCGAGGGGCAGGTGCTGGTCGGGTCGCCAGGGTTCGCGCTCGTCGAGGCTGCGGTGCACCGCGCTGGCCAGGGCGTCCCACGGGTCCAGCGGCGCGACGGGGGCGTCGGAGCCCAGCCGCAGCTCCGCGCCGGCCGCCCGCAGCGCGGCGTAGGGGTAGGCCCGCTCGGCCCCGCGGGGCCAGTGCCGCGCCACGGCGTCGCGGTCGTCGACGGCGTGGCGCGGCTGGACGCTGGCGAGGACGCCGAGGCGGGCGAAGCGGGGCAGGTCCTCGGGGTGGACCTGCTGGGCGTGCTCCACGCTGCCGCGCGCGCCGGTGGCCTCGAAGCCGTCGAGGGCGACGCGGACGGCGTCGTCGCCGATGGCGTGGACGGCGGCGGTCAGCCCGTGGGAGGTGGCGCGGCGCAGTCCGGGTTCCAGCTCCGCGAGGGGGATCCGCAGCACGCCGTGGCCGCCGGAGGGGTACTCGTCGTGGCAGAACGCCGTCCGGGTGCCCAGCGACCCGTCGACGACGAACTTCACCGGGCCCACCCGCACCCGGTCCGGGGCGCCGGGGACGGCGTCGCCGGTGCGCAGCCCCGCCGCGACCGCCTCCTCCAGCCACTGCGGCCAGACGCCGGCGGCGATCCGCACGTCGGGGCGGGCCCGGTGGCTCCAGGTGCCGATCGGGGCGAACTCCAGGTCCACCACGCCGGTGACCCCGCGGGCGGCGGCGACCGTCGTCGCCTCCGCGACCCAGCGGTCCAGCGTGGCCTCCCCCACGTCGCCGGCGGCGGCGATGAGTTCCATCGCGGGTCCCTCCCGCAGCACCCCGGTGGGGTCGGCGACGCCGAAGCGGGCGGCGGCGGGGGAGTTCACCCAGACGGCGTGCAGGTCCGCGCTCACCACGACGACGGGCCGGTCGGGGAACCGCACGTCCAGCACGTCCCGGTGGGCGGGCCCGCTCCACAGCGCGTCCCGGTACCCGTGCCCCAGCACGAGGTCGGTGCCCGGCCCGGCGTGCCGGGCCAGCAGGTCCGCGGCCTCGGCGGCCGACGTCGCGGCCAGGACGTCGACGCGGCGGCGGGCCGCGGCCCACTGCGTGAGGTGGACGTGGGAGTCGACCAGCCCGGGCAGCAGGACCGCCCCACCGGCGTCGACGACCTCCACCGCCCCCAGCGGGTCCAGCCCGGTCGCGGCCGCGCGCAGGTCGTCGCCGACGGCGACGACGCGGCCCCCGGCGAGCAGGACGTCGCAGACCCGTCCCGCCCGCCGGACCCGGTGCAGCAGCAACGCCTCGGTGGGTCCGTCCACGGGCCGGCCTCCTGTCGATCGCCGGCGCCGCCGCCCGGCGACCGTGCGGGGGGATCGTCCCGCGCCGCGGCGCGGGACGATCGAGCGGGGTCAGTCCCCGGCGTGCGGGCCCGCCGCCCGCACCGGCAGCGGCGGGTCGAAGGTCTCCGGCAGCGCCCGCAGGGCGCGGGTCATCGCGGCCGGCCCGTCGAACTGGAAGCCCAGCTGCGTCGCGTAGGCGGCGCAGGCCTCGACCTTGGCGTCGAGCTCCTCCCCCGTCGGGTACCGGGGGGACCCGGCGGGGGCGTCGGCGCCCGGACGCAGCACGTAGGGGGTGTCGGCCCAGCGCGCCAGCGGCAGGCCGCGGTCGTGGGTGAGGGCGTCCACCGCGGCGCGGACGTGGCGGTGGTCGACGTGGTCGCCGAGGGCCTGCGGCCCCAGGAGCAGGTCCACCGGGCCGGGGAACCCGTCCAGCACCTCGGCCAGGGCGGCGCGCACGACGTCGGGGCCGTCCTCGTCGCCGGGCGCGACGGGGCCGAAGAGCGCCGCGGGGCTGCCGTACCCGCGGTGCGGGGCCTCGGCCAGGGGCAGGTGCCGGCCCCGCACCCCCAGCGCCGCGGTGGCGGCGGCGTCCTCGGCGCGGCGCAGCGCCATGTAGTCCACCTCGGGGGGCAGCCCCTTGTCGGTCTGGCAGGCCAGGGCGAAGCCCGTGGGGCCGGGCACGGTGGCGGTGAACACCGTCACGACGTGGACCTCCGCCCCCGCCGCGGCCAGCCCCGCCAGCAGCCCCCCGGCGGAGAACGCGGCGTCGTCCAGGTGCGGGGACACCGCCACGACCCGCACCGCGCGCCCGGCGGTCTCGGCGGGGCTCACAGCAGGTGGGGGGTGCGGAGGAACCGGCAGTCGGCGTCGGCGGTGGCGGGTTCGATCCCCCGCCCCGCGCTGGTCGGGCGCCGCGCCGGTTCGAGCCCGGTCCACGAGGTGTCCGGGGCGCTCCCGGCCACCCGCTCGTAGACCGCCTCGACGCGCGCCGTGAGCGCCGGCCAGGACCAGACGTCGCGCACCTCGGTGAGCGCCCGCCGGGCCAGCTCCGGGCCCAGCGCCGGCTCGTCGAGCAGCCGGCGCAGCGCCGCGACGAGGCCCGCGACGTCGCCCACCTCGTGCAGCAGGCCGTTCTCGCCGTCGCGCACGCAGTCGACGACCCCGACGGTGCGGGTCGTCACCACGGGCAGGCCCGCGGCCATCGCCTCGAGGATGGTGTTGGAGAAGCCCTCGGACTGGGTGGGCGAGACGAACACGTGCCCGTCGCGGTAGACGGCCGGGGCGTCGGGGTAGGGGACGTAGCCGCGCTGCTCGACGGCCCCGCCCAGCCCCAGCTCCGCGACGAGGTCGGCGACGGCGGTGACGTCGGGCCCGATCCCGGAGACCAGCAGCCGCACGTCGCGCTCCTCCGCGCGCAGGGTGGCCAGAGCGTGGAGGAGGTCCAGGACCCCCTTGCGGCGGTCCACCCGGCCGTGGAACAGCAGCGTCACCGGGCCCGCGCCCGGCAGCGACCCCGCGGCGGCGTCGTCGGCGGGGCGGAACGCGCCGGTGTCGGTGGCCCCGCCCACGAGGTCGAAGCGGGCGGGGTCGGTGCCGTGGTGCTCGACGACCTCGTCGGCGAAGGTCCGCGAGCCGATGAGCACCGCCCCCGCGCGGTCCAGGACGGTCCGGATGCCCAGGGAGTGCGCCGGGCAGCACAGCCCGACCCAGTGCCCGTCGCCGCCCTGGACGCTGACCACCGAGGGCAGCCCCAGCGCGGCGGAGGCCTCCAGCACCGCCATCCCGGTGGGCCAGGCGTACTGGGCGTGCAGGAGGTCGAAGGGTTCCTCGGCGTGCAGGCGCTCGACGGTGGCGCGCATCGCGGCGATGTCGGCGTCGAAGTCGGCGGGTGAGCCGTCGGCGACGCGCTGCTCCCCCAGCGCCTCCAGGCCCACCGCGCGCACCCCCGCCGGGACCCGGTCCGCCGGCGGCGGCCCGCCGCCGTAGACGGCGCTGCCGGTGGGGTCGCCGCGGAACTGCGAGACCAGCACGACGTCGTGGCCGCGGGCCACGAGCCCCTCGAGCAGCTTCTCCGCGTAGACGCTCATGCCCGACACCGCGGGCCAGTAGCGACGGCTGACGAAGCAGATCCTCACGCCGTCCACCCCTCCGCGCGGGCCACCGCGGCCGCGTGCAGCGCCGGTTCGCGGTACAGCGGGTACAGGTCGCCCAGGACCCGGTCCAGCGCGGCCCGGTCCAGCCAGGCGGGGGCGCCGAACCGTTCCCGCGCGGCGTCGGTGAGGTGGACGGGCTCGGCCCCCGCGGGGACGCCGTCGCGCCCGGGGACGCCGAGGCCGGCGATGCCGTGCAGGCCGGTGCGCCCGTCGCCGCGTTCCAGCAGGTCGGCCAGGCCCCGTTCACCGATGCGCCCGTAGCTGACGATCTCGACCTCCAGGCCGGGGACGACGACGCGGGCGACGGCGACGTCGTCGGCGGAGCAGTCCAGCACCAGGACGTCGAACCCGCGCTCGCGCAGCAGGCCGACCAGGTGCGCGGCCAGGGCCCGCTGCTCGTCGGCGCCCTCGGGGGCGTTCCAGGTGGGCAGGGTGTCGAACCGGCGGCGGCTGCGCTCGGCGAGCACCACCGGTTCCAGCAGTTCCCGCAGCTGGGCCGCGTCGCGCTCCAGCCACCCCAGCATCCCGCGCAGCGCGCGCTGCTCCTGGGTCGAGGGGTCGGCGGCGTAGCGCTCCACGTACCCGGGCGGGCTGATGCGGCGGACGGCGTCGAGGTCGCCGTGGGTGAAGGCCTTGCGCGAGCGCGCGGCGGCGAACTCCAGGACGGCCTTGCGCAGGGCGACCTCGCGGTCGGGGTGGGCAGCCTCGCCGGCCGCGGTGACCATGACCGGCTGCAGCGGGTCGTCGTCGGCCCCGACCACGGTGACGTTGACGATCCCCCACCAGTCGTTGGCGAGCTTGGGGACGACGCGCACGCCCTGCGCCCGCAACCGGGCCAGCGCGTCGCGGGTGACGGGATCGGCGACGAGCTCGTCGTCGGTCCCGAGGTCGAGGACGATCCCGGTGTCCAGGGCGCGGAACCGGGTGCCGTTGCCGTCGCGCTGGAGGAGTTCCCCGATGCCGTGGGCCACGGCCCGTTCCAGGCTGTCGCCGGCGCCGAGCCCGTTGCCGTGCCGGGTCACCAGGCGCGGGAGGTCGTCGACGAACCCCTCGGGCAGTTCGTCGGCGTCGCGCAGGACGACGTCGGCGGGGGCCCAGACCCGTTCCCCGGTCCCCCAGCGCTGCAGCGGCAGCCAGTTCAGCGGGCTACCGGGGTGGTAGGGGGATCCCGCGTCCAGGCACACCGACGGCGGGTCGAGGACGGCGTCGGCGCCGAACTCCGCGACCAGCTCGGCGCGGGTCCCGCGCCGGTGCTCCAGGGTGGAGACCCGGCGCCGCAGCAGCCCCAGTTCCGCGGACTCGCCCCAGCTGGAGCGGCGCGCGTCGGCGTCGGTGGCGCCGTAGCCGTGGCCGATGGCCGCCGCCCCCGCGGCGCCCGTCGCCGCGATCGTCCACCACGACGGGACGCCCACGGTGTCGAGGCGGTAGGTGGGGAACTGGAACCGGTCGCGCTCGCCGAGGACGTCGCGGAAGCGCTCGGTGGCGCGGTGGTCGCCGTCCTCCCGCACGGGGTGGTCGACGGTCAGGGACCGCAGGGCGGGTGGGTTCACGCGAAGACCCTCACGTTCTCGTCGAGGAGGTCGAAGGGCACCGGGGCCGCCGACGGGGGGTGGGTGAGCATGTGGTCGACCAGGGCGACGACGTGGCGGGTGGTGACGCCGCGGGCGAACTCGAACGGGCTGAAGACGGTGTCGAACCCCAGCGCGCCGAGGATCTCGCGCACGCTGCGCAGTTCCGCGCGCGAGAGCGGGATCTGGGCGTGGAACGCCTTGTGGGCGCTGAGCGCGGCGGGGTTCCCGTGCTCGTCGAGGTCGATCTTGAGGGAGTCCCCGCAGAAGAGCAGGCCGCGGCCGGCGTCGTGCAGGACGCTGTGCCCGGGGAAGTGGCCCCCGGTGCGGTGCAGGGTGATGCCCGGGGCGAGCTCGGTCTCGTCGTCGGCGGGCCAGGTGACGCGGAACGCCTTGGTCCAGGTGAGGTCGTGGACGCCGACCGACACGACGGGCGGGTCGAGCTCGTCCTGCAACTGCCACAGGCCGCCGAAGCCGTGGACGTGGCTGGAGGCGAGCACGCGCAACCCGCCGCGCCGGCGCAGCTCGGCCAGCGCGTCGGCGGAGTACCACGGGGCGGCCTCGAAGCCGAGCAGCCCGTCGGCGGTCTCCAGCACCCAGCCGTGGGAGCCCAGGCCCACGACGGGGTCGCACCAGAACTCCGTCACCCCCGGGACCGCCTCGCGCCACGAGGTCGTGACGAGGGCGTCGACCTCCGTCTCGCGCAGGAACGCGAACCCCTCGACGGGCAGTTCGTTGCGCACGTCGGAGCACACCGGGCACGAGGGCGGCGGGGTGGTGGCGAACCACCGCTGCCAGTGCCCGCAGTTCGTGCAGGAGTACGCCCGGTGCGTGCGGTGGGCCCGGGTGGGCAGCGGGGCGAGTTCCCCGGCGCGGACCCCGCGCAGGGCGTGGGAGTCGTCGGGACCGGTCATCGTCGTGCCTCCGCGGGTCGGGTCTCCTGGACGGTGAGCGCGCCGTGCAGCAGGCGCAGCAGGTGCAGGTCGCGCGACATCGGGAACCGCCAGTCCCCGCCGCCGGTCACCGCGGCCTCGAGGGCGCGCAGCTCCCCCGTGAACGGGGAGGTCTCGCGGTCGAACTCGACGTCGCGGGACTCCCCGGTGGTGGCGTCGAGGAACTCCACGCGCCCCCCGGCGTCCTGCCCCATGGTATCGGTGGCGACGAGCTGCCCCGCGGTCCCGACGATCTCCAGCCGCCGGCGCGGCAAGGTCTCCACGGTGTTGAAGGAGTTCGAGATCGTCACCAGCACACCGGAGGACGTGCTGCCGACGAGGACGGACCCGTCGTCGACGGCGTAGTCGTGCACGCGGTGCTGCAGGTGGGTGGTGGCGGTGACGACGTCCTCGCCGAGCAGCGTCCCGACGAGGTCCAGCCCGTGCGGGGCCAGGTCGACGTAGGCGCCGCCGCCGGCCCGGACGGGGTCGACGCGCCAGTTGTCGCCGGTCGTGCTGCCCGGCGGGGCCCAGCCGGGCGGCAGCCAGCAGGCGTAGACGATGCGGACGGCGGTGACCGTCCCCAGGTCACCGCGGGCCACCATCTCCGCCACCACCTCGTGGGCGGGGTGGAACCGCTGGTCGAAGGCCGTGGCGGCCACGACCCCGGCGCGTTCGCACCCCTCGACCAGGGCCGCGGCGTCGTCCAGGTCCGCGGCGAGGGGTTTCTCGCACAGGACCGCCAGGCCGGCCTCCGCCGCGGCGACCGCGACCTCGCGGTGGGCGTGGTTGGGCGTGGCGACGTAGGCCACCTGCGCGCCGGGGGTGGCGAACGCGGTGGCCGGGTCGTCGTGCGCGACGGCGCCGGGGAACCGGGCCGCCAGCGCGCGGGCGGCGGCGAGGTCCCGGTCGACGACCGCGACGACGCGGCTGGTGGCGGAGGCGGCCAGGGCGGGGGCCATGTGGTCGCGGGCGACCCAGCCCGCGCCGGCGATGACCCAGCCGGTGCGGGGGTCGGTCTGGTCGTCGGGAGTGGTCACGGGTTCTCCTCGGTCGGGTTTCAGCGCACCGGGATGCCGGCACCGGCGAGCACGCCGAGCTGGAACCGCTGGACGGTGCCGGGGTGGACGATGTCGAGGTCGTCGAGGGCCTGGGCCGCGGTGAAACCCGCGGCGCGGGCGTGGTGGTGGACCTGCAGCACGCGGTCCAGCACGTCGGCGGTGTTGAACACCCGGCCGACCGCGGTGTCCGTGGTCTCCCGCCGGGGCAGCAGGTCCCGCAGGTGCGCGGCCAGGCCGAGGGGGAGCTGGCGCAGGGAACGTTCCTCCAGGGCGGCCAGCACGGGGAGGTAGTGCTCCCCCAGCAGCACCTCCCCGCCGAACCCGGCGTCGGGCAGGTCGCCGTTGGGCAGGTGGTGGGCCAGGGCGACGAGGAACGCCTCGCCGCGGTCCACGCCGAAGCGGGGAGCGACGAGGGCGGAGTACGCGGCGGTGACGAAGCAGTGGTCCCCGTGGCTCTCGGGGGGTTCGACGACCACCCGCGGCAGCACCGGGTGGGTGGCCCCGGCCCGGGGCTGGCGGACGAGGGCGTCCACGAAGGCCGGGGCGGGCGGGAGGAGCTCCTCGTCGAGGGGTTCGGGGTCCAGGGCCGCGCGCAGGTCGGCGAGGTCGCCGAAACCCCCCTCGGCGGTCGCCGTGACGGCGTCGAAGGCGCGGCGCAGGACGTCCAGCCGCTCGTCGCGGGTCAACCCGGCGGTGGCGAGGACCGCGGCGTCGACCCCGGCGAGGCGAGCCGCCACCAGGGCGTGGGAGACCTCGCGCAGCGCGAGGTCGCGCACCCGTTCCGGGGACCAGTCCCGCAGGAGGGTCCGCCAGGACCGGGTGAAGGCCCGGTCGGCCAGCGAGCCGGTTCCGCGGGCGTCGCGCAAGCGCTTCACATCGGCCAGTTCGCGCAGGAGCTGCAGCGTCGAGGGGGCGACCACCGGTTCGTCGGGGCCGGAGTTCCCCCCCGGGGAGGGGTTCGCGGGGACGTCGGAGTTTCGGGGCCCGGTCACCGGTGACCTCGAGCGGCAGCGCCCGGGAGGAGGAGGAACACGCCGTCACCGTGCCACCGGGTTCCCGGGTCCGCACATCGAACCCCCGTGACGCTTCTCACTCCCCGTGATCGGTTCGTACCCCGTGCGCGGCAGGCGGAAACGTGGTGCCCTGCTGGAGGCGCCCGGTGGAACAACCGCCTCGCGGTCGGTCCCCCTGCCTGCGCCGCACCGCGAACACGAGGAGCACCCGTGCCCAAGACCTCCCCGACGCCGGCGACGCGACTGGCGTACAACGCGAACGGCCTGCGGTCGGTCAGCCTGGACGAGGCCGTCCGCACGCTCGCCGACTGCGGCTACGACGGCATCGAACTCTCCCTCAACGCCCAGCACGTCGACCCGTGGGCGTTCTCCGCGGCGGACGCGGACCGGTTGCGCGCGGTGCTCGACGCGACCGGGCTCACCGCCTGCAGCCTCGCCACCGGCGATCCGCACCTGCTGAGCGGGAACGCCTTCGAACCGGCCCTCGTCGACCCCGACCCCGCCGAACGGGCCCGCCGGCTGGACCTGCTGCGCCGCAGCGTCCGCCTCGGGGTCCTCGCCGGAGTTCCCCTCGTGGTGTTCTCCACCGGCCGGCGGCGCGCCGACGTGCCCCCCGCCCGGGCCGACGCCTGGCTGGACGAGGCCGTCGCCGTCCTGCTGGACACGCTGCACGAAACCCTGGACGCCGCCGGGCTCCCCCGCGGCAGCACGGTGCTGGGCGTCGAACCGGAACCGGACTTCCACTGCGCCACCAACGCGCAGGTCGCGGCCCTGCTGACCCGGACGGGCAGCCCGGACCTGTGGCTGAGCCAGGACCTCGGGCACTGCGTCGTCGTCGAGGACGACGCGCTGGGTTCGCTGGAACACCACCTGCCCCTCACCCGGCACCTGCAGGTCGAGGACATCGCCGACCGGGTGCACGCCCACCTCGTCCCCGGCGACGGGGACGTGGACTTCGACGCCGTGGGCGCGGTCCTCGACGCGGGCTACGGGGGGTGGATCAGCGTGGAGCTGTACGACCACGACCCCGTGCACCGCGAGGCCGCGCTGCGCAGCCGGGAGTTCCTGCTCCAGCGGTTCCCGTCGCTGTCCCGCGGGCGCGGCGCGATCGACCTCTCCGCGTTCGAGCCCGGGGCGGCCGCACCGGCCCCGGCGCGCTGAGGGGTCCCTCCCGCCCAGGGGGGGCCGTGGGCTCGGCCGGGGCGGCGGCGCGGGGCGTCCGGCCGTCGCGGCCCGGGCCGACGACGGGCGCGGCGGGGTGGCTGACGGTAGAACTGCACCATGGTCAGCACGCACGAGGAAATCGAAGTCAAGTACGAGCTGGAACCCGGTCTCGACCTGCCCGCCCTGCCCGCGCTGCTGCGGGCTCTGCCCGAGGCCGCCGAGCGGGGTTACCGGGAGGGCGACCTCGGGGAGTTCGACCTCGAGGCGACGTACTTCGACACCGTTGACCTGCGCCTCAGCGCGGCCCGCACCACCCTGCGCCGGCGCACCGGCGGCACCGACGCCGGCTGGCACCTGAAGACCCCCGGCGACGCCGGGGCCCGCGTCGAGCAGCGCCTCCCGCTGGGGCGCGCCGTGCGGACCGTGCCCGCCGCGCTGCGGCGGCTGGTCGAGGAGCTCACCGGCGGGAGCCCGCTCGTCCCGGTGGCCCGGGTGAACACCCACCGCAGCGTCCGCTCGGTGCTCGACGCCACCGGCACCCGCCTGCTGGAGCTCGCCGACGACGTCGTCGAGGCCCGCCGCCTGCTCCCGCTGGACGGCGCGGGCGAGGCGGCCGGGGCCGTGCAGACCTGGCGCGAGGTGGAGCTGGAGATCGTCGAGGGCGACCGCGCGGTCTTCGAGGCCGTGGACGCCGGGCTGCGGGCCGCGGGGCTGCGGGTCTCGAGCAGCAGCTCCAAGCTGAGCCGGGTCCTCTCCGGCGGCACCGGGGCGCCCGAGCCCGCGGAGACGACTGGAGCCGCCGAGCCCGCTGAGACGACCGAGCCCACCGAGCCCACCGAGCCCACCGAGCCCACCGAGCCCACCGAGACGACCGAGCCCGCCGGAGCGCCCGACTCCGCCGAGGCCCCCGCGCCGTCCGAGCCGGCGGTGGAGGAGCAGACCGCGCCGACCCGCGCGGAGTCCGCTCCCCGCGTCCTCGAGCACGCCGGTCCCCGGCGCAAGCAGCTCACCGCCCGGTCCCGGGCCGGTGACGTCCTCGTGGTGCACCTGGCCGAGCAGGTCCAGCAGGTCCTGGACCAGGACCCGCGGGTGCGCAGCGACGAACCCGACAGCATCCACAAGATGCGGGTGGCGACCCGCCGCCTGCGCAGCGCGCTGCGGACCTTCCAGCCGCTGCTGGCCCGCTCCACGAAGCCGCTGCGCGACGAGCTGCGCTGGCTGGCCGCCGAACTGGGCGCCGCCCGCGACGCCGAGGTGCTGCGGGACCGCCTGGTGCGCTCGGTCGCCACCCTCGACGTGGCCCCCGAGCTCCAGCCGGCCGACCCCGCGGCCGCCGGGGCCGTGCCCGCGCTCGTCGCGGACCAGCTGGGCCGGGCCTACCGGACCGCGCACGACCGGGTGCTGGCCGAGCTGGACTCCGAGCGGTACCAGTCCCTGCTCGACGACCTCCAGGACCTCGTGGAACGCCCGCGGTTCACCTCCCGCGGCGCGCGCCGGGCCGACAAGGTCCTGCCCCGCCGGGTGGCGAAGACCTTCGAGACGCTGTCCGGGCTGGTCGAGCACGCCTACCGCGCCGAGGCCGGCGCCGAGCGCGACGAGCTGCTGCACGAGGCCCGCAAGGCCGCCAAGCAGGTGCGCTACGCCGCGGAGGCGGTGGCGGTGGTCTTCGGCAAGGACGCGACGCGGTTCGCCCGCGCCGTCACCGACGCCCAGGAGGTGCTGGGCGAGCACCAGGACTCCGTGGTCACCCGTCAGCAGCTGCGCGACCTGGCCGCCTCGGCGCGCCCGGAGGTGGCCTTCGCCTACGGGCGGCTCTTCGCCCAGGAGGAGGCGCACGCCGCCGCCAGCGAAGCCGACTTCGAGGAGACCTGGAAGTCCCTGCAGGCCGGGCGCCTGCACCGCTGGCTGCGGTGACGTGAGGCCGCGCCGGGCGCGGGGCGGCGGGTTCACCCGTCGCCGTAGCGCGCCCGGCGCGCGGCCTGGGCGGGGTCCGACCCCCGCACCAGCGTCCGCAGCGCCGCCGGCGACCCGGCGAGGGCCACGTCCCCGCCGGTGTCGGTGCGCAGGACCCGCGTCCCCGTCGCGGCGAGCAGCTCCAGCGTCGAGGCCGCGGGGTGGCCGTAGTCGTTGACCTCACCGACCTCCACGACCGCGACCCGCGGGCGCAACCGGGTGTAGAGGCCCGGGAACTGGTTCGCGGAGCCGTGGTGGGCGACCTTCACCACGTCGACCGTCGTCCCGGCGGGCACCTCGGCCAGCGCGCGCCGCTGCCCGTCGCGCTCGAGGTCCCCGGTCAGCAGCACCCGCACCCCGCCGACGTCGGCGAGCAGGGCGACGCTGGAGTCGTTGACCTGCGAGGAGTCCGGCGCGGTCGCGCCGGCCACCCGGGCGGGTGGCCCGAGCGCGGTCCAGGTCACCGTCCCGGCGGACCCGCGCCGCCCGGCGCTCACCACCGCCACCGCGGCGCCCGCCTCGGCGGTGAGCCGCTCCACCCGGGCGGCCGTGGGCTGCACGGCCAGCGGGGAGACCAGCACCGCCCCCACCTCCCGCCCCCGCAGGGCCCCGGCCAGGCCCCCGACGTGGTCGGCGTGGAAGTGGGTCAGCACCACCGCGTCGAGGCGGTCCAGCCCCAGCCGGTCCAGGCAGCCGTCGACCAGGACGTCGTCGGGGCCGGCGTCCACCAGGACCCCGGCGGTGGGCCCCGAGCGCAGCACCACCGCGTCGCCCTGCCCCACGTCGCACCCGACGACGAGCCAGTCCGGTGGCGGCCAGGGCCCCGACGGCCCTCCCCACCGCGGTGCGCACCGCACCAGCCCCGCCCCCGACAGCACCAGCGCGAGGGCGAGGGCCAGCCACCGCCGGGGGCGGGACCCGGCGCGGCGGGAGCGGAGCAGCGCCGCCCCCGCCCCCAGCAGCAGCGCGGTGAGGATGAGGACCACCACCGCGCCCGCCGCCCCGGCGGGCACCGCCACCGCGACGGGCAGCCGCGCGGCGGCGCGGGCGACGAGCGCGATCCACCCCGCGCACAGCCCCGCCGGCCACGCCGCCCAGGTCGCCGCGGTCGGCGACAGCGGCGCCAGCAGCGTGGCCGCCAGCCCCAGGACGGTCGCGGGCGCGACGGCCGGGGCGACGAGGACGTTCGCGGGGACGGACACCGGGTTCACCGACGGCTGGAGCAGCACGAGCACCGGTCCGCAGACGGCCTGGGCGGCCACCGGGACCGCGAGCGCGAGCGCCACCGCGCGGGGCAGGCCGAGCCCCTCCAGCCGGCGGGCGAAGGGCGACCCCAGCAGGACGAGGGCGGCGGTGGCGAGCACCGAGAGCACGAACCCGAACTCCCGCGCCAGCCACGGGTCGGCCACCAGCAGCGCCAGCACCGCGGTCGCCAGCACGGGGACGCCGCGCACCGGCCGTCCCGCCGCGAGGCCGGTCAGCCCCACCGCGCCCATCACCGCCGCCCGCAGGACGCTGGGGTCGGGGCGGGCCAGGACGACGAACCCGGCGAGGCCGACGGCGGCGACCGCGAGCCGGGCCCGACGCCCGAACCCCAGCCAGGAGGCCGCCAGCACGAGGAGCCCGGCCACCAGGGTCGTGTTGGCGCCGCTCACGGCGGTGAGGTGGGTGAGCCCCACCGCCCGCATGGCCTCCTCCAGGTCGGCCGGGAGCCGGGAGGTGTCGCCCACGACGAGTCCCGGCAGCAGCCCGCGGGCGTCGGCGGGCTGGGGCTCGACGGCCCGGCGCAGCCCCTCCCGCAGCCGTTCCGCCCCGCGGTACGGGGCGGCGGGGGCGGCGAGCACGACCGGTCGTCCCGTCGCCGACACCACCGCCACCGCCCGCTCCCCGGCGGCGGCCGGCCCGAGCCGGCCGCGGAACCCGACGCGCTGCCCGAGCCGCACGCGCGACCACCCGTCGGCGTCGGCGAAGACGGTGACGGGCGCGGCGAGGGACAGGGTCCGACCGCAGGCGCGCAGCCCGGACACCGACACCTCGACCACGACGCGCGGCGGGCCGCCGGCGCGCGGCGGCGGGACCGGCCGCGGGTCCGAGCGGACGACGCCCGTGGCGCTGACCGCGACCCGGTCGGCGGCCAGGTCCGCGGTCCCGCCCTGCGCGGCCCGGGCCTGGTGCAGCACGACGGAGGCCAGCACCAGGGTGACCGCGACCAGGACGAGGAGCGGGCGCGCCCCGCGGCGGGTCACCAGCAGCACCGCGCCGGTCAGGGCGACGGCGGCGGCGCCCGCGAGCAGCGCGGCCCGGGCCGGTGCGGGGTGCGCCACGGCGGTGGCGGCCGCGGCCCAGGCCAGGACCGCGGCCGCCACCAGGCGCAGGTCGAGCACGGGTTCGCTCACGCGGTCACCAGGTCCCGCAGCCCGTCCAGCACCTTGGGCCCGATGCCGGGCACCTCCCCGAGGTCCTCCACGTCGCGGAAGGGGCCGTTCTCCTCGCGCCAGGCCACGATGCGCCCCGCGAGCACCTCCCCCACGCCCGGCAGCCCGTCCAGCTCCTCCGGGGTGGCGGCGTTGAGGTCCAGCGGCCCGCCCCGGGACCCGGCCCCGGGGGCGGCGGGGACGGCGACGGGGTGCTGACCGGGGACGGGGACGAGCACCTGCTCACCGTCGACCAGCACCCGGGCGAGGTTCACCGCGTCCAGGTCCGCGCCGGGCAGGGCACCGCCGGCGGCGGTGAGCGCGTCGCCCACCCGGCTCCCCGCCGGCAGCGTCACCAGCCCGGGGGCCGTCACGCGGCCGGTGACGTGCACGACCACGAGGGGTTCCCCCGACGGTGCGGAGGAGGCCGCGGGGGCGGTGGGGGCCGGGGGCTCGGCCCGTCCCGGCAGCGCCTCCCCCGCCGCGGCGGGGGCCTGGGGCCAGGTCCGCCAGGCGGCGAACCCCAGCCCGGCGGCCACCAGCACCGCGACGAGCAGGGCCCCCGCCGCCGCGCGCGGGCCCACCCGCACCCGCGCCGCCCGGATCCCCGGCGGGGTGCGGTCGGCGAGGCGGCGGGTCAGCTCCGCGACCGGGCCGGTGCGCGGGACGGGGGTGCCGGGCCCCTCGTCGAACTCCCCGCTGGACCCCCCGTCGAACTCCCCGCCGAGCCCCTCGTCGATTTCCCCGTCGAATTCCCGGTCGAACTCCCCGCTGGACTCCCCGTCGGGGTCCGGAGCGGACTCCCGCGCGGCCGGGTCCACCCGGCGGTACTGCCGGGACGCGAGCGCGCGGGCCCGGTGCGCGGGCTCGCGCGGGTGGTAGGAGGAGGGCACCCGGGCACGCTAAGCAGGTCGGCGGGGTTCCCGGCCCGTCCCGGCCCGGGGCGGTGGACGGCGGAACCCGGTCCGCCGTTGTGGAGACCGCGGCGGCGGCGGTGGGTAGCCTGCCCGGCATGACCGACACCGCCGTCCCCACCCCGCAGGCGCTGCTCGCGCAGCTGACCCTGGAGGAGAAGGCCGCCCTGCTGGACGGTTCGGACTTCTGGCACACCGAACCCGTCGAGCGCCTGGGGATCCCGGCGCTCATGGTCACCGACGGCCCGCACGGGCTGCGCAAGCAGACCGAGGGCGGCGACCACCTCGGCCTCGACGCCAGCGTCCCCGCCACCTGCTTCCCCCCGGCCGCCGGCCTGGCGTCCTCGTGGGACGTCGACCTGCTGCGCCGCGTCGGGGAGGCCCTGGGCCGCGAGACCCGCGCCGAGGGGGTTTCGGTCCTGCTGGGCCCGGGGGTGAACATGAAGCGCTCCCCGCTGTGCGGGCGGAACTTCGAGTACTTCTCCGAGGACCCGCTGCTCGCCGGCGACCTCGCGGCCGCGGTGGTCCAGGGGATCCAGAGCCAGGGCGTGGGCACGTCGCTGAAGCACTTCGCGGCCAACAACCAGGAGACGCAGCGGATGACGGTCTCCGCCGACGTCGACGAGCGCACGCTGCGGGAGATCTACCTCACCGCCTTCGAGCGGGTCGTGCGGACGGCGCAGCCGTGGACGGTCATGTGCTCCTACAACCGGATCAACGGCGTCTACGCCTCGCAGGACCCGTGGCTGCTGACGACGGTCCTGCGCGAGGAGTGGGGTTTCGAGGGCCTCGTCGTCTCCGACTGGGGCGCGGTCGACGTCCGCGAGGACGGCGTCCGCGCCGGTCTCGACCTGGAGATGCCGTCGTCCTCGGGCGCGGGAACCCGGCGCGTCCTCGACGCCGTCGCCGCCGGGACCCTGTCGGTGGATGACGTGGACCGGTGCGCCCTGCGCGTGCTGGAACTGGTGGGGAAGTCCCGGCCCGCGCTGGCCGAACCGGGTTCCTTCGACGCCGCGGCCCACCACGCCCTCGCCCGCGAGGCCGCGATCCAGAGCGCGGTCCTGCTGAAGAACGACGGGAACGCGCTGCCCCTGGCGGCGACCGGCGGCCCGGTCGCCGTCGTCGGCGAGTTCGCCCGCACCCCCCGCTACCAGGGAGCGGGCAGTTCCCAGGTGAACCCGACCCGGCTCGACGACGCGCTCGGCGCCCTGCGGGAGCGGTTCGCCGGTGCCCGCGAGGTCACCTTCGCCGCCGGTTTCGTCCCCGAGGACGAGGAGGTCCAGCCGGGACTGGTCGCCGAGGCCGTCGCCCACGCCGCCGCCGCCGAGGTCGTCGTGCTGTTCCTGGGCCTGCCCGCCGCCTACGAGTCCGAGGGCTACGACCGGGAGCACACCAACCTGCCGCCCGCGCAGCTCGACCTCCTCGACCGGGTCGTCGCGGCGAACCCGAACACCGTCGTCGTCCTCGCCAACGGGTCCGTCGTGAACCTCGAACCGTGGTGGGACGCGGTCCCCGCGGTGCTGGAGGGCTGGCTCGGCGGGCAGGCCGGGGGCCTCGCCGTCGCGGACCTGCTGTCCGGGGCCGCGAACCCCTCGGGCAGGCTCGCCGAGACGATCCCGCTGCACTACCGCGACAACCCCACCGTGGGGAACTTCCCCGGCGAGCACGGCCACGTCCGCTACGGCGAGGGCCTGCTCATCGGCTACCGCTGGTACGACGCGCGGTCCCTGCCCGTCGCCGCCGCGTTCGGCCACGGCCTGTCCTACACGACGTTCGACTACTCCGGCCTGGAACTGGTCGCCGGGGACACCGGCCTCGACGTGCACGTCACGGTCCGCAACTCCGGCGCCGTGGCCGGTTCCGAGGTCGTCCAGGTCTACGTCGCCGACACCGAGTCGACGGTGTTCCGCCCCGAGCAGGAGCTCAAGGGCTTCGCCCGGGTCACCCTGGAACCCGGCGAGAGCCGTGAGGTCGTCGTCACCCTCGACCAGCGCGCGTTCGCCTTCTGGCACGACGTGGCGCGCCGCTGGGTCGTGGAGGGCGGCGAGTTCGGGATCCGCGTCGGTTCCTCCTCCCGCGACATCCGCCTCGCGCGCACGGTCGAGCTGCCCGGCGACGAGGTCGGCCTCCCCCTCGCCGTGGACTCCGAGGCGGAGCAGTGGCTCGCGCACCCCGTCGTGGGGGGCCGCGTCCGCGACGCGCTGCGGGGGACCCCGTGGATGGAGATGCTCTTCGACCCGCGCAACGGGCAGATGATGCGGGCCATCCCGCTGCAGCGCCTCACCCGTTTCCCCGGGTTCCCCCTCCCCGAGGAGGACCTGGCGCAGCTCGTCACGGACGCGAACGCGTGAGCTCCCCCGCGTCCGGGCGGGTGGCGACGACGTGCGCCAGCTGGACGCGGGAGTTGATGCCGAGCTTCCCGAAGACCGCCCGCAGGTGGGTGCTGACGGTGTGGGGCGAGACGCCCAGCTCCTCGGCGATGGACCGGTTCGTGCCGCCCCGGCCGGCGCGTTCGGCCACGCGCCGCTCGGCGCCCGTGAGCGCTTCCCAGCCGCTGACCGGACGGGTCCCGCCGGCGGGTTCGGCCCTGCCGCCGCGGGACCGCAGGGCCAGCGCGCGCGGGTCGACGATGACGGTGCTGGCGCCCCAGGCCGCCAGGGCGTCGCTGGCCCGGCGCCAGGCCTCCACGGCCTCCGCGCGCCGCCGCGCGACGGCGAGCAGGGCGGCGAGGTCGCCGGCGGCCACCGAGTGCACGGGCACCCTCGGCCCGGTCGCCAGGACCCGCACGGCCTCGCCCAGCCGGTCCACGTCGCCGTCGACGAGGGCGCGGGCGTGCAGCGCGATGCCCTGGATGCCGGGGACGCCGGGGTTGCGCTCGGCGTAGCCGGCGGCGTTGGCCGCCGAGTCCTCGGCGAGCGCGGGGGCCCCGGCCCGCAGCGCCACCCGCACGATCTGCGGGGCGGAGTCGTAGTCCGGTCCCGCCCCGAGCAGGGCGTGCTCGCGGCGCAGGTCCAGGGCGCGGGAGAAGGCCGCCACGGCGGCCCGGTCGTCACCGGCCCCCTCGGCCAGGCGCCCGTCGACGACGTGCAGGGTCAGGCGCTGCCACACGTTGCGCGGGGCCAGCAGCGCGCGGGCCGCCTCCACGTGGCGGCGGCCGGTGGCGGTGTCGCCCCGGGTGCCGACGATGCGGGCCAGGACGCAGTGCGCCTCGGCCCGGTAGAGGGCGAACTCCTCGAAGTCCTCCCCCAGCCGGAGCAGGTGCTCGGCCTCGACCTGGGCGAGGGAGGTGCGCCCGGCGTAGAGCTCCAGCAGGGCGCGGCGCCACGCGTGCTCCGGCAGGGTCTCCCAGGCGTCGGAGCGGTGCACCTCAGCGGCCTCGGCCAGCAGGGCGCGGGCCTCGTCGTAGCGCTCCAGGCCCGTCAGGGCGGCGATCTCGGCGGAGCGCGGTGGCCCCCCGTGGCGCAGGCGGGCCTCGCGGGCGGGGACGAGGGCCTCGTGGTGGCGGCCCTGCCACGCCGCGGCCTCGGCCAGGGCGACGAGGGCGGCCTCCGCGGCGGCGGTGTCCTCCAGGCGCAGGGCGTCCTGGAGCACCCCCCGGGCCTCCTCGGCCGCGGCGGCGCCGTCGGGGCCCCGGCTGGACGCCTGGGCGTGCACGGCGCGCAGCCGCAGGCGGGCGGGAGCGGAGGCGGCGTCGTCGCCGGGGGGCAGGGCGGCCAGGGCCTGCGCCGTCCCCCGCTGGAGCTCCTCGTCGGCGGACAGCGCCCGCAGCGGCCGGGCGAGGTGCCACCAGACGCGGGCGGCGTCCCCGGCGGTGGTGGTGCCGCGCAGCAGGGTGCGGCCGAGCTCGGCCGCGGCCTCCACCTGCAGGCCGGCGGCGGCGGCGGTCAGCGCCTCCAGGCCGACGTCGAGGCGCTCGGGGCTGTCGGGGGGCAGCAGGTCCAGCGCGCGCTGGAGGAGGTCGGCGGCCGCGGCCGGGGTGGCCCGGGCGATCTCGCCGGCCGCGGCGCGCAGCACGTCCGCCGCGGCGCGCCGTTCCTCGGGGGTCGCGGTCACGGCGCCGGAGCGGGGCCACTGCCCGAGCACGTGGGGGGCGACGTGCGCCGCGGGGCGGCGCTGGCGCGTCATCACGGCCGCGATGTCGCGGTGCACGGCGGCGCGCAGGGACACCGGCAGGTCGTCGTGGACGGCCTGGCGCACGAGGTCGTGGCGGAAGGCGACGCCGTCGCCGTCCTCGTGCAGCAGCCCGGCCCGCACGGCCTCCTCCAGGGGCGCCATCAGCCGGGCCGCCGGCTGCCGGGTCACCTCGGAGACGTCGGCGAGGGTGAAGCGGCGCCCCAGCACCGCCCCGGTGCGCAGCAGCTCCACCGCCCCCGGCGGGAGGGTGCTCAGCTGGTGGCGCACGGCGAGGATGAGCTGGTGGGGCAGCGCCGCCCCCGCGGCGGCGGGCGCGGGGTCGGTCCCGCCCGGTCCCGGGCGCCAGCCGGCGAGGAGGGAGCTGACCAGCAGGGGGTGCCCGCCGGCGCGCGCCAGCAGCCGCCGCAGGGCGGGGTCGGGCTCGCCGCCGAGCTCCTCGCGCGCCAGCCCCTCCACGGCGTCGGCGTCCAGCGGCCCCAGGGTGAGCCGCGAGACGGTCACGAGGTGGCGGGCGGCGCCGGCCACCCGGTCCAGCGCTCCCCCGGGGTCGGGCCGCCCGGCCAGGACCCAGCAGACCGGTTGGCGGGCGAGGCGGCCGAGGACGACGCGCAGGGCGACGACGCTGAGCTGGTCGCTCCACTGCACGTCGTCCAGCAGCACGAGCACCGGCCCGTGCGCGGCGGGGACGGCGAGGGCGTCCGCGAGGCGCTCGACGAGCCACGGCTGGCGGTCGTAGAGGCCCCCGAGCTCGGCGAAGTCCTCCTCGGACAGCAGCGGCTCCGGCCCCGACCGCAGGGCGGACAGCAGCGTGGTGAGGGGGAGCATCCGCGAGGACTCCTCCGCGCTCCCGCTGCCGACCCGGTACCCCTGCTGCCGGGCCAGGGCGGCGACGGCCCGCAGGAACGTGCTCTTGCCGATGCCGGGGGCGCCCTCGACGGTCAGCAGGCCGGTGCCGCCGGAGCGGCGGGTGCCCGCGAGGACCGCGGCGGCCCGCCGGAGCTCGTGATCACGTCCATGGAGACGGTTCACGCCCCGCACCTCCGCACCACCCCCACGCCGGAGCATTCTGCCAGCGCCCCCTCGGAGGGGGTCCCGGGTCCGCGCCCGCGGGCCGGGAACCGCGTCCGACGACCTCGCACGATCGTGCGAGGTGCGCGGCGGGCGCAGCGGCTTGACTGCGGCCACGCCCCGTCCCCGGGGTCGACGACGGTGGAGGACGACGCAGTGAGCAACGGGCCGGCCCCGATCGGTGATTTCCTGCGTTCCCGGCGTGACGCGCTCCAGCCCGAGGACGTCGGGCTGGTCCGCGAGGCGGGGCGCCGGGTCCCCGGGTTGCGGCGCGAGGAGGTCGCCGCGCTCGCGGGCATCAGCCCGGAGTACTACCTGCGCCTGGAGCAGGGCCGGGACCACCAGCCGTCGCAGCAGGTGCTCTCGGCGCTGGCCCGGGCGCTGCGGCTGGACGAGAACCAGGGCCGGTACCTGCTGCGGCTGCTGTTCCCCCCGCTGCGGCCGCAGCGGCCGGCGGGCGGGCCGGGGCCGGTCGACCCGGACCTGCTGGCCGCGATGGACGGGCTGTCGCACGGGCCGGTGGTCCTGCTGGACCCGAACAAGGACGTGATCGCGGTCAACGCGGCGGCCCGGGCCGCGCAGCACGACGCCTGGCGCTGCGGGAGCAACCTGGTGCTGCACACCTTCGCGCCGGAGGTGAAGCTCACCCTGCCCGGGTGGGCCGCCCACGCCCGGGGGCTGGTCGCGGCCCTGCGCCTGACGGCGGACCTCGACGACCCCCGCCTGCAGGAGGTGGTGGGCACCCTCTCCGTGCGCGACCCGGACTTCCGCACGTGGTGGGCGTCGCACGAGCTGCCCTCGAGCGCCTCCGGTCGCGTGCCCTGCCCCGTGCGGGGCTGGGGGACCGTGGAGCTGCGGTGGCAGGACCTCGCCGTCCCGCACCGCCCCGGTCACCTCCTGAGGTTCTTCCACGCCGACGCCGGCAGCGCCGGCGAGGCCGCGCTGCGGGCCCTGACCGCGGAGGCGGGACCGGGCGGGGCGACGTCCCCGGCCGGGAACCCGTCCGAGGGGACCGCTCCCCGGTCCGCCCCGGCCCCCGGCCGTCGCGTGCCCGCCGCCCGGCGCCCCCTCCCCCACGCGGTCACCCGGGACCCGCTCCGCCGCTGAACCCGCCCCGCCGGTGGGCTGCGCACCCCACCGGGGGCCGCTCACGAGGGCGACGGCACCCGGGCCCGCAGGGCGGCCAGGCCCCGGTCGGCGTCGGCGCGCACCGCGGCGGGGGTCGTGCCCAGGACGGCGGCGATGCGCTCGTCGGACAGGCCGTCCAGGTGGCGCAGGGCCACCGCGGCGCGCTGCGCGGGCGGCAGGGCGCGCACCGCCGCGAGCAGCGCGTCGCGGTCGTCGGGGCCGTTGCCGGCGCCGGGGGGAACGGTCGCCGCGGCGGGGGGCCGCCGCCCGCGCACCCTGCGCCGTCGCCGGGCGGCGCTCTCGCGGACGAGCATGCGGTCCACCTGGACGACGGGGTCGGCCCCGTCCCCGATGCGCCGCCACCCCAGCAGCGCCCGGGCCAGGACCTCCTCGACGACGTCGGCGGCGTCGGCGGGGTCGCGCACCAGTCCCCGGGCCAGCCGTTGCAGCGCCGGCCCGCGCCGGACGACGAACTCCTCGAACCCCTGGCTCACGAGCGGTCCCCTCCCGGTTCCGCCGGGGCCGACGCGGGCGCTGCAGCGGGTGGGATCGGACGGGCGAGACCGGGACGGCCGACCACGCCCCCGACGGGAAACCCCTCCCGGAGGACGGGGGAACCCCGGCCGGGGACGTTCCCCGCGGAACCGACGGAACGGGTTCCCCCCGCGGAACCGGCGGAGCGGGTTCCCCTCGCGGAACCGGCCGGCGCCCCGGTCGACGAGCGGGAGCACCCCGGGGGCCGGGGCACCCGGTCCACCCGGCGCGGGGTCGTCGACGGGCACCGGTTCGCGGTGGGGTTTCCTGCGGGCACGGTTCCGGAGGCTAGCCAGGCGCGGAGGGAACCGTCCTGTCCCTGGGAGGGTCTGCCTGGGCCCGCCGGCGACCCGGGAACCCCGGGCGCAGCGCCCGGGGAGGTGTCACCGCGGGGGCGGAGCCGCGGAGATCCCCATGGTGCGCAACCGGTCCAGGCGCCGCGCGGACTCCGCGCCCACCGGCCGCCACAGCGTCAGCACGACACCGTCCCGCTCGTACCCCGGGGAGAGGTCCTGGAAGGCGAGCCGCATCCGGCCGACGACCGGGTGGTCCCAGTCGAGCCGGCCCGCGCTCGGGTCCGGCAGTGACGGCCGCGCCCAGGCCCGGCTGAAGTCGTCGCTGCGGGCGGAGAGCTCCCCCACCAGGGAAC
This sequence comes from Kineococcus radiotolerans SRS30216 = ATCC BAA-149, assembly GCF_000017305.1. GTDB lineage: Bacteria > Actinomycetota > Actinomycetes > Actinomycetales > Kineococcaceae > Kineococcus > Kineococcus radiotolerans. The sequence continues at coordinate 3,529,492 of NC_009664.2, read as the reverse complement.
GGAAACCCGGGTCCTCCAGGTGCGTCTCCAGGGAGGTGCGCAACGAGGACGCGACCACCCCGCTGACCCGCCCCCAGTCGTCGGTGAAGGTCGGGACGACCGGGTTCAGGAACGTGTACCGCCCCAGGTTCACCCCGGGTTCGAAGGCCGCGCTCAGCCGCCGCGCCAGCCGGTTCGAGGCCAGGACGTCCAGGTGCCGGGTGCGCAGGACCGCCGGAACCTCCTGCAACGACTCCACGACCTGCTGCAGGTGCTCCGCGTCGGGTCCCGTGCCGGCCGGCCACGCGTCCTCGCCTGCTCGGGCTCTCGGGGGATCCGCTTCGTCGGGCACGCGGGTCAGGCTACGGGTGCGCGCCGGGCCGGGACTGACCCTGACAGGGGCACCGTCGGGAACCCGGGTGGCCGGCGCGGGAAATCCCCGCGCGGAGACCCCCGAGGATCGCCGCGGGCCCGGGGCGGGTCACCGTCCCGGGCCCGCGGGCGGGTGGGGTCAGCCGACCTCGGCCGCGGCGGCCGCGATGACGTCGGCCACCTCGCGCGGGTGGGTCAGCACGACCAGGTGCGGGGCGTCGAGCTCCACGGTCCTGCGCACCCCGGCCCGGGTGTAGCCGAAGCGCTCGACCTCGGGGTTGATGGTGCGGTCGACGCTGGAGACGACGCCCCAGGAGGGCCGGGTCCGCCAGGCCGCGGCCGAGGCCGGCTCGCCGGAGGCGAACGCCGACAACGGCCGCTGGAAGACGGCGAGCACCTTCGCCGTGGCCTCCGGGACGCCCGCCGCGAACACGGCGGGGAACGCCTCGACCGCGGCGGACACGTCGGTGCCGGGTTCACCGCCCTCGACGGGGTAGGGCGTGGACCCGAGGTGGGCGGCGAGGTCGGAGTCGGGGAACCCGCCCTGCAGCTGCCCCAGGCTCTCGCCCTCGGCGAGGGCGTAACCGGAGACGTGGACCAGGCCGACGACGTTCTCCGCGACGCCGGCGACGGTGATGACCGCGCCGCCGTAGGAGTGCCCGGCCAGCAGGACGGGCCCCTCGACCTGCTCGACGACGGAACGGACGTAGGCGGCGTCGGCGGCGAGGCTGCGGTTGCCCACCGGGGGACGCGGATGGTGAAACCGCGCTCCAGCAGGTCGGTGGTGACGGGAGCCCAGCTGGCGGCGTCGGCGAACGCGCCGCGGGCCGTCAGAGCGCGAGCGTCATCACGACGTGCGGGCGCTCCTCGCGCACCCCGGTCCACCCCTGGCTCATGCCGAGCTTGCGGCACACCGCGAGGCTGGCCGCGTTGTCCGGGGCGACGATCGAGATGAGCCGCGACAACCCCAGCACGTCACGGGCGTGCTCGACCCAGGCCCGGGCCGCCTCGGTGGCGAAGCCGTGACCCCAGGCGTGACGGGCCAGCCGCCAGCCGATCTCGACGTCGTCGGGGTACCAGCGCATCCGGTGCAGGCCGGTGAACCCGAGGAACTCCCCGTCGGAGCGCCGCTCCACCGCGGCCAGGCCGTACGGGAACTCGTCGAAGCGGGAGTCGGCGTAGTCGGCGAGGGCGTCGGACGCGGCCCGGTCCAGCACGGACGGGAAGTGCCGCATGACCTCCGGGTCAGCGTTCATCGACGCGAAGGGTTCCCGGTCGGCCTGGGTCCAGCGCCGCAGCACCAGCCGCGGCGTGGTGAGCCGGAAACCCTCCGCGTCGTCCACCGCGACCTCAGGCGGGGACGATGTTGACGAGCTTGGGCGCGCGGACCACGACCGTCCGCAGGTCGCGCCCGCCGAGGGCGGCCTGGACCTTCTCCGAGGCCAGGGCCAGTTCCCGCAACGCGTCCTGGGTGATGTCCGGGGACACCTCGAGGCGGTCGCGCACCTTGCCCTGCACCTGGACGACGCAGGTGACGGTGTCCTGGACGAGCAGCGACTCGTCGACGGCGGGCCACCCGGCCCGCGCCACGCACGGGTCGTGCCCCAGCAGGGACCACATGTCCTCGGCCGCGTAGGGCGCGAACAGCGACAGCACGACCGCGGTGGCCTCGACGGCCTCGCGGACGGCGGGGTCACCGGCCCCGGGCCCGGAGTCGATGGCCTTGCGGGTGGCGTTGACCAGTTCCATGAGGCGGGCGACGGCGACGTTGAAGCGGAACGCCTCGACGTGCTGGGACACCTCGTGCAGGGTCCGGTGGGTCACCGACCGCAGGGCGGCGTCCCCGGTGGTGGGGTCGACCCCGGGCTCGGAGGTGACGTCGCGGGCCAGGCGCCAGGCCCGGCCCAGGAACTTCGCGGAACCCGAGGGGGACACGTCGGCCCAGTCGATGTCGTCCTCGGGCGGGCCCGCGAACGCCATGGTGAGCCGGATGGCGTCGACGCCGTGCTCCTCCAGCTGGTCGGAGAGCCGGACGATGTTGCCCTTCGACTTGCTCATCGCCGAACCGTCCATCTGCACCATGCCCTGGTTGAGCAGGCGGGTGAAGGGCTCGTCGAAGGGCAGGTACCCCAGGTCGTGCAGCACCTTGGTGATGAAGCGGGCGTAGAGCAGGTGCAGGATCGCGTGGGTGACGCCGCCGACGTACTGGTCGACGGGACCCCACTGCGCGATGAGGTCGGTGTCGAAGGCCTTCGTGTCGTCGTGCGGGGACACGAAGCGCAGGAAGTACCAGGAGGAGTCGACGAACGTGTCCATCGTGTCCGGGTCGCGGCGCGCGGGGGAACCGTCGACGGGGCTGGGCACGTTGACCCAGTCCTCGGCCGCGCCCAGCGGCGAGGTGCCCTTGGGGGTCAGGTTCAGCCCCTCGCTCGGCGGCAGCAGGACCGGCAGCTGGTCCTCGGGGACGGGGACCTCGCCGTTCTCGGTGTGCACCACCGGGATGGGCGTGCCCCAGTAGCGCTGGCGCGAGATCAGCCAGTCGCGCAGGCGGTAGTTCTTGGCCGCGCGGCCCTTCCCGGCGGCGGTCAGGTCCTCGATCGCCTTCGCGATGCCGGCCTGCTTGCCCAGCCCGTCCAGCGCGCCGGAGTTCACCAGGACGCCGTCGCCGGCGGTGGCGGTCCCGGACTCCGCCGGGTCCGGCAGCGGGTTCCCGTCGTCGTCGCGCACGTCGACGACGACGCGGACGGGCAGGCCGAACGCCCGGGCGAAGTCGAGGTCGCGCTGGTCGTGGGCGGGCACGGCCATGATGGCGCCGGTGCCGTAGTCGGCCAGCACGTAGTCGGCGGCCCAGATCGGCAGCCGTTCCCCGTTGACGGGGTTGACCGCGTACCGGCCCAGCGGGACGCCGGTCTTCTCCCGCTCGGAGGACAGCCGGTCGATGTCGGAGGTCTCCTGCACCTGGGTGCGGTACGCCTCGAACGCCGCGCGGACGTCGTCGGGGGCGCCGGCGGCGAGCTCCTCGGCCAGGTCGGAGTCGGCGGCGACGACCATGAACGTCGCGCCGTGCAGGGTGTCCGGGCGCGTCGTGTAGACGGTGACGGGCTCGTCGCGGCCCTCGATGGCGAACTCGACCTCAGCGCCGGTGGAGCGCCCGATCCAGTTGCGCTGCATCGAGATGACCTTGGCCGGCCACTGGCCCTCCAGGGTGTCCAGGTCGTCCAGCAGCCGGTCGGCGTACTCGGTGATCCGGAAGTACCACTGGGTCAGCTTCTTCTTGACCACCTTCGCGCCGGAGCGCTCGGAGGTGCCGTCGGGCAGCACCTGCTCGTTGGCCAGCACCGTCTGGTCGACCGGGTCCCAGTTGACCAGGGAGTCCTTGCGGTAGGCCAGGCCCTTCTCGTACAGCTTCAGGAACAGCCACTGGTTCCACCGGTAGTACTCCGGGTCGGAGGTGTGCAGGACCCGGTCCCAGTCGAAGGAGCACGCGTAGCGGCGCATCGAGGCGCGCTGCTGGGCGATGTTGTCGTAGGTCCACCGCCGCGGGTCCAGGCCGCGCTTGATGGCGGCGTTCTCGGCGGGCAGGCCGAAGGCGTCCCAGCCGATGGGGTGCATGACGTCGAACCCGCGCTGCAGCCAGTACCGCGCGATGACGTCGCCGAGGGCGTAGGCCTCGGCGTGACCCATGTGCAGGTCCCCCGAGGGGTAGGGGAACATGTCCAGCACGTACTTCTTCGGGCGCTCGTCGCCCGGTTCACCGCTCCGGAACGGCTTGCGCTCGTCCCAGACGGGCAACCACTTCTCCTGCAGGGCGAACGCGTCGTAGCGCTGCCCGTCCTGCTCCTCGGCGCGGTCGGGCCCCGTGGCCTGCGTGTCCGTCTGCGTCATCTCGTCCTCCCGGTGCGTCCGTGCGTCCCGCACCGGAGACCTCCTCCGGACAGCGGAAGACCCCTCGCTCAGGAGGGGTCTCGGCGCCGGCACCTGCGAGGTCGCAGCAGCTCAGCGCCGGCCGGCGAGTCGGCGGGAAGACACGTGGACAGCCTACTCCGTCGGGCGCCCGGCGTGCCGGTCAGGCCTGCGGGCGGTCGGGGCGGGCGCTGCGGTCGGCCCGCCGCCGCCCCCAGCCGTGCTGGGGGGTGCTGCGGCGCAGGGCCCGGCGCTGGGCGAGGGCCTGCTCGGCGCGGACCAGCAGCTCGGGGACGGCGCCCTCGTCCCAGGGGGCGAGGACCGCGGCCCCGACCTCCACGGACAGCCGCGCGAGGCGTTCCCCGCCCTCGGCGGGGGCCGGGACGCCGGCGGCCGCCACCTGGAGGCGTTCCTGGGCGAGCCCGACCCGCACGCGGCGCTCCAGCTCCTGGGCGTGCAGCCCGGCACCGGGGCCCAGCACGACGAAGCGGCCCTCCTCGGTGCGGGCGACGACGTCGGACGTGCGGGTCGCGGCGCGCAGCGCGACCGCGGTCGCCGCCCACTCCGCCTCGCGCTGGTGGTGGGCCTGCTCGGGGGTCGGGGCCGGGCCGCCGAGCCGGACGGCGGGGGTGACCTCGACGACGCAGGCGTGCACCGCTCCCCCGGAGCGGCGAGCGGACTCCAGGACCTGGTTGCCGACGAGCATGAGGCCGCGCCGGTTGAGCAGGCCGGTCACGGCGTCGTCGACGTTCTCGCCGCGCGCGGCCTCCAGGGCCGAGAGCAGGGCACCCGCGGCCCGCTCGGCCTCCCGGTGGGCCCGGTGAGCGGCGGCCAGCGCCAGGGCCAGGACCCCGGCCAGGGCCAGCGCGCAGCCGAGGGCGACGAGGAGGGCCACCGTCGCCGGGGCGAGGGCCGCGGCGACGGCGCTGGCGAGCACGCCCACCGCCGGGACGGCGACCAGGACGGCCGTCCACGACCGGCCGCCGGCGTCGCTGCCCGCTCGCCGGGGGTGGAGCGGCGGCTGGGGTCCGGGGGCGCTGGTCACCCCGGGGACGTCGGCACGAGCCGGGGCGGGCTGGATGCGGCGGGAGGGTGACGAGCGCATCCGAGCATCGTCACCCCGCCACCCGCGCGAACCGCGCCGCTCAGCCCGCGGCGCGCGAGAACTCACCCGCCCGGCTCACCTGGTCGGGGCCGGGACGCACCCCGGTGTAGAGGACGAACTGCTCCGCGGCCTGCAGGGCGGCGACCTCGGTGCCGGTGACGACCCGCTTGCCCAGCTCCCGCCCGAGGCGGACCAGCGGGGTCTCCTCGGGGACGGCGACGACCTCGAAGACCGCCTCGGCGGCCTCGACGGCCTCGCGCGGGGCGGGCAGGTCGCCCGCCGCGGGACCGCCGGCCATCCCGACGGGGGTGGCGTTGAGCAGCAGGGCGGGGCGCTGGGTCCCCAGCTCGGGCAGCCAGCGCGCGCCGTAGGCCCGCGCCAGCGCCGGGCCGGCCTGGTCGTTGCGGGCGACGACGAGCAGGTCTCCGAAACCCGCGTCGCGCAGGGCCGCGAGCGCCGCCTTGGCCATCCCGCCGCTGCCGAGGACGGCGGCGGTCCCGGCGGGGCGGATCCCGTGGGAGGCGAGCAGCCCGGCGACGGCGAGGTAGTCGGTGTTGTGCGCGACGAGGTGGTCGTCGGTGTTGACGATCGTGTTGACGGAGTCGATGGCCGCGGCGGAGGGCTCGAGCGCGTCGACGAGGGGGATGACGGCTTCCTTGAAGGGCATGGAGATCCCGGCCCCGCGGATGCCGAGGGCGCGGATGCCGCCGACGGCGGCGGCGAGGTCGGTGGTGGTGAACGCCTTGTAGACGAAGTCGAGGCCGAGCTCGGCGTAGAGGAAGTTGTGGAAGCGGGTCCCGAGGTTGCTGGGGCGGCCGGAGAGGGAGATGCACAGCTGGGTGTCCTTGGAGATCACTCCCCCATCCTGGAACACGACGGGGAACTTGATGGTTCAATGAAGTGTGAAGCGCATCGGTTTCCTCTCCTTCGGGCACTACCAGCCCGTGCCCGGCTCGGCGGCGCGCACCGCCCGGGACGCCCTCGTGCAGACGGTGGAGCTGGCGGTGGCCGCCGAGGAGCTCGGCTTCGACGGCGCCTACGTCCGCGTCCACCACTTCGCCCGCCAGCAGGCGGCCCCCTTCCCCGTCCTCGCGGCGATGGCGGCCCGCACGAGCCGCATCGAGCTCGGCACCGGGGTCATCGACATGCGCTACGAGAACCCCCTCTACATGGCGGAGGAGGCGGCGATGACCGACCTCCTCTCCGACGGCCGCCTGCAGCTCGGCGTGAGCCGCGGTTCACCCGAGCCCGCGCTGCACGGGCCGGCGACCTTCGGGTACGTCCCCGCCGAGGGCGAGACCGAGGGCGACATGGCCCGCCGCCACCTCGACGTGTTCCGCCACGCCATCGCCGGCGGCAGGGTCGCGGAAGCGAACCCGCGGATGACGGGCAGCTCGCGGGCACTGCCGGTCCTGCCGCAGTCCCCGGGCCTCTCGGACCGGATCTGGTGGGGGTCGGGCTCGCGCGCGACCGCGCGCTGGACCGCCGAGCAGGGCCTGAACCTCATGAGCTCCACCCTGCTCACCGAGGACACCGGCATCCCCTTCGACGAGCTGCAGGCCGAGCAGATCGCGCTGTACCGCCAGGTCTGGAAGGACTCCGGGCACCGTCGCGAACCGCGGGTCTCGGTGTCGCGCAGCGTCATGCCCATCGTCGACGACCTCGACGAGGCCTACTTCGGCCGTGACCGCGACTCCACCGACAGCGTCGGCTCCCTCGGGGAACCAGGCCTGGCCCGCTTCGGCCGGACCTACGCCGGCGAGCCGGACGTGGTGGCCGAGCAGCTCGCGAAGGACGCCGCCGTCCGCGAGGCCGACACCCTGCTGGTGACGATCCCCAACGCGCTCGGCGTGGACTACAACGCCCACCTCATGAGCTCGATCGTGGAGCACGTCGCACCCGCCCTGGGCTGGCAGCGCCCGGCCTGACCGGCGGGCGGGACCGGGCCCACGTCGGGCGCACGACCGGCGCGCTCCGAGGAGAGGGCACGCCGCCACCCTGGCGCGGACCGCCGCGACGGAGCACCCTGGTCCTCCCGGGACCGGCGGAGGAGGCGGCGTGGACGTGTCGCGACGCAGCGCCGTCACCCTCGGGCTGCTGGGGGTCCTGGGCCGGGGGGCGGAGCTCGACCCCGGCGAGGTCTCGCTGAGCGCCACGGACCTGCTCACGGGCCGCCGCCTGGAGCACCGGGGTGAGCGGCCCTGCCCGGTCCTGACCCTCTCGGCCGGCCTGGCCCTGGGCAAGCTCCTGCGCTTCCGCGGTCCCGCGGCCCTCACCCGGGTCGTCCCCGTCGCCCGCCGCCACGTCGTCCGCTCCTCCCCCGTGTCCTCCTGGCACCGGGAGGGGGAGCTGCCGGTGACCGTCCTCGCCGACGCCGCCCTGCGCCGGGGCGACGCCACCGCCACCAACCTCCTCGTGCGCCAGGCCGGCGGCCGGGCGGCGCTGACCGCCTTCTGCCGCGGGCTCGGGGACGAGCGGACCCGGCTGGACCGGGCCGCCCCGGACTGCTGCGACGTCGCTCCCTGGGACCCGCGCGACACCACGACCGTCACCGCCCTCGCCACCGGCCACGGCGTGCTGCTGCTCGGGGCGGCGCTGCCCCTGGGGACGCGCGCGGTGCTGGCCGCCCTGTTCCCCGCGACCCGGCTGCCCGGGGGGTGGACGTTCACCGGCAGCACCGCGACCGGCCGCTTCGGCACGGCGGTCACCGTCGGGACCGCGCAGCGGGGCCGGCGGCGGGTGCTGCTGGCGGCGGCGGTGCGCAGCGGGCAACCCGGGACCCGGGGGTCGGCCCGGACGCTGGCCCCCGTCGTGACCGGTGCGCTCGCGGCGCTGGACCGGCGGTGGTGACGGGCCCGCCGGGGCGTCACCCTCCGGGAACGGCGAAGGGCCCGGACTCTCGTCCGGGCCCTTCGACAACGGGGTGGAGCTGAGGGGATTCGAACCCCTGACCCCCTCCATGCCATGGAGGTGCGCTACCAGCTGCGCCACAGCCCCGTTCTCGTCGCTCGGGGTTTCCCCCGGCAACGAGGACAACACTACCGCACGAACGGGAGTGGTCCGAACCGGGACGGCTCACCCCTCGGCGCCGACGCGGGCCCCCGCGGGCCCCGCGTTGTACTCCTCCAGCGCCCAGGCCCGGGACCGGCGGCGCAGGACGGCCCAGTGGGCGTTGCGCAGACCCGCGAAGGCGTCCCCCGCGGTCGGGGGCAGACCCAGCAGGCGCAGCACCCCCGCCTTCAGCGCCGCTCCGTGCGAGGCCACCAGCAGCGTCCCGCCGCCGGGGACGGCGGCGGCGTGCCGCTCCACGGCCCCGGCCACCCGCGCGCCGAGCTCGGAACGGGTCTCCCCGCCCCCCGTGCGGACGTCGGCGCCCCGGCGCCAGGCCGCGTGCTCCTCGGGCCACCGCCGGGCGATCTCGTCCCCCAGCAGCCCCTGCCACTCCCCCGCGTCGACCTCGCGCAGCGCGGGGTCACGGGTGAGGGCGAGGCCCGTCAGGGACGTGAGCGCCGTGGCGGTGTCCACGGCGCGGACGAGGTCGGAGGAGACGACCGCGTCGAGGGGCAGGGCGGACAGGTGGGCCGCCGCCGCGGCCGCCTGGGCCCGCCCGACGTCGTCGAGGGGGACGTCGAGCTGGCCCTGGAAGCGGTTCTCGGCGTTGAACGGGGTCTGCCCGTGGCGCCAGAGGACGAGGGTGGACGCCGTCACGCCTGGTCGGCGGGCGCGTCCTGGGCGTTGGCGTGGACGGCGACCGGCAGCTCGATGACCGGGCAGTCCTTCCACAGCCGCTCGAGGGCGTAGTACTCGCGCTCCTCGGTGTGCTGGACGTGCACGACGAGGTCGACGAAGTCCAGCAGGACCCACCGCCCCTCGCGCTCGCCCTCGCGGCGCACCGGCTTGGAGCCCAGCGGGAGGAGCTTCTCCTCGATGGCCTCGGCGATGGCGCGCACCTGGCGCTCGTTGGGAGCCGACGCCAGGAGGAAGGCGTCGGTGATGAAGAGCTGGTCGGACACGTCGAGCGCGATGACGTCGGTCGCGAGCTTGTCCACCGCGGCGGCCGCGGCGGTGGTCACCAGCTCGAGGGCTCGCTCGGTTGCGGGCACGGAACTCCTCGCCTGCACTAGCAGGTGTCGGCCGGGCCCTGGGGCCCGGGAAGCGGTCAGTCCCCCGATTCTCCCACGGCGAGCGCCTCTCCCCGGGCGTCGAGCAGCCGGCCGTGCTCGGGGGCCGTGTAGAGCCGGTGCTTGGAGATGTGCTGCACGACGCCGTCGGGCACGAGGTACCAGACCGGCAGCCCCTCGGCGACGCGCTGGCGGCAGTCGGTGGAGGAGATCGACAGGGCCGGGACCTCCATGAGGCTCACCCCGTCCAGGGGCAGGCCGTCGTCGGTCAGGGCGTGCCCGGGCCGGCTGACGCCGACGAAGTGGGCCAGCGACCACAGCTCCGCGACGTCCTTCCACTGCAGGATCTGCGCGAGGGCATCCGCACCGGTGATGAAGAACAGGTCGGCCTCGGGCCGGAGGTCGCGCAGCTCCCGCAGCGTGTCGATCGTGTAGGTGAAGCCGCCGCGGTCGATGTCGATGCGCGACACCGTGAACCGCGGGTTGGACGCCGTCGCGATGACGGTCATGAGGTAGCGGTGCTCCGCCGGCGCGATGTCGACGCGCGACTTCTGCCAGGGCTTGCCGGTGGGGACGAAGACGACCTCGTCCAGGGCGAAGCGGGCGGCCACCTCGCTGGCGGCCACCAGGTGCCCGTGGTGGATCGGGTCGAACGTCCCGCCCATCACCCCCACCCGGGGGCGCTGGCCCGGCGAGGAGCTCAGTGGCGCGTCCCGACGCTCCGGAAGGCCATCGTCGCGATGAGCATCATCGCGAGGACGCAGAGCGCGACGATCCCGAACGCGACGGGCGGCATCGGCAGCTGACCGTGGGCCTCCTCAGTCTGCTGAGCGGCTTGCGCGACGAGCGCGTGCATCATGGCGTGGTCCTCCCGGTACGGCGTCGATCCTGGCGACCAGTCTCGCACGCCGCCTCCCCGACGGCGGCCCGGGTGCGGGAGGATCGCGGGGTGCCCCCCTCCGAGGTCGCCCTCTCGGTGGTCGTCCCCGCCTACGACGAGGCCGAGGTGCTGCCCGCCTTCGCCGCGCGGCTGCGCCCCGTCCTCGACGACCGGCTCGAGCGCGGGCTCGGCGGCTACGAGGTGCTCGTCGTCGACGACGGCAGCACCGACGCCACCCCCGTCGTCCTCGCCCGGCTGCGCCGGGACTGGCCGCAGCTGCGGGTGCTGCGGCTGCGGGCCAACGCCGGCCACCAGGCCGCCCTCTCGGCCGGGCTGGCCCGCGCGCGCGGGCGCGAGGGCGTCGTCACGATGGACGCGGACCTCCAGGACCCCCCGGAGGTGCTCCCGTTCGTGCTGGCCGCGGCCGACGAGGGGCACGACGTCGTCTACGCCGTGCGCGCGGACCGCTCGGTGGACTCCGCGCTCAAGCGGCTCACCGCGGCCGGCTTCTACCGGCTGGTGCGGGCCCTGGGGGGACGGGCGCCGGCCCAGGCCGGCGACTTCCGGTTCACCAGCCGGGAGGTGGTGGACACCGTCCTGCAGCTGCCGGAGGCGCACCGGGTGCTGCGGCTGGTGGTGCCCGACCTCGGGTTCGCCTCGACCACCGTCGGCTACGTGCGCGGGGCCCGCGGCGCCGGGCGCACGAAGTACCCGCTGGGGCGGATGCTGCGGCTGTCCCTGGACGCCATCACCGGCTCCTCCACGGCGCCGTTGCGGCTGGCCTCGCTCTTCGGCCTCGGCGGGGCGCTGCTGACCTTCCTGCTGCTCGTCTACGCGTTCGCGTCCTTCGCGCTGGGCACGACCGTGCCCGGCTGGACCTCGACGGTGGCCGTCGTCGCGGGGGTGGGGACCCTGCAGCTGCTGTGCCTCGGGGTGCTGGGCGAGTACGTGGGCCGGCTCTACGTGCAGCTGCAGAACCGGCCGACGTACCTCGTCGCCAGCGACTCCCTGGAGGAGCCTCAGACGCGGACGTGACCGTCGCCGAGGACCTGCCAGGTGGTGGTGGTGAGCTCGGCCAGGCCCATCGGGCCCCGCGCGTGCAGCTTCTGGGTGGAGATGCCGACCTCGGCGCCGAGCCCGAACTCGCCGCCGTCGGTGAACCGCGTCGAGGCGTTCACGGCGACCACGGCGGAGTCGACCGCGGCGCAGAAGTAGTCCGTCACCCGGACGTCGGTGGCCAGGACCGCCTCGGTGTGCGCGGAGGTCCAGCGGGCGATGTGCTCGACGGCGTCCTGCACGGAGTCCACGACCCCGACGGCGATCTCCAGGCCGTGGAACTCCGCGGCCCAGTCCTCGTCGGTGACCGGCTGCGCGGGCAGCCCGGCCGCCCGCGCGGCGGCCAGCGACGTCGCGTCGGCGTGCAGCACCACCCCGGCCTCGTGCAGGGCGCGCAGCAGGGTCGGCAGGAAGTCGGCCGCGAGCGCGGAGTGGACCAGGACCGTCTCGGCGGCGTTGCAGACGCTGGGGCGCGAGGTCTTGGCGTTGAGGACGATCTCGACGGCCTGCGCGAGGTCGGCGGAGGCGTCCACGTAGACGTGGCAGTTGCCGACGCCGGTCTCGATGACGGGGACGGTGGCCTCGCGCACGACGCGCTGGATGAGGTCCGCGCCCCCGCGCGGGACGAGGAGGTCGACCAGCCCGCGGGCGGTGAGCAGGGCACCCACCCCGTCGCGGCCGTGCTCGTCGATGCTGGTGACGGCGTCGGCAGGCAGGCCGACGCTCTCCAGGGCCCCGCGGACGACCTCCACGAGGACGGTGTTGCTGGACTGCGCGGCCGACCCGCCGCGCAGCACGACGGCGTTGCCGCTCTTGAGCGCGAGCACCGCCACGTCGACGGTGACGTTGGGCCGGGCCTCGTAGACGACCCCGAGCACGCCCATCGGCACCCGCAACTGGCGCAGCCGCAGCCCGTTGGGCAGCGTGGAGCCGCGCACGACCTCCCCGACGGGGTCGGGCAGCGCGGCGACCTCGCGCACCGCCGCCGCGACGGCGGCGACCCGCTGCGGGTCCAGCCGCAGCCGGTCCAGGAGGTGCGGCGAGGTGCCGTCGGCCGCGCCGCGGGCGAGGTCCTCGCCGTTGGCGGTCACGATGCGCTCGGTGGCCGCCTCGATGGCGTCCGCGATCGCGTGCAGCGCAGCGTCCTTGGTGGCCCGGGAGGCCAGGCGCAGCGGGCGCGAGGCGACCTTGGCCCGTCGGCAGACGGCCAGCACGGCCTCCTCCACGGTGGTTCCGGCAGGCTGCACGGGCGCGAGCGTCATGCGCCGAGCCTACCCGTCCACCCCGGATCGTTGAACGAAATTTCCCGCCGTCACCAGGGGGCGATGTCGCCGATGAGGTCGAGGGCGCGGGCGCGGCGGACGGGAGGGCCCCCGGCCCCGCGCCGGCGGCGCTGCGCCTGCTGGTCGACCCGGTGCTCCACGGTCGCGCGGTCGACGACCTCCACGCCCACGACCGACCACGGCGGCAGCCCGGCGCTGGAGCGGTGCTCCGGCCACAGGCGCAGCGCCATCGCGGCGGCGTCGTCGACGTCGCGGGCCTCGTCCCAGTAGCGCAGCTCCACCCGCGTCGCGCTGTAGCGCACGCTGGACAGGAACGGGCGCTCGGCCAGCAACCGGTCCAGCGCGGCCCGCAGGCAGCCCGGGTCGGTCTCGGCCCCGGCCACGGTCAACGTCACCGACCACAAGGGCATCGGCGTCTGCACCACTCGGGCTCCCCGCGTTCGCACCGTGGGACGCGGTCAGCGTCCCAGGAGCACCAGGTGGTCGCGGTGGACCACCTCGCGCTCGTAGGCCGGACCCCACTGCCGGGCGAGCTCGCGCGTCGACCGGCCGAGCAGGTCCGGAAGTTCCTCCGAGGAGTAGTTCACCAGTCCCCGGGCCAGCGCGTGACCGTTTCCGTCGACGAGGTCCACCGGATCCCCGGCGCGGAAGCGCCCGGACAACCCCACCACCCCCGCCGGCAGCAGCGAGGACCGGGCCTGCCGGACCGCGCGCACCGCCCCCTCGTCCAGGACGAGGCGGCCCGCGGGCGCCGCGGCGTGCGCGAGCCACAGCTGACGGGTGCTGCGCCGGGCCCGGCCGGTGGCGGTCACCGGGAACCAGGTCCCGACGTCGGCCCCGGCCAGCGCGTCACCGGCCAGCGCCGCGGAGGTCACCAGCGCCGGCACCCCCGCCGCCACCGCGATCCCGGCGGCCTCGACCTTGGTGGCCATGCCCCCCGTGCCGACCCCGGCCGCTCCGGCGGAGCCCACCGTCACCCCGCCGAGGTCCTCCGGGCCGCGCACCGTGGCCAGCCGGCTCGCCCCCGGGGTCGAGGGCGGGGCGTCGTAGAGGGCGTCGACGTCGGAGAGCAGGACGAGCGCGTCGGCCCGCACCAGGTGGGCCACCAGCGCCGCCAGCCGGTCGTTGTCCCCGAAGCGGATCTCGTGGGTGGCCACGGTGTCGTTCTCGTTGACGACCGGGACGACCCCCAGGCTCAGCAGCCGCTCCAGCGTGCGCTGGGCGTTGCCGTAGTGGGTGCGCCGCACGACGTCCTCGGCGGTGAGGAGGACCTGCCCGACGGTCAGCCCCGCCCGGGCGAAGGCGCGGGCGTACTCGGCCAGCAGCAGACCCTGGCCGACGCTGGCCGCGGCCTGCTGGCTGGCGAGGTCGCGTGGGCGCTTGCGCAGGCCCAGCGGGGCCAGCCCGGCCGCGATCGCGCCGGAGGAGACGAGGACGACCTCCCCTCCCCCGGCCCGCCGCGCGGCGAGCACGTCCACGAGGGCACCCAGCCGGGCCGCGTCGAGGCCGCCGACGGCCGTCGTCAGCGACGACGAACCGACCTTGACCACGACGCGACCGGCCCGCGCGAGGTCCTCGCGCCGGGTGACCGTGGACGGGGTGCTCACCGCTGCGAGAGCTCCTCGTCCGCCTCGTCGGCGGCCGTCCAGTGCCCGGCGCGGCGTTCGGCTTCGAGCTCGTCGCGCGCGGTGACCTTCGCGGCCCGGCGTTCCCGCTCCTGCAGGCGCTTCTCGTCGCGGGTGGGGCGGGAGTGGTCCTCCAGGCGGAGGTCGCTGCCGCGCTGGCCGAGGACCTCGGCCCCGGCGTGCATCGTCGGCTCCCAGTCGAAGACGACGGCGTTGGCGTCGTCGCCGATGACGACCTCGGCCCCCGGCGTCGCACCGGCCTTGAACAGCTCGTCCTCGACCCCGAGCCGGGCGAGCCGGTCGGCGAGGTAGCCCACGGCCTCGTCGTTGGTGAAGTCGGTCTGGCGGACCCAGCGGCGGGGCTTCTCGCCGCGCACGCGGAAGCGCACCTGGCGGTTCTCCTGGTCGCCGTACTCCTCGCGCGTGACCTTGAAACCCTGGTCGTCGACGGCCCGCGGGGAGAGCACGATGCGGGTCGGGACGGCCTCGGGCTCCGCCGCGCGGGCGGCGGAGACGAGCTCGGCCATCGCGAAGGACAGCTCGCGCAGCCCGGTGTGCGCCACGGCGGAGACGACGAAGACCGGCGCTCCCTGCTCCTCGAGGTCCGCGCGGACGATCTCGGCCATGTCCCGGGCGTCGGGCACGTCGGCCTTGTTGATGACGATGATCCGGGGACGGTCCTGCAGCGGCACGGCCCCGTCGTCGACGCGGTAGGCGGCGAGCTCCTTCTCGATGGCCTCGAGGTCGCTCACCGGGTCGCGGTCGGTCTCGAGGTTCGCCCCGTCCAGGACGTGGACGAGGGCCACGCAGCGCTCGACGTGGCGCAGGAAGTCCAGCCCGAGACCGCGGCCCTCGCTGGCGCCGGGGATGAGACCGGGGACGTCGGCGACGGTGTAGCGGGTGGAGCCGGCCTCGACGACGCCGAGGTTGGGGACGAGGGTGGTGAAGGGGTAGTCGGCGATCTTGGGCCGGGCCGCGGACAGCGCGGCGACCAGGCTCGACTTCCCGGCGCTGGGGAACCCGACCAGGGCCACGTCGGCGAGGGTCTTGACCTCCAGGTGGAGGTCGAGGACCTCGCCCGGCTCGCCGAGGAGCGCGAACCCGGGGGCCTTGCGCTTGGCCGAGGCCAGGGCGGCGTTGCCGAGCCCGCCGCGCCCGCCCGGGGCGGCCACGTAGCGGGTGCCGGGCCCGACGAGGTCGGCCAGCAGCTCCCCGCTCGCGGAGCGGACGATGGTGCCGTCCGGGACGCCGATGACGAGGTCGTCGCCGTCGGCGCCGTTGCGGTGGCTGCCCATGCCGAACCGGCCGTCGGGCGCGCTGCGGTGGGGGCGGCGCTGCAGGTCGAGCAGGGTGGTCACCTGGGGGTCGACCTCGAGGATCACGTCCCCGCCCTTGCCGCCGTTGCCGCCGTCGGGGCCGCCGAGGGGCTTGAACTTCTCGCGGTGCACCGAGGCGCACCCGTTGCCGCCGTCACCACCGGAGGCGTGCACGACGACCCGGTCCACGAAGTGGGTGGACATCTGTTGGTACCTCTCGTCCGTGTGCGGTGATCCTGCAGGTAGTCCCAGCAAGATCACCGATTGCAGGGAGAGGCCGTGACGCACGAGGGGGCGGACCGGATCGTTCCGGTCCGCCCCCTCGCGTTCACGACTGGTTCGTCGTCACTCGCCGGCTGCGACGATGTTGATGACCTTGCGGCCGCGACGGGTGCCGAACTCGACGGCCCCCGGGACCAGGGCGAACAGCGTGTCGTCGCCGCCACGGCCCACACCGGCGCCGGGGTGGAAGTGGGTGCCGCGCTGGCGGACGATGATCTCGCCCGCCAGGACGACCTGACCACCGAAGCGCTTCACGCCGAGGCGCTGGGCGTTGGAGTCACGACCGTTGCGCGAGGAGCTCGCGCCCTTCTTGTGTGCCATGAGGTGACGTCACTCCCCGATGCTGGTGATCTTGACGCGGGTCAGCGGCTGGCGGTGGCCCTGACGCTTGCGGTACCCGGTCTTGTTCTTGTACTTCAGGATGGTGATCTTGGGGCCCTTGGCCTCCTCGACCACCTCGGCGACGACCTTGACACCCGCGAGCGCCGAAGCGTCGTGAGTGACGGTCTCGCCGTCGACGAGGAGAAGGGGCTGCAGCTGCAGCGTCTCCCCGCTGGCCACGGGGACACGGTCGATGGTCAGCACGTCGCCGACCGCAACCTTCTCCTGCCGGCCGCCGGCGCGGACGATGGCGTACACCACAACGAACCCGTTTCTCTCGTCACGAACTACTGGAACGCCACCAGGCCGCGGAGCGGTCTGGGGCTCGCGCACGGAGGCGCACCAAGGGTCAAGCGTACGGAACGCCACCCCGGGGGTCAAAACGGCGGGCCGGACCTCAGTCCTGCACCGGCGCGGGGCTCGAGGACTCCTCGCGCTCCTTGCTGCGCGCCGCCGCCGCCACCGCCGCGATGGCGGCCAGGACGGCGGAGTCCTTCCCCGGCTCGCGCGGGGGCTCCCCGCCGGCCTCGGCGACCCCCTCGCCCGGCTGGGCGTCGGAGGACCGGGCGGTGTCCGCCTCGCCCTCGCCGCCCTTGTCCCGCCCGCGGCCGCGGCGCGCGCGGGACTTCCCGCCCGCCCCGTTCCCGCCGGTGGAGCCGCCGGACGCGGCGGGGCCGCTGGAGGACCCGCCGGGCGCGGGCTGCGGGGCGGGGTTGGCGTCGGCGGCCGCGTCCAGCTCGTCGAGCACGGCCGCCAGGCCCTGGCCGGTGCGCTTGCGGGTCATCTGCACCAGGCCCAGGGAGGTCACCTCGGCCACCTGGTGCTTGGTGCGGTCGCGGCCCAGGCACTCGACGAGGCGGCGCAGCACCAGGTCCCGGTTGGACTCCAGCACCATGTCGATGAAGTCGATGACGATGATCCCGCCGATGTCGCGCAACCTCAGCTGGCGGACGATCTCCTCCGCCGCCTCGAGGTTGTTGCGGGTGACGGTCTCCTCCAGCGTGCCGCCGGCACCGGTGAACTTGCCGGTGTTGACGTCGACCACGTGCATGGCCTCGGTCGGGTCGATGACCAGCGAACCGCCCGAGGGCAGCCAGACCTTGCGGCCGAGGGCCTTCTGCAGCTGCTCGTCGATGCGGTGGTGGGCGAAGACGTCCTCGGCGCCGCCCGCCCCGCCGTCCCAGCGCTCGAGGCGCTCGGCGAGGTCGGGGGCGACGTCGTCGACGTAACCGCGCACGGTCTCCCAGGCCTCGTCGCCGGAGATGACGAGCTTGGTGAAGTCCTCGTTGAAGACGTCGCGCACGACCCGGACGGTCAGGTCCGGCTCCCCGTGCAGCAGGACGGGCGCGTTCTTGCTCGACGCCTTGGCCTGGATGGCCTCCCACGTCGCCTGCAGGCGCTGCACGTCCGCGGCCAGCTCCTCCTCGGCGACCCCCTCGGCGGCGGTGCGCACGATGACGCCCGCCCCCTCGGGCACGACCTGCTTGAGGACCTTCTTCAGCCGCGCGCGCTCGGTGTCGGGCAGCTTGCGGGAGATGCCGGTCATCGACCCGCGCGGGACGTAGACCAGGTAGCGGCCGGGCAGGGAGACCTGGCTGGTGAGCCGCGCGCCCTTGTGGCCGACGGGGTCCTTGGTGACCTGGACGAGGACGGGGTCGCCGGACTTCAGCGCGGCCTCGATGCGGCGGGGCTGGCCCTCCAGGCCCGCGGCGTCCCAGTTCACCTCGCCGGCGTACAGGACGGCGTTGCGGCCCTTGCCGACGTCGATGAAGGCGGCCTCCATGCTGGGCAGCACGTTCTGCACCCGGCCGAGGTAGACGTTGCCGACCATCGTCGTCTGGGCGAGCTTCGCCCCGTAGTGCTCGACGAGGATCCCGTCCTCGAGGACACCGATCTGCGTCTTGTCGGCCTGCTGGCGCACGACCATGACGCGCTCGACGGCCTCGCGGCGGGCGAGGAACTCGGCCTCGGTGAGGATGGCCCGCTTGCGCCCCTGCTCGCGGCCCTCGCGGCGGCGCTGCTTCTTGGCCTCCAGGCGCGTGGAGCCCTTGAGCGCGGTGATCTCGTCCTCGCCGGTGCCGCCCGTCGTCGCCGCGCCGGTGCGCGGGCGACGCGGCTCGCGGACCCGGGTGACGGTGTTGGGCGGGTCGTCGGGCGAGCCGTCCTCGGTCTCCCCGGCCCCGCTGCGCCGACGACGGCGGCGACGGCGGCGCGAGGAGCCGCTGGGCTCCTCCCCGTCCTCGTCCTCGTCGTCGGAGGCGGACGCGCCGGCCTCGGGCTCCTCGTCGTCGGACCCGTCACGGGCCTCGCCGACCTCGCCGGCCTCGGTGGGCTCCTCGTCGGTGTCGGCCTCGCCGTCCTCGCGGGTGCGGCTGCGGCGGCCGCGGCCACCGCGGCGACGGCGTCGGCGCGGGGCGCCGCCGTCCTCGTCCTGCTCCTCGTCGCCGTCCTCGGCCGAGCCGGGCGCGTCGCCGTCGAGCTCGGGGGCGTCCTCACCGGCCTCGTCGTCCGCTCCGGGGAGGAGGTCGTCGAGGAGGAGGTCGTCGTCCTCGTCGAGGGCGGGGGCCTCCCGGTCGCTGACGGGCGGCGGGCCCGCGGGGGCGGACGCCCGGCGGCTGCGGCGGGTGGGCGCCTCGTCGACGGGGGCCTGGAAGAACAGCGCGGTCGCCCGGGCGGCCGCGTCGGCGGCGCGCTCGCCCTCGGAGGGCGCGCGGCGGCCCTGGGCGAACCCGGCGGCGCGCAGGAGGACGGGGTCGTCCATGAGGTCGGGCTGCTCGGCGGGCGCGGCGGGGGCGGTCGCCGCGACGGGAGCCGGCGCGGCCGGCGCCTCGACGGCGGCCGCGACAGGGGTCTCGACGGGGGTCTCCTCCACCGGGGCGTCCTCGGCGACGGCGACGACCTCGGTCCGGGGCGCCTCGACCTCCGGGACGGCGGGGGCCTCGACGGCGGGGGCCTCGGCGAGGGGGGCGGGCGCGACCGCCTTGCGGCTCCGGCGACGACGGGCGGGCGCGGCCGGGGCCTCGGGGGCCTCGGCGACCGGCTCGGCGGCGGTCTCGGGTGCGGGCGCGGGCTCCGACGGGACCTCGGCCGGGGCGGCCACGGCCGCGGGCTCGACCACGGTCTCCGCCGGGGCGGCGACCTTGCGGGTCGCCCGGCGGGTCCGGCGACGCGGGGCGGGTTCGGCCGCGGCGACCGCCTCGACGGGAGCCTCGACCGCGGGGGTCTCGACGACGGGGACCTCGGCCGCAGGGGTCTCAGCCGCGGGGGCCTCGACGGCGGGGGCCTCGACGGCGGGGGCCTCGACCACCGGCTCGGCGGCGGGCTCCACGGCGGGCGTCGACTCCGACGCCGCCGGCGCGGCGGGCTCGGCCGGCGCGCTCTCCGGCTGGACGCGGGCCGGTGGACCGGCGGGGCGGCTGGCGGCGCGGCGTCGACGGGGGCGCGCGGTGGCTGCGCCCTCGGCGGTGGGGGCGGCGTTCTCTTCGGGTGTGGTCGTCACGGGTGCTCCGCTCGCCCGCGACGACCGCTCCACCGGTGAACCCACGGTCGCGCGAGCGTCCTGGTCGGAATCGCCGGGTGGGTCGTCCCGCACCCGACGGAAGTCCTCGGTGCACCAGCGTGCCCGCGCTCGTCGCGGGCCTCCGCTCGTGCCGCCGGCGGTCGACGTCCAGCGCGTGGGCCGGGGCGCCTGCGAGGTCCTTCCACTGGACCGCGGCGCTGCCCGGGACCCGCGCGCAGGGCGGCGGTCTCGACGGCGGGCCGGGCGCCCGGTGTGGGGAACGCTCGACCACTGACAGTGTGGCACAGCCCGCTCCGCCCGTCCCGGCGCACCGGGACGCCGACGCCCCGAGGAGGTCGCGGCCGGAGCGGGGCGTCCGCTACGCTCCCGGCAACACCATCCAGAGTGGCCGAGAGACCTGGCTCGACGACGCCACAGCAACCACCGCGCAGCGGCAGGTGCTCCCGCCAGGGGCGATGGAGGAACGCAGTGCACAGCCCTACCCCGCTCCCGCTCACCCGGCGCCGCCACGTCGACCTCGCCCGCACCGCCTCCGCGCGGTGCGGTGACCGCGCACCGGTGCGCCGCGGGGTGCCGCGCACGGTCTGAGACCGTCCGCGCCGCACCCCTCACCACCCCTCCCCCGCGCTCAGCGCACCCCGACGGACCCCCGACGTCCGCCTACCCCCCGGAGCACACCCATGTCCGCGCCCCGTCGCACCCCCCTGCCCGCCGCGAACGCCCGCCCGACCGCGACCCGCCGGCGGGTCCTGTCCTCCGCCCTGGGGGTCGGCGCCCTCGCCGCCACCGGCGGCCTGGGCGCCTGCGGCGACGGGGGGACGACCGCCGGCCTCGCCGCCGACGCCGCCGTCGACCTGCAGGGCGCGACGATCAAGCTGATGGTCAACCAGCCGCACGTGCTGGCCTTCACCGACCTGCTGGGGCCGAGGTTCGAGGCGGAGTTCGGCGGGAAGCTCGAGGTCACCGCGATCCCCTACGACCAGCTGACGAGCAAGCAGATCCTGGACGTGCAGGGCGGCGACGGCGAGTTCGACGTCTTCGACTACTTCTACTTCGGCCTGGGCGAGCTGGTGAACGCCGACGCGCTGATCGACCTGACCGACTGGATCGGCGCCAACCCCGACATCGCCACCGACGACTTCCTGCCCTCGATCTACGACCCCTACACGCTGCTCGACGGCAAGCGCTACGGCCTGCCCTTCGACGGCGACACCCACGTCCTCTACTACAACGCCGAGGTCTTCGACCGGTACGGCGTGCAGCCCCCGACGACGTGGGACGAGTACGACGCCGCCGCCGCGAAGATCACCCAGGACTCCGGCGGCAGCGTCTACGGCGCCATCGTCGAGGGCCAGCAGGTCCCCATGATCCTCGGCTGCTCCTTCATCAACCGCCTCGCCGGCTACGGCGGCACCCTCGTCGACGCCGACGGCCGGCCCGCCTTCGCCGGCGCGGAGGGCCTGGCCGCCCTGCAGCACCTCGTCGACGTCTCCCCGCACGCCCTGCCGACGCCGCTGCAGACCGGCTTCGACCAGGCCAACTCGGCCTTCCTCTCCGGGCAGGGCGCGATGCTGGACACCTGGACCGACCTCGGCCTGAAGGCGCAGGACCCGTCGAGCTCGAAGATCGTCGACAAGTGGGGTGTCGTCACCCTCCCCGTCGGCGGGTCGAACACCACCCCGCGCAGCGCCCTGGACGCCGGCTTCGGCCTCGGCGTCTCGAGCGCGTCGGCGCAGCAGGACAAGGCCGCGGCCTTCGTGAAGTGGGCCACCGACAAGGACCGCAACTTCCTGCTGGCCTCCACCGCCGGCTCCGGCATCGACCCCGCGCGCACCAGCGTCCTCGCCTCCGCGGAGTACGCCGCCGCCGCCGGGAAGGCCACCGACGTCATCCGCGAGGGGCTGGAGGGCGACCCGCTGGCGTGGCCCAGCCAGGCCGGGGCGCCGAAGGCGCTGCAGGACCTCGTCGACCAGCTCGCCCTGGCCATCCAGGGCAGCGAGGACCCGCAGGCCGCGCTCGACAAGGCGGCGGAGAGCTGGGAGGCGGAACTCGGATGACCCAGGTCCTCGACGACCGGGGGACGCTGCCCCGCCAGCGCGGCGGCGGTCCCCGCCGGGGCGTGCCCGGCCGGCACCGCCCCGGGCACGTCTCGACGTGGCTGGCCGCGCCGAGCCTGGCCGGGCTCGCGCTGATGCTCGTCTACCCGACGGTGTTCGTCGTGGCGCTGGCGTTCACGAAGTCCTCCCTGGCCCGGCCGCTGCAGCGGTTCACCGGGACCGACAACTTCGTCGAAGCCTGGGAGTCGCTGGCCTTCGCCGGCTCCCTGCTCCGCTCGGTGGTGTTCGCGGTGGTCGCGGCCCTGGCGGCGACGGCGCTGGGCGTGGTCCTCGCCCTGCTGCTGCACGCCCGCGGCACCCGCTTCGGCGTCGTCGGGACGATCCTGCTGCTGCCGCTGGTCACCCCGCCGGTCATGGTCGGGGTGGCGTGGAAGCTCATGCTCGCCCCCGTGGGCGGGGCGTTCGGGGGGTTGTTCTCCGCGATCGGGTTCCCGGGGGCGAACCCGCTGGGCGACGGCGTGGGCGCGTTCAGCGCGCTCGTCGTCATGCACGTCTGGCAGTGGACCCCGCTGGTGACGCTGCTGGTGTTCGCGGCCCTGCTCGGGGTCCCCGAGGAACTGCGCGAGGCCGCGGCGCTCGACGGCGCCGGGCCGTGGCGCACGTTCACCTCGGTGGTCTGGCCGGTCGTGGCCCCCAACGTCCTCTCCGTGCTGCTGCTGGAGCTGGTCATCGGGCTGAAGGTGTTCGACCTGGTGACGGTCGTCACCCAGGGCGGCCCCGGGGTCTCCACCATCGTCAGCAGCTTCGAGATCTTCCGGACGGGCATGCGCGGCAGCTACGAGATCGGCACCGCCGCCGCGGAGACCCTGGTCTTCGGTCTCGTCGTCGGCGTCCTCACCACCGTCGTCACGCTGCTGCGGGCACGCGCCGTGCGGGCGGACCGGTGACCGCGACGGCGCTGCGCCGCAGCGGTCTGCGGCTGGTCCTGGCGCTCGTCGCGTTCGTGGCGCTGCTGCCCGTGCTGTTCATGGCGTCGCTGTCGCTGCGCAGCGTCGACGACATCGCCAACGGCGGCTGGCTGCCCACCGCGTTCGTGTGGTCGAACTTCGCGAGGGCCTTCGAGACGGTCCCGCTGTCGACGATGCTGGTGAACTCCTGGGTCGTCGCGATCGGCGCGACCCTGCTCACCTCGGTCGTCGCGGTGCCGGCGGCCTACGTGACCGCCCGCGCGGGGGTCCGCGGGGAGCGCCTGCAGACGCTGCTGCTGGCCAGCTACTGCGCACCGCCGATCGTCGCGGTCCTGCCGCTGTACTACCTGCTCAAGCAGGCCGACCTGACGAACTCCGCGCTCGGGCTGGTCCTGGTGAACGGGCTGGCGAACGTGCCGGTGGCGGTGTGGTTGCTGGACGGCTTCGTCCGGCGCATCCCGCTGGAGATCGAGGAGGCCGGCTGGGTCGACGGGTTGTCGACGAGCCAGGGCCTGCGCCGCCTGGTGCTGCCGCTGCTGGCTCCCGGTCTCGTCGCCGCGCTGCTGATCTGCCTGTTCCTGTCCTACAACGAGTTCCTCTTCGCGGTGTCGTTCTCCCAGAGCACCTCCAGCCAGACCCTGCCGGTCGGGTTGTCGCTGTTCCAGGGGGACCGCACCGTGCAGTTCGGTCAGCAGGCCGCGGCATCGCTCGTCGGGATCGTCCCGATGTACGTGCTCGCGGTCGTGGCCCAGAAGTGGCTGGTCGGCGGCCTGTCCGCCGGCGCCGTCAAGTGATTCGGGAGATCTCCGTGACTGACCGCAGGGTCCACCTCAACGCCTTCGACATGACGTGCGTCGGCCACCAGTCCCCGGGCTTGTGGCGGCACCCGGACGACGAGTCGCACCGCTTCGACGACATCCGGTACTGGACCGGACTGGCGAAGCTGCTGGAACGGGGCCGGTTCGACTCGCTGTTCATCGCCGACGTCCTCGGGGTCTACGACGTCTACAAGGGGGGCCCGGAGACGGCGCTGCGCGAGTCGACGCAGGTGCCGGTGGGCGACCCGCTGCTCGCGGTGTCCGCGATGGGCGCGGTGACCGAGCACCTCGGGTTCGGGGTCACGGTGTCGCTGACCTACGAGCAGCCCTACTCCTTCGCCCGCAAGCTGGCGACGCTGGACCACTACACGAACGGCCGCGTCGGCTGGAACGTCGTGACCAGCTACCTGGAGTCCGCGGCGAGGAACCTCGGCCTGTCGACGCAGATCTCCCACGACGAGCGGTACGAGCTCGGCGAGGAGTTCATGGAGGTCGTCTACAAGCTGTGGGAGGGTTCCTGGGAGGACGACGCCGTCGTCCGCGACGCCGAGGCCGGGGTGTTCACCGACCCGGCGAAGGTCCACCCGATCGAGCACCACGGCCGGTTCTTCGACGTCCCCGGCATCGGGCTGACCGCTCCCTCCCCCCAGCGCACGCCGGTCATCTTCCAGGCCGGGGCCTCCCCGCGCGGCATCGCCTTCGCCGCCCGCCACGGGGAGGCGGTCTTCAACACCGCCACCCGCCCGGAGGTCATGCGGCCCTGGGTGGACCGGCTGCGCGCCGCGGCCGCCGAGGCCGGCCGCGACCCGCGCAGCATCAAGGTCTTCACCCTGGTCACGATCATCACCGCGGCCACCGACGAGGAGGCCCGGGCGAAGTACGAGGACTACGCGCAGCACGTCAGCTACGACGGCGCCCTGAACCTCTACGGCGGCTGGAGCGGGCTGGACCTCTCCAGCTACCCGCCGGACGAGCCCCTGGAGTACGCCGAGACCGAGGCCGTGCGCAGCGCCGTCGAGGCGTTCTCCACCGCCGACCCGGACCGGAAGTGGACCCCGCGCGACATCGCGAACTGGGTCGGCATCGGCGGGATGGGTGCGGTGGTCGTCGGCTCCCCCACCACCGTGGCCGACGAGCTGCAGCGGTGGATGGAGGTCGGTGACGTCGACGGGTTCAACTGCGCCTACGCCATCACCCCCGGCACCTTCGAGGACATCGTCGAGTTCGTCGTCCCCGAGCTGCAGCGCCGCGGGGTCTACCCCACCGAGTACGAGGGCGAGACGCTGCGGGAGACGATCTACGGCAAGGGCCAGGTCCACGTGCGCGACGACCACCCCGCCGCCGCGCACAAGCTGAACCGCGAGCGGGTGTGAGGAGAGCCGTGACCACCACCGAGATCGAGACGACCGCCGGGACGGCGACCACCGCGGAGCAGGTCCTCGACGCCGCCCGCGGCGTCGCGGACCGCCTCGCGCTGGACGCCCTGGAGCGCGACCGCGCGAACGCCGAACCCTCCGCCGAGGCCGAGCTGCTGCGCGGGGCCGGTCTGCCGGGCGTCCTGCTGCCCCGGGAGGTCGGGGGCGGCGGCCTGCCGTGGTCGGTGGGCCTCGACGTCGTGCGCGAGATCGCGCGCGCCGACGGGTCGATCGCGCAGCTGCTGGCCTACCACTACGTCAACGCCCACAACCTCGTCTGGGTCGCCGACGAGGCGGGCCGCCGGCGCTGGGGCGTCCCCTCCGCGGCGCGGCAGTGGCTGTGGGGGGACTCGGTGAACCCCGTCGACCCCGACCTGCAGCTCGTCCGCGACGGCGACGGCTACCTGCTGCGCGGCACGAAGAGCTTCTCCACCGGCGCCAGCGTCGGGGACGTGACCGTGGTCGGCGGTGTCGCCGACGACACGGGGAAGGACCTGCTGGTCGTCGTGCCGCGCGACGCGCCGGGCTTCGTCAAGGGCGGCGACTGGGACAACCTCGGGCAGCGGCTGTCCGCCAGCGGTTCCGTCCGCTTCGACGACGTCCGCATCACCCCCGACGCGGTCCTCGGTTCGGCGTCGGAGAGCGGGGCGTTCGGCTCGCTGGTGACCCCGGCCATCCAGGCCGCGTTCGGGCACTTCTACCTCGGCGTGACGCGCGGGGCGCTGGAGACGGCCGCGGAGTACACCCGCACCACGTCACGGCCGTGGCTGCTCTCCGACGTGCGGGAGGCCGTCGAGGACCCGTACGTGCTGGCGACCTACGGCCGTCTCGTCGCCCGGCTGCGCGCGGCGGAGGCGCTGGGGCGCAGCGCGGGCGAGTCGCTGTCGCAGGCCCACGAGCGCGGGCCGGACCTCACCTGGGCCGAACGCGGCGAGGTGGCCGAGGAGATCGCGGCGCTGAAGGTCGTGTCCTCCGACCTGGCCGTCGAGGCGACCTCGGCGATCTACGAGGTGACCGGGGCCCGGGCGACGAGCAACCGGTACGGCTTCGACCGGTTCTGGCGCAACGTCCGCACCCACACCCTGCACGACCCGGTGCAGTACAAGGCCCGCGAGGTGGGCCACCACTTCCTCACCGGTGCCCACCCGGGCTTCACCCTCTACACCTGAGGGCCCGTCGTCCCCTCCGCCGCGGCGGAGGGGACGACCCCGGTCAGGGGGTGTGGCGCAGCAGGACCGCACCGTGCGGCTCGATGGTCACCGGGACCGCGGTGCTGCCGGGGGCGACGCCGCGGGTGGCGTCCTCCTGGGCGGTGACCGGGGAGGTCGTGACCGCCTCCCCGGTCCAGAGCTCCTCGACCCGGCCCAGCCGCGCGGGCAGGTCGACGTCGAGGCTGTCCAGGGCGACCGCGAGGGGTTCCGTCCCCAGGTTGAACGCGGCGACGTAGCCGACGCCGTCCCCCTGCGCGGTCCAGAGCACCAGCGGCCCCTCGCGCAACACCTCGCGGTTGCCGGTGGCCTCCAGCACCGCGAGCACGTCGGCGTTGGTGAACAGCGCGATCGTCGCCGGGTCGGAGCTGGGCAGGTCCCCGCCGATCATCAGCGGCGAGCGGGCCACGACCCACAGCGTCACCAGCGTGCGGCGCTCGGCCGGGGTCAGCCGGTCGTGGCGGGGTTCGCCCCGCTCGGCGCGCAGGCCGATGCGTCCCAGCGGCAGCATGTCCCCGTCCGGCCAGCCCTGCGGACCGGCGTGCGGGGCCCAGCGGGCGAACCGGGCGAAGTTCGCCTCGACGTCCTCCCACCGGTCCCACAGGTCGTCGCAGATCCGCCACGTCGTGGCGTGCGCGCGCAGGTGCGCCAGCCGGGACAGGGACAGGTCCCGGCCGGGTGACAGGCTGAGCTGGATCTCGCGCCCCGACCGGGCGATCGCGCGCGCGTACGCCTCGACGTCGGCCGCCTGGTAGGGCCACAGCATGTCGTCGGCCTTGAGGAAGTCCACGCCCCACTGCGCGTACAGGGCCAGCGTCGAGTCGTAGTAGGCCTGCGCGCCGGGGTGGGAGTGGTCGAGGCCGAGCATGTCGGGGTTCCACTCGCAGACGTTGGTCCGGTCGGCCAGCGCGGCGGCGCCGACGCCGGCGCCGAGGACGGGGGTGTCCGCGGCGACGGCCGCGCGGGGGATCCCCCGCATGACGTGGATCCCGAACCTCAGGCCGAGGGCGTGGACCTGCGCGGCGAGCGGGGCGAACCCCGCCCCGCCCGCCGAGCTCGGGAACCGGCCCGGGTCGGGCACCAGCCGGCCGTGCTCGTCCAGGCACAGCGGGGCGCCCGCGTTGTAGCCGTGGGCCTTCGCCGTCGGGTCGGACCAGTCGATGTCGACGACGACGGTGTCCCAGCCGAACTCCAGGAGGTGCTCGGCCACGAACCGGGCGTTGGCGAGCACCTCCTCCTCGGTCACGGTGGTGCCGTAGCAGTCCCAGCTGTTCCACCCCATGGGGGGGCGGGAGGGGGGACCCCCGGCGGCGGTGGTCACGGGGCCCGGCGTCGGAGGCATGCGGCGACCCTAGGGCGGGGTCCTCCCGGAGTCCTCCGGCCGACGGGTGAGGGGTTCCAGGATCCTCAGCTACCGTGACCCCCGTGGACGCTCTCACCGTCGTCGAGCCCGCCCTCTGGGTGCACCGCGGGTCGGCGCCGCCCATGCGGGAGTTCCACCGCCACGACGACCTGGAGGTCAACGTCGCGCTGCGGGGTTCGCTGGAGTACCTGGTGGGGGGCGAGCGGGTCAGCGTGCCGGAGGGGTCCACGGCCGTGTTCTGGGCCGCGGCGCCGCACCGGCTGCTCTCCTCGGACGGGCCGCGGGACAGCGACACCTGCTGGGTGCACCTCCCGCTGGCGGTCGTCCTGCGGTGGTCCCTGCCCGCCGCGTTCTCGGCGACGGTGATGTCGCAGCGCACCGTCGTGGTGCCCACCGCGGTGATCGGCCCGCACGTGGAGGGGCTGTTCACCACCTGGCAGCGCGACCTGGCCCACCCCCGCGGGGCCGAGCCGGACACCGAGGCGATGCTGCTGGAGGCGAACGCCATGGTGCTGAGGATCCTGGGGCACCGCGGTCCGGCACCGACCCCCCGTCCCCGGCCCGACCTGCGGCCGGTCGCGCTGATGGCCCGCTACACCGCGGAGAACTTCCGCGACCGCATCTCCGCCGCCGACATCGCCCGGGCGGCCAACCTGAACCCGAACTACGCCACGACCCTGTTCCGCCGCGCCACCGGGGTCACCCTCGGCGACCAGCTGCTGCGGCACCGGATCGCCGAGGCGCAGCGGTTGCTGCTCACCACGTCGATGACGACGGCCGCCGTCGCCCACGCCGCCGGGTTCGGGTCGGGGAGCAGCCTGTACGCGCACTTCGCGCGGGCCTGCGGCTGCTCCCCCGGCGCCTACCGCGCCGCCCGCCCGGTCCCGGCGGGGGCGCGGTGAGGGCCCGCGCCGCCCGGGTCAGGCCAGCGCGGCGAACGTGACGGCGAAGCGCACCGGCTGCGCCTGCAGCCGGTAGGCCGGCAACGCGCCCGGCCCGCACGACGCCGTCCCGATCCCCTGCTGGGCGGCGTCCAGGTGCAGCCACACCCGGCCCTCGTCGCGCAGCGCCGAGGTGTGGGTCGAGGCGTCGAGCGCCTCGGTGCTCCACGGCCGCACGGTGACCCCGATCGCGGGGTCGGCCTCCAGCCGCAGCCCGGAGCCGTCGTCCGCGGTGAGCTCGGCCCACCGGACGTCGGCGCGCTGGCCGTTCTCCTGGGGTCGGACGTAGGGGGTCTGCAGGTCCTCCACCGACCGCGAGAACCGGCTGGTCCACGTCGCCGCCCCGGTGTCGGGGTACGCCTCGCCCGGGCCGCGCCCGAACCAGGTGAGGGTGCGCAGCGCCCGGGGCAGCTCCAGGCGGAGCCCGACGCGCGGGAGCGGGACGGACAGGCCCCCCGGCGCCTGCGGGAGCACGTCGACCTCCAGCCGGACCGCGCCGTCGCCGACGGCGCTCCAGCGCCAGGTGGTGGCGAAACCCGTGTCCGTCCCCGCCGGGGCGGAGCGGCCGGCCACGACGACGTCGGAGCCGGAGACCTCCACCGACCCCGTCCGGTGCCGCAGGCGGTGCAGGCCCAGCGCGCGCCACGCCGGTTCCAGCGGTTCCCCGTGCTCGCCGCGGTCGTTGTCGGTGGGGGCCCGCCACAGGGCCAGCTCCAGGGACCGCGCCGGGAACGCCCCCAGCCGGTGCAGCGCCCCGGTGCGGGCGTCGAGGACCGCGGGACCCACCAGCAGGTCCGGGCCCCGGCGCGCCGGTCCGCGGCCGGGGCTGCGCGCCGGGGCGGGCGCGTCGGCCAGCTGCACCTGCCCGCGCCCCAGGACGTGACCGGCGTCGGCCCAGCTGGTGGCGCGGGCCAGCACCGCGGTCACGGTGAACCAGCGTTCCGCCGTGGCGGCGGGCAGGGCCGGGACCTCCTCGGGCAGCTCGAGCAGCGTCGAGGCGCGGGGGGCGAGCTCGGGCGTCGCGAGCTCGCCGGCGGCGACCTCGAGCCCGTCGTCCTCCACGCTCCAGCGCAGCCGCACGTGGTCGAGGTCGACGACGTCGTGGTGGTTGGTCAGCCGCAGCCGGCCACCCGCCGGGGTTTCCTCGGGGCGCAGCCTGACCTGGGTGATGACGGCCGCGTAGTCGAGCAGGCCCGGGGAGGGGGTCCGGTCGGGGAACACCAGGCCGTCGGCGACGAAGGCCCCGTCGTGCAGGGGCTCGCGGAAGTCGCCGCCGTAGGCGAACCGCTCGCGCCCGTCCGGTCCCCGCTGGCGCAGGCCGTGGTCGATCCACTCCCAGACGAAGCCGCCCATGCAGCGGTCGGAGCTCTCGAAGAGGTCCTGGTACTCCGCGAGCCCGCCGGGACCGTTGCCCATGGCGTGCGCGTACTCGCACTGCACGAACGGCATGGCCCGCCGCCGCGCGTCGGCCGCCGCGTCGGGCAGGGCCTCCTCGGTCCGGGTGGCGATGGCCGCGACCTCGGCGTGGGTGGCGTACATGCGGGAGTAGACGTCGGCGTACGGGACGGCCCAGTCGTGCTCGTAGTGGACCAGGCGCGAGGGGTCGCGGTCCGCGACCCACGCCGACATCGCCGCGAGGTTCTGGCCGGTGCCGCTCTCGTTGCCCAGCGACCAGAGCACGACGCTGGGGTGGTTCTTGTCCCGCTCGACGGTGCGCCGGATCCGGTCCAGGTAGGCCTCGCGCCAGCGCGGGTCGTCGGAGGGGTTGTTCCGCCAGTCCAGCAGCCAGAAGCCGTGGGTCTCCAGGTCGCACTCGTCGACGACCCACAGGCCGTGCTCGTCGCACAGCTCCAGGAAGCGCGGGTGCGGGGGGTAGTGGCTGGTGCGGACGGCGTTGACGTTGTGCCGCTTCATCAGCAGCACGTCGGCCAGCATCTCGGCCTCGGTGACGGCGCGGCCGCGGTCGGCGGACACCTCGTGGCGGTTGACCCCGCGCAGCTTCACCGGGGCGCCGTTGACGGTGAACACGCCGTCGACGACGGCCACGGTGCGGAACCCGATCCGCAGCCGGACCCGCTCCCCCGCCGTGGACACCTCGGCGTCGTAGAGGCGCGGCACCTCCGCCGACCAGGGCTCGACCGCGGGGAGGGGGACGTCCTCGTTCGTCGCCGCGTCCACCCCGAGCTCGGGGACGCGCAGCCGGGCGGGGCCGGGGGTGTCCACCCGCAGGGTCCCGCCCCCGGTGCGGTGGTCGTAGCCGGCGTGGACGAAGACGTCCTCGACGGCGTCGGCGGGGCGGGCGAGGAGGGTGACGTCGCGGAAGATCCCGGACAGCCACCACATGTCCTGGTCCTCCAGGTAGCTGGCCGCGGACCACTGGTGCACCCGGACGGCCAGCAGGTGCTCGTCGCGGGCGGGGTCCAGGGCGGCGGTGACGTCGAACTCGACGGGCAGGCGGCTGCCCACCGAGCGGCCGACCTCGGTGCCGTCGACCCAGGCGGTGAACGCGGAGTCGACCCCCTCGAAGCGCAGCACGGCGCGGGCCCCCTCCGCCCCGAACCCCGCGGGCAGCGCGAACGCGCGGCGGTGGTCGCCGGTGGGGTTCTCGTCGGGCACGAAGGGCGGCTCGACGGGGAAGGGGTAGACGATGTTCGTGTAGGCCGGGACGCCCCAGCCCTGCAGCTGCCAGTGCCCCGGGACGGTGATCTCGCCCCAGCCCCCGTCGTCCAGCGCCGGGTCGGCGAGGTCGGCCGGTGCGTCGGCCCGCTCGGCGTAGCGGAAGCGCCAGCCGCCGTTCAGCGACAGCGCGGGCGCGTCGGAACGCACCCACGCCCGGGCGGGCAGGGCACCGCGCCCGGGCGTGAAGTCCTCGAACCAGTGGTTCATCCCTTGGTGGCTCCCAGCGTCAGACCGGAGACGAACTGCTTCTGCAGCGCGAAGAACACGACGAGCACCGGCAGGGCCACGAGGACCGAACCGGCCGACAGCAGGTTGTAGTCGGTGAAGAACTGACCCTTGAGGTTGTTCAGCGAGCTGGTGATGGGGAACTTGTCCCCCGACTGCAGCAGGACCGTGGCCCAGAAGAACTCGTTGTAGATCCAGGTGATCTCGAGCACCGCGAGAGCGGCCAGGGCGGGCCGGCACAGCGGCAGGGTGATCTTCCAGTACTGCTTGAAGACGCTCAGGCCGTCGACCTGGGCCGCTTCGTAGAGCTCGTAGGGCAGCGTCTTCATGTAGTTGCTGAGCACGAAGGCGCAGAACCCGGTCTGGAAGGCCGTGTTGACGATGATCAACGCCCAGTAGCTGTCGAGCAGGGTCCCCGAGTAGCTGAACCAGAACGGGACCTCGATCGCCTTGAAGAGGCGGAAGAGCGGGATCAGCAGGGCCTGCGGCGGCAGCAGGTTCGCGGCTGTGAAGAGCCCGAGCAGGGCGAGGTTGAACTTGAAGTTGAACCGGGCCACCACGAAGGCGACCATCGACGCCAGGAGCAGCGCCAGCACCACGGAGGGCACCGTGATGATGACCGAGTTGAAGAAGTGCCGGCCGAAGTTCCCCTGCCGCCAGGCGTTCGCGTAGTTGTCCAGGGTGAAGCCCCCGAAGGACGCGTACCCGTTGGCCTGGGTGTACCCGTAGTCGCGGAAGGAGTTGAACACCGCCCACAGCAGGGGGAAGAGCCAGAGGATCGACGCCCCGATGAGGAACACGTAGAGCACGACGCGCGCGGGCGGGGTCTTGTGCGGCACCGCGGGGACGTCGCCCCCCGACCGGGGGCGCACCCCCGGGATCGTGGTGGAGCTCATCGTTCGTCCTCCCGCATGACGACCGCCAGGTAGATGCTGATGAACACGAGCGAGATCACCAGCATGATCGTCGCCAGTGCGGAGCCGAAGCCGATCCGGCTGGCCTCACCGACGATGTTCGCCGTGACCAGGGTGGCGATCAGCTCCAGGCCGTTGCGGCCCTGGTTGATCACCCAGACGAGGTCGAAGGCGCGCAGCGACTCGATGACGGTGATGACGAGCACGATGATGTTGATGGGGCGCATGACCGGGAAGACGATCCGGAAGAAGGTCTGCACCTGGTTGGCGCCGTCCATCTGCGCCGCCTCCTTGAGGGAGGCGTCGACGCCCTTGAGGCCGGCCAAGTACAGCAGCATCACGTACCCGACCTGCTTCCAGCAGGTCGCGAACAGGGCGGCCCACAGGTTCCACCGGGGGTCGCCGTAGAAGTCGACCTGGGTGCCGAGGACCGCGTTGACGAGACCCTGGTCGCGGGAGTACATGAGCTGCCAGATGAACCCGACCAGCGCCAGCGACAGCACGACCGGCAGGTACAGGGCCGTCTGGTAGAACCGGCTGCCCTTGAGCTCCTTGTCGATGAGCACCGCGAAGAGGATGCCCAGCGGGGTCGCCACCACGAACATGACGACCAGCCAGATGAGGTTGTGCCGGACGGCCGGGCCGAACGGCGGGTAGTTGGTGAAGACGTTGGTGTAGTTCTCCACACCGATGACCTTCACGTCGGCCAGCGATCCGATCCCGTCCCAGCTGGTGAACGAGAGGAGGACCGACGCGATGGCCGGCAGCCAGATCAGCCCCACGACGACGAGGGTGGGGATCGCCACCATGAGGATCACGGCGACCCGGTCGTAGCCGCTGAGGCGGCGGACGCGCTGGTTCTTGCCGGTGCCCTGGTGCGACCCCGCAGCCGGCGCGGGGTGCGCCG
The DNA here is from genome assembly GCF_000017305.1 of Kineococcus radiotolerans SRS30216 = ATCC BAA-149. Classification (GTDB taxonomy): domain Bacteria; phylum Actinomycetota; class Actinomycetes; order Actinomycetales; family Kineococcaceae; genus Kineococcus; species Kineococcus radiotolerans. The sequence continues at coordinate 3,496,174 of NC_009664.2, read as the reverse complement.
TCTGCGGGGCGACGAGCGGCAGGTCGGGACTCGACACGGGACGCTCCTCAGGAGGTGAAGATGCTCTTCTTCTGGTTCTCGATGTCGTTGCAGAGACCGTCGATGTCGGCGGGGTTCGAGATGAAGGTTTGCAGCGAGGGGATCATGACGGTCGAGGCGAAGTCGGGACGCGTGTCGCGGTCCATGAACTGCGAGATCGAGGCCGCGTTCGCGACGAACTCGGCGCACTTCTTCTGCAGCTCGGTGTAGTGCCCCTGGTCGGACTTCGAGTTCGCCGCGATGCCGGAGGGGTCGTTGGTGGTCTGCACGACGCCGTCCTCGGGGGACCCGAAGTACTCCAGCAGCTTCCTGGCGCCCTCCTCGTTGCGGGGGCGCTTGGACATCATGAAGCCGTCGATGGGGGCCTCGACCGCGTCCGCGCCGATGGCCGGGTCGACCTCGGGGAAGTTGAAGAAGTCGATGTCCTCCTGGTCGGCCTCCTCGAACTGCTGGCCGATGAAGGAGCCGATGACCATCATCCCGGACGTCTTGTTGACGATGCCGCTCGCGGCCTCCTGCCAGGTGCGGCCGAGGGAGTCCGTCTGGTGGTAGGGCAGGAGCCCGCGCCAGGTGTCGAAGACCGTCTTGACCTTCTGGTCGGTCCAGGCCTCCTCGCCGGCCATGAGGTCGAGGTGGAACTGGTAGCCGTTGATGCGCATGTTGAGCTGGTCGAAGGTGCCCATGGCCGGCCACCCCTCCTTGTCCGCGAACGCCAGCGGCACCAGGCCGTCGGCCTGCATCTGCTGGGAGAGGGCGGTCATCTCGTCGAGGGTGGTGGGGGCCTGGTAGCCGCGCTCGGCCCAGAGGGACTTGCGGTAGAAGACGGCCCACGGGCCGTAGGTGGTGGGGACGAGGTACTGCTTGCCGTCCTCGCCCGTGGAGGCCTTCTTGAAGGCGTCGGTGTAGTTGGCCCCGACGGTGGACCACACGTCGCTGATGTCGGAGGCGAGGCCCTGGGCGGCGAAGAACTGCATCCGGTACCCGGCGAACCAGGAGAAGACGTCGTCGGGGCTGCCCTGGAGGTAGTTGTTGATGTTGTTCTGGAAGGTGGTGTGGTCGACGGTGTTGAGCTTGATCGAGATGCCCTGCTTCTGCTGGGCGTCCTCGACCATCGCCTTCATCGTCTTGAGCGGGACCTCGTCGGAGAAGTTCGAGCCGAGGGTGACCTGGGAGCCGCCCCCACCGCCCCCGGACGTCTCGCCACCGCCGCCGCAGGCGGCCAGCAGGGCGGGGATCCCGGCGGCGAGCATCGAGCCGCGCAGCATCGACCGGCGGCTGAAACCGTGGCGGCCGGCGGACGCGGGCACGAGGCCGGCGAGGTACTCGGACTCGGTGGTGGGGCGGTTCATCGCGACTCCTTCGTCGGCGTCCGGCGAGGGCCGGCTTCGCACTTCTCGGCCGGCCGTTCGCACGGGCGACCACGTCACGGCAAGACTGGGCCTGCGTCCGTGGCGTGTCAAGCGGATCGCCCGAAACCCAACGAAACCGTGAACTCCTCGTGTTCGGGTCTGTTGGAAACCTCGCGCCGGGCCGGCCCCGGACGTTGACTCCGGGATCGCGGAACCCCCATGCTCGACGGGTCGACGTCGACGGGTCCACGCTCGCCGTGGGGTGGGGGTGTACCGGTGGTGCTGGCGCGGAACCGGCAGGAACTGATCCTGGAGTCGTTGCGCCGCAACGGGGGCGTCCGGGTATCGGAACTCGTCCGGAAACTCGGGGTGTCGGACGTCACCATCCGCCGGGACATCGGGGAACTGTCCCGGCGGGGCCTGGCCGACCGCGTGCACGGCGGCGCCGCCCTGCCCGAGGGTTCCGGTGGCGAGTCCGGTTCCCCACCGTCCGGGACGGCGGACCGGACCGCGGAACGGGCGCTGGGACGCCTCGCGGCGACGCTCGTCCGGCCCGGTTCCTCGATCGCCCTCTCCGCCGGGAACGCGACCCTGGAGGTGGCGGCGGCGGTGCGGGCGGTCGCCGACCTGACCGTGGTGACGAACTCCCCCGCCGTCGCGCAGCTCCTGCACGACCCGGCCCGCCCCGACCGCACCGTCGTCCTCACCGGCGGCACCCTGAACCCCGCCGGCGCCCTGGTCGGGCCGCTGACCGCACGCACCCTGGCCCCCCTCCACGTCGACCTGCTGTTCCTCCCGGTCCACGGCTTCGCGGCCGCGGCGGGCCTCACGGGCCGGGACCTGGCCGGGGTGGAGACCGACCGGGCGCTGGTGGCCGCCGCCGCGTGCACGGTGGTGGTGGCCGGCTCCGGGCGGTGGGGGGTCGTGGGGCTGGCGTCCGTCGCGGGCTGGGACGAGGTGGGCGTCGTGGTGAGCGACGAGGGGTTGCCGCCGGAGGCGCGGAACCTCCTGCGCGGACGGCTGCTGCTCGCGGAACCGGACGCGCCGGCCCCCGGCACCGGGGGCGGGACCCGCTGACGGGCCCCGCCCCGGGAACCTCAGAGCCGGCGGGTGCGCAGCAGCACCAGCTGCTGGGGTTGCAGCGCCGGGGCGGCCACCCCCACCGCGGCCAGCGTCCGGCCGTTCATCCGCACCCCGCTCGCGAGCCACGGCAGGTCCTTCCCCCCGCGCACCGCGGGGACGTCGCCGGGAGCCTGGGCGCTGACCTCGTACTCCGCCTGCGGCGACAACCCGGGCAACCGCACCCGCCCCGGGACCGAGGTGTCGGGCGTGCCGAGCTGCACCACCGCGAACAGGCCGTCGCCGCCGTCGGGCGCCACCGTGCCGTGCACCAGGAACGACGGGTCGTGGTCGTCGGCCCGCACGAGGGTCCCCGTGTGCAGGAGTTCGCGGACCTCCTTGTACAGCGCGACCCAGCGGGCCAGTTCCTCGCGCTCGGCCGGGTCCATCCGGGTGAGGTCGGTCTCGACGCCGAACGAGGCGAACAGGGCGGTGCCGGCCCGGAACGACAGGTCGCTGCTGCGGTGGGTGGTGTGCGACGGGGACGCGCCGACGTGGGAGCCGATGAGTTCCGGCGGCACGAGCTGGGTCGTCCAGCGCTGGATCTGCTGGCGCTCCAGGGGGTCGAGGCAGTCGCTGCCCCAGACCCGGTCGGTGTGCTCCAGGATCTCCAGGTCGACGCGCAGCCCGCCCGAGGAGCAGGACTCGATCTCGACCCCGGGGTGGCGGGCCCGCAGCTCGTCCAGCAGGCGGTAGACCGCGAGGGTCTGGGCGTGCACGCCCGCCCGCCCGGAGGGTCCCGAACCCGCTTCGAGCAGGTCGCGGTTGTGGTCCCACTTCAGGTAGGCGATCTCGTACTCGGTGAGGATCGCGTCCAGGCGCGCGAGGACGTGCGCGTAGGCGTCGGGGTTGCCCAGGTCGAGGACCTGCTGCTGGCGCGAGGGCAGCGGGGTGCGGCCCCCGGTCCGCAGCACCCAGTCCGGGTGGGCGCGGACGAGGTCGGAGTCGGGGTTCACCATCTCCGGCTCGACCCAGAGGCCGAACTCCAGGCCGAGGGCCCGGACCCCGTCGACCAGCGGGTGCAGGCCCTGCGGCCAGATCCCCTCGTCGACGTACCAGTCCCCCAGCCCGGCGTCGTCGGAGCGGCGGTGCCGGAACCAGCCGTCGTCGAGGACGTAGCGCTCCGCCCCCACCTGCGCGGCGGCGCGGGCGAGGTCGAGCAGGCGCTCGAGGTCGAGGTCGAAGTAGACCGCCTCCCACGTGTTGACCACCACCGGGCGCGGGCGCGGGGGGTGGTGCGGGCGCGCGCGCAGGTGCCGGTGGAAGCGCGCGGCGATCCCGTCCAGCCCCTCGTCCGACCAGGCGCCGAACACCCAGGGGGTGCGGTAGCCCTCCCCGCTCGCCAGCCGGACCTCGCCGGGCAGCAGGAGCTCCCCGGCCGCCAGCGTCGTCGTGCCGCTGGAGAGCTTCTCGACGCTGCTGCGGTGGTTGCCGCTGAAGGCGGTGTGGGTGGCCCACACCTCCCCGGTGCGGAAGCCGAAGCCCTGCGTCCCGACGGCGAGGACCAGCGGGGCGTCGGGGCCGGTGCGACCGCGGCGGTTCTCCCGCACGTGGGCCCCGACGGTCAGCGGGCGCCGCTGGGGGACGCGCTCCTTGGCCCAGCGGCCGGCGAGGTCGAGGACCTTCGTCGCGACGGGCGGGACGGGCAGGGCGGGGGCGAGGTCGGCGACCTCGTACTCCGCCGCCCCCGTGTTGGTCAGCGTCGCCCGGTGCCGCAGCAGGCCGGAGGGCAGCAGCTCCAGCTCCAGGGTCAGGGCCAGCCCCGCCTCGGCGTCGGCCGCGTCCAGCACGAGGCGCCCGCCCCCGTCCCCCTCCTCGACCAGGGCGGCGGTGGGGGCGAAGCGCGTCGACCACGCGGTGCCGGCGCGGTGCCCGGACAGACCGGGCCGGCCGTTCCAGCCCCAGGCCTGCTCGGGGAGCAGGCGCACCGGCTGGGGTTCGTCGAGGTCGTTGTTGGCCCGGGCCGTCCGCCCGGAGAGCGCGAGGTCGGCCAGGGCCGCCTCGGAGAGGTCGCCGAGGTCGGCGCCCCAGTGCAGGACGGTGGGCGTGGAGGTGGTGTGCAGCTGCACGACGAGGCTCACCCCCGCCGCGCGCAGGTGCAGGACCCGCCCGAGGGCCCCGGCGGTCGCACCGGGGGTGCCCGGAGGGGGGCGGAGGTCGGGATCGGGCGGGAGGGTCACGGTCGCTCCGTCGGGCACGTCGGTGTGGCAGGACGAGGACACTTGTACGCCGAAAGCTCCACCCCGTCAACGGAGGCTCGCCGAGCCTCCTCGTGGACCGTCGACCATCGGGTAGGTTCCACTCCGACACTCACTGACGAGAGGGGACGACCGTGGACGCACCCGTCCGGCCGGCACCGCCCGCCGTCGCGTGGACCCCGCTGACGGGGACGGCGCACAGCATCGCCCTCGAGGTCCTCCTCGACGGCCCCCTCCCCCGCAGCGAGCTGGCCCGGCGGCTGGACCTGTCCGCCGGCACCCTCACCCGCCTCTCCAAGCCCCTGCTGGACTCGGGGCTGCTCCAGGAGACCGGCAGCGCCTACGACCCGGTCACCGGCCGGCCCACCCGCCCGATGGACGTGGACGAGAACTCCCACCTCTTCGTGGGGGTCAAGCTCACCGCGCGCACCGCCCACGCCGTGCTCACCTCCCTGCGCGCCACCGTGCTGGCCAGCGACGAGGCGGTGCTGCCCGACCCCTCCCCCGGCGCCGTCGTCGAGACCGTCGTCGACCTCGTCCGCTCCGTCGTCGCCGGGCACCCCGGGGGCACCGGCACCGACCTGCGCGCCGTGGGGGTCAGCCTCGGCGGGCTCGTCGGCGACCACGGCCACGTCCTCAGCGCCACCTTCCTCGGCTGGCAGGACGTGCCCCTGGGGCGGGTGCTGGAGGAGCGCCTCGGGCTGCCCGTCGTCGTCGACAACGACCTGCTGTCCTTCACCCGCGCGGAGCAGTGGTTCGGCGCGGCCCGCCGGTGCCGGCACTTCGCCGTGCTCACCGTCGGGGAGGGCCTGGGCTACGGCCTGGTCGTCCACGACGAGGTCGTGGACCGCCCCGACGCCGGGGTCGGGCTGCTGGGGCACTTCCCGCTGCTGCCGGGCGGGCCGCTGTGCCCCCAGGGCCACCAGGGCTGCGCCGACGCCCTGCTCACCGCGGCCGCGGTCGAGGCCCGGGCCTCGGCCGCCCTGCGGCGCCCGCTCGGGTACGAGGAGGTCCTCGACCTCGCCGAGGCGGGCGAGCCGCTGGCGCGCCGCGTCGTGGACGACTCCGCCGAGGCGCTGGGAACCCTCGTCGCCGCGATCGCCAACCTCACCATGCCCGAGAAGGTGATCCTCTCCGGGGAGGGCATCCGGCTCGCGGTCGTCGGCCGCGACGCGCTCCTCGCCGGGCTGCGCGCCCACCGCAGCCCCTACGCCTCGGAGCTGGACCTCGACGTCCAGCCGACCGGGTTCACCGAGTGGGCGCGCGGCGCCGCCGTCACCGCCATCCGCACCTTCGTGCTCGGCCACCGCCGCTGACCCCGCGCGGGAGGCCGCGGCCCGGGCCGGGCACCTAGACTGGCCGGGTGCGGACCGCGGGAGCGACGAACGGGCGACTGGTGCGCCGTCGCCACGTCGACCTGTGCCGCACCCACGGCGCCACCTGTTCCTGAGGAGTCCCCGCCGGATCCCCTCCCCAGGAGCCCTCGTGAGCCCGTCCCTCTGCCTGGTCGGTGCCGGTCCCCGCGCCCTCGGCGTCCTCGACCGGTTGTCCGCGCACGCCTCGAACGACCCCGCGCGCCGGGTCGAGGTGCACGTCGTCGACCCCCACCCGCCGGGAGCGGGACGGATCTGGCGCGCCGACCAGCACCCCCTGCTGTGGATGAACTCCCGCGCCGCCGACGTGACGGTGCTGCCCGACGCCTCCTCGGTGCTCACCGCCCCGGTGCGGACGGGACCGACGCTGCACGCCTGGCTCGACGCCCACCGCGAGGAGCTCGCGGCGGAGTTCGCGGCGGCCGGCGAGGACGACCTGCACCGGGAGGTGCTGGGGGTGCGGGAGGGGACGTTCGTCTCCCGCGCGCTCGGCAGCCGCTACCTCTCCTGGGCGTGGCGCCGGGTCCTCGACGGCCTGCCGCCGAACGTCGTCGTCCACCCGCACCGCACCCGGGTCGTCGACCTCGGGGAGGAGGGCGGGGTCCAGGTGGTGCGGCTGGAGGACGGCGGGACCCTGCGGGTCGACGCCGTGGTCCTCGCCCAGGGCCACCCCGACGTCGTCCCCGGGCCCCGGGAACGGGCCGCGCGGGAGTTCGCCGACCGCCACGGCCTGGGGTACGTCGCCCCCGGCTACACCAGCGACCTCGGTCTCGTCGAGGACGAGCGGACGCTGCCCCCCGGCGCCGACGTCGTCGTCGCCGGGATGGGGCTCGCGTTCGTCGACCTCACCGTCCTGGTGGGCCAGGGCCGCGGGGGCCGCTTCACCGAGGAGGCGCACGGGCTCGTCTACCACCCCAGCGGCCGGGAACCGGTGCTGCACGTCGGGAGCCGGCGGGGCGTCCCCTACCGCTCGAAGATCACCTACGTGCTCGACGAGCGCCCGCCGCTGCCCCGGTTCTTCTCGCCCGGGGAGTTCGAGACCTCCCCGCGCCCGCTGAACCTGCGTGCGGACCTGTGGCCGGCCATCGCCAAGGAGCTCGCCGGGGCGCACTACCACGAGCTGTTCCGCGCCCACCCGGACCGCACGTCGATGGACGCCGGGGAGTTCGAGCGCCGCTTCGCGCCCGCGGCGTGGGGCAGCCGGGAACTCGACGACCTCGTCGGCGCCGCCGTCCCCGACCCGCGGGACCGGCTCGACCTGCGCCACCTCGACCGCCCGCTCGCCGGGTGGCGCGGCGCGGACGCCCGGGAGGTCCACGACCGGGTCCGCGCCCACGTCGCCGACGACGTGGCCCGCCGCGGGGATCCCGCGCACAGCCCGGACGCCGCGGTGTTCTCCGCGCTGCTGTCCTGCTACGTGACCGTCGCGGGCCTGGCCCACCGCGGCCTGCTGGACGAGGCGTCCCGCCTCGAGGTCGACGGCTGGTGGCACGGGTTCTTCAGCTACGTCGCCTCCGGGCCCCCGCCGCAGCGGCTGCGCGAACTGCTCGCCCTCGCCGACGCCGGCGTGGTCAGGTTCCTCGGCGGCGACCTGCGGGTGCGTCCCGACGAGGTCGGGCGGTGCTGGACGGCGCGGTCGGCCAACAGCCCCGAGGAGGTCTGCGCCCGGGTGCTGGTGGACGCCCGGCTGCCCACCCCCAGCCTCGCCGAGAGCGCCGACCCGCTGCTGGCCGCGCTCGCCCGCCGGGGCGAGGTCGCCGAGGTCGGCGACGGGCGGATCGTCGTCGACCCGGACCAGCGGATCGTCGCGGCGGACGGTTCGGTGCACCCGTCCCGCTTCGCCGTGGGGCCCTGGGTCGCGGGCGGGGGCTGGGCGGCGGCGTTCGCCCGCCCGGGCCTGGACGCGGGGTTCTTCCGGCTCAACGACCGGATCGCGGCGACGCTGCTGGAACCTGCGCCGCGGGTCAGCGTCGTCGGCCCCCGATCAGCCAGTAGCGCGCCGTCCCGCGAAACTGCTCCCGCCGACTGAGCTCCACCTCGAGCTCCTCGAGGTCGGCCGCGGCCCGGTCGTCGACCCGTTCGGCCTCCTCCAGCAGCGTCGTGACGGCGAGGATCCCCGCGCGCTGGGCGACGTCGCACCCGGCCTCGGTCAGCGCGTCCTCGGCGAACTCCGGGGACAGCCGCAGCGCGGAACGGCCGGTCCCCGGGTCGAGGGCGCGTTCGGCGTCCAGGACGATCCAGGCCGCGGCCGGCCCCTCGCGCAGGACCGTGGCGACGACGTCGGCCGCGGGGTCGGGGGCGAGCAGGGACACCAGCCCCCCGGGCCGCACGGAGGAGGTGAGGGTGGCGACGTCGGCGCGGACCTGCTCGTGGGAGCGCCGGTGCTGCAGGACGTCGTGGCACAGCACCACGTCGAAGGACCCCGAACCGCCCTCGCGGTGACGGGTCAGCGCGGCCAGCGCGGTGAGGTCCTCCAGGTCGGCGGCGACGGTGTGCAGCCGGTCCCCGACCCCGGCGGCGCCCGCCGCGGCCCGCGCCAGGGCGAGCATCTCCGGGGACCGGTCGAGGACGGTCACCGCGTGACCGGCGAGGGCGAACTGCACGGCGTCCCGCCCGTCCCCGCCGCCGGCGTCCAGGACCCGCAGCGGTTCCCCGCCCAGCTCCGCGCACCACTCCCGCAGGACCCGGGCGACGACGCGGTAGCGCAACCGGCCCCACGGGGAGTCCTGCCACAGCGCCCAGGCCGCGGCCTCCCCCGAGGCCGCGGTCACGGGGTGCTCACCCGAAGAGCCGTTCGCCGGCCAGGCGCGCACCCTCGCCGAGGGTGGCGAGCTTGGCGACGGCGATCTGCGGGTGGATGCGCCCGCCGAGACCGCAGTCGGTCGAGGCGACGACGTTCTCCGGACCCACGACGGAGGCGAACCGCTCGATGCGGTCGGCGACGAGCTCGGGGTGCTCGACGACGTTCGTGGCGTGGCTGACGATGCCCGGCACGATCTTCTTGCCCGCGGGCAGGGCGACGTCGCGCCACACCTTCCACTCGTGCTCGTGGCGGACGTTGGCCGCCTCGAAGGAGTACGAGCCGGCGTCGATCTCCAGCATGAGGTCCACGATGTGCTTGAACTCGACGTCGGTGGTGTGCGGGCCGTGCCAGGAACCCCAGCACAGGTGGAACCGGACCTGCTCGGTGGGCAGACCGCGCAGCGCGTGGTTGAGGGCCTCGACGCGGGTGCGGGTGAACGCCCGGTAGTCCTCGACGGAGGGTTCGGGGTTGATCTGGTCCCAGTTCTCCGCGATGGAGGGGTCGTCGATCTGCAGGATCAGCCCCGCGTCGACGACGGCCCGGTACTCCTCGCGCAGGACGTCCGCCCACGCCCAGATGTGCTCCTCCTCGGTCGCGTAGTACCGGTTGGAGATGCGCGCCCCGCTGCCCGGGGACAGGGAGGTGATGAAACCCTCCTCGACGCCCGCGGCGGCCAGGCCGGCCTTGAGGTTGGCGATGTCGGAGGCGATGGCGTCGTGGCCGGTGTAGGACAGCGGGCCGGTCGTCGCCGGGAACGCGGTGGCGTTCTTGCCCGTGGAGATCCCCGACGTCGGGTCCTGGTAGGCCTCGCGGAACCGCACCCAGTCGCGGCGGTCGGGGAAGCTGGTCAGCCGGACCTTCCCCGGCTCCGAGCGCACGACGGGCTGGGTGAACAGGTCCTCTCCGGTCACCTCCAGCCCGGCGACGCGCTGGAAGGAGTAGGACCACCAGGCCCCGTAGTCGACGGCGCTGGACATGGCCTTGCCGTACTCGCCGTCGCCGACGATCGTGACCCCGAGGTCCCGCTGGCGCTGCACGAGGTCCACGACCGCGTCGGTGAGCAGCGCGTCGAACTCGGGGGTGCGTTCGAGGGTGAACCCGTCCTCCCCGATCCGGCGGGCCTCGTTGGCGGCGATGAGCTCGGGGGTGCGGGGCAGGCTGCCGGCGTGGCTGACGGGGATGTGGCGCTCGGGCATGGTTCGTCTCCGTTCAGGTCGCGCGCAGGGCGCGGTCGAGGTCTTCGAGCAGGTCGTCGGGGTCCTCCAGCCCCACCGACAACCGCAGCACCCCGTCGGTCAGGCCGATGGCCGCACGGCCCTCGGCCCCCAGGCGGCGGTGGGTCGTGGTGGCCGGGTGGGTGGCCAGCGACTTCGCGTCGCCGAGGTTGTTGGAGATGTCGACGACCCGCAGGGCGTCGAGCACCTCGAAGGCGCGGTCCTTGCCCCGGCCCGCGGGGGCGTCGAGCTCGAAGGTGAGGATGGTGCCGCCGAGTTCCATCTGCCGCTGCGCCAGGTCGAACTGCGGGTGGCTGGGCAGCAGCGGGTAGCGGACCCACCGGATCCCGGGCACCTGCTCCAGGTGCCCGGCGATCCGCAGCGCCGTGGCCGCGGAGTGCCGCACCCGCAGGCCGAGGGTCTCCAGCCCCTTCGCCAGGGTCCAGGCGTTGAACGGGCTGAGGGTCGGGCCGGTGTGCCGGGTGAGTTCCTGGAACCGGCCGCCGATGAACTCCGACGTCCCGAGCACCGCCCCGCCCATGACCCGGCCCTGGCCGTCGATGTGCTTGGTCGCCGAGTACACGACGACGTCGGCGCCGAACCGCAGCGGGCGCTGCCCGACGGGACTGGCGAAGGCGTTGTCCACGACGACGGTCGCCCCCGCGGCGTGCGCGAGCCCGCTGACGGCCTCGACGTCCACGAGGGTCTGCATGGGGTTCGCCGGCGTCTCGAAGAAGACCGCCTGGGCGGGGGTGGACAACGCCCGTTCCCACTGCGCGAGGTCCTCGCCGTCGACGAACTCCGTGCTGACGCCCCACCGGGGCAGGATCTCGTCGAGGACCACGAAGCAGGAACCGAACAGGCTGCGGGACGCCACGACCCGGTCGCCGGCCCCGAGCAGGGCGGCGAGGGCGTAGAACACCGCCGACATCCCGCTGGCGAGGCCGTAGCAGGCCTCGGCGCCCTCCAGCCGCCGCAGGCGCTCGGTGAACACCGAGACGGTGGGGTTGCCGTAGCGGGAGTAGACGTAGCGGTCGGTCTCGCCGGAGAAGGCGGCCTCGGCGGCGGCGGCGTTCTCGTACACGTAGCCGGAGGTGAGGTAGAGCGCCTCGGCGGTCTCCTCGAACTGCGAGCGCGCCAACCCCCCGCGCACCGCGGTGGTGTCCGGCCGCCAGGGGTCCGCGTCGCCGGTCACGACTGCCGCCAGGGCAGCCCCGCCGCGCGCCAGCCCACCGCACCCCGGTGACCGGCCTCGTCCAGCGGCCCCTCGAAACCCTCCAGGACGTTGTAGCTGGGGGTGATGCCGGCCGCGGTGGCGGCGTCGGCGGCTCCCACCGACCGTTGGCCGGAACGGCACAGGAACACCACGGGCCTCCCGCTGCCGGGGGTGATCCCCGCGGCGGCGAGCTCGCCGAGGAAGCGCGGCGGGTCCACGGGCAGCCAGGACGCGAGGACCGGTTCGCGGCCGGTCCCGCTGAGGTCGGGAACCCCCACGAACCGCCACTCGGCGTCGGTGCGGACGTCCACGAGCACGGCGTCCGGGGTGTCCCGGACCAGGTCGTAGGCCTCACGGGGTGTGAGGTCGCCGGCGTAGCCCACTTCTTCCTCCCATCGGTCCTGGCGTGAGCACCCTCCCCGCCGGGGCGGCGGGGGATGGTTGCTGCGGCGTCGACGAGCCAGGTCTCTCGGCCGCTCTGGATGGTCGGGCCAGCGTAGGGCATGGCGACCGCCGGGGCGGACGAGCCCGCGGGAGGGGCGCGGGGGCGGGACGGGCCGGCTCCTGCGAGCTGGGCGGCGGGCTCGACGGCGGGCTGGACGGCGGGCTCGGCGGTGGGCTCAGTCCTCGACGAGGAAGCGGTGCATGACGTGCAGCCCGACGAGGCCGTGCTCGGGGTGGTCGAAGGCCTCGGGGACGGTCCCGACGATCCGCATCCCCAGGGAGCGCCACAGCGCGACGGCCGCGGTGTTGGTCTCCACGACGGCGTTGAACTGCATCGCGCGGTAGCCGCGCGCGGCGGCCAGGGCCAGGACGTGCTCGCCCAGGGCCCGCCCCACCCCGCGCCCGCGGGCGGCGGGGGCGACCATGAAGCTGGCCGTGGCGACGTGGGCGCCGGGGCCGGGGCGGTTGGGGCCGGTCCGGGCCGTGCCGAGCACCTCGTCGCCGTCGACGGCGACGAGGGTCACCACCGGCGGGGGTTCCACCCACAGGGCCCGGGCCCGCTCGGAGGTCAGCCCGCGCGGGTAGGCGTAGGTCTCCTCGTCGGCGACGATCTCGTCGAAGAAGGGCCAGATGCGTTCCCAGTCCCCGTCGGTGAACTCCCTGATCTCCACCCCCGCACGCTACCGGCCCCGGGACCGCCCGCGCGGAGCCCCGTCGGCGGCCGGACGGGGCGGCGGGTCAGGCGGGCGCGAAGTCGTTGAACGCCTCGTGCCCGGCGCGCACGGTGCCGTCGGCGTCGAGGAAGTGCAGCCACTCGGGGTGCCCCACGGGCCCGTGGGTGTCGCGGTGCAGGTCGGCGACACCGCTGTGGTGCAGGGCGTGGACGGTGTAGCCGATCCCCCGCTCCTTCAGCCGGGACAGGGTGTAGCGCATCACCTCGACGTGCTTGGCGTCGTCGCGCGCGCCCCAGACGGTCTCGCTGGCGTAGAGGTCCTTGCCCACCGAGCGCGCGAAGGCCACGCACTCGTCGAGGTAGGCCTCGAACCCCGCGTGGGTGTGCACGTTCGTCTCCGGCCCGATGCCCTGCCACATCCAGTACGGGTGGAAGCCCAGGACGTCGCTGATCGGCTCGGTGGCGCGCAGCGCGGCCACGTCGGCGTAGTTGCCGACGGTCAGCGGCTGACGCGCGCCGGCGCCGAGGACCACCCCGCGGCACCACTCCAGCCAGCGCAGCTCCGCGATCCGCAGCGGGCTGCGCTCGTCGTGGACGTAGGCGCCCATGAGGGGCTCGTTGCACAGGTCCCAGGCCCAGATCCGCTCGTCGTCCGCGTGGGCGGCGACCACCTCGGCCAGGTAGCGGCGGAAGATCCGCTGCACCGGAGCGGTCCCGGGGCCGTCCGCGTCCGGGTCGGCGAACAGGTCGTCGGTGCGCGACCAGGCGCTGGCGTGCGGCAGGAGGTGGTCCAGCGGCACCCCGCCGAAGTCGCACACCGGGTCGCGCCAGCGGTTGAACAGCACCGGGACCACGGCGATCCCGTGACCGGCGAAGATCCCCAGACCGGCCTCGAGGTTGGCCAGGAACCGTCGCGGGTCCCGCTGGAAGGCCTCGTGCGACAGCCACCAGCGGGCGGTGTTCCAGCCGGGGAAGGCCGCCTTGCCGCGGGCGACCTCGACGGCCATCAGGCCGTGGTCGTGGTGCTGCCACAGGTCCAGGCCCGAGGTCCCCCAGGAGCCGGCGTAGTTGAACCCGTGGACGTCCCGCGTCCTCACTGGCCCGCGCCGGGGTCCACGCGGGGGTTCACGCGGGGGCCACGTCGACGCGCACGAGGCGGCGGTCGGCGGCGGTGACCTCGTGGACCCCGCCGGTGAGCTCGACCGACGCCGAGAGGTCGGGGGTCGCGCAGTCGTGGCCGACGAACAGGTCGATCCGGCCGGGTTCGACGACGCGCACCATCCGGCGGTCGGAGAACGCCAGGCGCTGGGTGGGGACGTCGAGCGTGACGTCGGCGCTCGCTCCCGCGTCCAGCTGCACGCGGGCGTAGCCCAGGAGCTGGACGACGGGTCGCGTCACCGAGGCGACGGGGTCGCTGCCGTAGAGCTGCACGACGTGGGCGCCGGCGCGGTCCCCGGTGTTGGTGACCCGCACCGTGGCGACGAGGGAGCCGTCGGTGGGCACCTCGGTCGCGGCCAGGCGCAGGTCGGCGTGCGCGAACGTCGTGTAGGACAACCCGTGGCCGAAGGGCCGGACGGGCGCGGTGTCGATGTTGGACACCGGGCTGGCCGCCCCCAGCTTCGGGTGCAGGTAGCTGTAGGGCTGCGCGCCGACCGACCGCGGCAGCGACACCGGCAGGCGGCCGGAGGGGTTGACCCGGCCGGAGAGGACCCCGGCGATCGCGCCCGCCCCCTCCTGCCCGGGGAAGAAGGCCTGCACGACCGCGGCGCAGCGTTCCAGCGCCCAGTCCACCGCGTAGGGGCGGCCGGTGAGCAGGACGAGGACGACCGGGGTGCCGGTGGCCAGCAGGGCCTCGACGAACGGGCGCTGGACCCCGGGCAGTTCCAGCGACTCCGCGTCGCAGCCCTCCCCCGAGGTGCCCCGCCCGAACAGCCCGGCGCGGTCGCCGACGACGGCGACGCAGACCTCGGCCTGGGCCGCGGCGGCCACCGCGGCCTCGAACCCGCTGGTGTCGTCGGTGTCGACGTCGGCGCCGCGGACGTGGCTGATCCGCGCGCCGGCGCCGAACTCGGTGCCCAGCGCGGCGAGGACGGAGTCGACGTCGAGGCCGAGCTCGACGTCGGGGTGCTGGGCCAGCACGTGGTTGGCGAAGCTGTAGCACCCGAAGAGGGCCGAGGGGTCGTCGGCGTTCGGGCCGACGACGCACACGCGGGCGGGTTCGGCGCGGCCCGCGAGGTCGGCGAGCGGCAGGGTGCCGTCGTTGGAGAGCAGGACGATCGACTCCTCGGCCAGCGTCCGCGCCAGGGCGCGGTGCTGCGGGGGGTCGAGGTCGATGCGGTCGGGGTCGATCCCGGCGGCGGGGTCGTAGTCCGGGGCCAGCAGCCCGAGTTCCGCCTTCTGCCGCAGGACCCGCCGCAGGGCGCGGTCCACGAGCGCCTCCTCGACCTCGCCGGCGCGGACCCGTGCGGCCAGCGGTTCCAGGTAGGTGACGCCGGTAGGGAGCTCGACGTCGATGCCGGCGGTCAGGGCCTGCGCGGCGGCGTCGCCGGAGGAGGCCGCGACCGCGTGCAGCCGCTCCAGGAACGCGACGGAGAAGTAGTCCGCGACCACCGTCCCGGCGAAGCCCCAGCGCTCGCGCAGGAGGTCGGTGAGCAGCCGTTCGTCGGCCGCCACGGGGATCCCGTCGACCTCGGTGTAGGAGTTCATGACCGAGCGCGCCCCGGCGTCGAGGACGGCCATCTCGAACGGGGGCAGCAGGACGTCGGCGAGTTCGCGCGGGCCGGCGTGGACGGGGGCGAGGTTGCGCCCGGCGCGGGAGTTCGAGTACCCCACGAAGTGCTTGAGCGTGGCGATCACGCCGGTGGACTGCACGCCCCGCACGTAGGCGGAGGTGATGGTGCCCACGACGTAGGGGTCCTCGCTGACGCACTCCTCGACCCGGCCCCAGCGGGCGTCGCGGACGACGTCGAGGACGGGGGCGAGGCCCTGGTGGACGCCGAGGCTGCGCATCGACGCCCCGATGGCGGCGCCGACCTCCTCGACGAGCTCGGGGTGGAAGCTGGCCCCCCAGGACAGCGGGGCCGGGAACGTCGTGGCCCGCCAGGCCGCCAGGCCGGTCAGGCACTCCTCGTGCACGAGGGCGGGGATGCCGAGCCGGGTGTTCTCCTGCAGCCAGCGCTGCTTGGCGACGAGCGCGCGGGCCTGCGCGGCGGGTTCGACCGGGGTCGTCCCGAACACCCGGGTGAGCTGGCCGAGCCCCTGGCCGGCGAAACCCTCGAGGCTGTCGACGGCGACCTGCATGGCGTCCTGCATGGGGGCGACGTCACCGCCCTCGCCGTCGCTGTCGGCGTCGCCGCGGCCCTCCCACAACCCCACGAGCTGGGCGAGCTTCTCCTCCAGCGTCATGGTCGCGAGGAGTTCCTCGACGCGCTGGTCATCGGTGGACGTCTCGGTGGACGGCATCAGGCCCACGCCTCCTTCGTCACGCGCACGTCGGCGCCGGTGGTGGCCGAGGTTCCCACGGCCAGGGCGATCGCGTGGTCCTGGCAGGCCTCGGCCAGCGGGTAGGGCTCGGGGCCCTCCCCGCGGGCCCAGGCGCCGGTGTCGGCGAGGATCTGCGCCACGGCGACGTCGTCCTCCGACATCCGGGTGCCCGCCCACGCGTTGCGGTAGACGACCTGCCCGTCGAAGCTCACGGTGTCCAGGTCGACCCCCTCGAGGTTCATGTCCACCCCGCGGCGGCGGTAGGACAGCGGGGAGGTGACGGGGCTGGTGGGGTCCACCATCCGGGTCACGGCGTCGTCGACGATCTCCCCGGTGGTGCCGCGGACGACGATGCGCCGGGCCCGCAGCGGGTTCCACCACTGGTTGTCGGTGAAGTCGTACAGGGCCGACCGGCCGCCGAAGTCCAGGGTCGCCAGGACGGTGGAGCGCGGCTGCGGGGTCGCGGCGGGGTCCCAGCCCGCGGAGCTCAGCGGGTCCAGGAGGGGGGCGGTGAAGCTGCGGGCGTTGACGACGACCTCGTCGGTGCCGACCCCGAGCAGACCGCGGATCAGCGAGACCGCGTGGTACATGTGCGTGGAGGAGAGCTGCACCGAGGTGGGCTCGCCGATGACCCCGGCCCGCACCAGGGCGAGGCGGGCCGCGTGACCGGGCATGAGCAGGTACTGCTCGGCGACCTGGACGCGGCCGCCGGCACCGACGTCGGCCCACAGCGAGCGCAGCCCGTCGAGGTCGGGGGCCGGCGGGGTCTCGGCCAGGGTCGCGATCCCGGCCGCGTGCAGCTCGCGCACGGTCACCGGCATCTGCGCCCAGGGCACGGAGGCGACGACGAAGTCGGGACGGTCGCCGCGCAGCAGCTCCTCGACGGTGCGGACGGTCGGCACCGACCAGCGGTCGGTGATCCCCTGCCCGCTCGCGGCGCTGCGGGTGACGACGCCGACGGCGCGCAGGCGCTCGGGGGCGGCCCGGGCGAGGCGGAGGAAGAACTCCGAGCGCCAGCCGCTGCCGACGACGGCGAACGTCGTGGGGGTGGGCGGGGGGGTGCCGGGGGTGGTCACGGGGGCCGGTGCTCCTCTAGCGGGTCGGGTGCCCGTCGCGTCTCCGCACCGAGCCGGCACGCCGCGTCGAAACCTTTCGCAAACCGAGCCGACGACGGACGCTAGCCGCGGCCGTCTCGGCCCGTCAAGACCTCGGTCCTCGCCCGGAGCCCGTTCTCGCGCCTTGACCCCGGCGGGACCGCCCCCTACCGTTCCCCTTTCGCAACGACCGGGTTGCGGTGATCCGGAGGCGAGGGGATCTCGTGGCGGACGACGCGGGACGACCCCGGCGCACCACGCTCACCGCGATCGCCGCCGCGGCCGGGGTCTCCACGGCGACGGTGTCCAAGGTGCTCAACGGCCGCGACGACGTCGGCGCCGGGACCCGTGCGCTGGTCCAGCGCCTCCTGGTCGAGCACGAGTACCGGCCCGCCCCGAGGCGCCGGCCCCCGGCGGACCGGCGCACCGTCGGCCTGGTCTTCGACGACTTCACCAGCCCCTACGCCACCGAGCTGCTGCGGGGCGTCACCGACGCCGGGACCGCCGCCGGCGTCGACGTCGTCGTGGGCCGGTTCTCCGACGGGTCCTCCGGGTACGGCAGCGGGGCGCAGTGGGCCCGGCGCCTGGTGGGGGCCGGGCGCGACGGCGTCGTCGTGGTGACCTCCGACCTCACCGCGCAGCAGGTCGCGGGCTTCTCCGAGGTGCGCCTGCCCCTCGTGGTCGTCGACCCCGTCCACCCGCCCCAGGCGGACGTGGCCAGCGTGGGGGCCACGAACTGGACCGGCGGGCTCAGCGCCACCGAGCACCTGATCTCCCTGGGGCACCGGCGCATCGCCCACCTGGGGGGCCCGGCGGGGGCCGCGGTCAGCCAGGCCCGCCGGCACGGCTACCGCGCGGCGATGGAGAACGCCGGCCTGCCCGTGGACCCGGCGCTGGTGGTGGACGGCGGTTTCGGCTTCGAGGCCGGCCTCGACCTGGCCACCCGGTTGCTGGCGCTTCAGGACCCGCCGACCGCGGTCTTCGCCGTCACCGACGTCTGCGCCCTGGGCGTCGTCCAGGCCGCCCGTGCCCGGGGGCTGCGGGTGCCCGAGGACCTCTCGGTCGTGGGGTTCGACGACACCTACCTGGCGCCGTGGGTGACCCCCGCCCTGACGACGGTCCACACCCCGCTGCAGGAGATGGGCCGCTACGCCCTGCAGGTGCTGCTGCGGCTGGTGGAGGGGGAACCCGTCGACCCCCACCACGTCGAGCTGGCGACCGACCTCGTGGTGCGCGACTCGACGGGGCCGCCGCGGGCCGGCGCGGCGGGCCCGGCCTGAACCCCGCTCAGGCGGGCCCGGGGGCGCGCAGCAGGGCGTCGGCCAGCGCCGACCAGCTCAGCAGCGCGCACTTCACCCGGGCCGGGTACCTCGCCACCCCGGCGAGGGCGACCGCGTCGCCGAGGACGTCCTCGTCGCCGGGGTCCGCACCGCGGCTGGTGAGCATGGCCTGGACGGCCTCGCGCACGACGGCGACCTCCCCCACCGGGCGCCCCACGACCAGGTCGTGCAGCACCGAGGCCGAGGCCCGACTGATGGAGCAGCCGACGGCGTCGTAGGAGACGTCCCCGACCGTCTCCCCGGCCACCGCGACCCGCAGGGTGATCTCGTCCCCGCAGGTGGGGTTCACGTGGTGGGCCTCGGCGCCGAACGGGGAACGCAGCCCCTCGCCGTGCGGGCGCTTGGAGTGCTCGATGATCAGCTGCTGGTACAGGTCCACGACGGTCACGCTCTCACGCGAAGAGGACGCGGACCCGGTGCAGCCCGCGCAGGACGGCGTCGACGTCGGAGCCCTGGTTGTAGGGCCCGAAGCTGACCCGGGTGCTGGCCGTGACCCCGAGGCGCCGGTGCAGCGGCCAGGCGCAGTGGTGGCCCACGCGCACCGCCACGCCCTCGTCGTCGAGGAGCTGCCCCACGTCGTGGGCGTGCACGTCCTCCACGGTGAAGGCCACCAGACCCACCCGGTCCGCCGCGTCCTGCGGCCCGAGGACCCGCACCCACGGCAGCTCGGCGAGCTCGCCCAGCAACCGCGCGGTCAGCGCGCGCTCGTGGGCCTCGACCCGCGCCACCCCGGACCCGTCCGGCCCCAGCGCCCGCAGGTAGTCCACCGCGGCGTGCAGGCCGACGGCCTGGGCCGCCATCGGGACCCCGGCCTCGAACTTCTGCGGGGCCGGGGCGAACGTCGAGCGCTCCATCCGGACGAGCTCGATCATCGACCCGCCGGTGAGGAACGGCGGCATCGCATCGAGCACCTCGGCGCGGCCCCAGAGGACCCCGACCCCGGAGGGGCCGAGCATCTTGTGCCCGGAGAACGCCGCGAGGTCCACGCCCAGCGCGGGCAGGTCGACGGGCAGGTGCGGCACGGACTGGCAGGCGTCGAGGACGACGAGGGCCCCGACCCGGCGGGCGGCCGCCACCAGCCGCGCCACCGGGGCCACCCCGCCGAGGACGTTGGAGGCGTGGGCGAAGGCGACGACCTTCGTCCGCTCCCCCACCAGCCCCTCCAGGGCGTCGACGTCGAGGATCCCGCCGTCGGTGACCGGGACCCAGCGCAGCACGGCCCCCGTGCGGGCGCAGAGCTCCTGCCAGGGCACGAGGTTGGCGTGGTGCTCGGCCTCGGTGACGAGGATCTCGTCGCCCTCGGCGAGCACGAACCGCGGGTCCACGACCTGGCCCGCGGGCGCGGTGCCCCGCTGCGCGTAGGCGGTGGTGGTGCTGAACGCGTGCGCGACGAGGTTCAGCGACTCGGTGGCGTTCTTGGTGAAGACGACCTCGTGCGCGGGCGCGCCGACGAAACCGGCGACCGCGGCGCGGGCGGCCTCGAAGTCGTCGGTGGCCTCCTCGGCGAGCTGGTGGGCGCCGCGGTGCACGGCGGCGTTGCGCGTCTCGTAGAACCGCCGCTCCGCGTCCAGGACGGCCCGGGGCTTCTGCGAGGTCGCCCCGGAGTCCAGGTAGACCAGCGGCTTCCCCGACCGGGTCGAGCGGGTGAGGATCGGGAAGTCGGCCCGCAGCGCGGCCAGTTCGGCGTCGCTGAACGGGGCGGCCAGGAGTTCCGCGGTCACCTCGGGTCCTTCTCGCCGGCGGCGACGGCCACGGTGAGGCGGTTCTCCGCGGGGGGCAGCGGGCAGGTGGCGTGGTCGGTGAAGGCGCACGGCAGGTTCTGGGCGAGGTTGAGGTCCAGGACCACCGGGCCGGGGTCGGTGGGGACGGGGACGGAACGGGTCGTCCCCGTCGTGGTCACCCCGCTCGTCGCGTCGGTGAACAACGCCTTCCCGTCCGCGAACACCACCAGCTCCTGCGGGCCGTCGAGGTCGAAGCGCACCGTCCCGACGGCGTCGTGGTGGTGCCGCAGCCCCTCCACGACCGCCCCCACGACGACCTCGCGGGACTGCGCGTAGGGGACGAACTCCGCGTCGAGGACGTAGCGCTCGTCGAAGTCGAAGACCGGGACGCCGGTGAACGCCGCCCGGGCCGGGGCCTGCGGGTCGCGCACGCGCAGGGCGTGCAACCCGCTGCGCTGCATGACCTCCACCCGCCGGTCGCCGAGCTCGACGAGGACCCCGGGCGCGCCCTCGACGGTGTCGACGCGCACGGTGCCGTCCACGGGCGCGCCGTCGAGGACGACGCCGTCCGCCGTGCTCGCCGTCAGCTCGACGCCGCCGTCGACCGAGGCCCAGGTACCGGGCAGGTCCGCCACCGTCTCCGGTCCACCCGTCAGCCAGTGCAGGCCGGTGAGGCTCAGCCAGCCGTGGGGGCGGCTGAGCTCGGCGGTGCGCTGCTCGCGCCACGCCCGCCACTGCTCGCGGCGGGTCTCGATCGTCGTGCTCGTCGTGGTCGTGGTGGTCACGGGGTTCTCCTCAGGCGGTGGCGCGGGCGGCGGGGGCGAGGCGGTGCGGGTGCTGCAGGCCGAGGTGCTCGCGCAGGGTCGAGCCGGTGTACCCGGTGCGGTAGCTGCCGCGTTCCTGCAGCAGCGGGACGACCCGGTCGACGAACTCGTCGAGACCGGTGGGGGTGAGGGTCGGCACGAGGATGAACCCGTCGCAGGCGTCGGCCTGGACGTAGGCGTCCATCTCCTCCGCGACCTGGGCGGGGGTCCCGACGAACTGCTGGCGGCCGGTGACCTCGACGACGACCTCGCGGGCGTTCCAGCCGTTCGCCTCGGCCAGTTCCCGCCAGGTGCGCGCGGTCTCCACCGGGTCCTTCGTCATCCGGGTCCGGCCCTGGGCGATGGTCGAGGTCGTCTCCGGGTCGCCGGCGGGCAGCGGGCCCTCCGGGTCGAACCCGGTGAGGTCGCGCCCCCACACCTGTTCCAGGAACGCGACGGCCTGCTCCGGGCCGACCTGCTGGAACCGGATCTCGCGGGCGCGCTCGCGGGCCTCGTCGGGGGTGTCGCCGAGGACGAACGTCACCCCGGGCAGGATCCTCAGGTCGTCGCCGGACCGGCCGTTGCGCACCGCGCGGGCGCGCATGTCGGCGGTGAACCGCTGCCCCGCCTCCAGCGAGCCGTGCATGGTGAAGATGGCGTCGGCGTAGGTGGCGCCGAACTCGCGGCCGTCGTCGGAGTCCCCGGCCTGCAGCAGGACGGGGTGGCCCTGGGGGCTGCGGGGCAGCAGCCCGGTGCCCCGCACGTCGAACTGCAGGCCGGTGTGGCGGACCTCGGAGATCGAGCGGGCGAAGACCCCGGCGACCGGGTCGGCGACGAGGGCGTCCTCGGCCCAGGAGTCCCAGAACTCCCGCGCCACGTCGAGGACCTCGCGGGCGCGGACGTAGCGGTCGGCGTGGGCGAGGTACCCGCCGCGGCGGAAGTTCTCGCCGGTGAACGCGTCGGAGCTGGTGACGACGTTCCAGGCGGCCCGGCCCCCGGAGAGGTGGTCCAGCGACGCGAACTGCTTCGCGAGCTCGGTGGCCTCGTTGAAGGTGGCGTTGATCGTCCCGGCCAGGCCGAGGTGCGTCGTGACCGAGGCCAGCGAGTTCAGCACGGTGAGGGTGTCGGGGCGGCCCACGACGTCGAGGTCGTGGATCCGGCCGCGCTGCTCGCGCAGCCGCAGGCCCTCGGCGAGGAAGAAGAAGTCCATCAGCCCGCGCTCGGCGGTGCGGGCGAGGTGCTCGAAGGAGGAGAAGTCGACCTGGCTGCCCGAGCGGGGGTCGCGCCACACGGTCGTGTTGTTGACCCCGGGGAAGTGGGCCCCGAGGTGGATCTGCCGGCGGGTCATCGGGTGCCTCCTGCGGGGACGGCGTAGCGGCTGGCGGGGCGGGGCAGGCCGAAGCGCTCGCGCAGGGTCGTCCCGGCGACCGCGGGACGGGACAGCCGGGGCACGACGTCGGCGACGAGGAGCTCCAGCGTCGCGGGCAGGTCCAGGGGGGCGAGGACGGCGCCGTCGATCCCCGCGGGCAGCTGCCCGAGCGCGGCCACCAGCGAGGCGGGCTCGCCCAGGTGGCGCAGGGTCCGCGGCGGGTGGCCGGGGCTCAGGTCCTCCAGGTGGGCGGCGGCCTCCCGCGCCTCCCCCGCGGTGGCCCGCAGCAGGACCTCGACGTCGAGCAGGACGGTGACCTCCCGGCCGGCGAGGTCGCGCAGCCGGGCGGCCGTGGCGGCGGCGGTGGCCGGGTCGGGGGCCTCGACCCGGGCGACGTCGGCGTGGGCGGCGGCGACGGCCAGGGAGGGCTCGTCGCGCACCGGCACGACGACCAGCGGCTGCCCCTGCGGGGAGCGCGGGGTGATGGAGGGGCCCTTGACGGAGAAGTTCTCCCCCGCGAAGTCGACGTGGTGCAGCTTGTCGCGGTCGACGAAGCGGCCGGTGGCGACGTCGCGGACCACCGCGTCGTCCTCCCAGCTGTCCCAGAGGGCGCGCACCACCTCGACGGTCTCCGCGGCCTCCTGCCACAGCTCCGGTGCGGGCGCGGTCCCCCGGCGGCCGAACGCCTCCGCCTCCTCGGCGGTGGTGGACACCTCGACCTGCCAGCCGGCGCGGCCGCGGCTGGTGAAGTCCAGGGTGGCGACGGCCTTGTTGGTGTGGAACGGCTCGGTGTGGGTCGTGGTGACGACGGGGACGAGACCGGTGCGCCGGGTCAGGGGGGCGAGGTGGGCGGCGATCGCCACGGCGTCGAGGCGCCCGCGCTGGTCGCGCTCGTCCGCGGACCCCAGGCGGAAGGAGTCGGGGACGAGCAGCAGGTCCAGGTCGGCGTCGTCGACGAGCGCGGCCAGGCGGCGCCAGTGGGCGGCGGTGAACAGCTCGGCGGGCCGGGCGCCGGGCAGGCGCCAGGCGGCGGGGTGGCGGCCGGCGGCGTCGAGCTCGACGCCGACGCGCAGGGTGCGGGACGTGCCGCGGGGCGCGCTGCGGGACATGGTGGACCCCCTCGGGGCTGACGTGACCGGCCGGGCCGCTCGGTCGAGCGCCCGGGGGCCGCCGGGTGTTCCGGGCGGCGGGGCGGGTCAGCGACAGGCGGCGGAGCGGGTGCGGCAGAGGTCGACGTGGCGGCGCTGGACCGCGAAGAACGGACGGGCGCTCGGGTGAGCGTCGCGCGTCCGGGTGCTGTCCACGGTGGGAGCCTACGGCGCGGCTACCCTGGCGACCAAGCCGGCCACGGGCCGCTCATCCGATCGCCGCCCCCAGCCAGGAGGACGACCACCGCATGACCAGCACGCCCCCCGCGGACCCCGGCGCCACCGCCCAGGACCTCGTGTTCCCCCCCTCCGCGGCGTTCACCGCCCAGGCCAACGTGGGCGCGGACGAGCACGAGCGCGCGGCCGCCGACCCCGAGGCGTTCTGGGCCGAGCAGGCCCGCCGGCTGCAGTGGGACGAGCCGTTCACCACCGTCTTCGACGGCTCGACGCTGCCGACGGCGCAGTGGTTCACCGGCGGCAAGCTGAACGTGGCGGTGAACTGCGTGGACCGCCACGTCGCCGCCGGGCGCGGGGACAAGGTCGCCCTGCACTGGGAGGGCGAACCCGGCGACGCGCGCACCATCACCTACGCGCAACTGCAGGACGAGGTCTGCCGGCTGGCGAACGCGCTGGAGGAGCTCGGCGTCGGGCACGGCGACCGCGTCGTCCTGTACCTGCCGGTCCTGCCCGAGACCATCGTCACGACGATGGCCTGCGCGCGCATCGGGGCCGTCGTGAGCCTGGTGTTCGGGGGTTTCTCCGCCGAGGCGCTGCGCTTCCGGGTCGAGGACACCGGGGCGAAGCTCCTGGTCTGCACCGACGGTCAGTTCCGCCGCGGCACCGCCGTCGCGGTGAAGGCCGCCGCCGACGCCGCGGTCGAGGGCCTCGACCACGTCGAGCACGTCCTCGTCCTGCGCCGCACCGGCGAGCAGACCCCGGACGTGCCGTGGACCGAGGGCCGCGACGTGTGGTGGCACGACCTCGTCGACCGTCAGCCGAGCACGCACGTCGCGCCGAGCTTCGACAGCGAGAACCCGCTGTTCATCATCTACACCTCGGGCACCACCGGGAAGCCCAAGGGCCTGGTGCACACCAGCGGGGGGTACCTCACCCACACGTCCTGGTCGCACTGGGCGGTCTTCGACGTGAAGGACGACGACGTCTACTGGTGCCAGGCCGACCTCGCCTGGGTCACCGCGCACAGCTACGAGATGTACGGCCCGCTGTCCAACGGCGTCACCCAGGTCATCTACGAGGGGTCGCCGCTGACCCCGCACCCGGGCCGGCACTTCGAGGTGATCGAGAAGTACGGGGTGACGATCTACTACACCGCTCCCACCCTGGTGCGGACGTTCATGAAGCACGGGCCGGAGCTGCCCGCGCGCTTCGACCTCTCGTCGCTGCGGCTGCTGGGGTCGGTGGGCGAGGCCATCAACCCCGAGGCGTGGTCGTGGTTGCACCGCGAGGTCGGGGGCGGGCGCTGCCCGATCGTCGACACCTGGTGGCAGTCGGAGACGGGGGCGGCCGTCGTCGCTCCCCTGCCGGGGGTCACGCCGCTGAAGCCGGGCTCGGGGACGGTCCCGCTGCCGGGGCTGTCGGCGACCGTGGTCGACGACGAGGGGAACGAGACCGCCCCCGGTGAGCAGGGCGTGCTCGTCATCACGAAGCCCTGGCCGGGGATGGCGCGGACGGTGTGGCGCGACCACGCGCGGTTCGTGAAGAGCTACTGGGAGCCCTACGCGGCGCAGGGCTACTACCTCGCCGGCGACGCCGCCACGAAGGACGCCGACGGCTACATCTGGATCGGCGGCCGCATCGACGACGTGCTCAACGTCTCCGGGCACCGGTTGTCCAGCATCGAGCTGGAGTCGGCCCTGGTCTCGCACCCCCGGGTCGCGGAGGCGGCCGTCGTGGGCGCCCCGGACGACACGACCGGGCAGCGGATCGTCGCCTTCGTCATCCTGCGCGGGGCCGGTCCCGAGGACGGGGTGGCGGCGGAGCTGCGCGAGCACGTCGCCCGCGAGATCGGGCCCGTCGCCCGGCCCCGCGACGTGGTCGTCGTCCCGGACCTGCCCAAGACCCGGTCGGGGAAGATCATGCGCCGGTTGATGGCGGACCTGACCGCCGGGCGCGGCGGGGGGGACGTGACCTCGCTGCAGGACGAGACGGCGCTCGCCGCCGTGGAGACGGCCTGGGCGCAGTACGTGCGCTCGCGCTGACCGGCTCCGGCCGGTGGTCCTGCGGGACCACCGGCCGGCCGCGGGTCACGCTTCGCCGGCCCCGGCCCCGGCCCCGGCGGCGGCCTCGACGTCCATCCAGCTCGCCTCCCAGACGTGACCGTCGGGGTCGCGGAAGCTGACCCCGTACATCCAGCCGTGGTCCTGGGTGGGGGCGTACTCCGCTCCCCCGTTGGCCAGCGCCTTCGCCTTCAGGTCGTCGCACTCCTCGCGACCGGAGGCCGAGAGCGCGATCATCACTTCGTTCGTGCCCCCCGGCGCGGGCTCGGAGTGCAGGAACTGCTTCCACTTCTCCGGTTCGTGCACGAGGACGAGGACGTTCTCCTCGACCACGACGCAGGCCGTGGTCTCGTCCTCGAACTGCGGGTTCAACGAGAAGCCGAGCGCGGTGAAGAAGGTCTTGGCGACCTCCTTGTCCGCGACGGGGAGGTTGACGAAGATCGTGCGCACGGTGGGCTCCTCGGGTCCCGGGCCGCTGGCCGGCCCTCCTGCTCCTCCGACCTCAGCCTGCCCGGGAAGTCATCGGTGCGTCAGAGGTTCGGGAACCAGAGCCCGATCTCGCGCGCGGCGGACTCCGGGGAGTCCGACCCGTGGACGAGGTTCTGCTGCACCTTCAGGCCCCAGTCGCGGCCCAGGTCGCCGCGGATGGTGCCGGGAGCGGCCGTCGTGGGGTCGGTCGTGCCGGCGAGGGAGCGGAAGCCCTCGATGACGCGGTGGCCCTCGACGACCGCGGCGAGGACGGGCCCGGAGAGCATGAACTCCACCAGCGGCTCGTAGAACGGCTTCCCCTCGTGCTCGGCGTAGTGGCCGGCGAGGAGCTCGCGGTCGGCGGTGCGCAACTCCAGCGCGACCAGGGTGTAGCCCTTGGCCTCGATGCGCCGCAGCACCTCCCCGGAGAGGTTGCGGCGCACGCCGTCGGGCTTGACCAGGACGAGGGTCCGCTGCGCGGTGGTGTCAGTCACGCGCCGACCCTAGCGAAGCGGGTGTCGGAGGTCCGCGCTGGACTGCGGGGGTGTACCGCGAGCGCACCTCCCGCGTCCCCGGCGCCCGGGTGTGGTCCAGCACCCCCGCCCCCGGTCCCACCGCCGGCTCCGGCGGGCTCGTCCTGCCCGACGGGTGCCTGGACCTGCTGTGGCGCTGCGAGGGCGGTGAGGGCCGGCTGCTGGTGGCGGGTCCCGACACCCGCGCGCACCGGGCCGACGGCGACGGGCGGGTGCGGTGGACGGGGCTGCGGTTCGCCCCCGGCCACGCCCCGGCCCTGCTCGGGGTCCCCGCGCACGAGCTGCGCGACGCGCGCGTCCCGCTGGAGGACCTGTGGAGCGCGGACCGGGTGCGGCGGCTCACGAGCGCGGTGGCGCTCGCGGACCGGCCCGGGACCGCGCTGGAGGAGATCGCGCGCGCCGCCCCGCCGCCCGACGCGCTGACCGCCCGGGCCGCCCGGCTCCTCGCCGACGACCGGCGCGTCGCCGACGTCGCCGAGGACCTGGGCGTCGGGCTGCGGTGGCTGCACCGGCGTAGCCTCGCCGCCTTCGGCTACTCCCCCCAGGTGCTGGCGCGGGTGCTGCGCCTGCAGCGGGCCGTGCGGGCGCTGCGCGCGGGCCGGTCCCCCGCCGAGGTGGCGGCCGGCGCCGGCTTCAGCGACCAGGCCCCCCTGGCGCGGGAGGTCCGCGCGTTCACCGGCCGGACGCCCCGGGCGTTTCAGCCGAGCGCGGCGAAGAGGTCGACCGACGCGCCGTCGGGGTCGAGGACGACGGCGTAGCGCTGGCCCCAGACCGCGTCGAACGGCGCCAGGTGCGACTCCGCCCCCGCGGCCAGGAGGTCGGCGTGGACCCGGTCCACCCCGGCCGGGTCGCCGCAGTCGAAGGCCAGCGACCCGCGGTGACCGGTGGGCGGGACCCAGCCGGGGTCGAAGGAGCGGACGGTCTCCTCGGTGTCCCAGGCCAGGCGCAGGCCGCCGGGCAGGACGACCTCGACGTGCGGCTGGTCGTCGGCGTCGGCGGGGACGTCGAGGCCGAGGCGGCGGTAGAAGGCGAGGGAGCGGGCCATGTCGGCGACGACCACGCCGACGAGGTCGAGGCGGGGGACGGGTCCGGTGCTCATGCGGACAGCTTCCCGCGACGGGGGCGGGCCGGTCTTGAACGGATCGGACGCGCTGGGACGATGGACGCCCCGCTCCGAGGAAGGACACCACCGTGCCGCTGCGCCACGACCGCGAGGACACCACCGCCCAGGAGGCCGCGCTGCGCGAGGCCCGCGACGCGGCCGCGACCGTGCTGGCCGAGCTCGCCGCCGAGGCGAAGTCGCTGGCCAAGGCCTACGGCGCGCGCTCGGTGCGGATCCCCGACGGGGCCGCGCTGGCCGGCCTGGTCGACGCCGCCCGCCGGGCCGAGGAGGCCGTCGACATCGCCGCCCACGACCTCGCCACCGCGCGCGGCGAGGACGGCTGAGCTTCGGGGTGCGCCCGGCGGGGCGCGGGCGGATCATCGTCGGCGGGCTCCGGCCAGGAGCGCCGACGCGCACCGGTGAGAGGAACCCCGCATGTCCCAGGAGAACGGGCGCGGTCCCGACCGCGCCGACGCCGAGGAGCGGCAGCGCACCACGACGAAGGTCGTGCTCATCTCGGTCGTCGCCGCCATCGGGGGGTTCCTCTTCGGCTTCGACACCGCCGTCGTCAACGGCGCGGTGGACGCCGTCGCCGAGGAGTTCCGCCTCGCGGCGGGGCTGAAGGGCTTCGCGGTGTCCTGCGCGCTGCTGGGGGCGGCGGTGGGGGCCTGGTTCGCCGGCCGGCTGGCCGACCGCTTCGGCCGCAAGGCGGTCATGGTGATCGCCGGGGCGCTCTTCGCCGTCAGCGCCGTCGGGTCCGCCTTCGCCTTCGGCGTGTGGGACCTGATCCTGTGGCGCGTCGTCGGCGGTGTCGGCGTCGGGATCGCCTCGGTCATCGCCCCGACCTACATCGCCGAGGTCGCCCCCGCCCACATCCGCGGCCGGCTGGCCTCGCTGCAGCAGCTCGCCATCACCGTCGGCATCTTCGCCGCCCTGCTCTCCGACGCCTTCATCGCCAACACCGCCGGCGGGGCCTCGGAGACGACGTGGTTCGGGTGGGACGCGTGGCGGTGGATGTTCGTGGTCGGGGTCATCCCCTCGCTGGTCTGGGCGTTGCTGGCCCTGCAGATCCCGGAGTCCCCGCGCTACCTCATCGCCCAGGGGAAGACCCAGCGCGCCGGCGAGGTGCTGCGCGAGGTCCTGGGCACCCGCAGCCTGGAGGCCGTGCAGCGCAAGGTCGCCGACATCAAGAACTCGATGCGCCGCGAGGACGAGCCCAGCCTGCGCGACCTGCGCGGGCCGAGGTTCGGCCTGCTGCCCATCGTCTGGGTCGGGATCCTGCTGTCGGTGCTGCAGCAGGGCATCGGCATCAACGTGATCTTCTACTACTCCACCACGCTGTGGAAGGCCGTCGGCTTCGACGAGTCCGACGCCTTCACCACCTCGGTCATCACCTCGGTCACCAACGTCGTCGTGACGTTCATCGCCATCGCCACCGTCGACAGGATCGGGCGCAAGCCGCTGCTGACCGTCGGCTCGGCGGGCATGTTCCTCTCGCTCACGGTCATGGCGATCGCCTTCTCCCAGGCCAGCGGCAGCGGCCAGGACGTCTCGCTGCCGCAGCCGTGGGGGACCATCGGCGTCATCGCCGCCAACGTCTACGTCATCTCCTTCGGCGCCACCTGGGGCCCGGTCGTGTGGGTGCTGCTGGGCGAGATGTTCCCCAACAGGATCCGGGCCGCCGGTCTGGCCGTGGCCGCGGCCGCGCAGTGGCTGGCGAACTTCGCGATCTCGACGAGCTTCCCGTCGCTGGCCAAGCTGGGCCTGCAGTACGCCTACGGCCTCTACGCCGTCATCGCGCTGCTGTCGTTCGTCTTCGTCCGCCGGGCCGTGCAGGAGACCAAGGGCCGCGAGCTGGAGGAGATCGGCGCCGAGACCACGAGCACCGCGCCGTGACCCTGCACCTCTCCGACGAGGAAGGCCGCACGGCGCTGCTGGACGAGCTCACCACCTGGCGGGAGCTGCTGGCGGGGCTCGACGAGGTCGAGGCCCCCAGCCGGTGCGCGGGCTGGACCTGCGCCCAGCTGCTGGTCCACGTGCACCTGGGGCTGCAGGAGGTGGCGCTGGCCCTGCTCGACGTCGACGCACCGGGGCCGGTGACCGTCGACGCCGCCGGCTACTGGACGCGCTACCCGGCGACGGAGGACACCGCCGAGCAGGACCGGCTGCTGGCCGGGTTCGCCGCCGCCTACCCCGCGCCCGAGGCGCTGACCGGCCACCTCGACCGGACGGTGGAGGGGCTGGCCCGCGGGGTCGCGGCCGGGCGCGAGGACCGGGTCGCGTTCCAGGGGTTCACCTTCGGCACCGGCGACTTCCTCGGCAGCTGGGCGGTGGAGCTCGCGGTGCACCACCTCGACCTGGACCTCATCGCCGCTCCCCCCGCGCCCGGCGCCCTGACCCTGGCCCGGCGCACCGTCGACGACCTCGCCGGCGACGTCGTCCCCGCGGACTGGGACGACGCGACGGTGGTGCTGGCCGGCACCGGCCGGGTACCGCTGACCGCGGAGGTCAGCGCCCACCACCCCGGGCTCGCGGAGCGGTTCCCGGTGCTGCGCTGAGGCTCAGCCCACCGCGACGTGGGCGCGGACGGTGCCCGCAGCGTCGTCGACCCAGCCCTTCGAGCGGGCGTAGGCGATCATCGCGTCGAACCGCTCGTCCCAGCCGGGGCCCGCGCCCCCGGCGTGGGCGGTCCCGCGCAGCCAGTCCAGGCGCACCCGGACGTGGGCGCCGGCGAGGTCCTCCCCCCGCGGGTCGAGCTCGCCGACGCCGCCGAGGACGGCCGCGGCCTCGGCGGCGGTGGTGCCGGCGGGGACGGCGACGTCGAAGGCGGTGAGGACGTCGAGGTCGACCAGCCCGACCGGCTGCGGGGCGGCGGGGTCGAGGACGATGCGCACGGGTTCCTCCGGGGGGCGGGGGTGGGGGTCAGGAACCGTCGGCCAGCCGGCGCGCGATCTCGGCCTGCTCGCGCTCGATGCGGTTGCCGAGGCGGACGGCGAAGAACCAGATGACCGCGAACCCGGCCCCGACGAGGAACATCATCGGCACGACGAAGCCCCCGGCGATCATCACGACCTGCAGGACCCAGCCGAAGGCGTACCCGGCGCGCGAGCGCAGCATCCCCGCGCACAGCACGCACAGCAGCAGCAGGACCCCGCCCACGACCAGGTAGCTCACGTGCCGGGTCTCGGACAGGCCGTAGGCGGTGAGCGTGGCGAAGAACACGACGAGCGCCTCGCTGATCAGCACCGTCGCGGCCATCATCCGCTTGGGGTTCCTCATCCCTGTCCCTTCCCGAACAACGCCCGGACGTCGCCGGCGAGCACGACGGACCCGGCGACGACGACACCCGCGCCGCTGCCCCCGATCCCACCACCCGCACCGGTGTCGGACTCGGCGAGGTCGACGGCCGTGGCGATCGCCTCGTCGAGGCGCTCGACGAGGTGCACCCGGTCCTCGCCGAAGACGTCCTCCGCGATCTCGGCGAGCTCGGCCGGTTCCAGGCCGCGCGGGGAGCTGGAGCGGGTCACGACGACCTCGGCCAGGACGGGTTCGAGGGCGCTCAGGACACCCTCGACGTCCTTGTCCCCCATCACCGCGACCACCCCGACGAGGCGGCTGAGGGTGAAGGCCTCCGCGACCGCGTCGGCGAGGGCCTGCGCACCGGCGGGGTTGTGGGCGGCGTCGACGAGGACCAGCGGGGAGGTCCGCAGCACCTCCAGCCGCCCGGGCGAGGTGACGTCGGCGAAGGCCGCCTCGACCAGCCCGGGCACGAGGGTGCCGCCGGGCAGGGCGAGCAGCGCCTCGGCGGCGCTGAGGGCGGTCGCGGCGTTCTCGGCCTGGTGGACCCCGTGCAGCGGCAGCAGGACGTCGGTGTAGGTGCCGCCGCGGGTGCGCAGCGACACCAGCTGCCCCCCGACGGCCAGCGCCCGCTCCTCGACCCCGAAGTCGACGCCCTCGCGGACCACGTTGACGCGCTCGGCGGCGGCCTTGGCCGTGAGCACGGCCCCGGCCTCCTCCTCCTGCTTCCCGATGACCACGATCGAGCCGTGCTTGATGATCCCGGCCTTCTGACCGGCGATCTCCTCCAGCGTCGAACCGAGCCACGCCTCGTGGTCCATCGAGACCGGGGTGACGACGGCGACGTCGGGCTGCACCACGTTGGTGGTGTCCCACGTCCCGCCGAGGCCGGTCTCGATCACCGCGACGTCGACGGGGGCGTCGGCGAACGCGGCGAAGGCCATGAGGGTGAGGACCTCGAAGAAGCTCAGCCGGGGCTCACCGCGCTCGGCGGCCCGGGCGTCGACGATCGAGACCACGGGTTCGACGTCGTCCCAGGCCCGCACGAACGCCGCGTGGGTGATGGGGTCGCCGTCGACGGCGATGCGCTCGGTGATGTCGACGAGGTGGGGGCTGGTGAACCGCCCGGTGCGCAGGTCGTGCTCGCGCACCAGCCGCTCCACCATCCGCGCCGTGGACGTCTTGCCGTTGGTGCCGGCGAGGTGGACGACGCGGTAGGCCGTCTGCGGGTCCCCCAGCAGGGCGCAGGCCTCGCGCACGCGGTCCAGGGTGGGGTGGATCCGGTGCTCGGGGTTGCGCGCCAGGATCTGCGCCACGACCTCCTCGAAGCGCGGGTCGTCCTCCACGGCGGGGCCGGGGGTGGCGGCCGCGACCGCCGCCCCGGGGACCCGGGAGGGCGGGCGGCGGTCCTGGGGGACGCGGCCCCGGCGCAGGCCGTCGGTGCCGAAGGCCTCCTCCCCCGAGTCGTCCTCCTCGCCGTCGGACAGCGGCCCCGTGAGGTCGTCGAGGTCCTCGTCGGGTTCGCCCGCGAACGGGTCCAGGGGTCCCTCGCCGCTCACAGCTGCTCCGCCTTCTGCACCACGACGCGCACCTCGTGACCCTCGACGCTGCCCACCAGCGTCGCCTTCTCCACCGGCAGCGCCGCGGCCGACCCGGTGGAGCCGAACTGCTGCGCCAGCGTCTCGTCGACGACGAGGTTCTGGTGGGTCACCAGCGCCTCCCACACCGGCCCGTCGGCGGCGATCGTCAGCCGGATCCGGTCCGACACGTGCAGGCCGGCGTCGCGGCGGGCCTGCTGGACGAGGCGGACGACGTCGCGGGCGATCCCCTCGGCCGCCAGCTCCGGGGTCACGGTGGTGTCGAGGACGACGAAACCGCCGCCCTCCAGCGGTGCGGTGGCCCGCCCGGTGTCCGCGCCCTCGACGACGGTGGTCAGCTCGTACTCGCCCTCGGCGAGCTCGATGCCCCCGGCGACGACCGTGCCGTCGGGGCGTTCCTCCCAGTCCCCCGACTTGGAGGCCCGGATGGCCTGCTGCACCTGCTTGCCCAGGCGCGGGCCGGCGGCGCGGGCGTTCACGGTGAGCTTGGCGACGACGCCGTACTCGGCGGCGCGCTCGATCGGCCCCAGCGCGACCTCGCGGACGTTGACCTCGTCCGCGACGAGCTGCGCGAACGGCTGCAGCGCCGCGGGGTCGGCGACGAGGACCTCCAGCCGGTTCAGCGGCAGGCGCACCCGCAGCCCGTTGGCCTTGCGCAGCGCCAGCGCGTTGGAGCAGGTCACCCGGGCCTCGTCCATGGCCGCGACCAGGGCCGGGTCGCTGGGCAGGTCCAGCGGGTCCGGCCAGTCGGTCAGGTGCACCGAGCGGCCGCCGGTGAGGGCGCGCCAGATCTCCTCGGACACCAGCGGCAGCATCGGCGCGAGCAGCCGCGTCGTGGTCTCCAGCACGGTGTGCAGGGTGTCGAACGCGTCGCGGGCGCGCTCGGACTCCCCGTCCCAGAACGCCGCGCGCGAGCGCCGGACGTACCAGTTGGTGAGGGAGTCCAGGAACTGCCGGACGGTCTCGCAGGCCCCGGCGATGTCGTAGGCGTCGAGCTGCTCGGTCACCGTCACGACGGTGTCGTGCAGCTTGGCCAGGACGTAGCGGTCGAGGACGTCGGGCGAGGTCGTCCGCCAGCGCGGGGTGTGGCTGGAGGTCCCCGAGTACAGCCGGAGGAACGAGAACGTGTTCCACAGCGGCAGCAGGACCTGGCGGACGGAGTCGCGGATGCCCTGCTCGGTGACGATGAGGTTGCCCCCGCGCAGCACGGGGGAGCTCATGAGGAACCAGCGCATGGCGTCGGACCCGTCGCGGTCCAGGACCTCGGACACGTCGGGGTAGTTGCGCAGCGACTTGCTCATCTTCCGGCCGTCGTCGCCGAGCAGGATGCCGTGCGAGACGGCGGTCCGGAACGCGGGGCGGTCGAAGAGGGCGGTGGCCAGGACGTGCAGGGTGTAGAACCAGCCGCGGGTCTGCCCGATGTACTCGACGATGAAGTCGCCCGGGTAGTGGCTCTCGAACCACTCGGAGTTCTCGAACGGGTAGTGCACCTGGGCGAAGGGCATGGACCCGGACTCGAACCAGCAGTCGAGGACCTCCGGGACCCGGCGCATGGTCGAGCGGCCCGTGGGGTCGTCGGGGTTGGGCCGGGTGAGGTCGTCGATGGTGGGGCGGTGCAGGTCGGCCGGGCGCACGCCGAAGTCGCGCTCGAGGTCGTCCAGCGACCCGTACACGTCGACGCGCGGGTAGGCGGGGTCGTCCGACGTCCACACCGGGACGGGGCTGCCCCAGTAGCGGCTCCGGCTGATGGACCAGTCCCGGGCGCCTTCGAGCCACTTGCCGAAGGAGCCGTGCTTGACGTGCTCGGGGACCCAGGTGATCTGCTCGTTGAGCTCGACCATCCGGTCGCGGATGGCGGTGACCTTGACGAACCAGCTGGACACGGCCCGGTAGATCAGGGCGTTCCCGCAGCGCCAGCAGTGCGGGTAGGAGTGGTCGTAGGTCTCCAGCCGCAGCAGCAGCGCCCCGGAGGGGACGCCGTCGCGCAGGGCGCGGTTGATCTCCTTGTTGGCGTCGAAGACGTGCATCCCGGCGAAGTCGCGCACCTCGGCGGTGAACGTGCCGTTGGAGGCGACGGGGACGACGGGGACGATGCCGGCGGCGTCGGTGACGAGCTTGTCGTCCTCGCCGAAGGCGGGGGCGATGTGCACGATCCCGGTGCCGGAGTCGGTGGTCACGTAGTCGGCGGCGAGGACCTGGTGGGCGTTCTCGCGGCCGGCGAAGTAGTCGAAGGGCGGGACGTAGCGGCGCCTGAGGAGGTCGGCGCCGCGGTAGCGGGCGACGACGCGCTCGGCGGCGTCCTCGCCGAGCTCGCGGGCGTAGTGGGCCAGGCGCTCGGCGGCCAGCAGGAAGCGGCGGCCCTCGTGCGCGCCGGTGCCCGTGACGACGACGTAGTCGAGGTCGGGGTGGACGGCCATCGCGAGGTTGCTGGGCAGCGTCCAGGGCGTGGTGGTCCAGATGAGGGCGAGCACCCCGTCGAGGGCGTCGTCCGCGCCCTCGCCCAGCAGGCGGAACCCGACGGTGACGGCGGGGTCCTGGCGGTTGCGGTAGACGTCGTCCAGGCGGGTCTCGGAGTTGCTCAGCGGGGTCTCGCAGCGCCAGCAGTAGGCCAGGACGCGGAACCCCTCGTAGATCAACCCCTTGTCCCACAACGTCTTGAACGCCCACATGACCGACTCCATGTAGTCGGTGTCGAGGGTCTTGTAGTCGTTGTCGAAGTCCACCCACCGCGCCTGGCGGGTGACGTAGCGCTCCCACTCCGCGGTGTAGCGCAGCACCGAGGTGCGGCAGGTCTCGTTGAACGTGGCGATGCCGAGCTCGTCGATCTGGGACTTGTGGGTGATGCCGAGCTGCTTCTCGGCCTCGACCTCGGCGGGCAGGCCGTGGGTGTCCCAGCCGAAGCGGCGCTCGACCCGGTGCCCGCGCATCGTCTTGTAGCGCGGGACGAGGTCCTTGACGTACCCGGTGAGCAGGTGGCCGTAGTGGGGCAGGCCGTTGGCGAAGGGCGGGCCGTCGTAGAAGACGAACTCCCCGGCCGCGGAGCCCCGGCGGGCCTCGACGCTGGCCGGGAACGTGCCGTCGGCGGCCCAGGAGTCCAGGACGCGCTGCTCGATCTCGGGGAAGCGGGGGCTGCTCGTGGCGTCCGCCGCGGTGTCGTCCGCGGTGCCGACGGGGACGTCAGGGGTGGTCACGTCCGGGTTCGCGTCCTGGGACACGTCGTCTCCTCCGACTGAACTGCTCCAGCCACGAGGACGACACCCGCCGGGGCCGGCGGTGCCGCGGTACCACCCCGCTTGCCGACCCCGCCCTCCCCGGAGGGGTGGCGACGACGACCTCTCGTCCGGCTGTCACGGGCCGCACCCGTCCGGGTCTAGTGAGCCCCGCCGACCGGTGCGGTGGTGGGGCCGTTCTTCCGGAGGCTCACCGGTGATGGCCGGATCGACGCCTGTGCACCCATCTTAACCGCCGCGCCCGGTCCCGTCTTCCCCGTTCGGAGCGGACCGTGACCGGACCGCACGACGTGGTGACGGTCGGTCAAGGGGCCAGTGAGACGCCGTCACGGCGCGTGGTGACCACAGACCCAAGCGGTCGGTTCATCACCACAGCGTTACCTCTAGCGGCGGAACGGAGCTACTCGTGGAGCAATCGGCTACCTAACGTCACTGACGAGCCCCACCGACCTTCCCCCCGTCGCCCCGCCCACGGAGGCAGCCCCCATGGCCGTGCAAGACCTCGCCCCCCTCCTCGTCCAGCCCGAGCCGCGCGTCCTCGAAGGCACCGTCGTGCCGCGCCTGGACGTCCCCGCCCCGCGGGCCAGCTTCGCCGAGCGCCTCGCCGACACCGCCGTGGCGGCGCGCCGGGCCCTCGAGGTCACGATCCACCGCCTGCGCTACCGGCCCGCGACCCGCCGCACCGCCCGCATGGCCGTCCTGCTCCCCGCCCACAACGAGGAGCAGGACATCGAGGCCTGCCTGGACTCGCTGGTGACCCAGACCCGGACCCCCGACCTCATCGTCGTCATCGCCGACAACTGCACCGACGACACCGTGAAGATCGCCCGCCGCTACCGCGGGGTCAAGGTCATCGAGACCGTCGGCAACACCGACGCCAAGGTCGGCGCGCTGGCCACCGGCTACGCCGAGTTCCTCGCCGGGGGCGCGTTCGACGTCATGGTCTCCATGGACGCCGACGTCGTCCTCGACCCCGAGTGCCTCGCCGACCTCGAGGCCGAGCTCCTCAAGACGCCCAGCGCCGCGGCCGTCTCGGCCAAGTACCACTTCGCCGAGGGCACCGGGGGCTGGTTCAACCGGCAGCTGGTCCGCGCGCAGAAGATGGACTTCACCCAGTTCCAGGTGCGCGCCAACGAGCGGGCCCGCAAGACGACGATCGTCGGCGGCCAGTGCTCGGCCTTCCGCTTCAGCGCCGTCGACGAGGTCACCCGCCGCCACCACCGGCCCGCGCCGTGGACCAACGAGACCGCCACCGAGGACGCCCAGCTCGGCCTGGAGCTGCAGGAGATCGGCTGGACGACGGTCATGTCGGCCACCGCCCGCGCCCAGGTCGGTGCGATGCCGACCGTGCGCGCCCTCTCCGGTCAGCGCGCCAAGTGGAACGCCGGCCTCATCTCGCTCATGACGAGCATGCCGCTGTCCAAGCGGACGATCCCCTTCTGGCTGCAGCACATCGGCCTCGGCCTCAACGTGCTCATGCGCCTGGCCTTCCTCGCCCTGCTCGCCGCGTCGGTGTCGGTCTCGCAGTTCGTGTGGTCCTGGTGGTGGATCACCCCCACCGCCCTCGCCGCGCTCTACCAGCTCAAGATGGCGCACCTGTCCCCCCACCGGACCCGCGCCGACTACCTCTTCGCCGTCCTGTGGCTGCCGGGCGAGATGTGGCTGTGGTTCTCCGGCTGGAACACCGCCAAGTCCTGGGTGACCCACCTGCTCGGCAAGCGCCGCGACCTGTGGGCCGAGCAGGCCGCGGCCGAGGCCGGCAAGCGCAGCGGGAACGGCGCCGGCGCGCTGCTCGGCACGATCCTCGGGTCTGTCGCCGCCTCCTCCGTCGGGGCCTGGTACTGGCTGACCCAGGCCAGCATCGAGTTCCAGCGGCTGGTGCTCACCGTCGGCTGGCGCTCGCTGGCCCTCGTGACGATCATCGCGAGCGTCCTGCTCGTCATCAAGCTGCTGCGCCCCACCCGCGGGCTCACCGCCTGACACCACCAGCTCACGGCGCGAGACGGTCCCCGGACCGTCCCGCGCCGTCGTGCGTCCCGGTTGCCGGACCCGGAACGGGGTAGGTCCCGCGGCAGGACCGAACGCAGCGAGGAGCCGCCCCGTGGCCAGCGACCGAAGCACCTTGCCCTCCCCGGCCGAGCGCCCCGACGAACCGGAGGCGGAGGTCGAGGACGCCTTCGACCGGCTGGTGGAGGAGGGCGAGGACCGGCTGCGGCGACCGCTGCTGCCGCTGCTCAGCGTCGGGCTGCTGGGCGGGATCGACGTGGGGACGGGGTTGCTGGCCTACCTCGTCGTCCAGCACGCCACGGGCAGCCACCTGCTGGCCGGGCTCGCGTTCTCGCTGGGCTTCGTGGCCCTGCTGCTGGCGCGCAGCGAGCTGTTCACCGAGAACTTCCTCGTCCCCGTGACCGCCGTGGTCGCCAAG
The DNA here is from genome assembly GCF_000017305.1 of Kineococcus radiotolerans SRS30216 = ATCC BAA-149. Lineage (GTDB taxonomy): Bacteria > Actinomycetota > Actinomycetes > Actinomycetales > Kineococcaceae > Kineococcus > Kineococcus radiotolerans. The sequence continues at coordinate 3,457,898 of NC_009664.2, read as the reverse complement.
CGGGGGACGGTGCCGCAGCTGCTGCGGTTGTGGCTGGCCACCCTCGCGACGAACCTCCTCGCGGGGTGGGTGATCACCTGGCTGATCGTCACGGCGCTGCCCGACCTGGCCCCGACCGCGCTCAGCAGCGCCCAGCACTACGCCGACCTCGGCATCGACCTGCAGTCGTTCACCCTCGCGGTGCTCGCCGGTGCCGTCATCACCCTCATGACGCGCATGCAGCACGCCACCGAGAGCGTGGGGGTCAAGCTCGTGCCCGCCGTGCTGTTCGGGGCCCTGCTCGCCGGGGCGCAGCTGTTCCACTGCGTGCTGGACTCGCTGCTGATGTTCTGCGCGTTCCACGTCGGCGCGCCGTTCGGGTACGGGCACTGGCTGGGTCTGCTCGGCTGGTCGGCGCTGGGCAACCTCGTGGGGGGTCTGGTCCTGGTGACGGCGATCCGGCTGCTGCGCGTGCCGCACCGGGTCGCCGAGGCCCGCGCCGAGGCCGCGCCGAGCCCCCGGGGCTGAGGAGCGCGGCGGCCGGGGCCTGGGGCGCCCGGACTCCCTTGCCAGGACGAGTGAGGTTTGGCTAACCTCCGCTGGCCCGGCGCTCGCCGGACCCCTCTCGAGACCTCCGGGAGCCGACGTGCCCTCGCGCCGCGCCATCCTCTCCGCCACCCCGCTCGCAGCCCTCGGCGCGCTCACCGCCTGCTCGGCGGAACCCGCCGGTGCCGGCAGCGCCACCGCGGGCACCGGCGCGGCCGGGACGTTCCCGCGCACCGTCGAGCACGAGCTGGGCCGCACCGAGCTCGCGGAGCGCCCGCAGCGCGTCGCGTGCGCGACCGACGGCGCGGAGCTCTGCTCGCTGCTCGCCCTCGGCGTGAGGCCGGTGGGCTTCGGCCAGCGCAACGACCCCCTGCGCAGCTGGGTGCGGGAGCTCGCCCGCGGCGTCCCCTCCTACCCGCTCGCCGGGGAGACGAACTTCGAGCAGGTCGCCCTCTGGTCCCCGGACCTGCTGCTCGTGCAGCGGGGCTTCGCGACCGACGACAACCTCGCCACCTACTCCGCGGTCGCGCCGACCGTCGTGACGAGCTTCATCGACTGGCGCACCAACCTCCAGCAGGTGGCGCGCGCCGTGGGCCTCGAGGAGGAGGCCGCGCGCCGGATCGCCTCGGCGGAGGCCGCCGTCGCCGCGCGGGCCGCCGCGCTGCCCGCCGCCGCCCGGGGCGTGACGCTGCGCACCGTGGCCGCCTTCGACGACGGCAGCCTCTACGTCCTGAACGACCGCTCCCCCGCGGGCCGGGCCGCCGCGGCCCTCGGCCTGCCCGCCCTGCCCGCGCAGGCCACCCCCGACGAGGCCGTCGACCCGCTCTCCGAGGAGCGGCTGGAGCAACTGGAGGGCGACCTGCTCGTGCTGCTGGACTTCGGCGCCGGCCGCGCGGCGACCGACGCCCTGCGGGCCCGCGAGGGCTTCCAGCGGCTCGACGTCGTGCGCTCCGGGCGCGTCGTGGAGCTGGGTGAGGAGGAGTCCAACCAGCTGTACTTCGACTCCGTCCTCACCGTGGAACCCAACGCCGACCTGCTGGCCCGGCTGGCGACGGAAGCCGCCGGGTGAGGGCCGGGTGGGGGCCCCGAGGACCCCGCCAGTTACCTGTGACCGGCGGTACCGCGTACGGTGGTGCCCGCCAGCACCAGTGACGAGGAGGTCCTGTGGTCCACACCCCCGCCCCGGGTCGGAGCGTCGTCTTCGCCGACGGCGTCCGCACCCCGTTCGGCAAGGCCCGCCCCGACGGCCTGCACGCCCAGACCCGCGCCGACGACCTCGTGGTCGCCTGCCTGCGCGAGCTCCTGCGCCGCAACCCGTCCCTACCGCCCGAACGGGTGGAGGAGGTCGCGATCGCCGCGGCCACCCAGTCCGGGGACCAGGGCCTGGTCCTCGGGCGCAGCGCGGCGCTGCTCGCCGGGCTGCCGGTCACCACGCCCGGCTACGCCATCGACCGCTGGTGCGCGGGGGCGATGACCGCCGTGACCACCACCGCGGCCTCGATCGCGGTGGGGGCCCTCGACGTCGCCCTCGCCGGCGGGGTGGAGCACATGGGCCACCACCCGCTGGGCCAGGGCATGGACCCCAACCCCCGCTTCCTCACCGAGCGCATCGTCTCCCCCGACGCCCTCGACATGGGCAAGACCGCCGAGGCCCTGCACGACCGCTTCCCGCAGCTCACCAAGCAGCGCTCCGACGAGTACGCGGTGAACTCCCAGGCCAAGTTCGCGAAGGCCGTCGCCAACGGCCAGGTCGGCGCCGACCTCGTCCCCGTCGCCTCGCCCAGCGCGGAGAAGGGCTGGGGCCTGGCCACCGCCGACGAGCTCGCCCGCCCCGGCACCACCCTGGAGGCGCTGGCGGGCCTCAAGACCCCGTTCCGCCCGCACGGGCGGGTCACCGCCGGCAACGCCTCCCCCCTCACCGACGGCGCCACCGCCTGCGTCGTGGCCGCCGAGGAGACCGCCGCCGACCTGGGCCTGACGCCGAGGATGCGACTGGTGGGGTTCGCCTTCGCCGGGGTCGAGCCGGAGGTCATGGGCCTGGGCCCCATCCCCTCCACCGAGAAAGTCCTCGCCCGGGCCGGGCTGGGCATCGACGACATCGGCCTCTTCGAGCTCAACGAGGCGTTCGCCGTGCAGGTCCTCAGCTTCCTCGACCACTTCGGCATCGCCGACGACGACGAACGGGTCAACCCCTACGGCGGGGCGATCGCCATCGGGCACCCGCTCGCCGCCTCCGGGGTCCGGCTCATGACCCAGCTGGCCCGGCAGTTCTCCGAGCACCCCGAGGTCCGCTACGGCCTCACCGCCATGTGCGTGGGCCTGGGCCAGGGCGGCTCCGTCCTGTGGGAGAACCCGAACTGGGGAGGGGCGAACTGATGCCCGTGCACGTGCGCACCCTGGACCTGCCCGCCGCCGGCGCCGGGCGGATGGCCCTGCTGACCCTCGACCCCGGGGACCCGCGGAAACCCTTCGTGCTGGGGGCGGAGACGCTGCTCGCGCTGGAACGGGCCGTCGACGAGGCCGAGCGCCTCGTCGCCGACGAGGGACTCGTCGCCATCGGGGTCACCGGGGTGAACGGGGTGTTCTGCGCCGGCGCGGATCTGAAGTCCGTCGCGCGCACCACCTCCCGCGAGGACGCCGTGGCCACCGCCGAGCTCGGCCACCGGGTGCTCGGGCGGTTCGCCACGTCGCCGGTCCCCACCTTCGCCTACGTCAACGGCCTCGCCCTCGGCGGCGGGCTGGAGACGGCCCTGCACTGCACCTACCGGACGGTGTCGGAGCAGGTGCGCGGCCTCGGGCTGCCCGAGGCGCACCTCGGGCTGGTCCCCGGCTGGGGCGGGACGTACCTGCTGCCGCGGATCGCGGGGCCCGACGTCGCGGTGCAGGTGGCCGTGGAGAACGCCCTGGCGAACAACCGGACGCTGACCGGGCCGCAGGCCTTCGAGGCCGGGATCGTCGACGCGCGGTTCGAGGCCGCCGACTTCCTGGTGGAGTCGCTGCGCTGGACCGCGTCCGTGCTCGCCGGGACCACCCCGGTGACCCGTCGCGACCTCGCCGACGAGACGACGTGGACCGCCGCGATCGAACGCGGCCGGGCCGTCGCCGACGCCCGCGTCCACGGCGCCGCCCCGGCGCCGTACCGGACCCTGGACCTGCTGTCCGCCGCCCGCACCGCCGACCGCGAGACCCACTTCGCCGCCGAGGAGGCCGCGCTGGGCGACCTCATCGTCTCCGGGGAGCTGCGGGCGGGGCTCTACGCCTTCGACCTCGTCCAGCGCTACGCGAAGAAACCCGCCGGGGCCCCGGCCCGCGACCTCGCCCGGAAGGTCACCAGCGTCGGCGTCGTCGGCGCGGGGCTCATGGCCTCGCAGCTGGCGCTGCTGCTCCTGCACCGGCTGCAGGTCCCGGTCGTCCTCACCGACGTCTCCCCCGACCGGGTGGAGAAGGGCGTGGGGTTCGTCCGCGAGGGCGTCGCCGAGCTCCTGCGCAAGGGACGCGTCTCCCCCGACACCGCCAACCGGCTGTCGGCCTCGGTGTCGGGCTCGGTGGACAAGAGCGCCCTGGCCGACGCGGACTTCGTCGTCGAGGCCGTCTTCGAGGAGCTCGCGGTCAAGCAGGACGTGCTGCGGGAGCTGGAACCGCTGCTGCGCCCGGACGCCGTGATCGCCACCAACACCAGTTCCCTGTCGGTGACCGCCATGGCCTCGGTGCTGGAGCACCCGCAGCGCTTCGTCGGGTTCCACTTCTTCAACCCCGTCGCGGTGCTGCCGCTGGTGGAGGTCGTGCGGACCCCCGAGACCGACGAGGCCTCCCTGGCGACGGCGTTCGCCGTGGGCGCGCGGCTGAAGAAGACCTGCGTGCTCGTGCAGGACGCCCCCGCGTTCGTGGTGAACCGGATCTCGACGCGGATGTTCGACGAGGTCGTCCGGGCGCTGGACGCGGGGACCCCGCTGCTGGAGGTCGAGCGCAGCCTGGACCCCCTCGGGCTGCCGATGTCGCCGTTCCGGCTGGCCTCGTTCGTGGGCCCCGCGGTCATGCTGCACGTCCACGAGACCCTCGCCGCCGCGTTCCCCGACCGCTACCGCGTCTCGGGCAACCTGCGGCGCTGGGTCGAGGCCGGTGGGCCCGCCCTCGTCACGCCCAAGGGGCCGGTCGCGGCCACGGGCGCCGACGAGGGCCTCTTCGAGGTCGGGTCCTCCCCCCTGACGCGCGAGGAGGTCCTGCACCGGGTGCAGGACGCGCTGGCCGACGAGGTCCGCCGCGTCCTCGACGAGGGGGTCGTGGCCGGTCCCGAGGACGTCGACGTGTGCCTCGTGCTGGGGACCGGGCACCCGCTGTTCACCGGGGGGATCACCCCCTACCTGGACCGGGTGGGGGCCTCCGAACGCGTCACCGGGCGCCGGTTCCACCCCGCGGGGTAGCCCCGGCCCGCCGCCGCGGTCCCCCGCGCGGGCTCAAACCGCCCGCCCCGGTGGTCGAGGGATCCCGAGACACCCCTCGACCACCGGGAGCACACCCGTGCGCAGCATCAGGACCCGCCTCGTCGCGAGCACGCTGGCGATGGTCGTGACCACCGTGACGCTCCTCGTCGTGGTGGTCACCGCGCGCAGCAGCTCCTTCGGGGAGCAGCAGGCCACCCGCTACACCTCCCAGCTGGCGCGGACCAGCGCGGGCGACGTGCGGGAGGAGCTGGCCGGGGCGGTCCGCACCGTCACCGACCTCGCCGGCACGCTCGCCACCCTGCACCGCCAGGGCGGGCTCACCCGCCCCGCCGCCTCGGAGCTGGTCCGCCAGTCCCTGCTCACGCACCCGGGGTTCTTCGGAGTCAGCACGGGGTGGGAGGCGAACGCCTTCGACGGCCGCGACGCGGAGTTCGCCGCCGGCGCGGGCACCGACGCCACGACCGACGCCAGCGGCCGGTTCGTCCCCTACTGGTACCGCAGCGGGAACGACGTCGCCCTCGCCCCGCTCACCGGCCTGGACGACCCGGCCGCGAGCACCTGGTACTGGACGCCGAAGGAGACGGGGGAGGTCCTCTTCACCGAGCCCTACACCTACGCCGTCGACGGGGTGGACGTCCTCATGAGCACCGCGGCGGCCCCGGTCGTCGTGGACGGGACGTTCCTCGGCGTCGTCACCGCCGACCTGTCGCTGGCCGGCCTCACCACGTCGATGGCCGAGGTCCGGCCCTACGGCACCGGCTACGCCTCGCTGCTGACCGACCGGGGCACGTTCGTGACCCACCCCCGCGAGGACCTCCTCGGCACCGCCGCCGCGGGCTGGGCGAAGAGCCTCGCCGCCGAGGTGACCGCTTCGGGGGAGACCGCGACGCGCTCGGGCGAGGACGCCGTCCTGGGCGGGGACGCGCTGACCGCCGTCGCCCCCGTGGCCGTCACCGGCGAGCAGACCTGGACCCTGCTCGTGAGCGCCCCCCGCTCCGCCGCGCTGGCCGCCAGCCACTCGCTGCGCACCACGACCCTGCTGCTGGGCCTGCTCGCCGTCCTCGTGGCCGGGATCGTGACCTGGGTCATCGGGACGGGGATCGGCCGCCCGATCCGGCGGCTGCGCGACAGCCTGACCGACATCGCCGACGGCGACGGCGACCTGACCAAGCGCGTCGACGAGACCCGCCGCGACGAGCTCGGCGAGCTCGGCGGGGCCTTCAACCGGTTCGCCGAGACCATCGCCGCCACCGTCCGCGAGGTCTCCGTCGAGGCCGCCACCCTCGACCGGGCGGCCTCCACCCTCGACGAGACCAGCCGGCGCCTCGGGGAGGACGTGCAGGACACCGCGCAGCGCTCCGGCGTCGTCGCCGAGCAGGCCGACACCGCCAGCGGCGAGGTCACCGGGATCTCGGCCGCGACCGAGCAGATGGGCGCGAGCATCTCCGAGATCGCCCGCGGGACCCACGAGGCCTCCCGGATCGCCGCCGAGGCCGTGGACACCGCCCGCTCCACCGAGCGGGTCATCGCCGAGCTGTCCTCCAGCTCGGCCGAGATCAGCGAGATCGTCGCCGCCATCACCTCCATCGCGCAGCAGACCAACCTGCTGGCCCTCAACGCCACGATCGAGGCCGCCCGGGCCGGCGACGCGGGCAAGGGCTTCGCCGTCGTGGCCGGGGAGGTCAAGGAGCTCAGCCTCCAGACCGCGCGGGCCACCGAGGACATCGAGCGCAAGATCGAGGCGCTGCAGGGCAGCGTCTCGCAGGCCTCGGGCTCGGTGGCGCACATCGGCACCGTCATCGACCGCCTCGACGAGATCCAGGCGACCGTCGCGGCGGCCGTGGAGGAGCAGTCCGCGGTGACCGGCGACCTCGCGAGCGGGGTGTCGCGCGCGGCGTCGGCCACCCGGACGATCGCCGGGACGATCGGCGAGGTCGCCCGGGTCGCCGAGCGCACCACCGCCAGCGCCGCCGAGACCGACGCGTGCTCGCGCCAGGTGGCGGGGTCGGCCGAGCACGTGCGGGCGCTGGTCGGCCGCTTCAAGGTGTGAGCCCCGGGTGAGCGGCCGGCCGTCGCGGACCCTCAGGTGAAGGAGGAGATCCCGGTGAGGTGGCGCCCGACGATGAGGGTCTGGATCGACTCCGTCCCCTCGTAGGTGTGCAGCGCCTCGACGTCGGCCATGTGCCGGGCCACCCGGTGCTCGAGCAGGATCCCGTTGCCGCCGAGCAGGTCGCGCGCCATCGCGGTGACGGCGCGGGCCTTGCGGGTGGAGTTCACCTTGGCCAGCGAGGCCTGGGTGTCGGTGAGCCGCCCCTCGTCGGCGAGCTTGCCGACCCGCACGCAGAACAGCTGCATCGCGGTGACCTCGGCGAGCATCTGCACCAGCTTGTCCTGCACGAGCTGGAACGAGGCGAGGGGCTGGCCGAACTGCTTCCGCTCCAGGGAGTAGGCCAGCGCGGTCTCGTAGGCGGCGGTGGCGTGCCCCAGCGCCCCCCAGGCGATCCCGGCGCGGGTGGCGGACAGCACCCGTCCGGTGTCGCGGAAGCTGTTCGCCCCGGGCAGCCGGTTCGCGGCGGGGACCCGCACGCCGGTGAGGGTGATGTCGGCGTTGTGGATGGCGCGCAGGGACGCCTTGCCCTCGATGACCCTCGCCTCGAACCCCGGGGTCCCCCGCTCGACGAGGAAGCCCTGGACCTGGCCGTCCTCGCCGCGGGCCCACACCACGCACACGTCGCAAACCGTCCCGAAGCCGATCCACCGCTTGGCCCCGTCGAGGACGTACTCGTCCCCCTCGCGTCGGGCGGTGGTGGCCAGCGCGACGGCGTCGGAGCCGTGGTCGGGCTCGGTCAGCCCGAACGCGCCCAGCACCTCCAGCCGCGCCATCGGCGGCAGCCAGCGCTCCTTCTGCTCCTGCGAGCCGAGGAAGGCGATGGAGCGCATGGCGAGGCCGGCCTGGACCCCGAGCATCGTGGCGAAGCTGCCGTCGCCGCGGGACAGCTCCATCGTCACCAGCCCGGCGGCGGTGTGGCTGAGCCGCGGGACCCCCGGTCCCTCCAGGGCGTCGCCGACGAGGTTGAGCTGCCCGTACTCCTTCAGCAGGTCCAGCGGCATCTCGGCGCGTTCCCAGTACCCGCCGGCGACCGGGATCAGCTCCTCGTCGACGAAGGCGCGGACCTGCGCCCACACCTCCCGCTCGTGGTCGGTGAGGTCGGCGGCGAGGTCGAAGTAGTCGGATCCGCGGGGGGACTCCGGGAGCGTGGTCACGATTCGCTGGTCCTCTCCAGGGGTGGGTGGATCTCGCGCTTGAGGATCTTGCCGGTGGGCCCCTTGGGCAGTTCGGAGACGATCCAGACCCGGCGGGGGTACTTGTACGCGGCGAGGGCGTCCTTGACGTGCTGCTGCAGCTCCTCGGGCGTCGCGCAGGCGCCTTCCTTGAGCACGACGGCCGCCCCGACCTCCTCCCCGACCAGCGGGTCGGGGAAGCCGACGACGGCGACCTGCTCGACCGCGGGGTGCTCGTGGAGGACCTCCTCGACCTCGCGCGGGTACACGTTGTAGCCGCCGCGGTCGATCATGTCCTTGGCCCGGTCGACGATCGCGTAGTAGCCGTCCTCGTCGCGGGTGGCGAGGTCGCCGGTGCGGAACCAGCCGTCGGCGGTGAACGCGGCCGCCGTGGCCGCCTCGTTGCGCCAGTAGCCCGTCATGACGTTCTCGCCGCGGACCACGATCTCCCCCACCCCCTCGGTGACGGGGGTGCCGTCGGCGCCGCGCAGGTCCATCTCGCAGCCGCGGACGGGGACGCCGATCGTGCCGGGCTTGCGGACGGCGTCGGGGTGGTTGAAGGAGGCGACCGGGGAGGTCTCGCTCAGCCCGTAGCCCTCCAGGATCTGCACCCCGAAGCGGGCCTCGAAGCCGCGCAGCACCTCCACCGGCAGCGACGCCCCGCCGGAGACGCAAGAGCGCCACGACGAGAGGTCGAACTCCTCCGCCCCGGGTTCGTTGAGCAGCGCGACGTACATCGTCGGCACGCCCGCGAAGTGGGTGACCCGGTCGCGCTCGACGACGGCGAGCGCCGCGGCGGCGCTGAAGCGGGGCAGCAGGCTGAGGGTGCGCCCGGCGACGACGGCGGTGTTCATGGCGCACGTCTGCCCGAAGGCGTGGAACAGGGGCAGGGCCCCGAGGATCACGTCGTCCCCGCCGAGGCGGATGAGGCGCTCCTGGGAGGTGAGGGCGTTGCTGAGCAGGTTGCGGTGGCTGAGCTCGGCGCCCTTGGGGGCCCCGGTGGTGCCGGAGGTGTAGAGGATGACGGCGGTGTCGCCGGGGTCGGGGACGTGCACCGCGGGGTCGGGGTCCACCCCGGCGAGCAGGGCGGCGGTGGCCCCGGGCTCCACGACGACGACCCGGGTGCCGGTGCCGACCGCGCCGGCGTGGGAGGCGTCGGCGACGGCGTGCCAGACGAGGGCGAGGACCGCGCCGGAGTCGGCGAAGTGGTGGTTGACCTCCCGCCCGCGCAGCAGGGGGTTCATCGGGACGACGACCGCGCCCGCCCGCAGGATCCCGTGGTAGAGCACCGGGAACTGCGGGACGTTGGGCAGGACCAGCGCGACGCGGTCGCCGGGCCGGACGCCCTGCGCGCGCAGCAGGGCCGCGACGCGGGCGGTGGCGTCGTCGAGCTCGCGCCAGGTCAGGACGTGCTCGTCGAGGCGGACGGCGACGCCGTCCGGGCGGGTGCGGGCGTGCTCGGCGACCGCCCCCGCGAAGGTGGTGGGACTGCTCATCGGTGCTCCTGCAGACGTCGTCGGCCGCGTGGTCCCCGGAGCTTCTCACGCCTCACCCCGCGGGGTGGACGGGCTCCCCCTCCCGGCGCAGCGCCGCGGTGCGGGAGCAGGCCCGCCCGGCGTGCTTGGCGGCGTAGAGGGCCTCGTCGGCGCGGGCCACGAGCCGGTCGGTCGCCTCCTGCCCGTCCCAGCGGGCCAGGCCCGCGGAGAACGTCTGCCCCTCGGGCACGACGGCGCGCAGGTCGTCGAGCAGCTGCTCGACGCGACCGGTCTCCCACCCGGAGGCCACGAGGAGGAACTCCTCCCCGCCCCAGCGGGCGAGCTGGATCCCCGTCCCCGCCAGCACCGCACCCCAGGCCGAGGCGGCCCCGACGAGCAGGCGGTCCCCGGCGGGGTGGCCGCGGGTGTCGTTGAAGTCCTTGAAGCGGTCGAGGTCGAGCAGGGCGACGACGAGGGCCGTGCCCTCGCGCCGGGTCCGCTCCCGGACCCGCTCCAGCGCGGCGTCGGCGCTGCGGCGGTTGAGCAGGCCCGTGAGGGGGTCGGTGCGGGCGAGGTCGCCGAGCAGGGCGGTCTGCTCGCGCAACCGGCCCAGCAGCGCCGACATGCGGGCCACCACGAGCAGGAACAGGACCGCGGAGCTGATGACGACGGCCCAGCCCTGCGGCTGCTGGCCGAGGGCGAGCTGCAGGCCCAGGGTGCCCGGCGAGAGCAGGCTGGCGGCGGTGAGGACGGCCAGGCGCAGGGGGCTGAACTCGTGCCGGCTGCTGGGCGAGGGGTCCGACAGCCGCCGCATCGACGGGTGCAGGGCGGCCGCCCCCCACAGCACGTAGGAGGTCATGAAGACGGGGTCGATCCAGCTGTCGTCGAGACCCGCGTAGGCGTCGGCGTACTGCCACAGGGCGTCGGCGAGGAGCATGAAGACCGCGGCCCCGGCCAGCAGGCCGAAGGCGCGCGAGCCGTGCCCGGCGGCGGCGAAGACCCGCACCAGCATGGCCAGGACGACGACGTCGCCGACGGGGTAGGCCAGCGCGACCAGCCCGGCGAACAGGTCCTCGGGCAGCGAGGCCAGCGCCGGGCGCACGAGGAACGTCCACGACAGCAGGCCGAAGCCGACGGCGAGGATGGCGGCGTCGATGACGCCCTCGCGGTCGGCCCCGGGCCGGGCCTGGCGGGCCATCCGCAGCAGCGCGGCCGCGATGAGGGGGTAGGCCAGCACGTAGAAGACGTCGGGGACGCTGGGGTAGGTGTCCCAGCCCAGCCAGGTGTAGCAGACGGTGTAGGACACGTCGCCCAGCGCCCAGGCCATCAGCCCGGCCGCCAGCAGCCACCACGCCGACGCCCGCTGCGGGCGGTGCAGGCGCGCGCCGACGGTGGTCGCCACCGCGGAGGCGACGCTGACCCCCGCCACCAGGACGGCGCGGACCAGGCCGTCGGGCAGGAACAGGCACAGGAGCACCAGGGCCGCGCCGCAGGCGGTGAAGACCTGCCAGGGCAGCAGGCGGTGCAGGGAGTCCACACCGCAGCATCGGACGCCCGCGCCCCGACCTTCAGCGCAGCCACCGGATCGGGTGCACGACCGGGGGCGCGTCCGGCGGCTGGAATGATGGGGGCCATGTCCGACGCCACCCCCGCCTCGCCGTTCCAGACCCACGTCGCGCCCGGCGTCGAGGTACCCGACCGTCCCACCGTGGACGGGCTGGAGGAGCGCTGGTCCCCCGCGTGGCAGCAGGAGGGCACCTACGCCTTCGACCGCACCGCCGAGCGCGCCGACGTCTACTCCATCGACACCCCGCCGCCCACGGTCTCCGGCTCGCTGCACGTCGGGCACGTCTTCAGCTACACCCACACCGACGTCGTCGCCCGCTTCCAGCGGATGCGCGGCAAGTCGGTCTTCTACCCCATGGGCTGGGACGACAACGGCCTGCCCACCGAGCGGCGCGTGCAGAACTACTACGGCGTGCGCTGCGACCCGACGCTGCCCTACGACGCCTCGTTCGTGCCGCCGGAGAAGGCCCCCAAGAGCGACCGCGACTTCGTGCAGGTCTCCCGGCGCAACTTCGTGGAGCTGTGCGACCGCCTGACCGCCGAGGACGAGCAGGTCTTCGAGTCGCTGTGGCGCCGCCTGGGCCTGTCGGTGGACTGGTCGCACACGTACTCGACGATCTCGGAGTCCTCGCGCGCCACGGCGCAGCGGGCGTTCCTGCGCAACCTCGCCCGCGGCGAGGCCTACTCCGCGCAGGCGCCGACGCTGTGGGACACGACGTTCCGCACGGCCGTCGCGCAGGCGGAGCTGGAGGACCGCGAGACCGAGGGCGCCTACCACCGGATCGGGTTCACCCCCACCGCCGGCGGGGACCCCGTGTTCATCGAGACGACCCGCCCGGTGCTGCTGCCGGCGTGCGTGGCGCTGGTGGCCCACCCCGACGACGCGCGGTACCAGCCGCTGTTCGGGCAGACGGTCCGCACGCCGCTGTTCGGCGTCGAGGTGCCCGTCGTGGCGCACCCGCTGGCCGACCCCGAGAAGGGGTCCGGCATCGCGATGATCTGCACCTTCGGCGACACCACCGACGTCACCTGGTGGCGGGAGCTGCAGCTGCCCAACCGCGCGGTCGTCGGGCGCGACGGCCGGCTGCTGCGCGAGACCCCGGCGTGGCTGGGCGAGGGCCCGGGCGCGGAGCTCTACGCCTCGATCGCCGGTGCGACGGTGTTCAGCGCGCAGAAGGCGATCGTCGAGGCGCTGCAGGCCTCCGGCGACATGGTCGGGGAGCCGAAGCGGATCACCCACCCGGTGAAGTTCTACGAGAAGGGCGACCGCCCCCTCGAGATCGTCTCGACCCGTCAGTGGTACCTGCGCAACGGCGGGCGCGACGCCGACCTGCGCTCGGCGCTGCTGGGGCGCGGGAGCGAGCTGACCTGGCACCCCGAGCACATGAAGCACCGCTACGACCACTGGGTGTCCGGGCTCAACGGGGACTGGCTGATCTCGCGCCAGCGGTTCTTCGGGGTGCCGTTCCCGGTCTGGTACCCCCTGGACGCCGACGGCGAGCCCGTCTACGACGCCCCGATCGTCCCCGACGAGGCGGCGCTGCCGGTCGACCCGGCCGCCGAGGCCGCCCCCGGCTTCACCGAGGACCAGCGCGGGGTGCCGGGCGGTTTCGCCGCCGACCCCGACGTCATGGACACCTGGGCCACGTCGTCGCTGACGCCGCTGCTGGTGAGCGGCTGGGAGCGCGACGAGGACCTCTTCTCCCGCGTCTACCCGATGGACCTGCGCCCGCAGGGCCAGGACATCATCCGCACCTGGCTGTTCTCCACCGTGGTGCGCTCGCACCTGGAGTTCGGCGGGCTGCCCTGGGCGCGCACGGCGCTGTCGGGCTGGATCCTCGACCCGGACCGCAAGAAGATGTCGAAGTCCAAGGGCAACGTCGTGACCCCGCTGGCGCTGCTGGAGGAGTTCGGCTCCGACGCGGTCCGCTACTGGGCCGCGTCCTCGCGCCTGGGCACGGACGCGACCTTCGACACCGGCCAGATGAAGATCGGGCGCCGGCTGGCGATGAAGCTGCTCAACGCCTCCAAGTTCGTCCTGGGGCTGGGCGTGGAGCGCGGCACGGCCGCCGACCCGGCCGCGGTGACGGAGGCCGTCGACGCCAGCGTGCTCGCCGACCTCGCCGTCGTGGTGCGGCAGGCGACGGAGGCGTTCGAGCGCTACGACCACGCCTCCGCCCTCGACGTGACCGAGAAGTTCTTCTGGAACTTCTGCGACGACTGGGTGGAGCTGGTCAAGGACCGGGCCTACGGTTCGCGCGGGGAGGCCCCGGCGGCCTCGGCGCGCGCGACCGCGGCCCTGGCGCTGCGGACCCTGCTGCGGCTGTTCGCCCCGTTCCTGCCCTACGCGGCCGAGGAGGTCTGGTCGTGGTGGCAGGACGGCTCGGTGCACACCGCGCCGTGGCCGCTGGTCGAGGACCTCGGGGCCGTCGACGAGGGCGCGCGCGGGGTGCTGCCCGCGGCGGGGCAGGCGCTGTCGGCGCTGCGGAAGGTGAAGAGCGAGGCCAAGGTGTCGCAGAAGACCCCGCTCACCGCGGCGACGGTGTCCGGGCCGGCGGCCCTGGTGCGGGCCGCCGAGCGGGCCGAGGCCGACCTCCTCGCCGCCTCCCGCGCGGCGTCGATCGCGTGGGCGGTCGTCGAGGGCGCGGAGACCCTGACCGCGCAGGCGGAGATCGCCCCCACCGCCTGACCCGCACCCGGGACGACGGAGGCCCCCACCAGCGCTGCTGGTGGGGGCCTCCGCGCGTCGGGGTCAGCGGTCGACGGTGCCCGCGATGAAGGCCTCGACGCCGGCGCGGCCGGTCTCGTCGTCGCGCTGCTGCGGCGGGGACTTCATGAAGTAGGCCGAGGCGGACAGCAGCGGGCCGCCGATCCCCCGGTCCAGGCCGATCTTGGCGGCCCGGACGGCGTCGATGATGACCCCGGCGGAGTTCGGGGAGTCCCACACCTCGAGCTTGTACTCCAGGTTCAGCGGGACCCCGCCGAAGGCCTTGCCCTCCAAGCGGACGTAGGCCCACTTGCGGTCGTCGAGCCACTGGACGTAGTCGCTGGGACCGATGTGGACGTTGCGGGTGCCGAAGTCGGCGTGCACGTTGCTGGTGACGGCCTGGGTCTTGGAGATCTTCTTCGACTCCAGGCGGTCGCGCTCCAGCATGTTCTTGAAGTCCATGTTGCCGCCGACGTTGAGCTGGTAGGTGCGCTCCAGCTGGATGCCGCGGTCCTCGAGCAGCTTGGCCAGGACGCGGTGGGTGATGGTCGCCCCGACCTGGGACTTGATGTCGTCGCCGACGATCGGCACCCCGGCGTCGGTGAACTTCTGCGCCCACTCGGGGGTGCCGGCGATGAAGACGGGCAGGGCGTTGACGAAGGCGACCTTCGCGTCGATGGCGGCCTGGGCGTAGAACATCGCCGCGTCCTCGGACCCGACGGGCAGGTAGCAGACGAGGACGTCGGCCCGCGCCTCGCGCAGCGCGGCGACGACGTCGACGGGCTCGGCCGCGGACTCGGTGATCGTCTCGCGGTAGTACTTGCCGAGGCCGTCGAGGGTGTGCCCGCGCTGGACGGTCACCCCGGTGGTGGGGACGTCGCAGATCTTGATGGTGTTGTTCTCGCTGGCGCCGATGGCGTCGGCGAGGTCGGTGCCGACCTTCTTGTCGTCGACGTCGAAGGCGGCGACGAACTCGATGTCGCGGACGTGGTAGTCCCCGAACTGGACGTGCATGAGGCCGGGGACCGACTGGGCCGGGTCGGCGTCGCGGTAGTACTGCACGCCCTGCACGAGGGAGGCGGCGCAGTTGCCGACGCCGACGATCGCGACGCGGATGGGACCTGCCATCAGGGGTTCTCCTCTGGGTTGCTCGGGGTGGTCCGCAGGGTCGGCTGCGGGTGGTGCTCGGCGGTGATGAGGCGGTCGAGCCAGTCGACCTCGCTGCGGACGGTCTCCACGCCGTGCCGCTGCGCCTCGAGGGCGTAGGAGTCGAGCTGGGCCTGGGTGCGGTCGATGGAGCGGTTCATCTGCTCCAGCCGCTCGAGCAGCCGGGCTCGGCGGCCCTCGAGGATGCGCAGCCGGGTGCGCGGCGCCACCCGGGTGAAGAGGGCGAAGTGGACCCCGAAGGCGTCGTCCTCCCACGCCTCGGGACCGGACTCGTCGAGCATCGCGGCCAGGCGGTCCCGGCCGTGGGCGGTGATCTCGTAGACGACGCGGGCGCGCTTGGGGCTCACCGTGCCCGGCAGGCGCTCCTGGGTCGTCTCGGTGATGCAGCCACCGGCCTGCAGGGCCCGCAGCGCCGGGTAGAGCGTCCCGTAGGACAGGGCCCGGAAGACCCCCAGCCGCAGGTCGAGGCGCTTGCGCACCTCGTAGCCGTGCAGCGGCCCGTCGGCCAGCAGGGCGAGCACCGCGAGCAGCAGGACGTCACCCCGTTTGCGGACCACCGGTTCCCCTCCGTCCCGATGCATCGGTTCGATGCATCGGGATGGACAGTACGGGGCCGGGGCGCGCACGTCGAGCGTTCCGCCCCGGCGCGTCGGCGACCGCTCCCCCGCCCCCGCGGGCGGACCGGTAGGTTCCTGGGATGGTCACGGGTCCTGCCGAAGCGCTGGAGCGCGAGCTCGCCGTCCTGCTGCGGCGCTCGCGGGCGATCAACCGGGAGACCGCGCGCAGCGTCCACCCCGACCTGGAGCCGGAGGCCTACAGCCTGCTGGTCCGCCTCGACGACGTCGGCGAGACCCGCCCCTCGGACCTGGCGACGTTCTTCGGCATCGGCAAGCCGACGCTGTCCCGCCAGGTCCAGCTCCTGGAGCGCCTGGGCCTGGTCACCCGCGAGGCGGACCCCACCGACGGCCGCGCCGTGCGCCTGACCCTCTCCGCCGAGGGTCTGGAGAAGGTGCACGCCGCCCGCGCGGCCCGCCGCCAGCGCCTGCACTCCCGCCTGGAGGGGTGGCCGGAGGAGGACATGACCCAGCTCGCCGCGCTGCTGGGCCGCCTCAACGCCCTCATCTGAGCCCTCCGCCCGCGGGGGCGCACCGGCAGCTCGGGTTGCATGGTGCAACCATCCGGAGATATGGTTGCTTGCACACACCAACCGAGCTCGAAGGTCGACATGGCCACACCCCACGCGTGCGCCGCGCTCGTCGACGTGTTCCCGGACCTGCTCCGGGCACGCCGCGCGCTCGTCGGCGCGCTGAGCACCCCCGCCGTCGCGACGCTCGCCGTCGTGCACCAGCGGGGCTCGATGCGCATCAGCGAGGTCGCCGAGCACCTCTCCCTCGACCTCTCCACGGTCAGCCGCCAGGTCGCCCACCTGCGCCAGAAGGGGTTCCTCGACTCCTCCCCCGACCCCGACGACGGCCGCTCCCAGCGGCTGACCGTCAGCGCCGAGGGGACCGGGGAACTGCGCCGGACCCGCCGCGACCTCGTCGACAAGCTCGTCGAGCGGCTCTCCGACTGGCCCGACCAGGAGGTCGGGGACCTCACCCGCCTCCTCGACCGGCTCGCCACCACGGCCACCGCCACCGCCACCGGCGGCGGGTGCGCCCGCACCGGACCAGCGGCGACGTCGCCGGACACCACGACCCACACCCGGGAGAAGCAGTTGCAGGGCAACGCATGAGCACCACGACCCCCACCACCTCGACCCAGCCCGCCCCGGGCGTCGCGCCGAAGATGTCCCACAAGGAGATCCTCGAGGCGCTGTCCGGCCTGCTGCTCGGCATGTTCGTCGCGATCCTGTCGTCGACGGTCGTCTCGAACGCCCTGCCGAGGATCGTCAACGACCTCCACGGCACCGAGTCCGGCTACACCTGGGTCGTCACCGCGGCGCTGCTCGCGACCACGATCTCCACGCCCATCTGGGGCAAGCTGGCCGACCTCTTCTCCAAGAAGCTGCTCGTCCAGATCGCCCTGGTCATCTTCGTCGTGGCCTCCGCCATCGCCGGGCTGTCCACCAGCATGGGGATGCTCATCACCCTGCGCGTGTTCCAGGGCCTCGGCGGCGGCGGCCTGCTCGCCCTCGCCCAAGTGATCCTCGCCTCGATGGTCAGCCCGCGCGAGCGCGGCCGCTACTCCGGCTACCTCGGGGCCACCTTCGCCCTGGCCACCGTGGGCGGTCCGCTCATCGGCGGCGTGCTCACCGAGCACCTGTCCTGGCACTGGTGCTTCTACGTCGGCGTCCCGTTCGCGGTCATCGCCTTCTTCGTCCTCCAGTTCAAGCTCAAGCTGCCCGAGCAGCCCCGGCGCGAGGTGTCGATCGACTACCTCGGCGCGATCCTGCTGGCCCTGGGCATCTCCGCCCTGCTCATCTGGGTCTCCCTGGCCGGCACCGAGTTCGACTGGGCGTCCTGGTGGACCGTGGCGCTGGTCGCCGCCGGTGTCGTCTTCCTGGCCCTGGCCGTCCTGGCCGAGCACCGGGCCAAGGAGCCGATCGTCCCGCTGAAGTTCTTCCGCAACCCCACGATCGCGCTCTCCGCCGCGGCCAGCCTCTTCGTCGGGGTCGCCATGTTCGGCGCCACGATCTTCCTCAGCCAGTACTTCCAGCTCGCCCGCCACGAGTCGCCCACGATGGCCGGGGTCATGACGATCCCGATGATCGCCGGGCTCTTCCTGGCCTCCACCGTCGCCGGGCAGGCCATCACCCGCACCGGGAAGTGGAAGGCGTGGCTCGTCGTCGGGGGCGTCCTGCTCACCGCCGGGCTCGCCCTCATGGGCACCATCGAGTACGACACGAACTACTGGGTCGTCGCCCCGTACATGGCCCTCATCGGCCTCGGCGTCGGCATGATGATGCAGAACCTCGTGCTCGCCGTGCAGAACGTCGCCGACGCCCGCGACATGGGCTCGGCCAGCTCCTTCGTCGCCTTCGCCCGCAGCCTCGGCGGGGCGATCGGCGTCTCCGCGCTCGGCGCCGTCCTCGGCCACCGCGTCACCAGCCACCTCGAGACCGGCCTGAGCACCGCTGGCATCGACCCGGCCGCCGCCACGAGCGCCCTGGGCTCCAGCACCGGCGTCCCCGACCTCGACGCCATCCCCGCGCCGCTGCGCGCGGTCGTCCAGGCCGCCTACGGCTCCTCCATCGCCGACGTGTTCCTCCTCGCGGCCCCCTTCGCCCTCATCGCGTTCGTCATCACGCTCTTCTTCAAGGAGCGCGCGTTGCGCAGCGACGACGGCACCGGCCAGGATGTCGCGGAGGCGACGACCAGCTCGCCCGACCGCGTCGCCGCCACGACCACCGGCACCCCCGGGGCCCACGGCGCCGCGCGCCCCGACCGGGAGGAGACGACGAGCGTGCCCGCCCAGCCCACCCGCACCGACACCGGGCTCTCGCTGTCCGGCGCCGTGCGCCACCACGACCAGCGCCCGCTCGCCGGCGCCGTGGTGACCCTGGCCGACCAGTCAGGTCAGCAGGTCTCGCGCACCTCCACCGGCGCGGACGGCTCCTACCGCCTCGCCCTGCCGACCGGCGGCACCTACCTGCTGATCGTCGCCGCGGCCCACGTGGCCCCCTCCGCGACGCTCGTGGGGGTCGGCGACACCTCGATCACCCGCGACGTGACCCTCTCGGGCCGCTCGGCCATCACCGGCCGGGTGCTGGCCCACGAGGTCACCGGCGACGTCGACGCCGGCGACCACCACGGGGTGCGCGGCGCCCTGGTGACCCTCACCGACGTCACCGGTGAGGTCGTCGGCTCCACCCGCACCGACGGGGGCGGCAGCTACGCCTTCGACCAGCTCATGGGGGGCAGCTACGTGCTGACCGCCCAGAGCGAGTCGCACCGGCCGCTGGCCCGCGGCGTCGAGGTCCCCGACTCCGGGGCCCTGGCCTGCGACCTCGTCCTCACCGGCGGGGGCCGCCTCACCGGCACGGTCGTCGCCGCCAGCGACGGGCGGGTCCTGAAGGAGGCCGCGGTCACCCTCGTCGACTCCTCCGGCGAGGTCGTCGGCTCGGTCCTCACCGGCGCCGACGGCAGCTACTCCTTCGAGGACCTGGCCGGGGGCCACTACACCCTGACCGCGGCCGGCTTCGCCCCGGTCGCCACCAGCGTCGACATCGAGGAGGACACCGTGTCCGCCGCGCAGATCACCCTGGGCTCCGGCGACGCCCCCTCGACGCTGGACCTCACCCGCTTCGAGGACACCTCCCGGGTCGGCGAGGACCGCCGGTGAGTCCCGACCGCGAGACCGACCTGCGCGCCGACCCCGCGGCCGGCGCGCAGGCCGCGGTGACGGGCGAGGGGCGGGTCCTGACCCGCGAGGGCTGGCCCGTCACCGGCGCCTCGGTCACCCTGCTCGGCGCCGACGGGTCGCAGGTCGCCCGCGCGGTGACCGGTGGCGACGGGACCTTCACCCTCCTCGGGGTCCCGGCGGGCGCGGCGACCATGCTGGTCGCCGCCCCCGCCCACGACCCGCGCGCCACCAGCGTCGTCGTCCCCGCGGCCGGGGCGTGGTCCGTCGGCGAGGTCCGGTTGCGCCGCCAGGGCGGCAGCGACGTCCCGCCCCCCGGGGTCTGGGCCATCGACGTCACCCACTCCACCATCTCCGCCACCGCCCACCACCTCGGCCTGTCCGCGGTGCACGGGCGGTTCACGAACTTCTCCGGGGTCGTCACCGTCCCCGAGGACGTGACCCGCTCGACGGTGCAGGTCGAGATCGACGCGACCTCCATCGACACCGGCAACGCCCAGCGCGACGAGCACCTGCGCTCCCCCGACTTCCTCGACACCGCCCGGTTCCCCACGCTGACCTTCAGCGCGTCCGGGGTCCAGCGCGGCGCCGAGGGGTGGGTGCTGGCCGGGGACCTCACCCTGCTGGGCACCACCCGTCCGGTGCAGCTGCAGCTGTCCTACGCCGGCAGCGGGCCGGACCCCTGGGGCGGGACCCGCGCGGCGTTCTCGGCCACCACCGAGCTGCACCGCGACGACTTCAAGATGAACTGGAACCAGGCCGTCGGCATCGGCGTCGCCGTCTTCGGCACCACCCTCAAGGTCGCCATCGACGTCCAGACCGTCCTGCAGCAGTAGCCCCACCCGCCCGGGCCGGGCACGGCGAAGGGCCCCGCACCTCGAGGTGCGGGGCCCTTCGTCGTGCCCGGACCGGGGTCAGGCCGACTTCTCGCGCCGTTCCCGGGTGGGCTTGCGGGCCGGGGCCTCGCGGGGCACCAGCGTGGGGTTCACGTTCTTCAGGACGACCTCGCGGGTCACCACGACGCGGGCGATGTCGTCGCGGCTGGGCACGTCGAACATCACCGGGAGGAGGACCTCCTCGATGATCGCGCGCAGACCGCGGGCCCCGGTGCCGCGCAGGATGGCCTGGTCGGCGACGGCCTCGAGGGCGTCGTCGGTGAACTCCAGCTCCACCCCGTCCAGCTCGAACATCCGCTGGTACTGCTTGGCCAGGGCGTTGCGCGGCTTGGTGAGGATCTGCACCAAGGCTTCCTGGTCGAGGTTCTCGACCGAGGTGATGATCGGCAGGCGGCCGATGAACTCGGGGATGAGCCCGAACTTCATGAGGTCTTCGGGCATGACGTCGGCGAAGGACGGCTCGGCCTTCTTCTCCGTCGTCGAGCGCAGCTGGGCGCCGAAGCCCAGACCCTGCTTGCCCGAGCGCGCCTCGATGATGCGGTCCAGACCGGCGAAGGCCCCGCCCACGATGAACAGGACGTTCGTCGTGTCGATCTGGATGAACTCCTGGTGGGGGTGCTTGCGCCCGCCCTGCGGCGGGACGCTGGCCGTGGTCCCCTCGAGGATCTTCAGCAGCGCCTGCTGGACGCCCTCCCCCGACACGTCGCGGGTGATGGAGGGGTTCTCCGACTTGCGGGCGATCTTGTCGACCTCGTCGATGTAGATGATCCCCGTCTCGGCCTTCTTGACGTCGTAGTCAGCGGCCTGGATGAGCTTGAGGAGGATGTTCTCGACGTCCTCGCCCACGTAGCCGGCCTCGGTCAGCGCCGTGGCGTCGGCGATGGCGAAGGGGACGTTGAGCATCTTGGCGAGCGTCTGCGCCAGGTACGTCTTGCCGCAGCCGGTGGGGCCGATGAGCAGGATGTTGGACTTGGAGATCTCGACGGCGTCCTCGCGGCCCTTCGTCGAGGGCTCGCCGACCTGGATGCGCTTGTAGTGGTTGTAGACGGCCACGGCGAGGGACTTCTTCGCCGAGGACTGGCCGATGACGTACTGGTCGAGGAAGTCGAAGATCTCCTTCGGCTTCGGCAGCTCCACCAGGCCCAGGTCGTTGGCCTCGGCGAGCTCCTCCTCGATGATCTCGTTGCAGAGGTCGATGCACTCGTCGCAGATGTAGACGCCAGGGCCCGCGATGAGCTTCTTGACCTGCTTCTGGCTCTTGCCGCAGAACGAGCACTTCAGCAGGTCGCCACCGTCACCGATGCGTGCCACCGACGGATTCCTCTCCTCGTGCTGCTGGAACGCGACCCCTCGGGCCGGCGAACGGACCGGACGCGCCGCGTGTCCTCCACGCTACCTGCCGGGTACCCCTCGCCCGGTTCATTAGACGCCCCCGGGGGACACGGTGCCAGACCGGGCCCCCCGGGTGCTCGTCCGCAACTCACGCGCTGCTGCGCATGAGTGACGCTGAGTGTTCAGAGCGGCGGAGCCGACGCCTTGCGGCTGGTGAGGACCTCGTCGATCAAGCCGTACTCCACGGCCTCGCGGGCCGTGAGGAACTTGTCGCGCTCGATGTCCTCGCGCACCTGGTCGGCGGTGCGGTGGGAGTGGAAGGCCAGCGTGCTCTCCAGCCAGGAGCGCATGCGCAGGATCTCGTTGGCCTGGATCTCCAGGTCGGAGGCCTGCCCGTAGTCGCCGCCGGCCATCGCCGGCTGGTGGATGAGGATGCGCGAGTTGGGCAGCGCGAAGCGCTTCCCGGGAGCCCCCGCACCCAGCAGCACGGCCGCCGCCGACGCCGCCTGGCCCATGCAGTACGTCTGGATGTCCGGACGGATGTACTGCATGGTGTCGTAGATCGCCGTGAGGGCCGTGAACGACCCGCCCGGGGAGTTGATGTACATGATGATGTCGCGCTCGGTGTCCTGGGACTCCAGGACGATGAGCTGGGCGATGATGTCGTCCGCCGAGGCGTCGTCCACCTGCACGCCGAGGAAGACGATGCGGTCCTCGAAGAGCTTGGTGTACGGGTCCGAGCGCTTCATCCCGTAGGACGTGCGCTCCTCGAACTGCGGCAGCACGTAGCGCGCGGACGGGCCGTGCGCCGGGTTCGGGCGCGACTGCGGGGTCATCATCGGGCGGTCTCCCATCTGGGCGTCGAACGGGGGGCGGAACAGCTCAGGCATCGGTGCCGCCCCCGCCCTCGACCTCGCTGGTGTGACCGACGACGTGGTCGATGAGCCCGTACTCCTTGGCCTCCTGCGCCGAGAACCAGCGGTCGCGGTCGGAGTCGCGGGTGATCGTCTCGAAGGTCTGGCCGGAGTGCTGCGCGATGAGCTCGGCCATCTGCTTCTTGGTGGCGATGATCTGCTCGGCGAGGATCTTGATGTCGCTGGCCGAACCGCCCAGACCGCCCAGCGGCTGGTGCATCATGATCTTCGCGTGCGGGAGCGCCGAGCGCTTGCCCGCGGCCCCGGCGCAGAGCAGGAACTGCCCCATCGACGCGGCCATGCCGGTGGCGATCGTCGCCACGTCCGGCTTGATGTACTGCATGGTGTCGTAGATCGACATGCCCGCGGACACCGATCCGCCGGGCGAGTTGATGTACATGAAGATGTCCGCGTCCGGGTCCTCCGCGGCCAGCAGCAGCAGCTGCGCGCAGATGGCGTTGGCCATGTCGTCCCGGACCTCGGTCCCGAGCCAGATGATCCGCTGCTGCAGGAGCCGCTGGTAGACGTTGTCGTCGAGGCCCATCCCCGGCGTGCCCGTGCGGGCCTGCTGCGGCGTCACCAGTCCCGGTGCGCTCAAGATCTCGCTCACGCTGTTCCCTGGCCCTCTCCTGGCGTCGACCCCCCACCCCGGACTGGTCCGGGAGGGTCGGCGGATGATCCGCCGATCTCGATCGACCCTAACCCGCAGGCCCCGACGACCATGTCGGGACGGGGGCCTTTTCGCTGTGGGCGCACCGCGCGGCGGTGCGCCCACAGCGGCGGGGATCAGCTCTTCGCGGGGTCCTCGGCGGTCGCCTCGGCGGCGGCCTGCTCGTCGTCGCCGGTCGGGTCGACGGTCTGGCCCTCCTCGGCGGGCGCCGCGTCCTCGGTCACGTCCTCGGTCGCGTCCTCGGTCACGTCGTCCTCCTCGGTGCCGCCCACGAGCTCCTCCAGGTCCACCGGGTTGCCGGAGGCGTCGGTCACGGTGGCCTTCTCCATCGCCACGGCCAGCGCCTTGCGACGACGGACCTCCGACACCATGGACGGCACCTGGCCGGCCCCGTCGACCATCTGGACGAACTGCTGGGGCTCCATGCCGTACTGCTGGGCCTGGCCGACCAGGTACTCGATCAGCTCGCCCTGCTCGACGCCGATCTCCTCGCGGTCGGCGAGGGCGTCCAGCAGCAGCTGGCTGCGGATGGCCTGGCGGGTGGAGTCCTCGATCTCCGCGCGGTGCTCGGCGTCCTCCAGGCGGCTCTCGCGCTCGAGGTGGGCGTGGATCTCGGCCTCGACCAGGGACTCCGGCACCGGCACCTCGACGGTCTCGAGCAGCTTCTCGAGGACCTTGTCGCGCGCCTGGAGGCCCTGCTCGAACTTCTTCGACTGCTCGACCTGGGAGAGCAGGTCGGCGCGCAGCTCCTCGAGGGTGTCGAACTCGCTCGCCAGCTGGGCGAAGTCGTCGTCGGCCTCGGGCAGCACGCGCTCCTTGACCGACTGCACGGTCACGGTGATGCTCGCGTCCTGGCCCTTGCGCTCGCCACCGGCGAGGGGGGCGGTGAAGGTCGTGGAGCCCTCGGCCGCGACACCGGTCAGCGCCTCGTCCAGGCCCTCGATCATGTTGCCCTGGCCGATGCGGTAGCTGATGCCCTTGGCGGTCTCGATCTCCTCGCCGTCGATCTCGGCGCGCAGGTCGATGGAGACGAAGTCGCCGTCGGCGGCGGGGCGGTCGACACCGGTCAGGGTGCCGAAGCGCTCGCGCAGCGCGGTGAGGCGGGTCTCGACCTCCTCCTCCGGCACCTGCAGGTCGTCCACCGTCACGGCGATCGACTCGAGGTCGGGCAGCTCCAGCACGGGGCGCACGTCGACCTCGACGGAGAACTTGAGGTCACCGCCGTCCTTGGGGTCCGGCGCCTGGGAGACGTCCACCGTGGGCTGGCCCAGCGGCAGGAAGTCCGAGGCCTCCACGGCCTGCTGGTAGAACTTCGGGAGCGCGTCGTTGACGGCCTCCTCCAGCACCGCGGCGCGGCCGAAGCGCTGGTCGATGACGCGCGGGGGCACCTTGCCCTTGCGGAAGCCCGGCACCTGGACCTGACCGGCGATCGTCTTGTAGGCCTTGTCGAGACTGGGCTTCAGCTCGTCGTAGCCGACCTCGACGGTGAACTTCACCCGGGTCGGGTTGAGGGTCTCGACGTCGCTCTTCACAGCGGGGATCTCCTGGGGTCTCTCCGCGTCGTGCGGAGGTCGTGGTCAGGCGTGCGGCACGCCGGTCAGCCCCGGCGCACCGCGAGATGCTAGCCGTCCGCGTCGGGGCTCTTTCCTGGACGAGTGTCGCTGGACGAGCGACACCCGCGTGTCCGTCGGGGTACCCGGATTCGAACCGGGGGCCTTCCGCTCCCAAAGCGGACGCGCTACCAAGCTGCGCCACACCCCGCGCACCGCCGTGCGGCGGTACGGGAGCAGGCTACCGCTCCGGACCCGTTACGCTGTCCCCCGAGGCGCCAGGGCGATCCCCCGAGGGTGACGCGCGCCGTCTCGCGGGCGTAGCTCAATGGTAGAGCCCTAGTCTTCCAAACTAGCTACGCGGGTTCGATTCCCGTCGCCCGCTCCACCGCAGCGGCCGTTCCCCCGGGGGGCGGCCGCTGCGTCGTCCCCGGCCACCGCGTCGTCCCCGCCCACCGCGCGGGGCGCTCGGTAGGGTCCGGGCATGTCGTCCCCCTTCCACGTCGTCGTGGCGCCGGACAAGTTCAAGGGGTCGCTGAGCGCGGCCGAGGTCGCGCGCACGATCGCCGACGGCTTCCGCGAGGGCTTCCTCGCCGCCCTCCCGGCGCCCACCGGCCCGGGCGGCCCGGTGCCCGCGGTGGAGTCGACCGAGATCCCCGTCGCCGACGGGGGCGAGGGGACGGTCGAGGCCGCCCTGCGTTCGGCCGGCTTCGAGGCCGTCACGACCCGGGTGGCGGGACCGACGGGGGACCTCGTGGAGGCCACCTCCGCCCGGAACGGCGACGTCGCCCTGGTCGAGATGGCCCAGGCCTCGGGGCTGGACCGCCTGCCCGGCGGCACCCCCGCCCCCCTGACGGCCGGCACCCGCGGCACCGGCCAGCTCGTCCGCGCCGCCCTCGACGCCGGGGCCCGCGAGGTCGTCCTCGCCGTGGGCGGCAGCGCCGGCACCGACGGCGGGGCCGGGATCCTCGCCGCCCTCGGGGCGCGCCTGCTCGACGCCCGGGGCCGGGACCTGCCCGACGGCGGGGCGGCACTGCTGGACCTCGACCGGATCGACCTGTCCGGCCTCGACCCGCGCGCCCGGGCGGCGCGCTGGACGCTCGCGGCCGACGTCGACAACCCCCTGCTCGGCCCCCGGGGCGCCGCGGCGGTCTTCGGCCCCCAGAAGGGCGCCTCCCCCGACGACGTGGCCCTGCTCGACCGCGCCCTGACCCGCTTCGCCGACGTCCTGGCCGCCACGACCGGTCACGACGCGCGCGACACCCCCGGGGCCGGGGCGGCCGGCGGGACGGGGCTGGTCGCGCTCGGGCTCTTCGGCGCGGCGCGCCGGCCCGGTGTCGAGGTCGTCCTGGACCTCGTGGGCTGGGAGCGGCGGGCCACCGGCGCCGACCTGGTCATCACCGGGGAGGGCAGCTTCGACGAGCAGTCGCTCGGCGGCAAGACCCCCGTCGGGGTGGCGGCCGCGGCGGCGCGCCGCGGGGTGCCCGTCGTGGTGCTCAGCGGGCGGCGGCAGCTGCCCGAGGAGCGCTGGCGGGCGGCCGGCTTCGCCGACGCCCGGTCGCTGACCGACCTCGAACCCGATCCGCGGGTCTGCGTGCGCGAGGCCGGCCCCCTCCTGCACCGGCTGGCGCGGGACCTCGGCGCCGAGCACGGGGCCCGGGTCGCGGGCGGGCGCTGAGCGGGTCAGTCCCGCCAGAGCAGCAGGGCGGTGCGGTCGTCGGCCTCGCCGTCGGCGCCCTCCTCGACCAGCCGCGGCAGGGCGCCCGCCCGTTGCGCCGGCGTCAGCGCCACCAGCCGCCGGACCAGGGAGCCGATGCCCTCGCCGAGGTCCACGTCGCGCTGCTCGACGACCCCGTCGGAGTACACGAGCAGCGCGTCGCCGGGTTCGAGGGTCAGGGTGAGCGGGGGGAACCCCGCCCCGGGGACGACCCCGAGCAGCGGGCCGGAGGCGGAGTCCAGCACGTCGGCGCCGGAGCCGGCGCGGACGTGGACGGCGGGCGGGTGCCCGGCGGAGGAGACGACGGCCTCGCCCGAGGTCAGGTCCACGGAGAGGTGCACGGCCGTCGCGAACCCCTCGTCCCAGTCCTGGCGCAGGACGTAGCGGTTGGCGGCGGGCAGGAAGTCGTGCGGGGCCACCGCCCCGAGCAGCCCGCCGAGCGCCCCCGACAGCAGCAGCCCGCGGCTGCCCGCGTCCTGCCCCTTGCCCGAGACGTCGACCAGGGCCACCTCGAAGCGGTCGGTGCCGGGGACGAGGGAGGCCAGGAGCACGTCGCCGGAGAAGGCGTCGCCGTGGGCGGGACGCAGCAGGGCCTCGGCGTGCCAGCCGGGCGGCAGCGGCGGGAGGTCGCCCTGGGCGAGGAGGCGGTCGCGCAGCTCGACGAGCATGGCCTCGCCCAGGTAGCCGGTCAGGCCCAGCTGGTCGCGGCCGCGGGCGAAGACGAGGGCCATGCCCGCGGTGATCGCGAGGACGACCACGAGGCTCGGCGCGACGGGGCGCTCGCCGCCGCGGAGGGCGGCCGCGACGACGACGGCGACGACGGTCAGCCCGCACAGGACCGTCATCCGCGACACCCGCAGGACCAGGGCCCCGACGAGGACGACGGGCACGAAGGCGGTCAGCGGCACCCACGAGGTGAGCCCCGAGGCGAGACCCACGGCGAGGACGAGCACGGCGAGGACGGCCAGCGCCACCGCCTGGGGCGGGCGGGTGACGAGGCGGCGCAGGGCGTCGCGCCGGGCGGGGTCGAGGAACCGCACCGGTCGCGACCCCGCACCGGGCGGCGTGGTGTTCGACCGGGGCACGGCGACAGCCTAGTCGTCACCCTGCGTAGAAAGTACCTGACCCACAGTGGTCATTTCCGGGGCTGGCACGTCGGGCACCACATGAGGTGACGACCGGCCACCAGCGTCGCCTCCACGGGTGTCGAGCACACCCGGCACGGCTGGCCCGCGCGCCCGTAGACGTAGAACGAGTCCGCCCGCGACGGGCTCCCCCGCCGGGAGCGGTGCTCGGGGCGGGTGGTGACGATGCGCCCGGCCCGCACGCCCGCCGCCATGAGCCGCACGAGGTCGGCCCAGACCGCGTCCCACTCCGCCCGCGCCAGCTCGCGCCCGGGCCGGAAGGGGTCCACGCCGTTGCGGAACAGGACCTCCGCCCGGAAGGTCGTCCCCACCCCGGCGACGACCTCCTGCTGCATGAGCAGGGCCCCCACGCCCACCCGGGACCGGGAGATGCGGGCGTGGGCCGCGCCCGGGTCGGCGTCGGGGCGCAGCGGGTCCTCCCCCAGCCGCGCGTGCAGCGCGGCGACGCCCGCGGGGTCCAGCACCTCGCAGGCCGTGGGCCCGCGCAGGTCCGCCCAGGCCCGCTCGCCCTCCAGCCGCAACCGGACCTGCCCGCGCGGGGCCTCCGGCGCACCCTCGCCGAAGGTCCAGCGCCCGTAGAGCCCGAGGTGGACGTGCAGGGTCCGCCCGCCCTCGAAGCGGGCGAGCAGGTGCTTGCCGTGCGCCTCGGTCGCCACCAGCGCGCGCTCGTCGAGCAGGGCGGCGCCCTCCGCGAAGCGGCCCTGCGGGCTGCCCACCAGGACGACCCCTCCCCCGAACCGGGCGAGGAGGTCGCGGGCGCTGCGGTGGACGCTGTGCCCCTCCGGCATCAGCCGGCCGTCACCCCTGGTCGGCGGCGCCCGCCGGCAGCGGCGGCAGCTCCCCCGTGCGCGCGTAGGCGTCGAGCATCTCGATGCGCCGCACGTGGCGGGGGTCGTTCGAGAACGGCGTCGCCAGGAAGGTGTCGGCCAGCAGGGTGGCCTCCTCCAGCGTGTGCATGCGGGCCCCGATCCCCACGACCTGGGCGTCGTTGTGCTCCCGGGCCAGGCGGGCGGTGTCCACCGACCAGGCCAAGGCGCAGCGGATGCCGGGGACGACGTTGGCGGCGATCTGCTCGCCGTTGCCCGAACCGCCGATGACGATGCCCAGGCTGCCCGGGTCGCCGGCCACCCCCGCGGCCGCGCGCAGGACGAACGGGGGGTAGTCGTCGGCGGCGTCGTACACCGGCGCCCCGTGGTCGACGACGTCGTGGCCCTGCTCGCGCAGGTGGGCGACGAGGTGCTCCTTGAGCTCGAAACCGGCGTGGTCGGTACCGACGTGGACGCGCATGGCGCAAGCTTGGCAGCCCCCTGCCAGGATCGCGCCGTGGGGTCCGGGGAGCACGTCGTCGTCGGGGTGGACGGCGCCCGCGGCGGCTGGGCGGTCGCCGTGGTGGCGGGGAACCCCGACCGGGCGCGGTCGCTGGCGTGGCAGCGGTTGCCCGCCCTCGACCCCGGCGCCCTCTTCGGCCTCACCCGCGCCGCGGGATCCGCCGCCGTCGGCCTCGACGTGCCGATCGGGCTCCCCCACGACGACTGGCGACCCGCCGACCGGCTGGCCAAGCGGGTCCTCGGCGCCGCCCACGCCCGCGTCTTCCTCGTCCCGCCCCGCGCGGTGCTGCGGGCCCCGGACTACGCCACCGCCCGCGCGCGGTCGCGGGAGGTGCTGGGCGGCAAGGGGCTCTCCGCGCAGACCTGGGGCCTGCGCGGTCCCGTCCTCGCCGTCGACGAGGCGCTGGCCGAGGACGCCTGGGCCCGCGAGCACGCCGTGGAGACCCACCCGGAGCTGTCCTTCGCGGCCATGACCGGGGCGGTCCTGCCGTCGAAGAAGACCGGCCCGGGCCGGGCGGCGCGGGTCGCCGCCCTCGCCGGGTGGCTGGAGGGACCGCCCGCGCCGCCCGGCGACGACCACCTCGACGCGGCGGCGTGCGCGTGGTCCGCGCTGCGCTGGGTGCGCGGGGAGGCCGACGTCCTGGGCGGGGAGCCCGACGAGCGCGGGCTCCCCCAGCGGATCGTGGTCTGAGCCGGGCCGGGTCGGTCGAGGACGGGTCAGTCGAAGACGGGACCCTGGGTGCGGGTGCGCTTGAGCTCGAAGAAGCCCGGCGTGGAGGCCACCAGCACGCAGCCGTCCCACAGCCGGCCCGCGTCCTCGCCCTTGGGCGCCGGGGTCACGACGGGGCCGAAGAACGCGGTGTCGCCGAAGGCCACCACGGGGGTCCCGACCTCCTCGCCGACCTTGGTGATGCCCTCCAGGTGCGAGGCGCGCAGCTCCGCGTCGTAGGTGCCGCTGTGCGCGGCGGCGGCGAGGTCCGCGGGCAGGCCGACCTCGGCCAGCGCCTGCTCGATGACCGCGTCGAAGTCCTTGTCCCCGCCCGGGTGGATGCGGGTGCCCATCGCGGTGTACAGCGGCAGCACGACCTCCTCGCCGTGCAGCAGGCGGGCGGCGGTCACCACGCGCACCGGGCCCCACCCCTTCGTCATCAGCTCCCGGTACTCCTCCGGCAGGTCGCGCCCCTCGTTGAGGACCGACAGGCTCATCACGTGCCAGCGCACGCTGATGTCGCGCACCCGCTCCACCTCGAGCATCCAGCGCGAGGTCATCCAGGCCCAGGGGCACAGCGGGTCGAACCAGAAGTCGGCGGTGGCGGGGGTCGTCGCAGTCATGGGCCCATCCTGCTCCCGCTCCCCGGCGCCCACCCGGCGGGCACCGGCCGAGGGTGCCCCGTCCCCGCGTCCCCGCGGCGTGGCAGAGTGCCACGGGTCGCCGACGGGCCACCGCCGACGACCCCTCCGACGAAAGGACGTGGCGGTGCCCGGCGAGAACCTGACGCGCGAGGAGGCGCGGGCCCGTGCGGCGCTCGTGGCCGTGGAGCACTACGACGTCGACCTGGACCTGACGACCGGGCCGGAGACGTTCCGCTCCACGACGACGGTGCGCTTCACCGCCACCCCCGGCGCCTCCACCTTCATCGACCTCATCAGCGCCCGGGTGCACGAGGTGGTCCTCAACGGGACCGCGCTCGACCCGGCCGCCGTCGCCGACGAGGCGCGCATCGCCCTCGACGGCCTGGCCGCCGAGAACGAGCTGCTCGTGGTCGCCGACTGCCGCTACATGAACACCGGCGAGGGGCTGCACCGCTTCGTCGACCCCGTCGACGACGAGGTCTACCTGTACTCCCAGTTCGAGGTCGCCGACTCCCGCCGCGTCTACGCGGTGTTCGAGCAGCCGGACCTCAAGGCCGAGTTCACCTTCACCGTCACCGCCCCGGCGCACTGGCGGGTCGTCTCCAACGCCCCCGTCGCCGTGCAGCACCCGGTCGAGGCCGGCACCCGCTGGACCTTCGAGAAGACCCCGCGGCTGTCGTCCTACGTGACGGCGGTCATCGCCGGGCCCTACGAGGGGTCGGAGGACTCCCTCGTCTCCGCCGACGGCCGCACGATCCCGCTGGGCATCTACTGCCGCAAGTCCCTCGTGCAGCACCTCGACGCCGACAACGTCGTCCGGGCCACCAAGCAGGGCTTCGAGTTCTTCGAGCGCGAGTTCGACCGCCCCTACCCCTTCGCCAAGTACGACCAGGTGTTCGTGCCGGAGTTCAACGCCGGGGCCATGGAGAACGCCGGGGCGGTGACCTTCGTGGAGAGCTACGTCTTCCGCTCCAAGGTCCCCCGGGCCACCGTCGAGCGCCGCGTCGTCACCGTGCTGCACGAGCTGGCGCACATGTGGTTCGGCGACCTGGTGACCATGCGCTGGTGGAACGACCTGTGGCTCAACGAGTCCTTCGCGGAGTTCGCCTCCACGCTCGCCGCGGCCGAGGCCACCGAGTGGGTGGGGTCGTGGACGACCTTCAACTCCCTGGAGAAGTCCTGGGCCTACCGCCAGGACCAGCTCCCCACGACGCACCCGATCGTCGCCGAGATCAACGACCTCGAGGACGTCGAGGTCAACTTCGACGGCATCACCTACGCCAAGGGCGCCAGCGTCCTCAAGCAGCTCGTCGCCTACGTGGGCCGCGAGGAGTTCCTCTCCGGGGTCCGGGCCTACTTCGCCCGCCACGCCTTCGGCAACACCGAGCTCGTCGACCTGCTGCGCGAGCTGGAGACCACCTCCGGCCGCGACCTGAGCGCCTGGTCCCGGGAGTGGCTGGAGACCGCCGGCGTCGCGACCCTGCGCCCGGTGCTGACCACCGACGCGGACGGCACCGTCACCGCGGCGTCGCTGCGGCAGGAGGCCCCCGCGGAGCACCCGCACCTGCGCTCGCACCGCATCGCCCTGGGCTGCTACGACCTCGTCGGGGGCACCTTCGAGCGCACCGAGCGGATCGAGCTGGACGCCGCGGGCGCCAGCACCGACCTGCCGCAGCTGGTGGGGCGCAAGCGCCCGGACCTGCTGCTGGTCAACGACGACGACCTCGCCTACGCCAAGATCCGGCTCGACGAGAGCTCGCTGACCGCGGCGCTGCAGCACCTGGACGCGTTCCGCGACTCCCTGCCCCGCTCGCTGGTCTCGGCGGCGCTGTGGGACATGACCCGCGACGGGGAGTCCCCCGCTCGCGACTACGTCGACCTGCTGCTGAGCACCCTGCTGCCCGGGAACGCCGCCACCGAGGACTCCACGGTGGCCCTGGTGCTGCTGCGGCAGCTGACGACGACGGTGGAGCTCTACACCGACCCGGCCCGGCGCGAGGAGGTCCGCACCCGCACGGCCACGACGCTGCTGGAGCTGCTGCGGGCCGCGGCCCCCGGCAGCGACACCCAGCTGCAGTTCGCCCGCGCCTTCGCCTCCTTCGCCCGCAGCGAGGAGCACCTCGCCGTCGTCGGGGGGCTCTACGACGGCACCCGGGCCATCGAGGGGCTCGAGGTCGACGCCGACATGCGCTGGGCGCTGCTGACCGCCCTCGTGGCCGGGGGCGCGCTCGGGGCGGAGGCCGTCGAGGCCGAGCTGGCCCGCGACGCCACCGCCACCGGGCAGCGCTCGGCCGCGGCCGCGCGGGCGGCCGTCCCCACGGCGCAGGCCAAGCAGCGGGCGTGGGCCGACGTCGTCGAGCGCGGCGACCTGCCCAACGCGGTGCAGGCCTCCGTCATCGCCGGCTTCGGCCGCGCGCACGACGAGGCCCTGCTGCGGCCCTTCGTGGAGCCGTACTTCGCGGCGCTGCGCGGGGTGTGGGCCGAGCGGACCAACGAGATGGCCCAGCAGATCGTGACGGGGCTGTACCCGCTGGACCTCGCCGACGCCGCCCTGCTGGAGCGCACCGACCGGTGGCTGGCCGAGGAGACCGACGCCCCGCCGGCCCTGCGACGCCTCGTGCTGGAGAACCGCGACGGGGTGGCCCGTGCGCTGCGCGCGCAGGAGCGCGACGCCTCCTAGCCGTCCTCCCCGCCCGCGCGGGGTCCCCGCCGCTCAGACGGCGACGGGCACCTTGCGCGGGCGGCCGGGGCCGCGCTTGGCGGCGACGGCCACGCCGTCGACGAAGAGCTCACCGCCCCAGATCCCGACGGGCTCGCGGCGCTCCAGGGCGCCCGCCAGGCAGGCGGTGCGCACGGGGCACCCCACGCACAGCGCCTTGGCCACGGCGACCTGGTCGGGACGCTCGACGAAGAAGAGCTCCGGGGGCACCCGGGTGCAGGGGAGGTTCTCAAGGGTCTCGGGGTCGAACACGGCTCCAGCGTGGTCCGCCGGCCTTGCGCCCGGCCCGCGCCCGGCCCGCGCCGACCCCCTCCCCGCGGGCCGCACCCGGCAGCGTCTCGCAAGCCCGCCGCAAGCGCGCCGCGCGACCGTGGAGGGCATGGCCGACCCCGCGACCCGTGCTGACCCCTGGCTGCCGTCCTGGTTCCGGCACCCCACCCGCCTCGAGCTGCCCTCCGGGCACCACCTGCGCCCGTTGCGCGCCCTGGACCTCGACCTGGACCTGCCCGCCGTGCGGGGGGCGCGCGAGCACCTGTGGTCCTGCTTCGGCGAGGCGTGGGGCTGGCCGCCGGCGGAGCTGGCCGCGGCCGACGACCTCTGCGACCTGCAGCGCCAGGAGCGGGAGATGGCCGAGGGCCTGTCCTTCTCCTACGCCCTCCTCGACGAGGTGGAGAGCGAGCTGCTGGGCTGCGTGTACCTGGACCCGCCCCGCGGCGGCACCCGCGACGCGGACGTGGACGTCACCTGGTGGGTGGTCGACGCCCTGCGCGGCGGGGAGGTGGAGCACCTGCTGACCGCGGCCGTGGTGACCTGGGTGCGCCGGTGCTGGCCGTTCACCCGGCCGCGCTTCGTGGGCCTGGACATCAGCTGGCGGGACTGGGCGCGGTCGGGGGAACCGTGACCGGCCGCACGCGGACGGCGGTGCGCACGGACTCGGCCACCGGCGCCCGCCGCCCGGCGGCCAGCTCCCGCGCGTAGCGCTGCTCCCCCAGCTGCGCGCGCAGGCGGGCCTCGGCCTCGGCGCGGCCCACGCTGTCGCGGAGGTAGTAGTTGTGGACCTCGAAGCCGACGGTCTCGCGCGCCGCGCTCGCCGCCCCCAGCAGGCGCACCAGCGCCGCCGCGTCGTCCGCCTCGTTCCCGTGGTCCCCGTGGTCCCCGTCGTCGCCCGCCCGCCCGCCGGCGGCGCGCAGCACCACCAGCGCCTCCAGGAAGTAGGCCAGGTTGGCCAGGTCGCCCATCTGCTCGGACAGCTCGATGCCCTCCTGCAGGTGGCGCAGCGCCCGGGCGGGGGCGGGGGCGGCCTCGGCCTGCGCGAGGTTGTAGAGGGCGAGGAAGGTGGCCAGCCGGTCGCCGTCGCGGCGGGCCAGCGCCAGCCCCTCCTCGGCCTGGCGACGGGCCGGGCCGGCCTCCCCGGCGCGCCAGTGCACCGTGCCCAGCCACACCAGGTTCAGCCGCACGATCCACGGCCCGTAGGTGTCCTCGGGCAGGGTCCGGGCCAGCGCGATCGCCCGCCGGTGGGCGTCGGCGGCGGCCGCGAGGTCCCCGGTCACCTGGGCGCAGATGCCCGCCCCGGCGGTGCAGTTCGCCCGCGCCTCGTCGCGCTCGACGGGGTCGACGCCGACGGCGCGCTCGGCGTCGGCGCAGGCCCGGGCCCACCCCTCGTCGGCCGCGGCGAAGTCGCCCTGGGCGAAGGCCATCGCGGCCAGCGCGATCCGCGCCCGCACCGGGACCAGCGCGGCGGGGCCCTCCAGCGGGCTGTCGGCGGTGGCGTCCACGGCGGCGCGCGCGCAGCGGCGGCCGACGAGCACGTGCCCGCGCAACCACCAGAACAACCAGGTCGCCCAGGTCAGGCGGGCGGCGGTGGCGTGCTCCCCGGCGCCCATCGCCCACTCGAAGGCCGCGAGCAGGTTGGCGTGCTCCAGCTCGACGCGCTCCAGCCACTCGACCTGCCCCTCGCCGCGGTAGTGCGGGGCGGCCCGCTCGGCCAGCCGCAGGTGGGCCTCGGCGTGCGCGCGGGAGACCTCCGCGAGCTCGTCCTCCTCGAGCAGGCGACGGGCGTGCTGCTGCGTGGGCACGAGCATCGCGTAGCGCGGCCGGCCCCGGGAGAAGGTCACCGTGACCAGCGACATCTCCACCAGCGCCTCGAGCTGCTCCAGCACGCCGGGGCCCTCGACGTCCTCCAGCACCGGCAGGGTCCAGCCCCCGGTGAAGACGGACAGCCGGCGGTACAGCCGCCGGGTGGGGGCGTCGAGCAGCCCGTAGCTCCAGTCCAGGGTGGCGCGCATGGTGCGCTGGCGGGCGGGCAGGTCGCGCGGCCCGGAGGTCAGGGCGTGGTCGAGGCGGCGGAGCAGCTCGGCGGGGTCCAGGACGCGGATGCGGGGGGCCGCCAGCTCCAGGGCCAGCGGGATCCCGCCGAGGGCGCGGCAGATGTCGGCGACGACCGCGGCGTTGCGCGCGCTGACGGCGAAGCCGGGCGCGACGGCCCGCGCCCGCTCGGCGAACAGCTGCACGGCCGGGGAGCCCAGGACGTCCTCGCCGGTGGCGGGCAGGCCGAGCGGCTCGACCCGGTGCTCGACCTCCCCGCTGACGCGCAGCGGGGCGCGGGAGGTGACCAGGACGACCAGCCGCGGGCAGCGGCGCACCAGGGCCGCGACGTCCGCGGCGGCGTCCAGCAGGTGCTCGAGGTTGTCCAGCACCAGCAGGGTCCGCGAGTCCGCGACGTGGGCGGCGACGGCGTCGAGCGCGCCCGCCCCCGCCTCGTCGGGCAGCCCCAGCGCCCGCACGACGGCGGGCAGCACGGCCCGGGCGTCGTCGAGGGTAGCCAGCGGCACCAGGACGGTGCCGCCCTCGAAGCGCTCGGCGGCGGCTTCGGCGGCCGCGGCGGCCAGCCGGGTCTTGCCCACGCCCCCGGTGCCGGTGAGCGTCACCAGCCGCGCCTGCTCCAGCAGCTCCAGCAGCCGCTGCAGGTCCTCCGCGCGCCCGAGCAGCTCGGTGGTGGCTAGCGGCAGCGCGCTCGTGGAGGTGCGCACCGGGGTGCGGGCCGGGACGTCGCCGTCGTCCCCGGCCCCCGGGGACGACGGCGACGACGGCGGGGACGGGGGGTCGGCCGCCGGGACGACGGGGGCCTCCAGCGCGGGGTCCTGGCGCAGCACCGCCTCGTGCAGCCGGCGCAGCTGCGGGCCGGGGTCGATGCCCAGCTCGTCGGCGAGCAGCCGCCGGCCGTCCTCGAAGGCCTGCAAGGCGTCGGCCTGGCGCCCGCACCGGTAGAGCGCGAGCACGAGCGCGGCGCGCAGCTCCTCGCGCAGCGGGTGGGCCAGCACCAGCTCCTCGAGGTCGGGGACGACCTCCCGGTGCCGGCCGAGCACGAGGTCCAGGCGGGCGGCCAGCTCCAGGCCCTCCAGCCGGAGGTTCTCCAGGCGACGGGCCTCCTGGCGGGCGAAGCCGGCCTCGACGTCGGCGTAGGCCGGGCCGCGCCACAGCGCCAGCGCGTCGGCGACGTCGGCGCGCGCCCCGCCCGGGTCGGTGTCCGCGGCGGCCAGCGCGCGGCGCAGCAGCTGCTCGAAGCGGGCGGCGTCCAGGGCCTCCGGCGCCAGGGCGAGCCGGTAGCCGGGGGCGCGGGTGACCAGCACCTGCCAGGGGCCGGCGCCGGGTTCGAGCAGCCGGCGCAGCCGGGACACGGAGCTGTGCAGCGTGGAGGTGGCCGGCCGGATCCCCGCCTCGTCCCAGACCCGCTCGGCGAGCACGGAGGCGGGCACGACGTGCCCGGCGTCGACCACGAGCGCGGCCAGCACGGTGCGCAGCGTGGGCGGCAGCACGGACGCCTGCGTGGATGAACCGACCTCGAGGGCGCCGAGCACCCGCACCGCGACCCCGGAGCGCACGGGCACACCGTAGCGACCCGGCCGCCCGCGCGGGGCGGGTCCGCGGAGAGGGTCTCGCAAGCCCGCCGCAAGGCGCACCTGCCACGGTGGTCCTGCCCGAGGGGGGAGCGCCGGGGCCCGTTCCGGGGGGAAGCGGGTCCCGGCCCGGGCGGAACCGGTCGGGACGGTGCCCGGGGGGGAACCGTCCCGGCCGCGTCAGTCGCGCTCGGCGAGCGCCTCCTGGACGGTCCGGGCCAGCGACCGCGCCCGGGCGTGGCCGGGGAGGTCGTCGAGCAGGACCACCTCGCCGTCGGGTCCGGTCAGCGGCATCCGCCAGTTGGGGTACTCCGAGGACGTGCCCGGCTGGTTCTGGGTGCGGCGGTCGCCCACGGCGTCGACGAGGGAGACCCCGACCATGAGCGAGGGCGACAGCGCGAGGTAGCGGTGCAGGGCCTCGACGGTGCTCCGCTCGTCGGCCCCGGGGGCCAGCAGCCCGCGGTCGCGGACGAGGCCGAGGATGCGTTCCTGCTCGGCGGCGTCGGCGGCCCGCTCCTCCGCGACCGGGCGGGTCAGCAGGCCGAGCCGGTCGCGCAGCGCGACGTGCTCCTGGGCGAGGTAGCCCGCGGTGGGGGGCAGGTCGTGGACGGTGACGCTGGCCAGGGCGAGCTCGCGGAAGTCCTCGGGGGCCTTCGGCTCCTTGCCGTCGTACTCGAACCAGAGGACGGCGCTGCCGAGGATGCCGCGGTCGGCGAGGTAGTCGCGCACCCAGGGCTCGACGGTGCCGAGGTCCTCGCCGACGAGGACGGCGCCGGCGCGCTGGGCCTCCAGGGCGAGGATCCCGATGAGGGCCTCGTGGTCGTAGCGGACGTAGGTGCCCTCCGAGGGCGGGGCGCCCTGCGGGATCCACCACAGCCGGAAGAGCCCGAGGACGTGGTCGACGCGCAGGCCCCCGGCGTGGCGCAGGATCGTGCGGACCATGTCGCGGAAGGGCGCGTAGGCGAGGTCGGCGAGGCGGTCGGGCCGCCACGGCGGCTGGCTCCAGTCCTGGCCCTGCTGGTTGAAGGCGTCCGGGGGCGCGCCCACGCTGACGCCGTGGGCGAGGGCGTCGCCCAGCGACCAGACGTCGGCGCCGTCGGGGTGCACGCCGACGGCGAGGTCGTGCACGATGCCCGGGCCGGTGCCCGGGGCGGTCGCGGCGTCCTGGGCGGTGGCCAGCTGCTCGTCGCACTGCCACTGCAGCCAGCGGTGGAAGTCCACGCGCTCGGCGAGCTCCGCCGCCAGCCCGGAGGCCTCGACGGCGGCGAGGTCGGCGGCCTCCGGCGGCCACTGCGAGGCGGGGAGCCCGAACCGCTCGGCCAGCGCGCACCACGTGGCGAAGCCGGTCAGGCCCGGCTCCTCCGAGGCGACGTAGCGCCGGAAGGCGGCCTCGCGGGCGGGGGTGCGGCCCTGGGCGTGGACGACCTCGAGGGCCTGGAGCTTGGCGGCCCAGGCGCGGTCGCGGTCGATCTCCCCGGCGTCGCGCACCGCGGGGCGGACCCCGCCGGCCAGCCGCTCCACCAGCGCGCGGTCCTGCGCGGAGAGGTAGGCGACCTCGCGGACGTCCTCGACGCGCAGGTACACCGGGTTCACGAACCGCCGGGTGGTCGGCAGGTACGGGGAGGACTCCATCGGCGGGACGGGCTGGGCGGCGGCCAGCGGGTTGACGAGGATCCAGCCCGCGCCCTGGGCGGTGGCCACGGCGGACAGCTCGGCGAGGTCGGCGAGGTCGCCGATGCCCCACGAGCGCGAGGAGCGCACCGAGTACAGCTGGGCCTGGTACCCCCAGCTGCGGCCGCTGCGCAGCGTCGGCGGCAGCTCCAGCACGTCGGGGGTGACGACGACGGGGCACTCGGTCTCCCCCTGCGGGGTCCGGGCGCGCAGGACGTGCCAGCCCAGCGGCAGGTCGTCGGGCAGCTCGAAGGTGGCGCGGCCGGTGAGCCGGCCGTCGACGTCGACGGGGTCGATCCAGCGGTCGACCTGGCGCAGCGGCGCCCAGCCCCCGTCGTCCTCGAGGTCGACGACCACGTCGACGGGGTCCCCGTGCGGGACGTGGACGGGGACGTGGTGGACGCGGCCCTCGCGGGCGACGACGACGGGCGGCAGCACCCGCCGCCACGGCGCGAGCTTGACCTCGCGCAGGGCGCGCCGGGCGGCGGCGGTGGTGCCGACGTCGAACCCCATGGCGGTCAGGACGGCGGAGGTGGTGGTGGCGGGGACGTTCGTCTCCCGCCCCTGCCAGTCGGTGAAGGTCGCCGAGACCCCGCAGGCTGCAGCGAGGTCGGCGAGGACAGCCGGGTCGGCGACGTCGGAGGGCACGCCGCGACTCTGCCAGAGGTCGTGGTCGGGGGCGCGCCCACGGTCGGCCGGGGTGCGCGGGGGCGGCCGACCTAGGCTGGTCGCCCATGAGCACCCCGAGCCCCGCGCCGTCCTCCCCGGGTGCGGCCCCCGCTCCGCGCCTGGACCTCGTCGACGTCCTGCACGGGGTGCCCGTGCCCGACCCCTACCGCTGGCTGGAGGACGCCGACGACGAGCGGACCCGGGCCTGGTCGGCGTGGCAGGACGAGGCGTGGGAGGCGTTCGCCGCGACCCTGCCGGGCCGGGAGCGGCTGGAGCGGCGGGTGCGCGAGCTCATGGCGACGGGGTCGGTCGGCACCCCCGTGCACCGCGGGGAGCGGGTGTTCCGCACCCGGCGCGACCCGGCCGCCGAGCACGCCGTGCTGCAGGTGCAGGACCCCGGCGCCGCGCCCCGGACGCTGGTGGACCCGGTGGCGCTGGACCCCTCGGGCACGACGACCCTGGACGGCTGGCGGCCCAGCGTCGAGGGCGACCTGGTCGCCTACCAGCTCTCCGAGGGCGGCAGCGAGGAGAGCGTCCTGCGGGTGCTCGACGTCGCCTCCGGCGATGTGGTCGACGGGCCGGTGGACCGCGCGCGCTACTCCCCGATCGCGTGGCTGCCCGCGGGCGCCGGCGGGGAGCGGTCGTTCTACTACGTGCGCCGGCTGCCCCCCGAGGCCGTGCCCGCCGACGAGCGGCAGTACCACCGGCGGGTGTACCTGCACCGGCTGGGCACCGACCCCGCCGAGGACGTCGAGGTGTTCGGCGAGGGGATGTCGAGGACGAACTACTACGGGGTCTGGACCTCCCGCGACGGGCGCTGGCTGGTGGTCAGCGCCTCCGACGGCACCGCCCCGCGCAACGACGTGTGGCTGGCGGACCTGTCGGCCTCCGACCCGGCCGCGCCGGCGTTCCGGACGGTCGTGGCGGGGCGGGACGCGAGCACCAGCGCGTGGGTGGGCCGCGACGGGCGGCTGTACGTGTTCACCGACCTCGACGCCCCCCGCGGGCGCCTGGCCGTCGCCGACCCCTCCGCGCCGGAGGTGGAGCACTGGCGCGACCTGGTGCCGCAGGCGGAGGCCCTCCTCGACGACGTGGCCGTGCTCGACGGTCCGGAGCTCCCCCGCCCGCTGCTGGTGGTGGGCTGGACCGAGCACGCCGTCAGCTCGGTGACCGTGCACGACCTGGCGACGGGCGCGCGGCTGGAGGGTGCGCGGGGCCGGGTGGAGCTGCCGGGGACGGGGTCCATCGGCGGTCTCGTCGCCCGTCCCGAGCCCGGGCACGAGCTGTGGTTCGGCTACACCGACGCCACCACCCCCGCGCACGTGTGGCGCTTCGACGCCCGCACCCACGAGCTGTCCCTGGAGTCCGCCCCGCCGGGGGCCGTGCGGGTCCCGCCGGTGCTCAGCCGGCTGCTGGAGTACCCCAGCCCGGACGGCACCACCGTGCGCCTGCAGCTGACCGTGCGCGCGGACCTGCTCGACGCCGACGGCGTCCCCAGCGCCCCGGTGCCGACGATCCTCTACGGCTACGGCGGCTTCGGCATCAGCCTCTCCCCGCACTACGCCCCCGACGCGCTGGCCTGGGTGGAGGCCGGCGGCGCCTACGCCGTGGCGAACCTGCGCGGCGGCGGCGAGGAGGGCGAGGACTGGCACCGGGCGGGGATGCGCGAGCACAAGCAGGACGTCTTCGACGACTTCCACGCCGCGGCCCGGTTCCTGGTGCGCGAGGGCTTCACCACCCCGGCGCAGCTGTGCGTGCACGGCGGGTCCAACGGCGGTCTGCTCGTGGGCGCCGCGGCGACCCAGGAGCCGTCGCTGTTCGCGGGGGTGGTGTGCAGCGCGCCGCTGCTGGACATGGTCCGCTACGAGCAGCACGGGCTGGGCGCGACGTGGAGCGAGGAGTACGGCAGCGCCGCGGACCCGGTGGAGTTCGGGTGGCTGCACGCCTACTCCCCCTACCACCGGGTGGTGGAGGGGACGGCGTACCCGGCGGTGCTGTTCACCGTCTTCGACGGGGACAGCCGGGTGGACCCCCTGCACGCCCGCAAGCTGTGCGCGGCCCTGCAGCACGCGACCTCCTCGGACCCGGCGACCCGGCCGGTGCTGTTGCGCCGGGAGGGCGACGTGGGGCACGGTGCCCGCTCGGTGTCCCGCAGCGCGGGGCTGGTGCGCGACACCCTCGCCTTCGCCGCCCGGGTCACCGGCCTCGACCTGACCTGAGCCCACCCGACCCGTGGCCGGGGCCGGCCGACCCCGGCCGGTCCGCGGTCCCGCCCGACACCGAAGGAGCCCGCTCCCCCGTGCTGGACCCCATCACCGACGCCCTCACCGGGGTCACCGCCGACGAGGCCACCGCGGGCGCGCACACCGTCGCCGCGTTCCTGCTCGACAAGCCGCTGAAGATCGTCGTCGTCCTGCTGCTGTGCTGGATCGCCCGGTTCCTGCTGATGCGCGTCATCGGCCGGGTGGCCACGGGGATCGCCACCGGCGCCGGGAAGCTGGGGGGCGGGCGGCGCAACGGCCTGCTGGACTCCTCCCCGCTGCTCAACGAGCGCCGCCAGCAGCGGGCCGAGACGCTGGCCTCGGTGCTGAAGTCCACGGTGACGTTCGTGCTGGGGATCATGGCGGTCCTCGTGGTGCTCGACACCGTGGGGATCGCCATCGCCCCCTTCCTGGCCTCGGCCGGGATCGCGGGCGTGGCCCTCGGCTTCGGGGCGCAGGCGCTGGTGAAGGACTTCCTGTCCGGCATCTTCATGCTCGCCGAGGACCAGTACGGCGTGGGCGACTCCGTGGACCTCGGCGACGCCTCCGGCACCGTCGAGGCGGTCGGCCTGCGGGTGACGCGGCTGCGCGACGTCAAGGGGACCGTCTGGTACGTCCGCAACGGCGAGATCCTGCGCGTGGGCAACCAGAGCCAGGGCTGGGCCCGGGCCGTGGTCGACGTGTCCGTCGCCTACGGCGAGGACCTCGCCCGCGCCCAGGAGGTCCTGCAGCGGATCGCCGACCAGCTCGCGGCCGAGGAGGACTGGCAGCCGCTGGTCCTGGACGCCCCGGAGGTGTGGGGCGTGGAGCGGATGACCACCGACGGCATCGTGCTGCGGCTGGTGGTCAAGACCGCGCCGCTGCAGCAGTGGGCCGTGCAGCGCGAGCTGCTGCGCCGCATCAAGGCCGTCTTCGACGCCGAGGGCATCGAGTTCCCGCTGCAGCAGCGCACGGTGTTCCTGCGCCACGACGACCGCGCGCCGCAGGACCGGCGACCGGTGGACCCGGCCACGGCGCTGGCCCCGCGCCCGCCGGCGCCCAGCGAGGCCGACGTGGCCGCCGAGAACGCCGCGGCCCTGGACCCGGGGGCCAGGACGCGGAACCCGTGAGCCGCGCGACCCGGGTCCCCCGCGGGGGACCCGGGTCGCGCGCGGGCCCGCCCGATCCGACACTGGGCGCGTGGACGACGTCGTGGCGGGTGAGGGCCGGCTCGCGCTGGTGACCGGGGTGAGCGGGTACATCGGCGGACGGCTGGTGCCCGAGCTGCTCGCGGCCGGGTTCCGGGTGCGTGCGATGGCGCGCCGGCCCGAGGTGCTGCGCGACCGGCCGTGGATCGACGACGTCGAGGTCGTGCGGGCCGACGCCTCCGACCGCGAGCAGGTGGGCGCGGCGCTGGAGGGCGTGGACGTGGCCTACTACCTGATCCACGCGATGAGCGCGGGGGGGCACTTCGCCTCCGCCGACCGGCGCACGGCGCGGACCTTCGCCCGGGCCGCCGCCGAGCGGGGGGTCTCCCGGATCGTGTACCTGGGGGGGATGCACCCCGAGGACGAGGAGCTGTCGACGCACCTGGAGTCGCGCCGGGAGGTCGGGGAGATCCTGCTGGACTCCCCCGTCCCGGCGACGGTGCTGCAGGCGGCGGTCATCCTCGGGTCGGGGTCGGCGAGCTTCGAGATGATGCGCTACCTCACCGAGCGGCTGCCGGTGATGGTGTGCCCGGCCTGGGTGAACAACCGGATCCAGCCGATCGCGGTGCGCGACGTGCTGCGCTACCTGGTGGGGTCGGCGTCGATGCCCGCGGACGTGAACCGCACCTTCGACGTGGGCGGTCCCGACGTCATGACGTACCTGGACATGATGCGCGGCTACGCGGCGGTGGCGGGGCTGCCCAAGCGGTACGTGCTGCCGGTGAAGGTGATGTCCCCGAAGCTGTCCAGCCACTGGGTGGGCACGATCACCCCGGTGCCCGGGTCGATCGCGCGCCCGCTGGTGGAGAGCCTCGTGCACGAGGTGGTCTGCAAGGAGCACGACATCGCCCGCTACGTCCCCGACCCCCCCGGGGGGCTCACCCCGTTCCGGCGCGCGGTCCAGCTGGCCCTGCAGCGCATCCGGGAGGCGGACGTGGTCACCCGCTGGAGCTCGGCCTCGGTGCCCGGCGCCCCCAGCGACCCGCTGCCCTCGGACCCGGGCT
Source organism: Kineococcus radiotolerans SRS30216 = ATCC BAA-149 (assembly GCF_000017305.1). GTDB lineage: Bacteria > Actinomycetota > Actinomycetes > Actinomycetales > Kineococcaceae > Kineococcus > Kineococcus radiotolerans. Next base: position 3,414,120 of record NC_009664.2, on the reverse strand, counting down.
GGGCCGGGGGCAACCTCTACGTCGACGACCGGACGACGGTGGTCGACGCTCCCCCGCACGTGCTGTGGCGGGTGCTGGAGGGCATCGGCGGGGAGCGCGGCTGGTACTCCTGGCCGATGGCGTGGGCGGTCCGCGGGGTGATGGACCGCTTCTCCGGCGGGCCGGGCCTGCGCCGGGGCCGGCGCGACCCCGCGCACCTCATGGTCGGCGACGCGGTGGACTGGTGGCGGGTGGAGGAGCGCGAGGAGGACCGGCTGCTGCGGCTGCGCGCGGAGATGCGGCTGCCGGGGCTGGCGTGGCTGGACCTGCGGGTGGAGTCGGACGCGGTGGGGCGCACGCTGTTCCACCAGCGGGCGCTGTTCCACCCCCGGGGACTGGCCGGGCAGGCCTACTGGGCGGCGATCAGCCCCTTCCACGGCGTGGTCTTCGGCGGCATGCAGCGCAACGTCAAGGACGCCGCGGAGGCCGCGGCCCGCGAGGAGGGGCCGGGGTCGGCGCGGGTGCCGGAACCGGCGACACTGGTGCCGTGAGCCCCGACCTGCCGTTCGTCCGCCCGCAGAACCTCGTCGGCCGGAAGCCCGCGGGTCCCGACGGCGGCACCCGCAGCTTCTTCGACGAGGTCGGCGGGCACGAGACGTTCGTGCGGCTGGTCGACGCGTTCTACGAGGGCGTCGCCGCGGACGAGGTGCTGCGGCCGATGTACCCCGAGGCCGATCTCGGCCCCGCGAGGCAGCGGATGCTCATGTTCCTGGAGCAGTACTGGGGTGGGCCGGCGACGTACTCCGAGCAGCGCGGCCACCCGCGGCTGCGGATGCGGCACGCGTCGTTCAAGGTCAACCCCGACGCCCGCGACCGGTGGCTGACGCACATGCGCGCCGCCGTGGTGTCGCTGGGTCTGGCGCCCGCCCAGGAGGGGGTCCTGTGGGACTACCTGGACCGCGCCGCGCACAGCATGCTCAACACCTTCGAGGACTGAGGCGGGGCGTCAGCGCTCCGCGCGGCAGCGTTCCTCGGTGAGGTTCTCCCGCGCCCAGGTGGTCAGCTCCTGCAGGGCCGGGGCGAGGGCGTGCCCGGAGGCGGTGAGCTCGTAGACCACCGCCACCGGTGGGCCGTCGTGGACGGTGCGGCTGACGAGGCCGGCCCGGGTCAGCTCGGTGAGGCGGTCGGAGAGCACCGAGTCGCTGATGCCCGCGACGTTGCGCCGCAGGTCGGAGAACCCGGCGGGCCCGTGGGCGAGGGTCGCGAGCAGGATCCCGTTCCAGCGCTTGCCCAGGAACCCGAAGGCGCGGGCCAGGGCCCCGTCGCACGCCCGCGGGGAGTGCTCGACCGTCTGCTGCCCCTGCTCGACCACTCCCGGAGTCTACCCCCGGCGCTCTTGACACCAGTGCTACTCTTTTTTTCGAAGTAGCACCCGCAGACAGAGCGACTCCGAGGAGAACAGCTGTGACCACGCTCGACGAACGCCCCGCCGGACTCGACGAGACGGCCCGCGCCGCCCTCTTCGGCGACGCCCGCACCGCGAACAGCTTCGCGAGCACCCCCGTCACCGACGAGCAGCTGGCCCAGGTCTGGGAACTGGCCCGCTGGGCCCCCACCGCCGCCAACCTGCAGCCGGCCCGCGTCCTCTACGTCCGCACCCCCGAGGCCAAGGCCCGCCTGGTGCCGCTGCTGAACGACACCAACCGCGACCGCGCCGCGAGCGCCCCGGTGACCGCCGTCCTCGCCCTCGACGAGCGCTTCCACGACGCCATCCCCACCGTGGCGCCCTTCCTGGCCGGCCTGCAGCCGGTGCTCGAGGAGGACACCGCGATGCGGTCGGGCATGGGCTCCTACAGCGCCGCCCTCCAGGCGGGGTACTTCATCCTCGCCGTCCGCGCCCTGGGCCTGGCCGCCGGCCCGATGGCCGGTTTCGACCGCGACGCCGTCGACGCGGAGTTCTTCGCCGGCACCACCTGGCGCTCCCACCTCGTCGTCAACATCGGCTACCCGGGCCCGGACGCGTTCCGCCCCCGCCTGCCCCGCCTGGCCCCGGAGGACGTCGTCCGCTACGCCTGATCCCCCGCGCCCGCGTCCCCCTCGACGGGGGCGTGGGAGGCGAGGAAGGTGTAGACCTCCCGGTCGTCGACCCCGGGGAACCGCCCCGACGGCAACGGGGCCAGCGTCTGCGCGTGCAGCCGGGCGCTGGGCCAGGCCGCGTCCGCCCACCGCCGCACGAGGTCCGCGGGCGGGCGGCGGCAGCAGTCGCCCTCGGGGCAGGTGCTGCGGGCGCGGACCCGGGTGTCGCGCCCGCGGAACCACTTCGCGTGCGCGTAGGGCACCCCCACCGTGATCGAGAACCCGCCGTCGTCGCCGACCCCGGTCTGGCTGGAGCACCAGAACGTCCCCGCCGGGGTGTCGGTGTACTGGTAGTTCTCGGTGGTGCGGTTGCGGACCTCGAACACCGTCCGGGCCGTCCAGCGCCGGCACACCGGCTGCCCCTCGATGGCGCCGGAGGCGTCCTGGGGGAACGGGACGCCGTCGTTCTCGTACCCGCGGTACAGCGCCCCGTCGTCACCGACGCGCAGGAAGTGCACCGGGATCCCCAGGTGCGAGGTCAGCAGGTTCGTCAGCCGGTGCGCGGCGGCCTCGTGGGTGACGCCGAACGCGTCGCGGAAGTCCTCCACGGCGAGGTCCTTGTCCGCCTTGGCCGCGGAGAGGAACTCCACGGCCGCGCTGCGGGGCAGCAGGCAGCTCGCCGCGAAGTAGTTGATCTCCAGCCGCTGGCGGAGGAACTGGGTGTAGCTGGCCGGGCGCTCGTGCCCCAGCACCCGGTGCCCGACGGCCTGCAGCGCCAGCGACCGCAGGCCGTGCCCGCCGGGGATGGAGGCGGGCGGCAGGTAGATCCGGCCGTGGGCCAGGTCGGTCACGGTCCGCGTGGAGTGCGGCAGGTCCTCGACGTGGATGATGCTGAACCCCAGGTCGGCGGCCATCCGCGCGACCTGCCGGTGCGTCAGCGCCCCGACGGTGTAGCCCGCGGCGCGGACGAGGTCCTCGGCCAGCTCCTCGATCTCGGGCAGGTGGTTGTCCGAGCCGCGCATGAGCAGCCGGATCTCGGTGTTGGCCCGCCGGGCCTCCTCCGGCGTCGCGTTCGCCGCGTCGTGGCGGCGGGCGAGCTCGCGGTGCAGCCGGACGAGGGCCTCCAGGGCGTCGGTGGGCAGCGCGCGACCGGCGCGCACCTCGGTCAGCCCCAGCGCCCGGGCCAGCGGGGACCGCTGCGCGCGGTCGAGCTCGATCTCCAGCGCGGCGCGCCGGCTGGGCGGGGGCGCGGGGTCGAGCAGGTCCGCCGGGGTCACCTCCAGCGCCCGGGCCACGGCGGCGACGAGGGACAGCCGCGGCTCCCGCTTGCCGTTCTCCACCTGCGAGAGCTGGCTCTGCGCGGTGCCCACGGCCTCGCCGAGCTGGGCCAGCGTCCACCCCCGGACCCCGCGGTGGTACCGGATCCGGCGCCCCACGGTGAGGGCGTCCAGGCCGGTGTCCGGTTCCGGGGCGAGCGCCGGGTCGGTCAGCGGTTCGAGCGCGGCGACGCGCAATCGAGGCACGTCCTTCACGGTAGGGGAAGAACGCCCGATCTTCACGGTCCCAGCCGGTTGTCCGGCCCCTCCCGCAGCGCCAGGGTCGAAGCACGGCCCGGACGCGGCCGGACCCCACCGCACGAGGAGGCACGCTGCCGTGACGACCGACGTGACGCACGAGACCCAGGACGCCCAGGACACCCCGGAGCTGTCCGGGACGCCGACGGCGAACCCCGCGCTGCTGGACTGGGTGCGCCGGACCGCCCGCCTCACCCAGCCCGACCGGGTCGTGTGGTGCGACGGCTCGCAGGAGGAGTTCGACCGCCTCACCGCACGGATGGTCGCCACCGGGACGCTGATCCCGCTGAACCCCAGCAAGCGCCCGGGCAGCTTCCTCGCCCGCTCCGCCCCCGGCGACGTCGCCCGCGTCGAGCACCGCACGTTCATCGCCTCCCGCCGCCGCGAGGACGCCGGCCCGACGAACAACTGGCGCGAACCCGACGCCCTGCGCGAGGAGCTGGACGGGGTGTTCACCGGGTCGATGCGCGGGCGGACGATGTACGTCGTCCCCTTCTCCATGGGTCCCGTCGGCGGCCCGCTCTCGCTGCTCGGGGTGCAGGTCACCGACTCCCCCTACGCCGTGGTGAGCATGCGGACCATGACGCGGATGGGCAACGAGGCGCTGGCCGCGATCACCGAGGGCACCGCCTGGGTCCCGGGGGTCCACAGCGTCGGGATGCCCCTGGTCGACGACCTCGGCCGCACCCGCCCCGACGTGGCCTGGCCCTGCAACGACCTCAAGCACGTCGCCCACTTCCCCGAGACCCGCGAGATCTGGTCCTTCGGGTCCGGCTACGGCGGCAACGCCCTGCTGGGCAAGAAGTGCCTCGCCCTGCGCATCGCCTCCGCGGTGGCCCGCGAGGAGGGCTGGCTGGCCGAGCACATGCTGCTGGTCAAGGTCACCTCCCCGCAGCAGCGGGTGTTCCACCTGGCCGCGGCGTTCCCCTCGGCCTGCGGCAAGACGAACCTCGCCATGATGCGCCCCGCGCTCCCCGGCTGGCGGGTGGAGACGATCGGCGACGACATCGCCTGGATGCGCCCCGGCCCCGACGGGCGCCTGCGGGCGATCAACCCCGAGGCCGGGTTCTTCGGGGTCGCCCCGGGCACGGGCTGGTCCACCAACCCCACCGCGATGGAGATGCTGCGCGAGGACGTGATCTTCACCAACGTCGCCCTCACCGACGACGGCGACGTGTGGTGGGAGGGCATGACCGAGGAGGCGCCCGCGCACCTCACCGACTGGCGGGGGAACCCCTGGACGCCGGACAGCCCGACCCCGGCGGCGCACCCCAACGCGCGGTTCACCGTCGCCGCGGCGCGGTGCCCCTCGCTGGCGGCGGAGTTCGACGACCCCGAGGGCGTCCCGGTCGACGCGATCCTCTTCGGCGGCCGCCGCCGCACCACCGCGCCGCTGGTGGCGCAGGCCGGGGACTGGAGCCAGGGCGTGTTCGCGGGGGCCTCGATCTCCAGCGAGCGCACCGCCGCCGCGGAGGGGGCCGTCGGGGAGCTGCGCCACGACCCGTTCGCCATGCTCCCCTTCACCGGCTACCACGTGGGCGACCACCTCTCGCACTGGCTCTCGATGCGCGACCGCGTGGAGCACCTGCCGGCGGTGTTCTCGGTGAACTGGTTCCGCCGCGGCGAGGACGGCCGGTTCCTGTGGCCGGGTTTCGGGGAGAACGCGCGGGTCCTGGAGTGGATCTGCGGTCGCCTGGAGGGCACCGCGGCCGCCCGGCACACCCCCGCCGGCCTCGTCCCCGCCCCCGGGGCGCTGGACGTCGACGGCCTCGACGTCTCCCCCGCCGACCTCGCCGAGCTCCTCTCCGTCGACGCCGCCGCGTGGCTGGCCGAGGCCGACCAGCTCGAGCGGTTCTTCGCCCCGTTCGGGGCGAAGCTGCCCGCCGAGGTCCGCGACCACCTGGCCCTGCTGCGCTACCGCCTCGACCCGCCCACCGGTGGCGACCTGAGCGTCTAGCCCCGGCCCGCCGTCGCCGCGTCCGGCCGGGCACCGGGCCCGCCGGGCGGACGCGGCGGCGGTGCGCGCCGGGAGGGGCCGCGGCAGGATGGGCCGGTGAGCGAACCGAACCGCCCGGACGTCCCCTGGTGGCGCGACGCCGTGATCTACCAGGTCTACCCCCGCAGCTTCGCCGACGGCGACGGCGACGGGATGGGCGACCTGCCCGGCGTCACCGCCCGCCTGGGCCACCTCGCCGACCTCGGCGTCGACGCGGTCTGGCTCTCCCCCGTCTACCCCTCCCCGCAGCGGGACGCGGGCTACGACGTCGCCGACTACCGCGGGATCGAGCCGGTCTTCGGCACCCTCGACGACTTCGACCGCCTCACCGCGCGCGCCCGCGAGCTCGGGTTGCGGGTCGTGGTGGACCTCGTCCCCAACCACACCTCCGCCGAGCACGCCTGGTTCCGGGCCGCGCTGGCCGCGGGAGCGGGCTCGCCCGAACGCGCCCGCTACGTCTTCCGCGAGGGCCGCGGCGAGCACGGCGAGCGGCCCCCGAACTCCTGGCGCTCGGTCTTCGGCGGCCCGGCCTGGACGCGGGTCGCGGACGGGTCCTGGTACCTGCACCTGTTCGACTCCAGCCAGCCGGACCTGGACTGGTCCCACCCCGAGGTCGTCGCGGAGTTCGAGGACGTCCTGCGGTTCTGGCTGGACCGCGGCGTCGACGGCTTCCGCGTCGACGTCGCCCACGGCCTCGTCAAGGCCGAGGGCCTGCCCGAGTGGGACCACGACCAGGCGATGCTGGACGGGGCGAACGCCAGCGGCGAGCGGCCCCCCATGTGGGACCAGGAGGGCGTCCACGAGATCTACCGGGGCTGGCGCCGCGTCCTGGACGCCTACCCCGGGGACCGGCTGCTGGTGGCCGAGGCGTGGGTCAGCCCGCCGGAGCGCCTCGTGCGCTACCTGCGCCCCGACGAGATGCACCAGGCCTTCAACTTCGACCACCTGCGCGCCCCGTGGCGCGCGCGGGAGCTGCGCGAGGTCGTCGACGCGACGCTGGCCGCGCACGCCGTCGAGGACGCCCCCGCGACGTGGGTGCTGTCCAACCACGACGTCGTCCGCCACGCCAGCCGGCTGGGCTACCCGGCCGGTTCCGAACCCACCACCGGGGTCGGGCCCGACGACGCGCAGCCCGACGCAGAGCTCGGCCTGCGCCGGGCGCGCGCGGCGACGACGTTCACCCTCGCCCTGCCCGGCGGCGCGTACCTGTACCAGGGGGAGGAGCTGGGCCTGCCCGAGGTGACGACGCTGCCCGCCGAGGTCCGCCAGGACCCGACCTTCGCCCGGACGGGGGGCGCCGACGTGGGCCGCGACGGGTGCCGCGTCCCGATCCCGTGGGAGGGCACGAGCGCCTCCTACGGCTTCGGTCCCGGTCCCGCGAGCTGGCTGCCGCAGCCGGCGCGGTGGGCGGAGCTGTCGGTGGCGGCGCAGACGGGCGTGGCCGGCTCCACCCTGGAGCTGTACCGCACCCTGGTCCGGCTGCGCCGGGAGCTGCGGCTGGGCCGGCGGGAGCTGCGCTGGCACGAGCTGTCCGGCCCCGACGTCCTCGCCTTCACCAGCGGTGACGTGCTGGTGGTCGCCAACCTCGGGGCCGAGCCGGTCGCTGTGCCCGACGGGGCGAGCCCGCTGGTCGCCAGCGGGGACCTGGTGGAGGGGCGGGTCCCGACCGACACCGCGGCCTGGTTCCGCCTCGGCTGAGGCTCAGGGCCGGACGAGCACCTTCCCCACGGCCTCACCGGACTCCAGGCGCGCGAACGCGTCCCGGGCGTCGGCGAGGGCGTGGACGGAGTCGACCTCGGGTTCCAGGCCGGCGGTGTCGCAGAACCGCAGCAGCCGCTGGAACTCGTCGCGGGTGCCCATCGTCGAGCCCAGCACCCGCAGCTGGGTGAAGAACACGTTCTGCAGCATCGCCGGCGGGCCGCCGCCGGTGGTGGCCCCGGAGACGACGACGCACCCGCCCGGCTCCAGCGACCGGATCGAGTGCTCCCAGGTCGCCTCGCCCACCGTCTCGAACACGGCGTCGACCCGCCCGGGCAGCCGCTCCCCGCTCGCGAACGTCGCCGCCGCGCCCCAGGCCAGGGCCCGCTCCCGCCGCTGCGGGTCCCGCCCGGTGACCCACACGGTCAGGCCCGCCGCGGCCCCGAGGACGATCAGCGCGTTGGACACCCCGCCCGCGGCACCCTGGACGAGGACCGTCTGCCCCGGCACCGCGCGGGCCTGGGTGAACAGCATCCGGTAGGCGGTCAGCCAGGCCGTGCCCAGCGACGCGGCGCGCTCCGCGCTCCAGCCCGCGGGCTTGGGCAGCAGGTTCCGGCGCGGGACCCACACGTGCTCGGCCAGCGTCCCCGGGTACCGCTCGGACAGCAGCGTCCGGCGGGGGTCGAGGGTCTCGTCACCGCGGAAGTCGTCGTCGGAGACCACCGCGTGCACGACGACCTCGTCGCCGTCGTCGGTGGTCCCCGCCGCGTCGCAGCCCAGCACCATCGGCAGCCGGTCGGCGGGCAGGCCCACCCCGCGCAGGCTCCACAGGTCGTGCCGGTTCAGCGCCGCGGCGGCCACGGTGACCCGGACCCACCCCGGGGGCGCGTCGGCGGCGGGGGCGTCGGCGACCTCCAGCGCGGACAGCGGGTCGTCGGGGCTGCTGCGGACGGCGCGGGCGGCGAGCACGCGGCGACGCTACCCCGGCCCCCGCGCACGCGCCCCGGTAGCGTGCCGGGGTGACCGCCTCGCCGCTGCTGCCCGTGCTCGACGTGCGACCCGCCGACGACGCGGGGGGCGCGGGGGACGTGTTCACCGGCCCCAACCTCCCGCACTGGCGTCCCCGGCTCTTCGGCGGCCAGGTGCTCGGCCAGGTCGCGGTGGCGGCCGGGCGGACCGTCCCCGAGGACCGCGACCTGCACTCGCTGCACGCCTACTTCCTGCGCCCGGGCGACCCGCGGGTCCCGGTGGTCTTCGCGGTGGAGCGCCTGCGCGACGGGCGGTCCTTCTCCGCGCGGCGGGTGCAGGCGGTGCAGGACGGGGTCCCGATCCTCTCCGGCATCGCCTCCTTCCAGACCGCCGCGGAGGGCCTGGAGCACCACGAACCGGCCCCCGACGTCCCCGGTCCGGAGGACCTGACCAGCGACTACGTCCTGCTCGACGCCCTGGACCACCCCGCGGCCCGCCAGCTCGGGCGCGGGCGCCACGTGGAGCTGCGCCACGTCGAACCCGCCCTCTACACCGACCCCGACCCCGAGCGCCGCGCCGGGCAGGCGGTCTGGTTCCGCCTCGACGCCCCCCTGCCGGGCCCGGACCTGCTGCACCGCGCGGCCCTGGCCTACGCCAGCGACCTCAGCGTCCTGGAGCCGGTGCTGCGCCGGCACGGCCTGGCGTGGGCGGCGCCGGGCATGAGCGTGGCGAGCCTGGACCACGCGATGTGGTGGCACCGCCCGGCCCGCGCCGACGAGTGGGTCCTGTACGTCCAGGAGAGCCCCAGCGCCTCGGGGGCACGGGGGTTGTCCACGGGCCGGATGTACGACCGGGCGGGCCGGCTGATCGCCACCGTCGCCCAGGAGGGCATGGTCCGGGTGCCCTGACGGGCGGGCCCGAACGGGTGGCCCCACCTCAGCGCGGGGTCCGCGCGCGCCGATCCCACCAGCGTGAGCCGTGCCCGTCCCGACACCCCGTTCCGCCTGCACCTGGCCGTCGGCGTCGTCCTGTCCCTCGTCTGCGTGCTGCTGCCCGTCGGCGCGGGTCGCGACGCCCTGTACACCGCCATCAGCTTCGGCTGCGTGGCGGTGATGGTCGTCGGGGTGCGCCGGCACGCGCCGCTGGCCCCCGGGGGGTGGTGGCTGGTCACGGCCGGCATCGCGGTGTGGGCCTGCGCGGACCTGCTGTGGGCGGTCTACACCTGGGTCCTGGGCACGTCGCCGTTCCCCTCCCCCGCCGACGTCCTGTACCTCAGCAGCTACGTCCTCATCGCCGCGGGGTTCTGGCGGTTCGTGCGGGCCCGCGGCGGTCACGGTGACCGGGAGGGCCTGATCGACTCCGCGATCTTCACGGTCGGCTTCGTCCTCATCAGCTGGGTCCTGCTGATGCGCCCGGGCCTGGAGGCCGCCGGGGACTCCACCGCCGCCCGGGTCCTGGCCGCGGCCTACCCGCTGGGCGACGTGCTGCTGCTGGCCCTGCTGGTGCGGCTGCTGACCACGGCGGGGGCGCGGACCGCGGCGTTCCGCTGGCTGGTGGCGGCCAACGCGCTGCTGCTGGTCGCGGACTCCGCCTACCAGTACACCTCGATGACGGGGACGTACTCCGGCGGGCTCACCTCGCTGCCGTGGCTGCTGGGCTACGTGGCCTTCGCCGCGGCCGCGCTGCACCCCTCGATGCGCCACCTCGCCGACGGCGGCGGCGCCGAGGGGGGGACCCGCTTCACCCGCGGGCGCCTCGCCGCGCTGACGCTGGCCAGCCTCGTCTCCCCCGGGACGCTGCTGCTCCAGCTCGCCGTCGGGGCGCAGCTGGAGGCGTGGGCGGTGGCCCTGTCGTCGGTGGTGCTGTTCCTGCTGGTCGTGATGCGGATGTCGGGGCTGCTGCGCCACCTGGAGGGGCAGGCCTCGCGCCTGGCCGACCTGGCCCGTACCGACGCCCTCACCGGCCTGCCCAACCGCCGCACCAGCGACGCGGAGCTGGAACGGCTGCAGACGCGCTCGCGCGCGGAGGGGTCGCCGCTGTGCGTGGCGGTCCTCGACCTCGACCGCTTCAAGGCCTTCAACGACACCTTCGGCCACCAGGCCGGGGACCGCCTGCTGGTGCAGTCCGCCCAGGCGTGGCGGGGGGCGCTGGAGGCCGGCGGCGCCGCCGCCGGCCCGGACCGCACCGCGCTGCTGGGCCGCTGGGGCGGGGAGGAGTTCGTCCTGCTGCTGCTCGGGCACGACCTGCCGGCGTCGGTGGCGGTGGTGCAGGCCCTGGCCGCCACCACCCCCGCGGGGCAGACGGTGTCCGCGGGCGTGGCGCGCTGGGACGGCCTGGAGTCGGCCGCGGAGGTCTTCGGCCGCGCCGACGCCGCGCTGTACGCGGCGAAGACCGGCGGGCGCGACCAGGTGCGCGCCGCCGGCCCGGCCCCCGTGGCGGAGGACGGGCCGGCGGTGGAACCCGTCAGTCGCGGGTGAGCTTGCGGTACGTCACCCGGTGCGGGCGCGCCGCGTCCGGGCCCAGGCGCTCGATCTTGTTGGCCTCGTAGCCGGCGAAGTTGCCCTCGAACCAGTACCAGTTCGCCGGGTTCTCCTCGGTGCCCTCGTAGGCCAGGATGTGCGTCACGACGCGGTCGAGGAACCACCGGTCGTGGCTGACGACGACGGCGCAGCCGGGGAACTCCAGGAGGGCGTTCTCCAGCGAGCCGAGGGTCTCCACGTCGAGGTCGTTGGTCGGCTCGTCCAGGAGCAGGACGTTGCCGCCCTCCTTGAGGGTCAGGGCCAGGTTGAGGCGGTTGCGCTCCCCGCCGGAGAGGACCCCGGTCGGCTTCTGCTGGTCCGGGCCCTTGAAGCCGAACGCCGAGACGTAGGCGCGCGAGGGCATCTCCTGGTTGCCGACCTGGATGTAGTCCAGGCCGTCGGAGACGGTCTCCCACAGGTTCTTGTCCGGGTCCAGCCCCCCGCGGGACTGGTCGACGTAGGACAGCTTGACCGTCTCGCCGATCTTGAGCTCGCCGGAGTCGAGCTCCTCCAGACCGACGATCGTCTTGAACAGCGTCGTCTTGCCGACGCCGTTGGGCCCGATGACCCCGACGATGCCGTTGCGGGGCAGCGAGAACGACAGGCCGTCGATGAGGGTGCGCTCGCCGAAGGACTTCTTGAGGTTCTTCGCCTCGATGACGACCGACCCCAGGCGCGGGCCGGCCGGGATCTGGATCTCCTCGAAGTCGAGCTTCCGGGTGCGCTCGGCCTCGGCGGCCATCTCCTCGTAGCGGTTCAGACGCGCCTTGGACTTGGTCTGGCGGCCCTTGGCGTTGGAGCGGACCCACTCCAGCTCGTCCTTGAGGCGCTTGGCCAGCTTGAGGTCCTTCTTGCCCTGGACCTCCATGCGGGCGGCCTTCTTCTCCAGGTAGGTGGAGTAGTTGCCCTCGTAGGGGTAGGCGCGGCCGCGGTCGAGCTCGAGGATCCACTGCGCGACGTTGTCCAGGAAGTACCGGTCGTGGGTGACGGCCAGGACGGCGCCGGGGTACTTCGCCAGGTGCTGCTCCAGCCAGGTCACCGACTCGGCGTCGAGGTGGTTGGTGGGCTCGTCGAGCAGCAGCAGGTCCGGCGCCTCCAGCAGCAGCTTGCACAGCGCCACGCGGCGCTTCTCGCCGCCGGAGAGCACCGAGACGTCGGCGTCGCCCGGCGGGCAGCGCAGCGCGTCCATGGCCTGCTCGAGCTGGGAGTCCATGTCCCACGCGTTGGCGTGGTCGAGGACCTCCTGCAGCTCGCCCATCTCGGCCATGAGCTCGTCGGTGTAGTTCGTCGCCATCTCCTCGGCGATGGCGTTGTAGCGGTCCATCTTGACCTTGAGCTCGCCCAGGCCGTCCTGGACGTTCTCGAGGACCGTCTTGGTCTCGTCGAGCTTCGGCTCCTGCATGAGGATGCCGACGCTGTAGCCCGGCGAGAGGCGGGCCTCGCCGTTGGAGGGCTGGTCGAGCCCCGCCATGATCTTCAGCACGCTGGACTTGCCCGCACCGTTGGGGCCCACGACGCCGATCTTGGCGCCGGGGAAGAACGACATCGAGACGTCGTCGAGGATGACCTTGTCCCCGTGCGCCTTGCGAGCCTTGGACATCACGTAGATGAATTCCGCCACGACCCCAGGCTAGTCGAGGGGGGCCGCACCTCCGCCACCCGCGGAGCGGGGCACGGGCACCCCGGGCCGCCCGCGCCGCACGACGAGCCGGCGACGGGTGCCGCTGACGGCCAGCAGCGTCTCCGGCGCCACCCCCGTCATCCAGTCCACGACCTCCACGCCGGGGTCGGCGAAGGCGCGCTGGAGCACCTCGTGCTCCAGCAGGCGCCCGGGCGAGAAGCGCGCCCAGCGGGTGACGAAGCGGCCGTCGAAGATCCCGTACCGCTCGCCCCCGGGCACCCCGACGACGTAGGCGGCCAGCTCCCTGTCCAGGCGCAGGACGGCCAGCTCCCGCCGGCCGAGGTCGCCCAGCGCCCGCAGCCGGGCGAGCCAGGTGTCCCGCCCGGCGGGGGTGTCCAGCGCGCAGGGGACGCCGTGCGCCTCGTCGCGGTCGCGGTAGGCCGCCTCCAGCTCGGGCAGGGCCGCCTCGAAGGCGGCCGGGTCGGTGGAGAACGACATCTCCGCGCCGATCCCGTCGTGGGCCAGGCGGTTGTGCGTCTTGCGCAGGTTCTTCCGCACCCCGGAGCTGACCAGGTGCTCGCCCTCCGCCGGGCGCCGCACCTCGGGCACGGGCAGCGCGTCGAGGAGCTCCGCCCCCGCCCCCGCGGCCAGGGCGTGGACGCGGGGGTCGTCGGGCAGCTCGGCGAGGTGCAGCGCGCTGCCGCGCCGGTGGGCGGCCTCCCCGAGCACCTGCCCGAGCCGGGCCGCGGCCGCGGGGGTCGTCGCCGCGAGGGACGCCTGGTGCCCACCGCCGCCGGCGAGCAGCTCGGTGCGCCGCCCGCCGTCGTCGACGCGGTCGACGAG